>JAFTIH010000009.1 GCA_017456985.1 Clostridia bacterium | reverse complement strand
TCTTTTTTTGAGAACCAAGAAAAAGATGCCTGCGCCGGCCAGCAAAACAACGATAACGATAACGATTATAATCCCTATCGTACCGGAGTTATTTTTGTCAGCGGAGCCTTCGTTGCCTGCATTGCCGGGAGTATTGTTGGCGGGTGGATTTCCTTCGCTACCGCCGTTTCCCGTGCTGCCTCCATTGCCGGTGTTACCTGTATTCGGTCCGCCTGCGGGAGCATCTTGCTTTGCGGTGATAACCTTACCTGCCGCAACGGTGGCGGCGGTGATCTTTTCACCGCCATCGTCAAGCAGTGAGAAGCCTTCGGGGAGGATTACCTTATCGGTCGCCATCTCCGATACCATCATGGTACCGGTCACGTTTATGGAATAATCATCACCCGTTGCATTCGAGAGATCGATCACGCCACCCTTACCGTAAGCGAACGCCGCAACGGAGGACGTGAACGTGCTGCCCGTGACGATCACCTTTGCATCCTCGTCTGAAATATACACGTCGCCATACTGTGATCCGCTAAGCGTACCGCCTTCAAGACGGAGCTCACAAGGGCTGTACGCACTGATCGCCTGCTTCCCTTTAAGAGTACCGCCTTTGATCGTGACGGTGGAAAACTGGGTGTCAAAGGTGGAAACGAAGATTGCCGCGCCGTCAGAAGCAATAAGCTCTCCGCCGCCTGCGCTATCCTCCAAGATCAAGCCGCCACCGATGATGCCAAAGCCGTTTTTCATTGAGAGCGTGTGACCGCCAAGGTCGATCGTGATCACGTTTTCAAGTATCCACGGCTCCATTGCCGAGTCAAGAGTGATGTCCTTTTGCAAGCGGAAATAAGAAGCCGTACCGTCGTATGCGGCGATTGTGGCTTGGTACAAAGTACCGCCGCCCGTAAGCGCATCGGCAGATGCGCCCCACACGATCTCGGGATCCTCTGCCGCCGACACAGAAAAGAAGCATGTGAGCATGAGTGGAAGCACCAAGCAGAGTGCTAAAGCAAGGGAAAATAATTTTGAAGATTTTACGGACCGTTTCATAAATATTCCTCCTAATTTATTACTCATTGATAAAATGATACCACATTCGGCAAAAAAAGTCAATAACCGTTAAAAAAATAGCAACATTTTTTCTCTCACCCCTTCTCAAAGGGATTTTTCCGTTGACATTATAAATCTTGTTAAATATCTAAAAGCTAATCACGAAACAATTATTTCAAACCAAATCGGCAGAAATGGTACGAGTATTGGCGCAAATATCCTGTAAACAGTCCAAGTAACTTGAAATTAACACCAAATTATGCTATAATAGCATACAAATAGACGAATAAGGAGGCACAGCGCATGGCAGCAAATAATAAATACGCAGCGCTCACCGACTGGTTGCAGCAATGTGGCAAAGATGCAATAAAGCTCACTTTCGAAGAATTAAACGAAATCATTACGATACCGCCGTCAGCATACAGAGACAGACCGTCATGGGCAAACTGCACCACACAGAATAGTACATCATTTCAACGCAGCTGGTTAAACGCAGGATACCGCGTAACGGGAATCAGCTTGCAGGAGCAATGGGTTGAGTTTACGAAGGGCGATGTTACGGTCAGCCCCAGCAGGCAGACGGCAGCGGTAGCAAGAATAAAGAAACGCGCGGTACCGACTACATACGAAGACGAATTGCTGTTGATGGTGCCAGATAACCTTCTTGGTTTAACGAAAGACGAATACTTAATGGTGCAGCTAACGAAGGAGAATTCCGATATTGTAGAGGCATGCATCGCAGTAGATCCCGCATATCAGTCAAAAGGCAAAGCCATAATGGAGGGATATTTTAACGCAGGCGATTATTCCGCGAAAGCGTATTACGATATCATCAACCGCGTTGCAACGGAAAACTCCACGCGCACATCCAAGAAAACAATGGAGTGCATGGCGGCATATTGCGCCGATCCGAAGAATAATTTTCTCGGTCGCATTGAAGCAGGAGACAAGTATTTGGTAGATGCGATACTCCAACACCTCGTTCAAAACGGCAGCAGGAAGGACAAGAGTCTGGCAAGCAAGCTATGCCGGTATCTCAATGAGTGGCTTTACGGTGGTTGTGCGTACACCATCAACGATTCGGTAGTACGCGCGATTCTGCCATACTACCTTGCGTATTACAAAATAGACAGAGCGCTGTGGCAAGGCAAGAATTTTGAGGAGTTGAGCTACATTGAGTTTTACACGATATTCAGCGCTGTACGCGACAAGGTAGCGGTACTCAATAATCACCAGCTCGACCATCTCATTTGGTACGCATACAAAAACGACAGCATAAGAAGCGAAGTGGCAATGGCGCTGGCGCAGGTATTATAAGCGCGACAGGAGTGGTGTACTTTTGGTCGTTCTTACCCCACTTTACGCACCTTTTGGTTGCTCTTTCGCAGCGCAAAGGACACCTTCGGGTGTCCTTTTTCTTTGCGCTGGCTGGGGAATGGAGGATTCTCACCACAGTGCTTGCGGCTTTGCCGCAAAGCACGGGGTTCGAGATCGCGCCGCAGAGCGACCGCCGCTCGCGAGGCGGCGGCAAGGCGCGCTCCGCCGATTTCGCCATAGGCGAAAGTCGGAAACCCTATGATATGCAAGGCTTTCGCCTTGGTGCTATGCAAGCCTGCGGCTTGATGATATCCAATGCTTCGCATTGATGATATGCCGCAACAAGTTGCGGATGATATACACGCCATCGGCGTGATGGGGCGCGGGCGTCATAGAGCGAAGCGGAGTTACCCTATTTCCAATTTTTTTCATTTTTTTTGAAAAAACCCCTTGACTTTTTTGAAAACACCGTGTTATAATGAGGTACAGACTAGACTTTCCCCGTGTTGATATGGTCAAGGCAGTGCCTTTGTTCATATAAAATCGTACTTTTTTTAGAAAGGAATACACATTATGAAAAACAGAAAGACAATCGTTGCCCTCTTCCTCGTTGTTTCCGCGCTTGTTATGAGCGTAGGTTATGCTGCGCTGACCGATACGCTGGACATCAACGGTACTGCAGACGTCAGCGTTGCCGCTGCAGAGAAGGCATTTGATGAGAAGGTTTACTTCTCCGTTGCTACCGCAAACGAGACGGGCAACACCGCTTCCGTCAACGGCGACAACCCCGATAAGGCATCCTTCACCATCAACACCCTCGCTGAAAAGGACGACGTTGCAACCTTCACCTTCACCATCGTGAACACGAGCGACCTTGACGCTACCATCACGCCCTCGCTCCACGCAACCGCAGGCAACACGCTGCCCGACTACTTCGATGTTACGAGCGACTGGAACGGTCAGGCGCGCGAAATCGCTGCAGGCGGCTCGGACACCTACACCGTGACCGTTAAGCTGCTTAAGACGCCTACCGAGACCATCTCGGGCTCCTTCCACATCGAGACGAAGGCTGTTGCAAACGAGACCAATCCGTAATTTCCGCTTACAAGGAACCCACGCTTCGGCGTGGGTTCTTTTTTGTTTTCACGGGAAGCAATTTCTGCGTTTTGCAAACCTTTGGTTAGCAATATTGTGGTTTTGCGAACAAAGAAATCCTTGACAAGCAGGTGAAATTGCGATATAATGAAGGCGTAAGCCCGTCGTTACGGCGAAGGGCTATTCTATACGCACGCGGAGGACGCCCCGATGATCAAGCACAAAACACGTTTCACGCGAGCACTTTCTCTTCTTCTTTTAGGAGGGTTGCTTATGTCCATCGTTTCCGTATTTCCCTTTGCCGCACTCGCGCGCGAGCGCGCCGCCGAAGCTGATTACGAAGCAAAGCGGGCGGCGTACCGCGAGCATTTGAAGAAGGACGACGTCACGACGGACGATCTGCTCATCGGCTCTTGGGTGTCCTTTTATTCCTTTGGAAAGGACAGCTACGAGAAACAGCTCGACCAAATGGCGGCATCGGGCATCAATTTTAATATCTTTCCCGCCTCCTTCGGCGCGCCCTTGACCTTTGACGCGGCGCACTGGGAAAACGTGGAAGCGCAGTACGCCAAGCGCAATATGGTGTACTTAATGAACGGCTCGCGCGACGTTTCCTCCGTCGCGCCCGGCGCTGCCGTCGCGAAGGACCTCGCGCACTGCATCGGCTACTACGTTGCCGACGAGCCCACGGGCGAGGCGCTTCCCGAGATCGGGAACGTAACGCGCGCCTACCATGCGGCAGACGCAACGCGCTATCCCTGGACGAATCTTTACCCCAGCTACGCGGGGGAGGTGCGCCTTGGCGGCACCTACCGCGAGCACGTAGAGCGCTACGTTTCGCTCTCGGGCGCGGAAAACATTGAATATCTTTCCCACGACTTTTACCCCTTCAAGGAATCGGGCGACAACCTCGGCATCTTTGCGGATATGGAGATCATTCGCTCCGTTGCATACGAAAACGGCAAGCTTAAAACGCACGCCTTCCCGCAATCGACCCGTTGGATGGGAATGCGTATGCCGAACATTGACGAGATGCGCTGGAACGTTTACGCCTATCTCGCCTACGGCTTCAAGGCACTCTCCTGGTTCTGCCTCGTCTGCCCCGGCTCCTCGGACGAGGAGGGAGAGGGCTTTTCCGAAAGTCTCATCTACCGCGACGGCGAGATCCACGACCAAGCGCTTTTCGATGCGTGGGGCGAGCTCAACTGGGAGGTGCGCGGTCTTTCACACGCCTTAATGAACCTTGACACCGTCCACGCGTATCACACCGACGAGGCGATCGCGGGGGTCGAATATCTGCCCGCAGGCTACTTTATCGCACCCACCGACCGCACACAATTCGTCATCAGCTATATGGAAGCAAAGGACGGCGGCGCCCCGCACGTGATGCTCTTCAACAAGTCCCTCGACGCAGGCAAAACGCAGTCCTTTCTCGTGGATCTGTCCTCGGGCGTGACGGGACTTGAATATCTCGATCCCCACACGGGCGAATACGTCCCCGTGGATATTTCGGGCGGCACGCTGACCGCCGATTTCGCCATTGGCGAGGGCAAGCTCTACCGCATCTCGGGCAACGTGAGCGAGACCGTCACCGTCACCGCACCCACCTTTGATACCGTGGGCGGCTCCTATACCGCACCCATCATGGTGGGCATTGAGGCGGCAGAGGGAACGGAGATCTATTACACGCTGGACGGTACCTATCCCACCAAAAATGCAACGCGCTACACCGCGCCCATCACGCTCGGCAAGGCGGGCGAGATCGCTTATCACACGCTCCGCGCCGTGAGCGTAAAGGGCAACGCTATCAGCCCCGTTTGCACGGAAACTTATATCATCAACGCCATTCCCGCAGGCTCGTTCCAAGGAACGGATCTGTACCGTGCCGATACGACCGCCTCCCGCGGCGCGTGGACGGTGACGGGCGATCAGCTTTCCCTTACAAGCGTAACGAGCGCCGTATCGAATTATTACGTGGACGCGTCGCGCGTCTATCGGGGCGTGTATATGGAAAGCACGCTTCGCTTTGCGGAGGGCTCCCCCATAAACGCGATGGCGGGCATCACCGTCCGCTCCGCAGAAACGGCGGGCGAGGTGCTTTCCGTTTGTTTAACCAAGCGCGGAATGCTCACGGTCGCGCGGAACGGCAGATGGCTCTCGCTTGACGGCACGGGCGTCGCAACAGACGTGTCGGCAGACTTCACGCTCGCCGTCATCCATACGGGCAACTACCTGCGCGTAGAGGGCAACGGACAGCTTCTTTACGAAGGAACGTCCGACGACTTTGCGCTCGACGGCTACGTCGGCGTCTATACCGAGGGGCGCGCCCTCGTCACGGTAACGCGCGCCGCCTATGCGCCGCTTGCACACGGTGCGACCGCCATCCAGAGTGCCGTAACCAAAATTACAAGTCCTCTTCCCACGGTCACCGTAAAGAAGAACACGACGCACGCCGAGATTTTAGCGCTGCTTCCCGCCTCTGCCCCCGTCACGGACGGCGCGGGAACCACCCTCGAATATCCGCTTGCGTGGGAGCTTGACGGCATCGACACCGGGGACGGCGGCGCATACACCGTCAAGGGCTACCCCGTCATTCCGAGCGACGCCCCCCTTGCGAACCCCAACAACCTCGCACTGCGCGCAACGGTGCAGATCCTGCACGAGCCCGACCGCACGGAGTTAATCGCGGCACTTACCCTCTTTGAATCGCTGACGGCGGCACATTATTCTCCCGAAAGCTGGGCGGCGGCAGAGGAATTTTACCGCGGCTCCGCAGCTCTGCGCGACGCGGATATGCCGCAAAACGCCATTACCGTGGCGGCGGTATTCTTAATGGATAGGATCCGCGCACTCAACCCTACGGGCATCGACTTTACCGCGCTTGACGCCGCCCACGCCGCGCTCTCGGCGTGTGACCTTTCGGGCGCCACGGACGAGCAGAAATCCGCCGTCGCGGCACTCCTTTCCGAAGCGGCGGCGTTCCCGCGCACGGGTCCCGTCACGCAAAGCGGCGTGGATGCGCTGAGCGCGCGTCTTTCGGCTTTACAAAGCGAGTTAACCGCCTCGGGCGGCGGAAACAGCGATCCCGAGCCCGACGGGGGCGCCCCCATCGGTGCCATCCTCGGCGCGGCAGGCGGCGCCGTCGCCCTCGCGGGCGCGGGCATAGGCGTCACCGTCGCACACAAAAAGAAATCCTCGAAGAAAGAAGAAAAATCATAATGGAGTTTACCATCAAAAAAGGCGTCCTTCTTGACGCAGACGGGTGCGACGAGCACGTCGTCATCCCCGAGGGGGTCAAGGAGATCGGAGAAGAAGCCTTCGTGCGCAACACGCACGTAAAGCGCGTCGCGATCCCCAAGGGCGTCACGAAGATCAATACGGGCGCCTTCAAGGGCTGTACCGCACTGGAAGAAATCGACGTCCCCGCAAGCGTTACGCGCATCGAAAGCCGCGCGTTTGACGGGTGCAAGTCGCTTGCGCGCGTCACCCTCTCGCGCGGGCTGACCACCATCGGCTCCTTTGCATTTGAGAACTGTAACGCGCTCACCCAAATCGAAATTCCCGACACCGTCACCTTTCTTGGTAACGCCTTCTCGGGGTGTACCGCCCTGCGGCACGTTTCCCTTCCCGAGGGGCTGCGCTATATCGACGAATGCGCCTTTTCGCGATGCATCTCTCTTGAAGAGATCGTCATTCCGTCGGGACCCGAGAGCATCGGGCGCTACACCTTTTCGGGCTGCTACGCCTTAAAGCGCGTCACGATCGCGGAGGGGGTCAAGCGCATCTGGCACGAGGCGTTCCGCGAGTGCCGCGAGCTTGAATGGATCGTCCTGCCAAAGAGTTTAGACGAGATGGGACAAGAGGTGTTCAGCTATTACGTCCACGTCACGGACAACGACGACTACGACTGCTACAACGGCAACGAATGCTTCGTCGTTCCCGCCATCGCCTACCCCAAGAAGATCGAGGACGTCAAGCTCCCCGAGCTTGCCCATCCCTTCTCGCTTGCGCGCGGATTTTTACTGCACCCCGCACTGTACTGTGGCACCGTCGCCGCCGATTATCTGGCTTTTATCCTTCGTAACAGCGAAAAACTCGAAAAGGAGATCCTCGCGCTGGACGCCGAGCGCGCGACACGGATCGTCGAGAGGGCAAACCCCTCGCGCCGTGCGCTTCTTTCGTTGGAGCGGATGGCAAAAGCGGGCGGGAACGAGCCCCTCGCCGCGCTTTTTGCGGCGGCGGCTGAAAAGAAAAGAACGACGAGGTAAGGGACGCAAATGAAAAAATTTGAAGGACTGCTTTTTTGCACCGACCTTGACGGCACGCTGCTTGGGAGCGACCGAAGCATTTCGAAAGAAAACCTCGACGCCATCGAGTATTTTAAAAGCGAGGGCGGGCGCTTCACCGTCGTCACGGGCAGACCGCCGCAGACGGCGGGGAGCATCGTCGCCGCCGTGCGCCCCAACGCGCCCTACGGGTGTCTAAACGGGGGCGGCATCTACGATGCCGAGAAGGAAAAATATCTTTGGAGCGCC
This sequence comes from Clostridia bacterium, assembly GCA_017456985.1. Lineage (GTDB taxonomy): Bacteria > Bacillota > Clostridia > Oscillospirales > CAG-272 > UBA1740. The sequence continues at coordinate 50,530 of JAFTIH010000009.1, read as the reverse complement.
AAGCTCGACCCCGCCTTTCTCGAAATTCTTGCCGCCGTGCGCAAGGCGTTTCCCACGGTGAGTTTACAAGCCAATACCGAAAAAAACATCTACTTTGAAAATGATAACGAGGCGCAAGTGGCGTTCCGCCGCCTTACGGGGCTCCCGAATACCCTGCGCCGCGCCGAGGAGATCGAAGAGCCCACATTAAAGGTGATCTTCGTGCATCCCGAGGACGCCATGCTGCGCGCGCTCGCGGATTTTCTCGCCCGTCACCCGCTTTCTCCCCGCTTTGACTTCGTGCGCTCGGAGCAAACGTTTTACGAAATCCTGCCCAAAGGCGTTTGCAAGGGCGCCGTAGCCGAACGCATCGCAAGCATGTTAGACGTCCCGCTTACGCGGGTGGTCGCCGTGGGCGACTACGACAACGACGTGTCGATGCTCCGCGCGGCGGGTCTCAGCTTCGCCGTCAAGAACGCCACGCCCGCGGCAAAAGCCGCCGCGCGCTTTGAAACGGTGTCCTGCGACGAGCACGCCATCGCCGCCGTCGTCGCGCGCCTTGACGAGGGCTTGCGGTAAACGGGCATCTCGCTTTCCCCCGTTATCAAGTCATCGGCGTCGGCTTGGTCGGCGCCCAAAAGAAGGATACTTATGAAAACGATCTCTCCTTTGTCCCTCTCGACACGCGCAGACGTAACGATCGATCGGCTTTTCGTGATGCGCCAGCACTGGGAGGTGGGACAAGTCTTTTTTATGGATGCACCGCGCAAGCAAAGCGCGTTTTTGTGGTTTGTCGGCGGGAGCGGAGAATTCCTTTCCCCCGATGGGACGCGTCATTGCGCCGCGCGCGGCGACCTCGTATATATCCCCGAGGGGAGCCGTTACACGCTCCGCTTTTCGGACTGCACGGGCGAGCTCACCACCTTGCTTTTAGAGCTTTGTCTTGCCGCCGACGGCGAAGAGACGGTGCTGTACGACGGCATCACGACGCTCATCAAGGACCTTTCCGACCACCGCGTGACCGAGCTTTTGTTCTTGCTTGCGGACGAGTTTGAACGCCCCGAGCGCTCCTATTTTTCTCTGCGCTCCCGCTATTTTACGCTATTATCTCTGCTCGCGGAGAACGAAACGCTCCACGGCATCCGCCGTCGCGGGGCGGCGTGTATCGAAAAAGGCATCCGCTATCTGCAAACGGACGGCGAGCAGGCGCTCTCTCTTGACGAGGTTGCCGCGCTTTGTCCCGTTTCGCCCGCCTACTTTCGCCGTGTTTTCCGCGCTTGCTTTGGGGTTTCGCCCTCCGCATACCGCACCGCGCGCCGCATTGGGCGCGCCAAGGAAATGCTGGCGCACACCGCTCTCGGGGTAGAGGAGATCTCCGAGCGCTTGGGCTTTGAGTCGCCCTCTTATTTTTGCCGCGCCTTCAAGCGCGAGGTGGGGCTCTCACCCTCGGCGTATCGCAAGACGCTTCTTTCTTAACCGCAAATGCGGGCAACCGCCCGCCTCGCAAAAAAGTATCGAAAAGTGAAAGTTTTGTACCGCTCCGTCCCTTGTCGGAGCGGGCTTTTTTTGTTATACTCGGAATAGCGGGGAAATGCGCCCGCAACCAAAAACCGATCGGAGGATATCAGATATGATCCGCGTAACCGTATGGAATGAATTTTTACACGAGAGGACCGAGGAAAAGATCAAAGCCGTTTACCCCGACGGCATCCACACCGCCATCGCCGAGGGGCTTGCCGCCCACGGGGACGTTTGCGTGCGCACGGCAACGCAGGAGGACCCCGAATGCGGACTCACCGAAGCGGTGCTTGCCGAAACGGACGTGCTGATCTGGTGGGGGCATTGCCGCCATCACGAGGTCCCCGACGAGATCGCAGAGCGCGTTTGGCGCCGCGTGCTGGACGGGATGGGCTTTATCGTGCTTCACTCCGCGCATCTTTGCAAGCCCTTCGTGCGCCTGATGGGTACCGTCTGCCGCTCCAAGTGGCGCGAGAACGACGAAAAGGAGCGCCTTTGGGTCATCGAGCCCGCGCACCCCATTGCCAAGGGGCTTCCCGAGTATTTGGAGCTTCCCGCCGAGGAGACCTACGGCGAGCGCTTTGAGATCCCCACCCCCGACGAGCTCGTGCTCGTGAGCTGGTTCTCGGGCGGCGAGGTGTTCCGCAGCGGCTGCTGCTGGCGGCGCGGTCTTGGCAAGGTGTTCTATTTCCGCCCGGGTCACGAGGCGTACCCCATTTACTACCGCGAGGATATCCGCCGGGTGCTGTATAACGCCGTCGTGTGGGCGCAGCCGTCGGGCGGTCCTCACCCCACGCTCGGACACTTCCCCACCCCGCTTGAAAAGGTGGCAATGGCGGACCACTCGGACGAATTTCATCCGTAAAGAAAGCAAGCGAAAGGAGAAAACCGAATGAAACAGGTAAAGATCGGCATCGTAGGACTGGGCGGCATCGCAAACAAGCACGTGCGTGAGCTGCTTGCCTGCCCCGACGCCAAAATCGTCGCTATTTGCGACGTCGATGCGGCGCGCATCGAGGAAAAAAACGCGCTTTTGCACCTGCCCGCCGAAAAATGCTATCGGGATTATCGCGACCTGATCGCGGACGGCGAGGTCGAGGCGGTGGAGATCTGCACCCCCAACCACCTGCACGCGCCCATCGCCATCGCCGCGCTCTGCGCAGGCAAGCCCATCAATTTGGAAAAGCCCATCGCGCTCTCCTTTGACGAGGCATCCCGCATCACTGCGGCGGCAAAAGAGGCGGGTATCACGGGAATGACCTGCTTTTCCTACCGCTTTATGCCCGCCGTGCGCTACGCCAAGCACCTCGTGGAAAGCGGCGCGCTCGGCAAGATCGTGGGACTGAACGTCGCCTACCTCAAGGACAGCGCGCTTTGGGAGGGCAGACGCCTTGAATGGCGCTTCGTTGAAAAGTACGCGGGGTCGGGCGTCATCGGCGACCTCGGTGTGCATCTGATCGATATGGCACAGCTCCTTGCGGGCAACGTTACCGAGGTGGTCGCCACGCGCGGCATCGTCGTCACGGAGCGCCCGACGCTTGCGGGCGACGATGTCGGTCCCGTCGAAACGGAGGATATCTGCACCTTCCTCGCCACCTTTGCGTGCGGCGCGCAGGGCTCCTTCCATATCACGCGCGCGGCGGCGGGCTTTAAAAACACCATCCGCTACGACGTTTACGGCACGCGCGGCTCCATCTCCTTCGACCTCGATCGCCCCGAAACGCTCACCGTTTGCATAGGCGAGGGTGCGGTGGATAAGCTCACCGCCGAAACACGTCCCGTTCCCGAGGCGTTTTATCTTGCACAAGAGCGCGCCTTCACCGACTACCTGCTCGGCAAGCGCGACGCGCTCTTCCCCACGCTCGCGGACGGCGCCGACGGACAGCGCGTGCTCGACGCGCTTTTGCTCTCTGCCAAGGAAAAACGCTGGGTGTCGCTCTGACCCCGCCGTACCGAAGCAACCAAAGCAACAAACGGAAAAAGGAACGCCGAGGGCGTTCCTTTTTTTGCTTTTGCGCGACAAAGAACGCGCGCAGGCTCTTGCATTTTTCGTTTTCTTGTGCTATACTGAAAAAAAGCGGCAAAGCCGCGAGAAAAGGAGAATTTTCTATGAGAACTCTTTACGAACTTTCCACGGGTGTTGACGAGGCGCTTGCAGAGGACGACTGGTGCGAGATCGAGGACATCGTGCTCGAAGCACTCCGTCATATCGAAAGCTACGCGGGCGGCGAATACGAGGTCTGGGAAACCTCCGACGTCAAGGAAATGCTCCACGAGCTTGGGGACAAGGTCTATGACAAGTGGGGACTCAAAGAGCTCAAATGCATTTACGAAACCGTCTATTCGGAAATGGGCTACTCCGCGGCACGCCTTCTTGAATACTTTTGGAACGGCTGCGGTGACGGCGCGTGGCGCGCGTAAGAGGGGCAATGAACGTTCTTTACGAAGCGCCCGAAAACGCGGGCGAATACACGCGCTGGACGAGCGACCAAACGGGGCGCACCGCGTGGTATAAATTCTTTAAAAAAATTCCCGTTTTCGATGCACGCGACCCCGTCCTTCCCCCCGCACTCTCGGCGTTTTTGTGCGCGTGGGAGGAAAAGATCGCGGCATATAAAAAGACCTACCGCGAGGTGTACCCCGTCAAGCTCGCCAAGATCGAGCTCGTCTACGAGGGCGAGGTATACGAGATCTTCCCCGCCGCCGTGGGCGCGTCCTACGAAACGAGCTTTATGAGCGACGAGCCCTACACCGTGGGGTGGGACTCGCTCTTCGAGGCGTACGAGCGCGAGATCCGCGAGGACCTTGGCGCGCGCCTCGGTGTCGAATTTTGCCGATATTACGGTATGCTTGACTAAAAAATTTATAAATAAAGGAACCTTAAAAATGAGCAACTTAAACATCGTATGTCTTGACCTTGAAGGCGTTCTCGTGCCCGAGATCTGGATCGCCTTCGCAGAGGCTTCGGGCATTCCCGAATTAAAGCGCACCACGCGCGACGAGCCCGATTACGACAAGCTGATGCGCTACCGCCTCGCCATCCTCAAGGAGCACGGGCTGGGGTTAAAAGAGATCCAAGCGACCATCGCCAAGATCGACCCGATGCCGGGCGCCAAGGAATTCCTCGACGCGCTGCGCGCAAAGACCCAGGTCATCATCATCAGCGACACCTTCACCCAGTTCGCCGCGCCCTTAATGGCAAAGCTGGGCTATCCCACCATCTTCTGCAACACCCTCGAGGTCGCCGAGGACGGCGAGATCACGGGCTTCCGTATGCGCGTGGAGAAGTCCAAGCTCTCCACCGTCAAGGCGCTCCAATCCGTGGGCTTTGAAACGATCGCGGCAGGCGACAGCTATAACGACCTCGGTATGATCCTCGCAAGCAAGGCGGGCTTCCTCTTCCGCTCGACCGAGCAGATCAAGAAGGATTACCCCGATCTGCCCGCATTTGAGGAATACGACGAATTTCTCGCCGCCATTTTAGCGGCGCTCTAAACCAAGCGAAAACAACAAAAGAGGTCCGCTATGGCAAACGACTGCACCTTCCGCAAGGCGTGCGCCACCGACGACGTGGCGCGCATCGCCAAATATCTGCACCTGACCGACCCGTATATCTACCCCGTCGTGTGTCCCGACCCCGAGGACGGGGACTGGGTGCGCCTCATTGAGGCGTGCCTTGCGGCAAAGGATAATTTTTACAGTCTTGAACACCTCTCCGTCGCGCTTGCAGACGGCAAGATCGTGGGCGCCGCGTGCGTCGTTCCCTGCGGCAAAAAGCTCGCCTTTTCCGAGGGACTGACCCTGCCCGACGCCATCAAAGCGGGCGTCGCGCGCGTAGTGGCGGGGTATTTCGGACCCCTCGCCGAGGAAAACGCGGGTCTTTCGGGCTACAACCTCATCAACATCTGCGTGGATGAAGCGTATCGCGGACGGGGCGTCGGGGCTGCATTTATGGCGCATCTACTTTCTCTCTACGGCGATAAGGAGATCCACCTCGACGTCGTAGCCGACAACGCCGCCGCCATTCACACCTATGAAAAATGCGGCTTCGCCGTCACGAGAGAATACCTCGGCTTTTCGGGCGGTGACGATCCTCTGCCCTGCTTACATATGGTAAAACCCGCAAAAATGTAAACAAAGCTTTTCATTCCGGCATACTATTTGCCAATTATGAGAAAACCGCCTTGCGCGTACGCGCAAGGCGGTTTTTGTTCGGTGCGGATCATTTTCCGTATTCCGAGGGCGGCACCCCCACGCTGCGGCGAAAGACGTCGCTGAAATACGCGGGAGAGCTGAAGCCCAGCATCTCGCTGATCTCGCAAACGGACAAATACCCTTGCAAAAGCAGCTCCTTGGCGTGCTCCAAGCGTATGCCCATGCGATACGCAAGCGGCGTCGTTCCCGTCACCTCGCGGAAGACCCGTAAAAAATGATATTTGCTCATATGGCAAAGCGCGGCGTAATCCTGCAAGGAAAAATTGCTGTCAAAATGCTTGTTCATATGCCCAATCGCGTTCTTCACGCCGCGAAGCGTTCCCTCTTCCCTGCCCGACGCCTGCGCGATCCCGCGCGCAAGGAGCCCGAAAAGTTGAAAGAGCTGCGAAAGCACGACCGTTTCGTAGTGCGGCTTTTTCCGTATGGTCTCCTCGATCATTTCCTCAAAGAGCATTCCGTACTGCTTTTTTTCGGTGAGCTGATAGACGTGCGAGGTGGCAAGCCCAAGCGCACAGGGCAGAGCATCCGCCTTAAAATGCACGTAGTAAAACTCTGCCGTTTTGCTTCCTTTATATACGTGATGCTGGCGCTCTCCCGGCGCGAACAAAACGAAGGCACCCGCCTTTGCCGTGATAGCCTCGTCAAGCAAAAACACTTCCTCTTCCTTTGCCACGTAAAACAACAGCCAGTCCTCTCTGCCCTGCGGTCGGCAGATCTCACGGTTGGGTTTGGCAAAAACGTGTCCGCAGGACACGAGCGTCACCCCCGCCAGCATCTCCCGCCCCTCGGCGTATCCGTTGAATATCATAAGCCCCTCCGTAGCAATATTTCTAAAACTATAGGCAATATTTTACCTTTTATTTGCTCCATTATAGCATTAAAATAAAAGTAAGTCAAGAAAAATTTACGGAGGCAACAAAATGAACACCACGATCGACCGCATACTCGAGGAAAAAATCATTATGATCGCAAGGAACATCCCAAAAGATAAGCTTCCCGCGCTTGCAGAGGCGCTGTATCGCGGAGGCATTCGTCTGATGGAATGCACCTTTGACGCATCGGGCAAAACGCCCGACGAGGAAACCGCCGCGTCCATCGCCTCTCTCGTAAAGCAATTTGAGGGCAGAATGCTCATCGGCGCGGGTACGGTCCTCACCGAAAAGCAGGTGCGCTTGACCAAAGAGGCGGGAGGAAGGTTTATCATCTCGCCCGACGTCAACGAGGACGTGATCAAAGAAAGCGGTCGGTGCGGGCTCGTTTCCATCCCGGGCGCACTCACGCCCAGTGAGGCGACCGCCGCGCACCGCGCGGGTGCGGATTTTATCAAGCTCTTCCCCGTCGGCTCGCTGGGCGCCCCCTACGTCAAGGCGCTTTGCGCCCCCCTCTCACACCTGCGCTTTCTCGCGGTGGGGGGCGTCGGACTCGCCAACGCCCGCACCTTTCTCGACGCGGGCGCCCTCGGGGTGGGTATGAGCATTTCCGCCGAGGATAAGGACGCGCTCGCACGCGGGGATCTTGCCGCCATCGAAGCACGCGCCCGCGCACTCGTCGAAGCCGTAAAATAAAAAACCGCCCCGAGGCGGTATCCTTGGCGGAGAATGCAGAGCAAAAACTGCTAAAATGTAAATAAAAGTTTGCTTTTTTCAAGGGTGGCGCGACCTCGGATGGGGTCGCGCCGCTCGTTTTTTCGTTTTCGTTTTATTCCGTTTCCAAGAGCCCCAGCAACGCCGTCACCACGGGGGAAAGGCGCTTGCCTTTGAGGCAAAGAAGCTGGCTTTGATAGCGTGAGGGCTCACCCTCAACGGGGAGCGCACAAAGCCCCGCGGCGCCCGCGACGGACATTTCGGGCAAAAACGCGAGGGTATTTCCGTCAGAGAGAAGGGAGCGGATGGCTTCGATGCTATCCACCGTCACGCTTTGGCGCAGAGCAAAGCCGCCGCGCGCGGCGATGCGCTTGAGCTCGCCGTAGCAATACCCGCTATGCTCGGTGACCGCAAAGGGGTAGGAAAAAAGCCTCTCGTGCGAAACGCGCGGCGCCTTTGCCAAGGGGTGCGCGGCGCTTGCCACGAACACAAGCGACTCCGTTTTCTCATACAAAGTGCGAAGCGCGCCGTCGGAAACACTCTCGCACGAAACGAACGCAAGGTCGAGCACGCCCTGCCGCAGGCGTGACAAAAGCTCGGTCGTTTGCCCGATCTTGATGTCAAGCTCTACGAGGGGAAACGCCTCGCAAAGGCGAGGAAGGAGGGGCAAAACGCGCGACAGAAGCAACGATTCGAGCACCCCGATGCGCAAGCATCCGCGCAAGGCGCGCGCATCCGCCCCCACCGTCTTCGCCGCCTCAACGGCGTCCGCGATCTGCTCCGCGCAGGGCAAAAAGGCGCTCCCCTCGGGCGTTAAACGGCACCCTCTGCCCGCCCGCTCAAACAAGGGATAGCCAAGCTCCCGCTCAAGACTTTTGATCTGCATCGTTACCGTGGATTGCGCGTAGCTCATTTCGCGTGCCGCCGCCGTAAAGCCACCCATCCGCACCACGCGCAAAAAGGTTTTTACCGCCTGAATATCCATTGCTTCTCCCATCAAGAAATATGATTTGTTTCTTCAAAATAATCAATTTGACAAATCAATTATACCATGTTATACTTCGTTTGTAAAGATAAATTTGCAAAAACGGAGGTTTTTTACAATGGGAAAAATGGAATATTTAGCAAATATGCCCATCGCCGTCCTCGGCGGCGGTGCGGTAGGCAAGACCTGTGCGGCGGATATGAAGCTCGCGGGGCGCGAGGTGCGCTTGTTCGACCTTGAGCCCTTCGCCGCCACCTCGCTTCGCGACGTGGAGAAGACGGGCATTCTGCTTGACGGCATCCAGAGAAACAAATACTGCTTTGAGCGCTCGGGACGCGCGCACTTTGACCTTGTGACGAGCGACATCGCCGAGGCGGTGCGCGGCGCGGGGCTCATCGTGCTTGGCTGCGGCGCTTGGGGACACGAGGCAATGTTCCGCGCGCTCATCCCCCACCTTGAGGACGGACAGGTCATCCACGTGTTCACCGATAACTTTGCCTGCTTGCTCTTCCGCCGTCTGATGCGCGAGATGGGCTGCACCAAGCGCGTCATCATCGGCGGCTGGTCGAGCGCCCCCTACGGCACGCGCATTGAGAGCATCGGCAAGTTCCAATTCCCCCACGTGGGTGTCAAATACCGCGCCATCACCCTGCGCGGCGCGGCGCTTCCTATGAAGGATACGGACGACTTCATCGAGTCGGCGTACTATCTGCCCTGTCTTGACGCGGTCACCAAGGGCGACGGACCCGTCAAGGCAAACACGGTGCTCGACGTGGATTTTGCCAACGTCAATCCCGTCATCCACGTTCCCGCCACGGTGCTTGGCGTTTCCACGATGGAAAACTGGGGCGTCATCTTCTGCGGTCACGATAAGACCACCTACTCGATGTACTCCCACGGTCTTTGCCCTTCTATTTGCGAGGTGCAGTATCAGTTCTACAACGAGGAGATCGCGCTCGCCGAGGCGATCGGCGTGGGCTGTCCCACCTACAAATACGAGATGTTCTTCTCCCGCCGCAGCGTGCTGACGCAGGAGTATATGGGACTTGACGACGAGGGCAACGACAACGTGGTCTTCCCGCTCGACCAGCCCTCGAACGAGGGCAACACGGGTCCCAACACCATCCACCATCGCTATATGACGGAGGACGTGCCGATCGGCTGCAAGATCTACCACGACCTGGGCGTCGCCTACGGCGTCCCCACCCCCATCATCGACTCGATGATCACCCTCGCGGGCGCGATGCACAAAAAGAGCTTCTTTGAAAGCAAATACGACCTCGCCTATCTCGGCATCGCCGATATGAGCAAGGAGGAGCTGCTTCGCTACCTCAACGAGGAAGCGTGAGCGCTGTGTCGCGAAGGACGCCGCGCAATGAAAGGAATCCCTACGGGTTTCGTGATAATCAAGCGTGAGCGAGTCCGTGCTTGCACGAGCGAGCCACGCGCCGATTGCTCCGCGCGCGTTCCGCAAAGCGGAACAAAGCACGAAGTGCCGCCGTGCAAACGGCGTTGCGAGCAAGGAGTAAATGCCTACGGGCATGAGGGATCCATTCGTTTCAAGCGCGACCGAAAGGGAGCGCACTCCGGAAGCGCGCCGCGAGCCTTCCCATATAAAATTTTTAAGCGCCCGTTCCCACGATATCGTGGGAGGGCGCTTTTCCCGTCAATTTTTGCACATTTCGCGTCACGGCGGTACTTGCTTTTCTCCGTATGTTGTGGTACAATACTTTTAGTAATGATCATAAGGAGATCGCTATGAATCCTTTTTTGAACGCAAAATGGATCTCTCCCCCCGCGGGGATGGGTCCCGACAGCTACGCAGAATTTAAAGAAACGTTTTTTTACGAGGGCGGAAGCGCGCGGCTTTATCTGTCCGCCGACTCGGACTACGCGCTTTTCGTGAACGGCGCCTTTGTTTCGTCGGGGCAGTACGGCGATTTTGCCCACTATAAAAGCTACGACGAGATCGACTTATCCGACCGTCTTACCGAGGGCGAAAACACCCTTTCCCTTCTTTTGTACTATTGCGGCGTAGATACCTCGCGCTACCGCAAGGAGGAGGCGGGCATCCTCTATTCGCTTCGCGCCAACGGCGCCGAGGTGCTTGCCAGCCGCGCGGGCGTTCCCTCGCGCCCCGCTCCCCATTACGCAAGCGGACGGCAGGTGTTCGTAAGTCCTCAGCTCGGCTTTACCTTCTCCTTCGACGCGACGGCAGACGAGAGCGCGCCCTACGCGCCCGCCGTGACGGTGGAAAAGGACTGCCGCTTCGTTCCCCGCCCCGTTCCGAAGGGCAAGCTTCTTCCCGCCGTACCCATGGCAGAGGTAACCGTACGCTCCCCCCGTCACGTGTTAGTGGATCTCGGCGGCGAGGTGGTGGGATTTCCCCATATCGAGCTTTTGACCGACGAAGCGCAGACCATCACCGTCGCCTGGGGTGAGCATATTGCGGACGGCGGTGTGCGCCGCGAAGTGGGCGGCAGACACTTCTTTTTCACCTACCGTGCCGCGGCAGGCAAAAACGAGTTTACCGAGCGGATGCTACGCATCGGGTGCCGCTATATAGAGGTCTTTTCCGAGGCGCCCTTCACGCTCCTTTACGCGGGCGTGCTTCCCGAGGTCATTCCCGTCAGGGATGTCCCCGTCACCGTCACGGGCGAGGACGAGCGCCGCATTTACGAGGGGTGCGTGCGCACGCTGCGCCTTTGTATGATGGAGCATTACGTGGACTGCCCGTGGCGCGAGCAGGCGCTCTACGCCTTCGATTCCCGCAACCAGATGCTTTGCGGCTACGACGCCTTTGAGGGCGGAAACGCCGCTTATGCACGCGCAAATCTTGCGCTCATCAGTGAGGATAAGCGCGAGGACGGGCTTCTTTCCATCTGCTACCCCGCAGGCTCGCCGCTTTTCATCCCCTCGTTTTCACTGCACTATATCATCGCGATGCGGGAGTACCTCGGTCACACGGGGGACGCAAGCCTTGCGCGCAAGTATTTTAAGAAAATGGTGAGCGTGCTTTCCGTCTTTTTGGGCAACCACGACGAAAAGGGGCGCATCACGACCTTCGACACGCCGGGCGCGTGGAACTTTTACGACTGGTCGGCGCACCTTGACGGCGCGTACGAAAAGGGCGCCGTGCGGCGCGCGGATTCCGTCATCAACGCTTTATGCGTGATGGCGCTTGACGCCTTTGCCGATATCTGCCTTGCGCTCGGCAAGCGCGACCCCTTCCACAAAGAGGCGGACGCTTTGCGCCGCGCCGCGCAGTGCTTCGTAAGAGCGGACGGGCGCGTTTCGCTTTACGAGGACGAGGACGTCTTTACCGCGCTGGGCGCGGCGCTTGCCGTTTCCGCCCACCTTCTTCCCGACGAAGAGAGCGAGCGCGCGCTTTGCGAGCGCATTTGCGCGGGCGAGTTTTCCCCCTGCTCGCTATCAATGAAAATTCTCGTCTATACCGCCCTGCTCGACACGAGCGAGGCGCGCTATCGCGCGTTTGTACTCGACGAGATCCGCGCGGCGTACTTGCCGATGCTTGCCGAGGGTCCCGGCACCGTTTGGGAAACCGCACGCGGCGAGAGCGATTTTGAAAACGCGGGCAGCCTTTGCCACGGTTGGAGCGCCGTCCCCGTGCATATTTATCACCGCCTCGGCATAGCAAAAGAGTTATAATGCTCGCCGCAGGCAGAAAACGCCCGCGTTTACCTGCAAAATGGAAACCTTTCTTTGCAAACGGAGAGAAAAATGACAAAAATTCGATACGAAAACCTGACCCTCGCCCACACCGAAGAGGTGCTTGACTTCTCCTTTGACCCGGAAGACTCGCTCACCGTCGTCTGTTGCGACAAGGACGCGACGCGCGTCACGGTGCCGAGCGAAGTGGACGGCGTCCCCGTCACCACCGTAAACGAGCACGCGTTTGAGGACTGCACGCGCCTTTGCGAGGTGACGCTCCCCGCGCGCGTTCACACCGTCCTCACGAGCGCCTTTCGCGGTTGTACTGCGCTTACGCGCGTTGTGTGCGCGGCGGACACCTATTTCGGCGTCTGCGCCTTTTCGGGCTGCACCGCCCTTTGCGAGATGTCCCCCATCGCGTGCGCCTCGGAGGGGCTTTTTGAAAACTGCACCGCGCTCGGCACGCTGCCTCTTTGCGAGGGGGTGCGCGTGATCGAATCGGAGGCGTTTGCGGGGTGTACGGGGCTGACGGCGGTCGTCCTGCCCGAAAGCGTCCGCACGGTCGAGGGGCTCGCCTTTCGCGGCTGTGGTGCGCTCTCGGCGCTTCATTTTCCCGACCCTACGGCGTGGGTGATGCGCTCGGCATACCGCGAGGGGGACACGCCCATCGACTGCTCGGACGCCCAAAAGAACGCCCGCGCGCTTCGCACGATGGACTTTGACGACGGCGTTTTGGGCTATTACCGCACCGCCGAGGAGGATGGCGAAAACGAATGAAACCAAAGTTCCTTTCTTCGCTCTTTTCGGGCATCCGCGCGCAAAACGTTCTTTGCTCGCTCCTCGGGAGCGCCATCCTTGCCTTCGGGCTGTACGAGATCCACGCCATCTCGTCGGTAACCGAGGGCGGCGTGCTAGGACTTACGCTTTTGCTGGAACGCCTTTTTTCCCTCTCGCCCGCTTTGTCGGGCTTTCTTCTCAACGCCCTGTTCTATTTTCTCGGCTGGCGCCGCCTCGGAAAAAATTTTCTCGTGTATTCCGCGATCTCGGCGGGCGGCTTTTCGCTGTTCTACGGCATTCTTGAATACACCCCCCGACTTTGGCCCGCGCTCGCACAGCATCCGCTTTGGGCGGCACTGCTCGGCGCCCTCTTCGTCGGCGTCGGCTGCGGACTTGCCGTCCGCGCGGGCGGTGCCCCGGGCGGGGACGACGCGCTTGCTATGGCGCTTTCCGACCGCACGCACCTGCCCATCAGCCTTTTTTATCTCATCTCGGACCTCACCGTCCTCTCCCTCTCGCTTCTTTATATCCCGCTCTCGCGCATTCTCTATTCCCTGCTTACCGTCGTCCTTTCGGGACAGCTCGTGGAGCTCGTCACCCGCATCGGCAGAAAAAAGGACGCCTGACAGCTTTTATCTCGCGGGCGGTCTTACGCGCGCCGTACGGCGCGCGTTTCTTTTCCCTTGACAAAAAGAAAAAAAGGCTGTATAATAAAAACAGATAAAAACGACACCAAAGGAGATGCTTATGCTTAACACGATCTTAGATGCCGTCAACAACGCACTTTACAGCTACATTCTCATCATCGTTCTGATCGCGGGCGGTCTTTACTTCACCGTACGCACGAGGGGCGCTCAGCTCTCGATGCTTCCCGCGCAGATCCGCACCGTCACGGAGCGCCCCAAGGACAAGAAGGGCGTTTCCTCCTTCCACGCCCTGATGGTCTCCACCGCCTCGCGCGTGGGAACGGGTAACATCATCGGCGTTTCCACCGCCATTTGTCTTGGCGGCTTCGGCTCGGTGTTCTGGATGTGGATCATCGCCATCATCGGCGGCGCCTCCGCACTCATCGAAAGCACCCTCGGACAGATCTTCAAGCGCCGCGCGCCCGACGGCACGAGCTACGGCGGTCCCGCGTATTATATCGAGAAGGGTCTGCGTTGCCGTCCGCTCGCCATCGTCTTCTCGGTGCTTCTCATCTTCACCTACGGCGTGGGCTTCAATATGCTCGCGTCCTATAACCTGCAATCCACCTTTGAGACGTACGAGTTTTATAACCCCTCCGTCACGCCGTGGATCATCGGCGGCGTCGTTGCCCTGCTCGTGGGAATTTGCCTGTTCGGCGGCGGCGGACGCATTATGAAGGTTACGGGCGTGCTCGTTCCCGTGATGGGCATCGCGTACATTCTCGTGGCGCTCGTCATCGTCGCGCTCAACATCACCGCTCTGCCCTCCGTGTTCGGACGCATCTTTACCGAGGCGTTTGATTTTCGCGCCATCTTCGGCGGCTTTGGCGGCTCTTGCGTGATGTACGGCATCAAGCGCGGTCTGTTCTCCAACGAGGCGGGCGTGGGCAGCGCTCCCAACGCCGCTGCCGCAGCGGACGTTTCGCACCCCGTCAAGCAGGGCCTCGTGCAAACGCTCTCCGTCTTTATCGACACCCTTCTCGTCTGCTCCGCCACCGCGTTTATGTGTATGTTCTCGGGCGTCGAGCCCACCGAGGCACTCTCGGGCGCCCCCTACGTGCAGGCGGCAATAGAGGCAACGCTCGGAGAGTTCGGTCCCATCTTCATCACCGCCGCAATGGTGCTCTTTGCCTTTACCACGCTGGTGGGCAACCTCTTTTACGTCAATCAGGCGTGGAACCATATCTTCGGCAAGGTTCCCTCGCGACTGTTCCTTTCCATCTACTACGTCGTCGCGTCGGGACTCATCCTGCTCGGCTCGGGTCTCTCGGCAGGGCTCCTTTGGAACGTTGCGGACATCGCGATGGGTCTTATGACCGTCATCAACATCCCCGTTATCATCCTGCTCGGACGCTACGCGCTGCGCGCCATCAAGGACTACCGCCGCCAGCGCAAGGAGGGCAAGGACCCCACCTTCCACGCCGCCGACGTGGGACTCGATACGGAGCTTGACTATTGGGATTGAGCACGCTGCGAGTGCTCAACTAAGTTTGCCCTGCGGGCAAGTGAAGTTATCTAAGATAGTGAAGTTCCCTTCGTGAGTGAAGTTTCGCCTTGCGGCGAAGTGGCAAACTTAACTTCACTTGTGCGATAGCACAAACTTCACTGTGCAGCACCCTGATCTATGCGAAGAAGTGCGTTCGTTGCGCAACTTCACCTTCACCGTAGCGAAGACTTCGCCAAAAAGTGTGGCGCAAGAAATTTCACCCCCAAGACGCGCATTCCCAAAAAAGCAAGTGCTTTGCACTTGCTTTTTTCATTTTTTCTTGACAACTCCCGCTTTTTTTACTATAATAAAATTAAATGATGACACGTCAACTTCCATAGAGAGGTATTGATACGATGGCAAAAAAGAAATCGGGGCGGCGCGGGCATTTACGCTTCCGCCACCGCGTCGTGCGGCATCTGCTCGCGTGGACGCTTGGCGTATATACGCGCTTAAAGTACCGCGTAAGGATCCGCCGCTACAAGGATGGCAAGGGTCCCTTCCTCGTGCTATATAATCACCAGACGGCATTCGACCAGTTTTTCGTGGGGCTTTCCTTCCGCGAGCCCGTCTATTACCTCGCCTCGGAGGACCTGTTTTCGATGGGCTTCCTCTCCTCGGTCATCCGCTACCTCGTTGCCCCCATTCCCATCAAAAAGCAAACGACGGATGTTTCGGCGGTGATGAGCTGCCTGCGTGTGGCACGCGAGGGCGGCACCGTCGCCATTGCACCCGAGGGCAACCGCACGTATAGCGGCAAGACCGAGTATATCAACCCCGCGATCGTGCCGCTTTGCCGCAAGATGCGCTTGCCGCTTTTGCTTTACCGCATCGAGGGAGGCTACGGCGTGCATCCGCGCTGGGCGGACAAGGTGCGCCGCGGCAGGATGACGGCGGGCGTCTCCCGCACCGTTTCGGTCGAGGAGATGGCGTCGCTCTCGGATGCGGCGCTTTACGAGCTGATCTGCCGCGAGCTGTCCGTGGACGAAGGGAACGCCGAGGCACGCTTCAAAGGACACGCCCTTGCAGAGCACCTTGAGCGCGCGCTCTACGTTTGCCCCGAATGCGGGCTCTCGCGCTTTGCGAGCAAGAAAAACGAAATTTCCTGCCTGAACTGCGGCAAAAGGAGCACCTACCTACCCACGCGGGAGCTTTCGGGGGACTTTCCCTTCCGCTTCGTCGGCGCGTGGTACGACTTTCAATGCGATTTTATCAATTCTCACGACTTTACAAGCACGCGCGAGCCGCTTTACACCGAGCAGGTGAAAATCTTGCGCGTCATTCCCTATAAGAAAAAGGAGCCCCTTGCCGCGCGCGCCACGATCGCACTGTACGGGGATGGCATCCTGCTCACCCACGGGGGCGAGGCGTCGGAATACCCCTTCGACGCGCTCGGCGCCGTCACGGTGCTGGGCAAAAACAAGCTCGATCTTTATACCGAGGACGGTATTTTACAGATCGTCGGTGGCAGATCCTTTAACGCCTTAAAGTACGTGCATCTGTATCACCGCTACAAAAACCTTAAAAAAGGAGATGCCAATGTCAAATTTCTGGGACTTTGAGGTATGGAGCTGGATCTTACTGTTCGGCGTCCTGCTCGGCAGCCTTCTCGTTGCCAACGTCATCAAAAAAGCCGTTCCCTTCTTGCGGGAGTCGCTCATCCCCACCTCGGTGCTTGGCGGCATTCTCTTGCTGATCATTTCCTCGATCTATACCGCCGTGACGAGCGAGCTTCTTTTCGACAGCGCGCCCTTTGCGGGCAAGGGAATGGCAACGCTTGAGATCATCACCTACCACGCACTCGCGCTCGGCTTTATCGCCTCGGCGTTCAAGACCACGGGCGGCAAGCTCACGAAGGCGCGGGCAGAGGAAACGCTCAACACGGGCGTTACCACCGTTGCAACCTATCTACTCCAAGCCTCCGTGGGTCTGGGCGTAACGCTCCTTGCGGCGCTCGTCGTCCCCGGGCTCTTTTCCTCGGCGGGCATCCTTCTTCCCTTCGGCTTTGGTCAGGGCACGGGACAGGCGCTCAACTACGGCACCATTTACGAAACGCAAAACGGCTTCGTGGGCGGTAAAAACTTCGGTCTGACCATCGCCGCGCTGGGCTTCCTTGCGGCGTCCGTGGGCGGCGTTATCCACTTAATTATTATGAAACGCACGGGAAAGCTCGTGAGATCCCAGCGCACCGACGGCTCCCTGCACACCGACCGCGTGGAAAGCGCGTTTGAGATCCCGATGCAGGAGAGCATCGACAAAATGACGGTGCAGATCGCGCTCATCCTCGTCGCCTACCTCGGTGCCTACGGGCTGATGCTGGGACTCGGCGCCCTGCTCCCCGGGATGAAGTCGGTCATCTTCGGCTTCAACTTCCTGCTCGGCGTTCTGGTAGCGACCCTCATCAAGGTGCTGCTCAATTTTCTGCGCAAAAAGCGCATCGTCAAAAAGAAATACACCAACAACTTCTTAATGACCCGCGCGAGCAACTTCTTTTTTGATATTATGGTGGTAGCGGGCATCGCCGCCATCCGTCTTGACATTCTCGAAAATTATTGGGGCGTGATCCTCATCCTCGCCGTCGTCGGCACCGCCGTCACCTACCTCTTTAACCGCTTCGTCGCCAAACGGCTCTTCCCCGACTACGCCGAGGAGCAGTTTCTCGCGATGTACGGTATGCTCACGGGTACCGCGAGCACGGGCATCATCCTTCTTCGCGAGGTGGACAAGGATTTCCGCACCCCCGCCTCGGACAACCTCGTATATCAGAACTTCCCCGCCATCGTGCTGGGCTTCCCCATTATGCTTATCGCGCCCCGCGTCCCCGACGCACCCGTCCCATATTTCTTTGTTCTCTTGGGGCTCTTCGGCGTGCTGTGCCTCGTTCTGTTCCGCAAGTATATTTTCCGCAAAAAAGGCAATAAAACCGACGAAATGTAAACAGTTCTTTACAAGGAGACGATTATGGACATCCAGACCTATCAAGCAAAAATCAAGCGCGTGCTGATCACCAAGGAGGAGATCGACGAGAAGATCAAGGAGGCGGCGAAATACATCGACGCCATCTACGACGGAAGACCCATTCTGCTCGTTTCGATCTTGAAGGGCTCCTTCGTCTTTTTGGCAGACATCTGCCGCGCCGTCACTGTTCCTGCCGAGATCGGCTTTATGTGTGCCAAGAGCTACTACGAGGGAACCGATTCCTCGGGCGTGGTCAATATTACGATGGACCTTTCGCAAAAGCTCGACGGGTATCACGTCGTCATCATTGAGGACATCGTGGACACGGGCAGAACGCTCTCGGACATCGTCAAGCTCTTATCGACGAGAAATCCGCTTTCGCTCCGCGTCGTGACGCTGCTCGACAAGCCCTCGCGCCGCGTGGTCGATTTCAAGGCGGACTACTCACTCTTCACCATTCCCGACCACTTCGTCATCGGCTACGGTCTTGACTGCGCCGAATATTACCGCACGCTTCCCTATATTGCGGAGTACGCGGAGCCGACTCCGCAATGAAATGAATCCCTTGCGGGACTCGTGATAATCAAGCGTGAGCGAGTCCGTGCTTGCACGAGCGAGCCACGCGCCGATTGCTCCGCGAGCGTTCCGCAAAGCGGAACAAAGCACGAAGTGCCGCCGTGCAAACGGCGTTGCGAGCAAGGAGTAAATGCCTGCGGGCATAAAGGGAGTCAGTTCCTTTCATGCACGCGAAGCGTGTAGTTCAAGACGCGTTAGCGTCATTTCAAGCGCGACCAAAGGGAGCGCATTTCAAGATTGCGAAGCAATCATTTCATCACAAAAAAGAGGAACTCTCGTTCCTCTTTTTTGTTTATCTCTTTACCGTCACCCGCGAAAGGATCTCCGCTACCGTCAGCGCGTCGGGCGGAGCGGTTCCTTCCGTTAAGCACGCCGCCGTGCCGCACGCACACGCAAAGCAAAGCGCCTCTTCCCGCGCAAGTCCCTTTTGCGCGGCGGCGATCATTCCCGCGACCGTGCTGTCCCCCGCGCCGATGGTGGAAACGGGGGTAACGGCGGGAACGCGCACCGTTATGGCGCCAAAGGCGTCCGCAAACGCCGCACCCCTTTCGCCAAGGCTGATCATCACGCGCTCGGCGTAGCCGTCCGCCACCATCCGAAGTGCCGCGCGCGCGGCATCCTCGGCGCTCGCGATGGGCTCGCCGTACAGTGCGACGATCTCTTCCTCGTTGGGCTTGATAAAGGTAGGATGGATAGCTTTCAGATCCGCCGCCACCAAGGAGTTGCAGTCAAGATAAAGCGCCGCGCCCGCCCTTTTCAAGGACCCGAGAAGCGCGACGACCGCCCCCTTCTCTACCCCGCGCGGAATGCGCCCCGCAAACGCGATGGCGGTGTCCGACCCCGCCGCCGCAAGAAGGGCGTCGCCAATGCGCGCAAAGGTGTCCGCCGAGAGCGAAAAGGTGTCAAGGCTCACGCGCGTTTCGCGCGCGCCCGTGGGATGCAGGGTGATATTCTCACGGATGCGCCCCTCGGTATAAAAGGGATGGAAGCGAATGCCATCCGCCCGAAGCGCCGCCTCAAAGGGCGCACCGTTCTCGGTGCCGAGTGCCAAAAGCGCCTCGTTTTCTACGCCAAGCGCCGTCAAAACGCGCGAAATGTTGACGCCCTTGCCCCCCGCATCGGTGCGCGCGGCGTGCGCGTAATTCTCCCGCTCGGGCAAAAAAGCGTCCAGCGACAGGTGCAGATCAAACGCAGGATTGAGCGTTACGGTCAGAATGCTTTTCATCGTTTCCCCTCTTTTCTGTTTTCCTCTTCATTCTACCAAGAAAGACCTCGATTTGTCAAGCCCCCCCTTGACATTTCGGGCGGGCGTGCTATAATAAAGCAAGAAAAAAGCCAAGAAGAGGATGCGTCTATGACTCCCCTTGAGATCTTCGGGCAAGCCCTTGGCATTTTGGGGCTCTTGCTCACCTTCCTATCCTACCAAGCCAAAACGCCGCGCGTGCTGCTTGTGCTCCAAACGGCGTCCACCGCGCTTTTCGTCTTTCATTATATGCTTATCGGCGCGGACAGCGGCTTCTTTCTCAATATCGTTTGCATCGTGCGCAACGTCGCCTACTTTTTCGAGGGCAAGCGCAAAGCGCGCACGCTCCTGCTCCCGCTCTCGCTCGCGACCCTCTTCTCGGCGGCGCTCGTCGTCCTTTGCGTCCTCTCGTGGCAGGGACCTCACTCTTTGCTCATCACCGTCGCGCTCGTCGTCAACACCTATTTCCTCTCCCTCGGCAAGCAAAACCTCTTGCGCGCCAGCGTCATCGGTACCTGCTCACTCATCCTCGTCTATAATATCCTCGTCTTTTCCATCGGCGGCATCGCTAACGAGAGCGTCGCCATCCTGTCCTCTGCCATCGGGCTCTACCGCGCCCGCAAGAAAACTCCGTAATACGAGAAAAAGCCGCCCCAAAGGGCGGCTTTTTAATAAAAACGGGGTGGTTGGCAAAAAATGTACGGTCCAAGTGTTCAAAGTGCTGAGAAAAAATTGTTTTGACCATGAATAAAAACTTAAAAATCAAAAAGAAACTTCAGACCAAATATCTCTGATACGTCTTCCATCAATTGTAAAATTTTCAAGCATGTCAATTATTGATTTATAATTTTCTGAATATTCGGATAACTTTTTTTCACCATCATATTTGGTCACATACATGGTAGTAAAACCTGGAATATTGTAAACAACTTGATATTCTGTATTGTTGTGCCAAAACCACAGCTCGTCATTTGTTGCCAGCATAATAACATATTCTTCATACGTTATCGATTGATTACTATAATATCTTCGATATGCATCGTCCAATATAGAGTTTTTCTGTTTCTTTTTAAATTTCATTTTATTTCCTCTCAAATAGCCATAGAATAAAATCAAAATTATCCCAGTGATTAGCCTCTGTGGTTCTATTTGTTAACCCAGCTCCATTCCATCCATGCCAGTGGTTCTCTTTAATATTTATTATGCTTATAATAAGACCAATCAGCAGTAGAGTAATTACTAACCACCTCGACTTGGTTTTTAAATATTTTGCACTCATAATTATTCCCACTACCATACAAATACAAATTACAAACAAGCATGTGATCTTTAAACCCATTTTTGCCGCCTCCTCTATACAACTTGTTGCGACGATTTTTGTTTTTCTCGCAGTTAATCAATCGTGCATACGACGAGCTCGCTTTTCTCAATCAGCTTCTTTTTTTCTTCTTTCATCGCATTAGAAAGATGTTTTATTTCGCCCTCGTATTCTTCGAAATCAATGTTCCAATCGTTTTCTTCCGATGCAAAGAAATTATGTGTAGCGACCAGGGGCTTTATGTCTTTTAATATACCCGCCCAAAGCAACCTTACTCTAGGCTCGAGAACGGTTGCAAGCACTTCAAGAAGCAACTGTAGGACCCAAATGATAATCATCAAAGTAGCTAAAATAATAGAGATGCCATCAGAATTTGCGGCGGGCGTGAAAATTAAAAAGCAGGAGCCTCACCCAAGCCAAAGCATCGCTTCTCGCGGGGGGCGTAGGCGATTTCCCGGCAGATTTTTTCGATCGGGAGCACAAGCGTACAAGCGTACGTCAAGCGAGCGAGCGGGAAAAGATGCCGAAAATCGGCACGCTACCCATTATTTCACGATATCCCCCACCCCGTCGAGGATAAAATTCGGGCGGTAGGGGAAGCTTTCAACGTCCTCGCGCGCCGTGACGCCGCTGAGCAGCAGCACGGTGTCCATATTGGACTCGATGCCCGCGATGATGTCGGTGTCCATACGGTCGCCCACGAGCGCGACGTCGGCGCTGTGACAGCCGAGCTTGTTTAAGCCGTGGCGGAGCATCAGGGGGTTGGGCTTGCCCACGAAGTACGCCTTTTTGCCCGTGGCGATCTCGATGGGCGCGATGAGGGAGCCCGTGGCGGGCATCACGCCCGTTTCGGTGACGCCCACGGTGTCGGGGTTGGCGCCGATGAGCTTGGCGCCGCCGCGCACGAGCGCGATCGCCTTTTCGAGCTTTTCAAAGCCGTAGGTGCGCGTTTCGCCCAAAACGACGTAGTCGGGGTTGACGTCGTTCATATAGATGCCCTTATCGTAGAGCGCCTTGGAGAGCGCCGCCTCGCCGATGACGTAGGCGGTACAGCCCGGGTTTTGGGTGGCGAGAAACGCCGCCGTCGCCTGGGCGCTGGTATAGAAATGGTCGGGCGAAACGGAAAGCCCCATTCGCTCAAGCTTCATACTCAATTCGTGCGGGGTGCGCTCGGGGCTGTTGGTCAAGAAGACGAACTTCTTTCCCTCGCGGATCAGCCAATTGACGAATGCGGACGCGCCGTCGAGCAGGCGGTTGCCGTGATAGATCACGCCGTCCATATCGCAAAGAAAGCCTTCCTTTGCGCGGATGCGTGCGAGCATTTCGTTTCGTTCCATTCTTTTTTCTTCCTTTCGGCGTGGTCATTTCCTTTTTTAGTTTAGCACACGGGCGCGAAAAATTCAAGTTTTCTTGCAAAAAATCCTGCGAGAGGGGCTCTTTTTGGGCAAAACGGTTGACGCGCGCGCAAAAATCGTGTATAATTAGGATGTATTACTATGGATGCACAAAGAAAAAAAGACTCTTCCGAAAGGAGAATTTGATATGAGCGTTATTATCGGTATCGACGTGGGCGGCAGTACCACCAAGATCGTCGGCTTCCGCAGAGAGAAGGGGGGCTTTTCGCTGGTCAAGCCGCTGTTTGTGCGTGCCACCGACCCCATCACCTCGATTTACGGCGCCTTCGGGCGCTTCACGAGCGACAACGACCTCGCGCTCTCGGATATTGAGAGCGTGTTGATGACGGGCGTCGGCTCCTCGCACGTGTCCAAGCCCATTTACAACCTTCCCTGCGACACCGTTCCCGAGTTCCGTTCCATCGGTCTTGGCGGATTATATCTGTCGGGGCTTGAAAAGGCAATCGTGGTCAGTATGGGTACGGGTACGGCGATCGTGTATGCCGAAGCGGGCAAGGAACCCGAATATCTCGGCGGCACGGGCGTTGGCGGCGGTACCCTCGTGGGACTCTCGCGCAAGATGCTGGGGCTTGAGGACATCGACTACATTCAGGCGCTGGCAAACGGGGGCGACCTCGCGCACATCGACCTTCGCATCGGCGACATCACCAAAAAGGATCAGAACCTTACGATGCCCGACCATATGACCGCCGCCAACTTCGGCAAGATCACGGACGGCGCGACGGACGCGGACCTCGCCAAGGGTATCGTCAATATGGTCTTTGAAACGGTGGGAATGCTCGCGCTCTTCGCCGCGCGCGCTCACGGCGTGAAGGACATCGTCTTGACGGGCAATCTCACGCGCATCGACTACGCGCACGAGGCGTTTTTGAATCTCTCGAATATGTTTGGCGTGCGCTTCCTCATTCCCGAGAACGCACAGTTCGGCACCGTTATCGGGACCGCGCTCGGCGGCATCCGTCCGTAAGGCGCCCAAAACCGTTAAAAAGTAAATAATTCTTTACAAAAAGAGGTAATTATGGAATCGTTAAAGAAAGCTAGACTGTATTCCTTGATCGGAAATCTCGTCTTTTTCGCTTGTATGCTGCTCGCCGTCCTTGCGGGTGCGTTTGCGGCTACGGCGACGGATAACACCACCCTGACGCTTTCGCTCTGCCTTGGCGGTGCGGCGCTCGTGCTGGGCGGTGTTTTCGTGTATCTGTTCCGCCGCGTGGCGGGCAAGCACCTCGCGCTTGCAAGAGAAGAGGAGGCAGCCATCGAAGCTGCCGCCGAGGCAGAGGCAGAGGCAAACGCCGCCGCCCCGGGCGAGGACGGACTTCCCACGGGCTTTTGCCGCGAGATCCGCGCCTATTCTCTGCCCCAGCTTCGCCTGATCGCAGAGGAGCAGAAGGATGAATATTCCGAAAAGGAAATGGCGTTTATTTTGAAGGTTATCGCGGAGCGCGAATAAATCGGCGCTTTTCTCCTTTCCCTCTTCCCTGTTCACTCTTCCCTCTTCACTCTTCACTCTTCCCTCTTCACTCTTCCCTCTTCACTCTTCCCTCTTCACTTTTTCCGCTTACTCCCCCTCGGACGCGCGCCACGCCTCTGCCGTCTTCGCAGAAAGGCGGGTCAAGTGCTCCTCGGGATAGGGCGAGCTCGTGCCGCCAAGGGCGTACAGAAAATAAAAGCCCTCGGGGGTGCGGTAAAGCCGCTCCTCGTAGCCTGCCGCCTCGCCGTAAGTGCCGAAGGTGCGGCGCTCGATCAGCGTTGCCGTTTCCGTATCGTATAATTTCCCGCAAATGGTTCGTTTCATAAAAGACTCCTTCGTGTTTTTTGCTTATTGTACCCTATTTTTGAAAATTTATAAGGAAGAAAAAACGATGAAAAAAACACTCTCTCTTCTTTTGTGCCTGTGCGCACTCTTTGCCTTGCTTTCGGCATGCTCGCCCGCCTTCAAGGATGACGCGCGCATCGGAGAATATACCGCGCTTGCCGACGACGGCAAGGGCGTGCAGTACCGCCTCGTTTTAAACGAAAACGGAGAAGGCACCCTCACCCACTACTCCACCATCGGTCCCGAGGAAACGGAGGACGTCATCTTCACCATCGACGGCGACCGCCTGCTTGTGCATGGCACCGAGCGCGTGGGGGGCGTCATCGGCAGAAACGAGTTTGAGGGCGTCTTCATTTTAGAGGGCGACGCCTACACCGTCACCCTGCGCTCGGCACAGTCGGGCGTAGCACTCGCCTATTCGCCCTTTACGCAGGTCAAATGAAAAATACCACACTTTGCTATTTAGAAAAGGACGGTGCGTACTTAATGCTGCACCGTGTCAAAAAGAAGAACGACGTCAACGAGGGCAAATGGGTGGGCGTCGGCGGTCACTTTGAGGAGGGGGAGAGCCCCTTCGACTGCGCCGTGCGCGAGGTCTTTGAGGAAACGGGCTTCGTTTTGGCGGGCGCGCGCTACGCGGGCGTCGTGACCTTCGTGTCCGACCGCTTTGAAACGGAGCAGATGCATCTGTTCCATTCCACCGATTTTCTCGGCGAGGACGGCTACCCCACCTTCTCCGAGGGGGTGGAGCAGACCACCGACTGCATCGAGGGCAACCTCGCGTGGGTGGATAAGGACGCCGTTCCCCGCCTGCCCCTTTGGGAGGGCGACCGCATCTTTCTTGCGCTGTTAAAGGAAAACGTCCCCCACTTCTCGCTTAAGCTCGCCTACACGGGCGACGCACTGACGAGCGCCGTACTTGACGGCGTCCCGCTTGATTTTTCAAAATACCTTGCTTAAATCGCCGCACGGCAAAACACAGGAGAAAAAGCAATGAAATGCTACACCCTTCGTGCAAACCCCAAAAATCTGTTAGCCACCGTCGAAAAGGCGAAAGCCCTTTTCGGGAAGGGGGGCGACACCGAGGTCACCCTCGCGCTTTGCGGCGGCAACTATACCCTGACGGAGCCCATTACGTTTGACGCCGCCGACTTCGGCGGCAAGTGCCGACTGCGTCTTGTGGGCGGCGAGCGCATCCGCACCGTCATCTCGTCGCTTGTGAGCATCCCTCACGCGCGCTGGGAGGCGGTCGAGGGTCAGCCCTACTATATCTGCCGTCTGACCCCCGGGCAGAATATCCGCGCGCTGTACGTGGACGGCAAGCTCGCGCCCCTTTCCACCACCAAGGGCTTTTATAAGACCTTCTGGCCCTTCAAGCGTCCCGACGGCTCGGAATATATCATTATGCAGGATAAGCTGACGAGCGAGTACGGCGACCGCATCTACATCCCCGAGGAGCCCGTTTTGCAGGTGGGCGCGGAGAACTGCCGCGGCGCAGAGCTGCATATGTGCGTAGAGTGGGAGTTTAAGATCTACCACATCGACCATATCGATCTCGATGACGTTTACGTTGACCCCAAGGGCGTGCGCCACGTGACCGTACAGCTCGACAAGAGCGAAACGAAGTACGGCAACAGGTGGATCCACGTTTGCGACCGCCCCTTCGAGATTAAGAACGCGACGGCGCCCACCACCCCGGGCGAGTACGCTTATAACAAAAAGGAAGGCATCCTTTACTACTGCCCCGAGGGAAAGATGGAGGACCACACCTTCGCGCTTCCCGCCGCGGCGAACCTTTTCACCTTCAAAAACTTCAAAGAGCTTTCCCTCTATGGCATCACCTTCACGGGTGTCGAGGACGAGATCTACACCGACTACGGCTACTATGCGGGCGGTCAGGCAGGCGTTTGGGAGCGTTACCCCGACGGCGTGCCCCATTCGGCGGCAGTCACGGTGCAAAGCCTCGGCGGCGGCAGAGTGGAGAACTGTGTCTTCCACGACCTGCCCTGCGACGCGCTTTTGATGCGCGGCAATCTCACGAACGTGACGGTGCGCTCCTGCCGCTTTGAAACCGTCGGCGCAACCGCTTTGCGCGTCTTTAATCCCATCCCCAACGGCGCCGAGGGCTGTATCGACCCCGCCGTGTATCACGAGCACATCCGTGGGCTTTTGATCGAAAACAATTACGTCCACCTCACGGGCTTCCGCTATCGCAATTGCTGTGCGATCACGGTGGGCTGCTCGCTCGAAACGCGCATCGTGCATAACACTGTCCTTGAATCCACCTATTCTGCCATTTCCATCGGCTGGCGCTGGACCTGCGGCGCGTGGGAGTACCGCGAAAAATACAACCTGCGCGGCGCAGAGGTCGCCTACAACTACGTCACCTCGTTTATGACGGGTATGCGCGACGGCGGCGGCATCTATACCCTCGGCGGCAACGTCACCCAAAGCCACGAGGCGCTCTTCAATCACCTGCACGACAACGTCGTCATCGAGGACGAGCGCACTTGCCCCACCAACGGCTTTTTCGCGTCCATCTATCACGACGGCGCGTCCAGCAACTGGTACGATTATAATAACATCGTCGTCCACAACCCCGCCCGCAAGGGTAGCTACAACAGCGCGCGCATCTATTTGCAGCGCGTGGGCGAGCCCTTCCAAGCGTCCACCTACAACCAGAACGACTGGCATATTTTGCTTGAAAACAACTATATTTGCTGCGCCGATAACTTTGGCGACGTCTATCGCTCGCAGGACTTCGACCGTGAAGGGGCGACCGATATGCTGGACTATACCCGCCACCTGCGCGAGCGGAACACGCATCTTCTCCCGTCCGTCCGCGCACTCAAGCGCATCCCCGAGGCGAGGGCTATCTGGAACGCCGCAGGCTGTCGGTTGCAATGAAGCGCACCTGCGGTGCGTGAAGCGAGTTGCGTAGCAACGCATAAAGCAGAAGCCTTTTGGCTTCTATGAAGCATTCGCTTCGCGAATAGGAAGCGCAGCTGTGCCACACGAAAAGCTTCGGGTGCGCTTCTCTTCGCGACGCCGCCGCAAACAAAAAACTTAAAATTTGTAAACCTACAGTTTGCAAAAAGGAGAATTTATGAAAAAATTTCGTTTGGTTTTTCTCGCACTTATCGCACTGCTTTCTCTGTGCGTGACCCTCGTCGGTTGTGGCAGTTTCCAAAAGGGCTCAAAGGGGCTCACCTTCGTTTCTAACGGCGACGGCACCTGCTCGCTTTGGGGCATCGGCGAGTGTACCGACGTGGAGGTGGTCGTTCCGAGCAAGTCACCCGACGGCGATAAGGTGACCGCCGTAGCAAAAAGGGCATTTAAGAAAAACGATACGATAGCAAGCATCCACCTACCCGCAAGCGTCGAGGTAATCGAAGAGGAGGCGTTTTCCGGATGTTCCCGCCTGCTTCGCGTTACCTTTGCCGAGGATAGCAAGCTGGTGGAAATAAAAGATGGGGCATTCAGCTCCTGCAAGGAATTAACGGCGATCACACTTCCCGACGGGCTCACCAAGCTCGGCGGTGGAGCGTTTAGCGTCTGCCAAGCACTGACGTCCATTACCATCCCTGCCGGTGTCACCGAGATCCCCTCGAGCACGTTTTGTTATTGCTATGACCTTTCCGAGGTGACCTTTGCCGAGGGAAGCAGACTGCAAAGCATCGGAGCAAATGCTTTTACCGAATGTGCACTGACAAAGATCAATATCCCGAGCACGGTGACTGCGCTTGGTTCTGCGGCGCTTTACGGTTGTAATTTTACTTCCTTTTCCCTTCCGTCCAAGGTAACCGTGATCACCCAGCACCAATTTTGCGCCACGCACGAGTTAACGGATCTTTATTTGCACAAGGACGTTACGAAAATTGAGGATTATGCATTTTTAAAATCCGAAAATATGACCATCCATTATGAGGGAAGCAAGGCGGATTGGACTGCCATAGAGATGACACCCTCTGCGCTCTCTATGCAAAACGGTAAGCTCACCATCATCTGCACCGACGGCACGATCGAAGGCTGATCTTATGTAAAGAACGGCACCGCAAAGCGGTGCCGTTTTGGTTTATGCGGTGAAATTTCGTATTTACACCTTTTCTCCGCATAAGAGGGGAGATGGAAGCGCCTTCGTTCGCGCCCGTTCACCACATATTGACCATATGAAAGGCGAAGTTAAATGCTTCCTTGCCGTGGTGTTGCGCGTGCAGAAGGGCGTCGTAGGCGTCGCCCTCAGGACGGTCGATGAAGCAAGCCACCGCGTCACACTCGTCGATCGTCTGCTTGAAACGTACGTCGCCCGACGCGTCCCCCGATTTCTCATCGGTGAGGAGCGTCATCGCGATGCGCTCCGTGCCGATGGCTTTTTGAGCACGTTCGATGAATTTGACGGAATGCGTCTCAAAGGCTCCGTCCCCGCCAACAAGAAATTCTATACGATCATATCGCTCCAAAAGAAAGAACAGCAAAATGGGAAAGCGCTCTTTTACGGTATATTCGCTCACCGAGGCATTCTCCCGTCCCAATATCATTACCCTGCAAGTTTTCATATTTTACTCCTGTCTGTTAGTTTTATTCCTACACAATTACAATTTTATCATATCTTGTCTAACTTTGCAAGCATTATATTTGATTTCATCAAACATTTTTGCACTTCACATAAGTTAAAATATAATATAACAATTGTGAGGTGTTATTATGAGAGAGATATCGTTTGGTCTTAGACTTGCGCAGTTGCGCATTAAAAAAGGCGTATCCGCCCGCGAGATGAGTCTTTCTCTTGGTCAGAACCCTGCTTATATCAATAATATAGAAACGGGAAAATCCAAGCCGTCTATCGACGTCTTTCTCTACATCTGTGAATATTTAGAAATCACCCCGGGTGAGTTTTTCGATTTTGAAAGCACCGACCCCGTCCGCTTGCGCGGGATCGTCGCGAATATGAAGACCTTGAACGACGAGCAGCTTGCCGTGATCGCGGCACTCGTCAAGGACCTCGCCAAGCGCTGATTTTTTTTAAAAGCATCTTTTCTGAAAGATGCTTTTTTCTTTTCCTTAAATTGTGGGTATGTTTAAGGGAAGGTTTCCCTGTTTTAAGGGAAAATTTCTTTTCGCCTGAATAACAAAAACTGCCAAAATGCATACTAATGGTAGTATAACGAGCGAAAAGGAGAACGGAATGAATCCATTTGAAGAACGGGCGCGGCGCGTAGAGGACGGCTTACAAAGCTTTTCGGAGCTTTATCCCCGTCCCTACGTTAAGCGCGAGGTCGATCCCTACACCAAAACGCGCATCATTTTAATGAACGGCACCGAGTTTGAAGCAAACTGGTTTTCGCATCAGCTGGCGCGGCACACGGACAACGTGGATCTGCGGCGCGAGATCGCGCTCACGCGCGAGGTGGAGAAGCAACAGCAGTTAAAAATCTCGCTTTTAAAGCCGCCGAGTGAAAACATTTTAGAGCACACCATTTCTTACGAGCAGCTTGCGGTGGACCTCACCGCCTTCCTTGCGCAAAGAGAGCAGAATACAAACGTCCGCGCGGCGCTGGATTTTGCCCTGCTTGAGGACTTCGACCACCTGTACCGCTACGCAGACCTGCTTGACGGGGAGCAGGGCATCCGCGCGGAGATGCTTGTGGGCAGATATACCGAGATCATGCCCGGGCGACCCACCATCGCGCACCATCGCCACCCGTTTGACAACGTGCGCCTTCCCATCGACGCGAAGAGCGCCGCCACCGCGACGGTGCTTGACACGATGATCATCACCGCCGCCGAGCAGCAGACGATGAACTATTATATGAACGTCACGAATTTTGCCTGCACGGACACGGCGCGCCGCCTGTACGAGGAGATCGCACTGGTCGAGGAGGAGCACGTCACGCACTACGAGGCACTGATGGACCCGAATGCAACCTGGCTGGAAATGCTGCTTTGGCACGAGTATTGCGAATGCTATTTGTACTATTCCGCGCTCTCGACCGAAACGGATCCCTGCATCCGCGCGCTTTGGGAAGAAAACTTCGAGATCGAGCTCTCGCACCTGCACAAGGCAAAGGAGCTGCTTGAAAAATACGAGGGCAAGGAGTGGCAGTCGGTCATCCGCGACCCCGAATTCCCCGAGCCCGTCGTCTTGAAGGAAAATATCTCCTACGTGCGCGGTGTCCTCGCCGCCACGGTGCAAAACACCACGCTCCGCGAGAGCTACACCAGCGTTGACACGCTCCCGCCCGACGCCGATTTCTTCCGCTTCCAGGGCATCCTCATCCCGAGCGTCGAGTGCGTTCCCTCGCACAACGTTATCGAGGAATACCTGCGCCGCCACCGTCAGGACTATCGCTTCGCCGTCGCAGAGCATCCCATCGTCCCCCTGCGCGACCGCAAGAGCGACAACACCGCCGTCGGGCGCTGCCCGGGCGCAACGCAGTTATGATTGCCTACGGCAAGTTATAAGTTATGAGAGGCTACGCCTCGTTATAAGTGCCTGCGGCACGTTTGAAGTGAGTGGGCAATCATATGTATTGTAAAAACCAAACAAAGCCTTTCCTCGCGGAAAGGCTTTGTTTTTAGAAAACTTGATATAAATCAATCAGATGAACGGCTTTGTTGTTCTGCCTTGCATACGCAAAAGTCGTAAAGGCTTCGCCGCATTCATATAATATATGACAAATTAAAAGATCGATATGCTCCGCAATCCACTTGCAGCGGCACATAATAGATTCCCCGACGGTCGCTTTTTCAAAATCGTGCGCAAGAATGAGATCATATCTATCATTTTTATGAATTTTCCCCTGCTCTACAAAACGGGAAATCAATACAAGGCGCGTTCCCCGATGCCGTGCCTTGTATTCTTTTGCGCATTCGTAAGCAAAAAGATCAAAATTATGGTATTCGCCCAAATAAAAATCAACCCTTTCGTCTTTGATGGTATCTTCCAATACCGCAAGAACCCTTTTTATATCGTTCGTGGTCCTAATATAATCCGCAGGTCCGCAAATAGCAACGATCATAGTCATCTCCTATTATATTATTTTATCTAATGCCTACATTATATAATGTAAAAGTCTATTTGTCAATAGCAAACAAAATATATAATGTTTACATTAGTGGATGTGTGGAGGTGATACAATGCATTTTCGGATCGATGAGATTTTAAAGGAAAAGGGAAAAACGCGTTATTGGCTTTATATTCAGCTGGGATTAAGCTATCAAAATTTCAAAAGGATCGTAGAGAACGAAACCTCCGCTATCAAGTTTGAAAACCTCAAAGCGATCTGCGACATTTTAGAATGTACGCCAAATGATCTTTTTGTAGAGTATTATAAAAAATAACAAAAAGCCTTTCCTCGCGGAAAGGCTTTTTGTTTTCTAAAATACTAGTCCCGTCTTTTGCAATTTTGGGGAGCGGAAATTTTGAAAGACGAGGCAAAGCGAGCGAGGAAGGCGACGGCGCAGTTCCCTACGTCGAGCCGCCCGAGTCGATGCTTTAACACGCAATTAAAAATCTATCGCTCCGTTTTTAGTAATTTCGGAAACAGAAATTTCGCAGAGCTAGGCGTAAGGGAGCGAGGAAGGCGACGGCGTAGTTCCCTACGTCGAGCCTTCCGAGTCGAGCGACAACGACGCCCTGCGGAATTTATGTCCCGAAATTATAGTTCGGTGATCACTACCAGCACCATCGGTCTCCTCTTCGTCCGACGGAAAAACAGTCGCGAAAGCTCATCCGCCACGCGGGACTTGATCTCGCGGGTGTCGATGCGGGATCTGCCGAGCGCCTTTTCGACGGCGCGGGCAACCGTTTCGTTGGCTTCCTCGATCAGCTCGCGCGAGTCCTTGACGTAAACGAAGCCCGAGGAGAGGATGTCGGGGGGCGCGACGAGCGCACCCGTCAGGCGGTCCACCGTGACGGCGACCACGACTAAACCGTCCTCGGCAAGCTGCTTGCGCTCGCGCAGGACCACGCTGCCGACGTCGCCCACTCCCGCACCGTCCACGAGCACGGCTCCCGCCGTGGCAAGCTCCGCAAAGCGGACGCTCTCACCCTTGAGCTCCAGCACTCTGCCAAGCTCGGTGGTGACGAAGACGTGATTTGCGGGCATTCCCATATACTCGGCAAGCTTTTTGTGCGCGTAAAGGTGGCGCGCCTCGCCGTGGATGGGCATCAGATACTCGGGGCGAAGGAGCGCGTGGAGCATCTTGATCTCCTCGGCGCACGCGTGTCCCGATACGTGAACGTGCATATTGTTATCGTTGATGACGCCGATGCCGTTCTTCACAAGGGCGTTGACGATCTTGCTGACCAGCTTTTCGTTGCCCGGGATAGCGGACGCCGAAATCACCACGAGGTCGCTCGCCGTGAGCTTGACGCGGTCGTGGTCGCCCATCGCCATACGCGAGAGCGCACTCATCGGCTCGCCCTGGCTGCCCGTCGTCACGAGCGTAAGCTCGCCCGGGCGGAAGCGCGCGATCTCGGACACGTCGATCAGCGTGCCGTCGGGGATGTCCATATAGCCAAGCTCCTTCGCCGCACCGATGACGTTCACCATACTTCTGCCAAGGATGGCAACGCGCCTGCCGTGGCGGACGCTGACGTCGATGATCTGCTGAACGCGATGGACGTTAGAGGAGAAGGTGGCGATCACGAGGCGCTTATCCTTGTGTGCGAGGAAGATCTGCTCGAGCGACTGTCCGACGCTCCGCTCGGAGGGCGTGAAGCCCGCGCGCTCGGCGTTGGTCGATTCGCAAAGCAGGAGTCGGACGCCCTCGCGTCCCAATTCCCCAAGGCGCACGAGGTCCATCATCTCTCCGCCGATGGGGGAAACGTCAAGCTTGAAGTCGCCCGAATGGACCACCTTGCCTGCGGGCGTGTCGATGGCAAGCGCGCAGGAGTCGGCGATGGAGTGGTTGACGTGGATAAACTCCACGAAAAAGTCCTCACCCGCGCGGACGGTGTCGCCCGCGTTCACGATGAAGAGCTTCGGCTTTTCCTCGTAACGGAATTCTTCTAATTTCTTTTCAAGGATGCCAAGCGAAAGCGCCGTGCCGTAAACGGGTACGTTCAAGTGGCGCAGCAGGTAGGGAACGCTGCCGATGTGGTCCTCGTGTCCGTGGGTGAGGTACACGCCGCGCACGCGGTCGCGGTTGCGCTCAAGATAGGAAAAATCGGGGATCACGAGGTCAACGCCCGGCATATCCTCGTCGGGAAAGCCCATACCGCAGTCCACGATAATGATGTCGCGCGCCGTTTCGAGCAGGGTCATATTCTTACCCACCTCGCCAAGTCCGCCAAGCGGAATGACGCGCAGCAGCCCCTTGCCCTTCCCTTTGCCCTCGGCAAGCTTCTTGCTTTTTGCGGCGGCGGACACCGTTTGGGCGGGGACGGCGTAGCGGAGCGCACTCTTTTCCTTTGCGCTTTGTGCGCTCTTGCCCCCCTGCTTTTTGTTGTCACCCTTCGCAGCGCCCTTCTTTTGGGGCGCGGGACGCGCGCTCTCGGTGCGCGTTCCCTTCTTTCCCTTGCCCTCGGCAGAGGGAGCGGCTTGCGCCGCGGGGGTGCTCTTTTTGCCCTTACCTTGTCCCTTTGCGACAGGGGCGTCCGTTTTTTCCTCGCGCGCGGGCACGGGAGCGCTCTTTTTCTTGCGCTGATGCACGGGCGCCTTCTTTTTTTCGGGCGCCGCACTCTCCTTGGGTGCGCTCTCCTTGGGTGCGCTCTCCTTGGGTGCGCTCTTTTGCTTTTTTCTCTTTTTGGGCGAAGCCGTTTCGGCTTCTGCACTCTCTACCTCGGGCGCCTTGCCCAAAACAGAGGCGAGAATGCGATCAAGTTCTTTTTCGGTCATAAAATTCCTTTCTTTTTCTTTTGCAAGCACGGCGAAAAAGCCCTCACGGCAAGGCTTTTGCCAAAAATGAGGGTCGCGCTTCTTGCTGATGTAGGCGGCAGTCGCCGCGCCCGAGGGACGCACCCTTCGGGTACCAAATGAGAAAAACGCGCGCCCAAGCTGTATCACCTTCAGCCCGCTCGCTCCGTCGGAACCACTCGGGTCGCGTTTTTCTCTCGGTGCGGGACGAAAAGTCCGCACCGAATAAGCAGTCGCAGCCGAGAAGCGCAAACGCCCTTCCCGCGCAAGACCGCTATATCACCATATTAAACACGGCGCCGCCGTTTTATGCACTGCGGCGCAAAAAAGTTGCTTTTTTACTTTTTGCGGCGGAAAAAGCCGAAGAAGCCGCCCTTCTTTTCGGGAGCGGCGGGTGCCGCCTCTTCCTTGACGGGCTCCTCTTGGGGGACTTCCTCTGCGACGGGCTCCTCTTGGGGTGCCTCGCCCTCTTCTGCCTGTGCGGCAGCCTCTGCCTCGCGGCGCGCCTTGTTCTCGGCACGGCGGCGACGGCGCTCCTCCTTCTTACGGGCAAGCTCCTCTTCCTCGGCGCGAACCTCCTCGACGGGGCGCATCTTGCCCTCGCGGTCAACGTCCATCTCGTCGTTCAGCATATCGTCAACCGTCACGCCGAACAGACGCGCGATCTTAAGGAGCTTGTCCACCTCGGGATAAGAGGCGGCACTCTCCCACTTATAGACTGCCTGACGGGAAACGCCGATGGTCTCGGCGAAGGTGTCCTGGGTCAGACCCTTCTGCTTGCGGAGCTTGATCATTTTGGACTGAAAAGACATAGTTTTTCGTTCCTTTCCGTTTTTGTCGTTGTATTTTTCGTTTATAAATCTCTTGAAATGTAAAGAACTCTTTGCTTTTTTCGGCTTTTTAAGGCTTCTTGGGTGCGGCGGCATAGGTCACCGTATCCAGCCGCCAGCCCTCCTCGTAGCGAAGCAGGAAGGCGACGTCCTTTTGCACGGTGGCACTATCCCCGTCGTAAACCGTGATATCCGCAAGGATCTCGGCGCGCGCGCGGCTGTGGGACACGATGCGCAAATTGCCGTAGCTGACACGGTCAGCGGCGATGACGTCAAAGTCGCGGTATACCATCAAGACCGCACGGTCCCCCTCCACACCGTCGTAGTAGCGGCGATAGGAGATCACCGAGCCGCCGTCGCGCACGGGCGCAAGAACGACGGTGTCGATGTAGTCGCAGGTGAAGGCGGAATAGATCTCGGCGACCCGCTCGCGCAGCTCGGCGACGGTCGAAATGCCGTACGCGGCAAGCGACGCTTCGTCCGCTTCGGTGTAGGCACCCGAGGTGTAACCGTCCTCCTTGGGGGTAAAGCCCGAGCCGAAGAGCAGGGCGTTTATGGGTGCGCTTTTGTCAAGAAGGGTCTGTGCCGTACAGAGCAGCTCCTCGTCCGTTTCCCGTGCGCAACCCGCAAAAACCCCGAAAATGACAAGTAAAGTTAGCAAAAATGCGGTTATTTTACAAAGCTTCGTCTTCATTGTTCCGCTCATTCGCCGTCCGTTGCGTCGGTGCCGTCGGTGGCGTCAGCACTCTCGTCCTCGCGCGCGTCAGGATCGGCAGAAACGGTGGGAAGATCCGCGTCCGTTTCGTCGCTCTTGGCGTTTTCCTCGGCGACGGCGGCAAGCTCCTCTTCCTTTTCCACGCGGGCAAAGGTCACAATCTTCGCGTCCTCGCCCAGACGCATCACGATAACACCGCCCGTCGCGCGGGAGTGTACGGGAATGGAAGCAACGGCGGTACGGATCATCGTACCCTCGTTGGTGATCAGCAGAATATCGTCGTCCTCGGAAACTGCCGCCACGGAAGCGAGCTTGCCCGTCTTATCGGTGCGCTTATGGCAGGCAACGCCCAAGCCGCCGCGGTTCTTCATCTGGCGGAAGTCCTCGAAGGGCGAGCGCTTGCCAAGACCGTTTTCGGTGACGGTGAGAAGCGTCTTATCGTCGGTAACGGGAACCAGACCCACGACCTCGTCGTCCTCGGTCATACGGATACCGATGACACCGCGCGCCGTTCTGCCCATTGCGCGGACGTTTTCTTCCTCAAAGCGGACTGCCTGCGCGTTGCGCGTTGCGATCAGAAGGTCGCTGTGACCGTCCGTCAGGCGCACGAACAGAAGCTCGTCGCCCTCGTCAAGCGTGATGGCGCGCTTACCCTTCTTTCTCTGGTACTCGAAGGCGGAAAGCTCGGTGCGCTTGATGATACCGCGCTTGGTGACCATCGTCAGGTACTTATCGGGGTCAAACTCCTTGACGGTGAGGAAGGCGGTCATACGCTCGCCCTCTTCCATCGTCACGATGTTGGCAACGTTGGTGCCCTTGGCAGTGCGGGACGCCTCGGGAATGCGATAGACCTTGGTGGTATAGACCTTGCCGAAGTTGGTGAAGATGAGAAGCAGGTCGTGGCTTCCGACTACCATCACCTGATCCACGTAGTCCTCATTCTTCATCGAGAGCGCCGCCTTGCCCACGCCGCCGCGCGTTTGTGCGGCGTAATCGGACGCCTTCTGGCGCTTCATATAGCCCGCGTGGGTGACGGTAAGCACCGCGGTGGTGCGAGGAATCAGGTCCTCAATGTCGATATCGTCCGTCGCCTCAATGATCTCGGTGCGGCGCGCGTCCGCAAACTTGCGGCGGATCTCACCCAGCTCCTCGCGGATAATATCGTCGATCTTCGCGCCGTCCGCAAGGATGGCGGTGAGGTTTTCTACGAGTGCGGTGAGCTTTGCAAGGCGCTCCTCGATCTTTTGACGCTCAAGTCCCGAAAGCTTACCCAGCGTCATTTCCACGATCGCCTGTGCCTGGGCGTCCGAAAGACCGTACTTTTCGCACAGCTTTTCCTTGGCGTTGGGGATGGATTCGCTCTTCTTGATGGTTTCGATCACCTCGTCGATATGGTCAATGGCGATCTTGTAGCCCTCGTAAATGTGCATTTCGGCAAGCGCACGGTTGAGCTCAAACTGCGTGCGGTTCGTGATGACCTCGCGCTGGAAGTCGATGTACTCGTCAAGCACCGAAAGCAGAGGAAGCACGCGGGGCTCGCCGCGCACGAGCGCAAGCATATTGATGGCGCAGGTGTCTTGCAGCTGGGTGTATTTATACAGCTGGTTGAGAATGACCTCGGGGTTTGCGTCGCGTCGGTACTCGATCACGATGCGCATACCGCCTCTGCCCGACTCGTCGCGAAGCGCGGTGATGCCCTCGATCTTCTTATTCTTATGCATATCGGCGATGGACGCCACGAGCATCGACTTGTTCACCATATAGGGGATCTCGGTGATGATGATGCTGTGCTTGTCTTCCTCAATGCGCGCACGCGCACGGACAGCCACTCTTCCCTTACCCGTCGCATACGCCTCGCGGATGCCGCGCGTACCGTAGATTAAGCCGTGCGTGGGGAAATCGGGACCCGTGATGTATTCCATCACCTCGTCGAGCGTACACGCGGGGTGGTCCATACGGTAGATGGTGCCGTCGATCACCTCGCCGAGATTGTGGGGCGGGATGTTGGTCGCCATACCGACGGCGATACCCACCGAGCCGTTGACGAGGAAGTTGGGGAAGCGCGAGGGAAGCACGGTGGGCTCGTCGCGCGTGTTGTCGAAGTTGCGGGTCATCGGAACGACCTTTTTCTCGATATCCGAGAGCATATAGTCCGCCATTTTCGACATTCTTGCCTCGGTGTAACGGTAAGCGGCGGCGCCGTCACCGTCTACGTTACCGAAGTTACCGTGACCCTCGACCAGAGGATAGCGGAGCGAGAAGGACTGTGCCATACGCACCATCGTCTGATACACGGCGGCGTCACCGTGCGGATGGTAACGACCCAGCACGTTACCGACCGTGGTCGCGGACTTACGGAAGGGCTTATCGTAGGTCAGGTGGTCCTCGTACATTGCGTAGAGAATGCGGCGCTGACCCGGCTTCATACCGTCGCGCACGTCGGGGATCGCGCGGCTGGTGATGACGCTCATCGAGTATTCAAGGAAGCTCTTACGGACTTCCTTTTCCATATTGCGGTCTTCTATTTTTTGATCGGGATATTCTATACTTTGGTTCTTATCGTGTTCTACCATTGCTCTATCCCTCCTTATACGTCAAGATTTTCTACGAAGCGGGCGTTCTGCTCGATGAACGCACGGCGGGGCTCGACCTCGTCACCCATAAGCAGCGAGAAGGTCTCGTCGGCAAGCAGGGCGTCGCCCACGGTCACCTTGAGAAGCGTTCTCGTTTCTGGGTTCATCGTGGTCTCCCAGAGCTGCTCGGGGTCCATCTCACCAAGACCCTTGTAGCGCTCTGCCTCGGTGTTGCCGCCCATCTCTGCGATGATGGCATCGCGCTCGGCATCCGAAAAGGCGTACTTTTCCTGGCTCTTGCCCTTTTTGATCTTATAAAGAGGGGGCTGTGCGAGATAGACGTGCCCCTGCTCGATCAGCGGACGCATATGGCGGTAGAAGAAGGTGAGAAGAAGCACGCGAATGTGCGAGCCGTCCACGTCGGCATCCGCCATAATGATGATCTTACCGTAGCGCAGCTTTGCCATATCAAACTCTTCACCGATACCGCAGCCGAGTGCTTGAATGATAGGAATGAGAGATTGGTTGGAATACACCTTGTCAAGACGGCTCTTTTCGACGTTGAGTACCTTACCGCGCAAAGGCAGAATTGCCTGAAGCGGCTGTCGCGTCCGTCCTTAGCGGAGCCTCCTGCGGAATCTCCCTCGACGAGATAAACCTCGGTCAGCTCCACGCGCTTTTCGTTACAGTCCGCGAGCTTACCCGGCAGGGTGGAAATTTCAAGCGCGTTCTTGCGGCGCGTCATTTCGCGCGCTTTTCTCGCCGCCTCGCGCGCACGGGATGCGGCAAGTGCCTTTTCGAGAATGATCTTACCGACAGAGGGGTTTTCCTCTAAAAATTCCTTGAGCTTGGCGCTGACCATCGAGTCTACCAAAACGCGGATCTCGGAGTTACCGAGCTTGCTCTTGGTCTGGCTCTCAAACTGTGCGTCGGTGAGCTTAACGCTGATGACCACGCAAAGACCCTCGCGCACGTCCTCGCCCGAAAGGTTTTTATCGGCATCCTTCAAAATGCCTGCCTTACGCGCGTAGTCGTTAAGTACCTTGGTAAGGGCGCTCTTAAAGCCCGTTTCGTGGGTACCGCCCTCAATCGTCGCCATATTGTTGGCGAAGGAGATCATACATTCGGTATAGCTGTCGTTATATTGCAGAGCGACCTCGGCGACCGAGCCGTCCTTTTCGTCCTTGATGTAGATGACCTTGGGATGAATGGGGGTCGCGCCGTGAATGTTGTTAAGATATTCCACGAAGCTGACGATACCGCCCTCGTAGCAAAGATTTTCTTCTCTTTCCTTGCCCTCGCGCAGGTCAATAAGGCGAATACGAACGCCCGCGTTCAAGAAGGACTGCTCGCGCATACGGGTGAGCAGCGTATCAAAATCAAATACCGTTTCTTCAAAAATGGTAGCGTCGGGCTTAAAGCGCACGAAAAGACCGTGACGGTCGGTATCTCCCTCACAACGGAACGCGCGCGCGACCTTGCCGCGCTCAAAGCGCTCGGTATATTTTTTACCGTCGCGGCAGTTTTCGACCTCGACCCACTCGGACAGCGCGTTGACGACCGAGGCGCCCACGCCGTGCAGACCGCCCGCGATCTTATAACCGCCGCCGCCAAATTTACCGCCCGCGTGCAGCACGGTATAAACGACCTCAAGGGTAGGAAGCCCCAGCTTCTCGTTCATACCCGAGGGGATGCCGCGTCCGTCGTCCTGTACGGAAACGCTTCCGTCGCCGTACAGCGTCACGGTGATCAGATCGCACTCACCCGCAAGAGCCTCGTCAATGGAGTTATCCACGATCTCGTAAACGAGGTGATGAAGTCCGCGCACCGAGGTCGTACCGATATACATACCGGGGCGCTTTCTGACCGCTTCGAGTCCTTCCAGTACTTGAATTTGATCGTCGCCGTAGCTTTGCTTGATCTCTTCCATTTTTTTCTCCGTTTCTTATCCTTTGGATGATGTCTTTTACAATTTTATCGTTATTCTTCCTCGTCCGTCATTCCCTTGATCGCGCCCGTGCGCGCCACAAGCACGCCCGAGGTCAAACGGGAAAGATACACGAAGGAAGATTTTTTATCCTTTGCTTTTTTCTTTTTGCCGTAGAGCAAAAAGGATTTGGGAAGCTCGCCGTCCCCCTCTAGGGTGCCGTTTTTTTCGGCAGAGGAGAGAAAGCGCCGCGTTCCTATACAAATCGTCGCGCTATCCATATCGAATACGCCGATGATCTCGTCGCGCTTTTTATATAAGCCGTTTCCGAGGTAAAGATACATATGTTCTCCTTCATCGAAAATAGTGAAGAGTGAAAAAGTAAAGTGAATTTTCGCGCGTGGTGAAAATCTTTACTCTTCATTTTCTCTCTCTGTAAAGGTTCCTTCTTTTACTTTTATAATTTTGACTTTGCCCGGCGTTTCCGAGAGAACCTTCTCGTCACACCCCGTGACGATAAACTGACAGCCCTGCATTCCCGAAAGAAGAAACCGTCTTCTCCCCTCGTCAAGCTCGGATAGCACGTCGTCAAAGAGGTAAACGGGACTCTCTCCCGTTAAGGCGCGGCAAACCATTCCTTCCGCCATTTTTAAAGAAAGCACGATGCTTCGTTGCTGTCCTTGGCTTGCATAATCCTTGGCGCTTAATCCCGAAAGAGAAATTTTTAATTCGTCGCGGTGGATGCCGTACAGCGTCATTCCCGCCGCTCTTTCCCTTTCCGTATTTTTCGTAAAGAGTTTTCCATAAGCCGCGCGAAGCGCTTCTTTATCCTCATATTCCTCTCCTTCAAAATCTCCCTCGTAGGAAAGAGAAAGCTCCTCACGCCCGTGGGAAAGCTCCCACATCACGCGCGCGGCTTCTTCTTTTAAAAGAGCGATATATTTTTTGCGGTATAAGTAGATCTCTGCCGCCGCGTCGGCAAGTGCTTCGCTGTAAACCAAAAGCATATCCTCGCCGTAAAAAACACCCTTTTGCATCGCTTTGAGCAAGGCGTTGCGCTCTTCGAGATTTTTCGCGTAGCGGCTGTAATGGGAAATATAAACGGGATAGCACTGCGCGATCGCAATATCCATAAAGCGGCGCCGCTCCGAGGGCGAGCCCTTCACCATTTGTAAATGGTCGGGACAAAAAAGCACCGCGCGGAAGGAGCCTACAAGCTCGCTTTGCCGATCCAAAAGAACGCCGTTTCTTTTGCGCGTTTTGCTTCTTCCCTTGACGGCAAGCGAAAGCTCCTCACGTCTGTCCTCTTTTTCATACGAAAGCGTTAAGGAATAGCCCTCTTGCCCGAAGGAGGTCATTTCCGCATCGCGCGCACCGCGAAAGCTCTTTCCGCGGGCGAATAGATAAATTGCTTCCAAAACGTTGGTCTTTCCGTGAGCGTTATCTCCGAGCAAAAAGGTCACGTCTGGCGAGAAGGTGAGGTGCGCTTCTTTAATATTGCGAAAGCCCGAAAGGGAAAGAGATCTTATTTTCATACCGTTTCCCTTTCTTTTCTATCATATCTATCGTAAAAAATCAGTCGTTCATACGGAGCGGCAGGACCAGATAGAAGAAATCCTTTTCTTCATCCTTCTCCGCAGGCTCGATCGTAATGCTGCTCGTGGGGTTCTTCATCGTGATCATCACTTCTTCGCTGTCTGCGGCACGCACGCTGTTAATGAGAAAACGGCAATTAAAGCCGATCGTCAGCTCTCCGCCCGAAACGATACACGGCATCTCATCCGAAACCTTACCGCCCGCCGAGGTCGAGGTCAGCTTCAAGGTGTTCTCCCCGACGATCAGCTTCACGTAGCTTCTGGCGCTTCCCGCGTGCTTTTCTTCGGCGATCAGCATCGCGCGCTCAAGACCTGCAAGCAGGCGCTGACGGTTGACACGAAGGAAGATGGTCTGGTCCTTGGGCAAAATACGCGTATAATCAATATAATCGTTGTCTATTAGACGGGTAAAGAAGATAA
Organism: Clostridia bacterium; assembly: GCA_017456985.1. GTDB lineage: Bacteria > Bacillota > Clostridia > Oscillospirales > CAG-272 > UBA1740. The sequence continues at coordinate 8,383 of JAFTIH010000009.1, read as the reverse complement.
TGTCCCCGATGTGGAACATCGCATGCTTGACGCCGATATAGATGGAAAGCGGCTCATCCGAGTCGTCGAGCATACGCAAAAGCTCACCCAGCGCGTGACCGGGAATGATCATCGAATAAGGCTCGTTCTCGAAGACCTTATATTTTCCGATGTCATCGATGCGGACGTTGATGCGGCACTTGGAAAGCGTGTAGCTGTCGCAAGAGGTCACGTCAAGATTATCGTTTTCAAAACAGAAATACGCACCGCAAAGCGCGGGACGGTTATCCTGAATTGCCACCGAGTGCTGAACCTTGCTGATCATTCTCTTAAAGACGCCTTGGGGTAAGGAAAAGCCCATATCGCCCGAAAGATCGGGAAGCGAGGGGAAGTCCTTGCCGTGCATCGCAAAGAGCGAGAAAGAAGAGTCTTCGTTGCCTACCGTGACAGAAAGGTTTTCATCCACCGTGATCGTCACGTCGCCGCCGTCGGGCATAACCTTTAAGATCTGCAAAAGACGGGTCGCATTGATGATATAGCGTCCCTCGCGCTTGATCTGCACGTCCTCAACGAAGGTGCGCACACCTTTGAGCATATCGTAAGTCGTCAGACGCAGTCTGCCGCCCTCTTGCGTTTCGATCAATACACCCTCGATGGATACGATGGTGCTTTTGGTGGATACCGTTGCCATAGAGGGCATCAGCTTGGAAAGAAAATTTTCTTTGTTAAACGTGATGATCATGGGGTGTCCCTTTCTTTCTGTTTAAAATGTAAAGAGTATGGTTTCTCAAAAAATTAAATCGCGCGCACTTGTGGAAAAGTGACGGTTTTTTCTCCCCTGTTAAAAACTTTTTTCTCCCCGAAGGGGAGCCCCTTATATTCATTTTAATATGAGATATCGTAGTAGTAATAGTAGGGGATGTTGAAAGTGTTGAAAACTCGTTTTGCTTCGACAGGGTCTGTCCTTTTTTGGAAAAAGCAACCTGCAAAAGAGGTTTAAAAGAGGTGGAAAAGCCGTTGATAAGTTTTCAACACCCAAGGAAGAAAAAATGTTGAATTGTTGAAAAGGAGGTTTTTCTTTTTCTTTTCAACAAAAAAATGTGGAAATGTTGAAAGCGTGCGTGTGGAAAAGCTTTTAAAAAGACTTGATTTTCGTCATCAGTTCCTCAATCAGCGCGGCAGTGGAAGGAATGCTCTCCTTCTCATCCTCGATCTTGCGCAAGGAAGAAATGACGGTGGCGTGGTTGCGTCCGAATTTTTCTCCGATCTCTTCGAGAGAAAGCGAGGTGTTTTTACGAATGAGGTAAATACACATATGACGCGCCATCGCAATGCCCGCATTTCGCTTTTGCCCGCGAATGTCCTCTGCCGTAACGCCGTAATATTCCGCGACGATCTTGATCACGCGATCCACCGTCACGGGCGAGGGCTCAACGCCGTTTATAATGTCCGCGATCGCGCGACGGCAAAGGTCAAGGGTAATAGGAACGGAAGCAAGGTTCGAGATCACGTGGATCTTCTTAATCGCGCCCTCAATCTGGCGGATGTTCTTTTGCAAGCTGTTGCTTAAAAAGGAAAGTGCATCCTCGGGAATGGTGATACCCAGCGACTCCGCCTTCTTGCGGATAATGGCGGTGCGCAGCTCCTCGCTCGGCGGCTGAATATCCGCAATAATGCCCCACTCAAAGCGCGTGCAAAGGCGCTCGTCGAGAGGGCTGATGTCCTTGGGCGGACAGTCGGACGTTAAGATGATCTGCTTGTTGTTTTCATACAGCTCGTTAAAGGTGTAGAAAAATTCCTCTTGGATCGCCATTTTGTCCGCGATAAACTGAATATCGTCGATCAGTAAAACGTCGGGCGTACGGAATTTGGCACGGAAGCGCTCCATTTTACCGTTTTTGAGCGCGGCAATCATTTCGTTGGTAAACTCCTCGCAGCGCTTGTAAACGATCTTAACGGAGGGCGAAGAACGCTTGATCTCGTTGGTGATTGCAAAAAGAAGGTGCGTTTTCCCGATACCGCTCGGTCCGTAGATAAACAGAGGATTATAAAGCTCGTGGCTTTTTCCCTTGGCAACGGCAAAGCAGGCGGCGTGCGCAAACTTGTTGGATTCGCCCACGATGAAGTTTTCAAAGGTGTATTCCTCTACGATGGATTGTCCTTCAATCTTCATACCGATCTCCATCGCCTTATCGTCGGCGGCAGAGGGCTTATTTTCTTCCATCTGCTTTAAGATCAGCTCCTCGTCTAAGTCGTTGAGCGTGAGAATGATAATATCTACCTCAAAGCCCAAGATCTCACTAACGGCAACCTTTAAAATTTCCATATAGCGCGTCGTGAGCGTGTCGCGCTTAAAGTCACCGCTCGTTACGAGCTCGATGCTGTATTGCGTTAAGGATCTGACCGTCAGCTCACTAAACCAAAGCTGATAGACGGGCGGGGAAAATCGCATTTTTAAATTTTCGAGTAAAAGGTGCGTAACCTCGTTTACGTCAAAATTCATCGTTTTCGCCTTTCATAAAAGTTATACTATATATATTTAATATAATTATTACACACATTATAGCATAAATAAAAAGATATTAGGGAGAAAACGGCAAAATTAAATTGTAAATTTTTTATAAACGACAAAATTGAAAAATCTGATTTTGTCTTTTTTTTATATTGACAAATCTCTTTTTTTACCGTTATAATAAAGAAAAAAGGAGTGTGTGATATGAAAGAAGAGATCATCCATCTGTTTAAGGACAAGCCCGAGGTATATTTGAAGGCTTATGAAACGCCCTTTGCCGATCCATTTGCGGACGCGCTTTTGATCTTACCGGGCGGCGGCTACGGCTTCGTTTCGATGGATCGCGAGGGGGATCCGATGGCAGTCGCGTTTTCTGCGCTCGGCTTCCGTACCTTCGTATTAAATTATTCCGTGCTTGAGGGCGCGCGCTTCCCCGCGCCGCTCGTCGAGGCGTCGGTGGCGATGCACTATATCAAGGCAAACGCCAAGAAATACGGCATTGATCCCGAGCGCGTGTTCGTTCTCGGCTTTTCTGCGGGCGGGCATCTTGCCGCGTCGCTGGGTACGCTGTGGCGCCGCGTGTGGCGGGAAGAAAAATTAGATATGCCCGAGGGTGCCAACCGCCCCGCAGGAATGATCCTTTCTTATCCCGTGATCTCCTGGTTTGAGGGCACGCATAAGGGGACCTTTTATCACGCGATGGGAAGAGAGGATTTCACGGAAGAAGAGATCGCCGCGATCAGCCTTGATCAGCAGGTGAGCGAGGAAACCTGCCCTGCCTTTCTTTGGCATACGGCAGACGACCCGGGTGTGAGTGTTGAAAACTCCCTTAAAATGGCGAGTGCATTAGCGAAAGCGGGAATTTACCACGAGATGCATATCTTTCCCCACGGCGGTCACGGTCTTGCCACTGCAACGCGCGTTACGGTGGGCGTAGCGGAAAGCGATCCGCGCATCGCGCGCTGGCCCGCCCTCGCCGCCGAGTGGATGAAGACGGTGAAGTAAAACAAAATAAAAAAATCCGCCGGCGGCGGATTTTTTATTCTAAGAGCTTGTGGATATTTTTCCGCACGCGCCCGTGTTGTCAAGAAAAAATGTCGTTGATCAAGCTGCGATTTCTTGACAGAAAAAGAAAAATATGATATACTGCAATCAGAAAATAGAATAAGGAAAGGATCCGTTGATGAAAAAACTGCTTGCTCTTTTACTCGTTTTCGTAATGCTCTTTTCTCTTTTCGCTTGCAAAGAGGAGCCACCCACGCCAAGCGGTGATGGCACGGCGGGCGGTGAAACGGCAAACGGCGGAGAAGGAGATACTTCCCCAAGCGACACCCCTTCCGCCCCCGAAGCAAATCCTGCGTCGGATTTTGAATATATAAAGAATGACGACGATACGATTACTATTATGGGTTATCTTGGCACGAGCAAGAATGTGGTGATCCCCGAAACCATCGAAGGACTTTCCGTGACGATCTTAGGCTATCGGTCTTTTAGTTTTTCCGATATTGAGAGCATAGCGATTCCCGATAGCGTATATATGATTGCCGTAAAAGCGTTTTTGGGATGCGAAAAACTGAAAACAGTCGATTTCGGAGAAGGTGTTACCCAAATTTTAGAGAGCGCGTTTGAGGGCTGTACCGCTCTTGAAAAAGCCATTCTTCCGCCAAAGCTTGAAACGATCGGCGCTATGGCTTTTCGGAACTGTTCTGCTTTGGAAGAAGTTTTTATCCCCAAAAACCTAAAAAATTGGGCATCAAGTGCTTCTTATGGGATTTTTTCGGACTGCACTGCGCTGCATACGATCTCCATCGAAGACGGTCTTGAAGTTCTTGGCGGTCAGTATGGGACATTCAGCCGGGCAATAGCGCTTAAGACTCTCGTCATTCCGGCAAGCGTAAAAAAAATTGCGGATAATGCATTTCATGCAACCACAAGCTTGGAAAGTGTTACTTTTTTAGGAGACGCTCCTCAAGTGAAAGCTAATGTTTTTGGTGTTTCAGGAGAAGGGTCACAAACCGTCAGTCAAAAATTGATTATATATTTTGATCCCAATACCAACGGATGGGACGATACATCTTTACGGCAATATTCTCTTGTTCCAATTGAATGAGAAAGAAATAATGAAACAAGGCTACGCCAAAGTTTATCTCTTTTGGCGTAGCCTTTTGACTATATATCAACAGTCGCAAATTATTGAGATAATGCGTTTATTGCATCATTCAGATCCAAAACTTCGAAATAACTATTTTCATCCTTAATGAATACTCTATACGCATCGTTATTGGAAACATATTGAATATACTCCGGATAAAGAATGATCCTTTCTTATTCCGTGATCACTTGGTGCGAGGGTACGCACAAGGGGACATTTTATCACGAAATGCATATTTTCCCCCACGGACCCCACGGTATCGCTACCGCGACGCGCGTGACCGTTCCCGAAAAAGAATTTTGCGATCCGCGTATCGCGCGCTGGCCCGCCCTCGCCGCCGAGTGGATGAAGACGGTGAAGTAAAACAAAATAAAAAAATCCGCCGGCGGCGGATTTTTTTATTCCAAGAGCCTGTGGATATTTTTCCGCACGCGCCCGCGTTGTCAAGAAAAAATGTCGTTGATTAAGCTGCGATTTCTTGACAGAAAAAGAAAAATATGATATACTGCAATCAAAAAATAGAATAAGGAAAGGATCCGTTGATGAAAAAACTGCTTGCTCTTTTACTCGTTTTCGTAATGCTCTTTTCTCTTTTCGCTTGCAAGGAGGAGCCACCCACGCCAAGCGGTGATGGCACGGCGGGCGGTGAAACGGCAAACGGCGGAGAAGGAGATACTTCTCCAAGCGACACCCCTTCCGCCCCCGAAGCAAATCCTGCGTCGGACTTTGAGTACTCGACTATGGAGGAGAGAGAGGGAATGGCGATTAATAAATATATTGGCACAAGCAAAAATTTAGTCTTTCCGGAAACGATCGACGGACTTCCCGTAACGGTGATTGGTTCATATCTTTTGGATGACGAAAAAATGCCTTTAATCGAAAGCGTCATTATTCCCGACACAGTAAAAATCATCGCTCCGCGCACCTTTATGGGATGCGAGAACCTGAAAACAGTCGATTTTGGAGAAGGCGTTACCCAAATTTTAGAAAGCGCGTTTGAAGGCTGTATCGCTCTTGAAAAAGCCATCCTGCCGCCAAAGCTTGAAACGATCGGCGCCTCGGCTTTTTATGAATGTACTGCCCTCGAAGAGGTTTTCATTCCCAAAACGGTGACAACGTGGGGGCGAACCTTCACTCACGGAGCATTTGGAGCGTGTGCTTCTTTAACGAAGATTACAATTGAAGAAGGACTTGAAACGATGGGCTTTTGTTGTGAGTTTGCTTTGTCAAGCTCGCTTCAAGAAATTGAAATTCCCGCAAGTGTCAAAAAAATAGGTACGCAGCTCTTTGTTGGTTGCACCTCTCTTACCAAGGTCGTTTTTAGAGGCAACGCACCTATCGTGGAGAGAGAGAATGAGCTGATAAACGTTTTCGGATATGAAGATTTTAAAGACGATCTCGTTATTTATTACGATCCCGCAACCGAGGGCTGGGACACCGTCGAATGGCGTGGAAGATATCGAATGGAACCGTTATCGTAATATTAATAAGCCAAGCATCAAAAGGTCCGCCACCACAAAGAAGTGGTGGCGGACCTTTTTGCTTAGTTTTCCAGTGCAGCTAAAGCTTCGTCAATATCCGCCATTTCAATGAAGTCATTTCCAATTTTCACAAAAACGCGAAAGTTCACATCGTTTGCAGTGTAATGGATATAATCTCCGTAAAAGTTGACTTCCATTTTTAAAGCTTGTGCTAATCCAAAAATTGTTCCATATATAGCATAGACCTTTTTGATGTTATCAACCCATTCTAATTGGGTTTTTTCACAATATTCATCAAAAGCTTCAGATGTAATGCCATTAAACAAATCGTCTTGAGCTGCTGCTTCGCCAATAGCAAATATGCGAAGAACAATTTTTAAAAGATCAGAAATCGGTTTGATTGAAAGTTTATTTGCCAAAGCACCGATTGCAAAAACAATGCTGTCAACAATAAAACCTTGAATTATTGACGGATCCAATATAAAATGAATGCCAAAATATAGTTCGGATTCCGAGAGCATTGTGTTCGTGTTTGGCGTAGCATACGTCCGATCCCATTCGCCGTTAATATTTTCGGCAAGATATATGGGCTCTCTGCCGAAAAGGAGTCTGAAAATTTGGTTTTTATATCCCCATATGCTCATTTCCGGATCATTGATTGTACGGCTATTTTTAGAATACCAGTCAACGTAATACGCTACTCCAAGTGGGTCAATTGCGTACAAAAGCCTCATTTCCTGTTCCGAATACGTCTTTTCACCGTTTCCATATACCAATCCTTGCGGCGTTCGCACTGCACAATTCAGCATAGCTCTTTCGACCAGAGCTTCTTTCTCTTCAGTACTATAATCATCTCGGAAAAGCAAGTCGTGATCAACACAATGCCAAACCTTACCGTTTTTAAATTGTACCATATTGTAGTCAGAATCAAGAGGATCCGGAAGGATTTCAACACGGGCTCTCGAATCAATCCTAATTCTGCAAGCAGCACTCGTTTTGCCGCCCGCCGTAGCGGTAATGAGGGCGATACCGTCAGAATGTGCCGTTACGACACCGTTCGCATTTACCGAGGCTACGCCGCTGTTGCTACTCTGCCACACAACGTTCTCCACGTAGGCATTTGCTGGAGAAACCGTTGCCGTGAGCGTGAGCGTTTCGCCAGGCGCAAGCTCCTTTTTCGTTTCGGAAAGCGTAATGGATTCCACCAAATTTAATACGGTGACGGAGCAGCTTCCATAAACGCCGCTACCGTCCTGCGCTCTGGCAAAAACGGTTGCACTGCCGGCGGATAAGCCCGCGGTCTGTCCCGTTTCGGGAACCACGTGCACAATGCTCGGTTTATCAGTATCCCACGAAATCGTTTTGTTCCAAGCGTTAATGGGAGAAACGGTAGCCATAGGGGTAAAGCTCTCCCCTACCGTAATCGTCTTTTCGGACGGGTTCACCAAAATTCCGCCAACGAGTTGTCCCATAATCTGCTCATACACCGCCGTGAGGGTGGGCATCGCCAGGTCAAAGTAAGCAGGGGCGCCCGTCGTGCTCGTCACCGCAAGCGTCATCGTAGGAACGACACCGTTTTGACAAAATGCTGTGATGTCAAGCGTACAGTTGCCCATCTCGTCCCAGGTAAAGGAAATTGATGTGCCGTTATACGTGGCAGTGACCAAAAGCGTCGGATCCACCTGCATATTGTCAATGGTGCTCGTGCTGAAAGCAAGCGTCGCGGAGCAAAGCCTATAACCGCCCGTGGGCGTTGCCGTGTGAGAATCCACCGTCATGGTTGCCGTTTTTCTGGCAAAAAGGGCGTATGGATCGTCCCAAAGGTCAATGGTGTTGCCCGTTATTTCAGTGACGGTCGGCTCAGACCAGATACCCGTTTGATAATCCATATAAGAATAGTGCTGGTAAGCAGTGATATGTTCCCCGCTGCTAAAGGTTTTTGTAATTTTGTTACTCATAATAATTTTTTCCTTTCTGTTTTAAAAAATATTTTTGTTTTGATTTTCGTTTTTGCAACCGAAAAAGCGCGTTTCCGTTTCCGTGCTTCGGGGGGCGCCGTTCCCAAAGCGCGCGCACCGTTCTTACTTTCTCGGCGGTACCGTTTCCGAGAAAAGCGTACCGTACACTTCGGGCTTAAAAAACAAAAAACACGACAAATAGCCTGTAAAAAATTGGCTACTTGTCGTGCTCGTATGTCAAATGAAACCATCGCATCGTGCTACGTACGAAGTGTGCGGTATAGAGAAGCCGTGGAGAAGG
>JAFTIH010000049.1 GCA_017456985.1 Clostridia bacterium | reverse complement strand
TACGACTTACCCATTTTCTCTGAACTGTTAGGCGTATCGTGCGAACAAATGCTTTCTGCAGGAGCAGTTGCGAAACCGATTACTAACAGAAGAACCAATTACAATATTGCTTTTTCGACAGATGAGCGAGATTGGATCGAGTACGTTAATCGTGAGGATTGCATTGCTTCTTACGCAGATGAATTTGGTAAAACGGTCGTAGACTATGCCATCGAATTTAAAAACTATGGTTTTATCAGGTTTTTAATTGAGAACGGCTATATCACCTTGATCTCCGATGATAAGGGATATGTTGATTTCAACTTCGGTGCAAGCACAACGCTTAAGGTTCGACCTTATGAAGCTAGAACTTTCCAAAACGAGCTTTACGAAAATAAAATTTTAAGAACCCAAATCATCTCCCTAGCACTCGAAAACAGTGACTACGATGTCTTGTACGAAATGAGAGCAAGAGAGTTTCCGCCTCAGTTAACAATGCGTACCATTTTACCTACAAATATAAAATTTAGTGAGTATTATGATGGAAACTTTATTGAGGCAATTTTGAATTCTAAGACAGAGGCTGTTCAATATTTTTGTGAAGAATATTATGTAGTGTCCAGACTGCAAAAGGAAGAATTCTTATGGATGTTTCCTTTCCTCGACAAGCTTATCGTTGCGGCGGTAAAGAAAAATAGCAGTAAAGCTAATATGTTATTGGATGCGGCTATCAAGCATAACGAAGATACTTACAACGCTTTGAAAAAAGCGATTCTCCAAGTCGCAAAGCAAAATAAAGCCGATTTTTACGGAAATCGGGGCTTTCAAGAGGTTATTGCTGATGTACTTTGTGATTGCTATCATATATCCGAAGAAAAAAATGTAATAAGCTTTTACTGTTATTGGGTTGAAGATAGTCAGAGAGTAGCTACTAATATTATATGCGCCGATGTAAAATCAAAAAAGCCAGAAATACAAAACAAAATTGATAGACTCAATAAATTGTATTCTCAAATTATAAACATAAAAAATCATTTGATTAAGCAGTAATGCTACTTGAATAGAAAAGGAGGTGGATTATCATGGGAAAAGGTGGACATGGCGTGTCAGGACATACGCATTCCAAAGAAGAGCGTGATCATTACGCAAACCAAAACAATCCGAATAATGCGGCGTATCAAGCGAATCACGACAATCATTCCAATCAATGCAACCCCAATAACGATGAGTATTGGCATAGCAGAGAGAAAAAAGATGATTAAAAGCAAAACCGCCTTGCGTTTGCAAGGCGGTTTTCATATTCCATTTTTAGAAGGGCAGGTCTTTTCCTTCCTTGATCCATTCGCGGTATTCCGCGGCGGCGCAGAAGAGCACGTCGCCCGAGGAGTTGATAGCAGTCTCGAGGGAGTCCTGCACGACGCCGATGATGAAGCCGACGGCGACGACCTGCATCGCGATGCTCTGGTCGATGCCGAGGAAGGAGCACGCCATCGGGATGAGCAAAAGAGAGCCCCCCGCAACGCCCGAGGCGCCGCACGCGCCAAGCGTGGCAATGAAGGAAAGCAGAATGGCAATGAAGATATTGACCGAAACGCCCTGCGAATGCGCGGCGGCAAGCGCCATCACCGTAATGGTGATCGCGGCGCCGTCCATATTGATGGTCGCGCCCAGAGGGATGGATACGCTGTAATGCTCGCGGTCAAGTCCCAGCTTGTCGCAAAGTGCCATATTAACGGGAATATTTGCCGCGCTCGAACGGGTAAAGAAGGCGGTGAGTCCCGATTCCCGCAAGCAACGGAACACGAGGGGATAAGGATTTCTTTTCAGCGCGATGCCCACGATCAAGGGATCCACGACGAGTGCGACTGCCAGCATACAGCCCACGAGAAGCGCGAGCAGCTTACCGTACTCGGTGAAGATCTCGATGCCGTACTCGCTGATGGAGCTGTAAACCAGACCCATAATACCGAAGGGCGCAAGCTGAATGACCCAGCCCACCACGCGGGAAACAGCGTCGGAAACGTCCGAAAGCAGCTCCTTGGTCTTGTCCGAAGCGCCCACGCGCAAGGCAAGTCCGAGGACGATCGCCCAAAGCAGAATGCCGATATAGTTGCCGTTTGCCAAGGCGCTGATGGGGTTCATCACCATATTGGAAAGGAGGGTGCGCAAAACCTCCCAAAGTCCTGCGGGCGCCGCGTTGTCCGCCGAGCCCGAAAGCGTGATGGAGACGGGGAACAGATAACTTCCCACAACGGCGACCACTGCCGCTAAGAAGGTGCTGAGCAAATAAAAGAAGATCACCGTGCGAAAGCGCTTGCCGATGCCGCCGCCCGCGCGCGAGAGTGAGGAGATGACCAGCACGAACACGAGAACGGGCGCAATCGCCTTGAGCGCGCCCACGAAGACCTCGCCAAGAATGACGAAAACGTCCGCCCCCTTGACGAAAAGCCCGAAGATCACGCCGATCACAAGTCCCACGAGAATGCGCAGAACAAGCGGCGTGCGGGTATAAAAGCCAAGAATTTTTTTCATAACGAGCTCCTTGAAGTATATTAGTCAAAGCTAGTATATCTAAATTCTAGCATATTTTGCGGTAAAAAGCAAGCCCGCCCCCCAAAAAAGCCTTAAAAAAAGAAACCGATGAGGAGGAAAATACTCCTCATCGGTGCTTTTATATCCCAAACGTTCCCGTAAGCGGATCTTTGAAAATACCGAGATGCGGCGTAGCGAAGGTGAACAGCACGAAAAGTGCCGCGATTCCCAAAAGCGCCGCGAGAGCCCACGCTCTGTGCGTGCAGCCCGCGCTTTCCTTCTTGAAGGCGCGCGCCTCGTACCAAAACGCCACCGCCGCCGAAACGAAGAAGATAACGATGTTGATCCAGTCGGGCGACTGTCCGACTACCCCGTTGTAGGTGTAAAAAAGAACGGGGATGAGCAAGAGCCCGAGCAGCGTCCCTTTGAGCTTCACGCACCAAAAGTCCCCGCGCTCGCGAAAGAATAAGCGCTCGACGGCGGCGAAAAGGAGCATCGGAAAGAACAAAAGCTTCATATGCTCCCACGTCGATTCGTTCACGCCCGAGAAGGGCGCGACCCACACCGCTTTTCCCGACCACTCGTAAAGAAAGTGCAACACCGTTCCCAAAAGCGTGCTCAAAGCAAATCCGAATAACTGCCAAAGACCCATTTGCCGTTTCATACCGTCCTCCCAAAAGCCTTTTTGTCTTATCCTATTCGATCGCACGCGTTTTTATGATTTTCTCTTGCCAAACGGCGAAAAATGTAGTATAGTAGTATGAGCACTCGTAACGCGGAAGGAGAAAAAAACGGATGAATAGCGTCAGCAAAACTCTCTATATCCCCCTGTACGGCAAAGCGCTCGTCAGCAAAAGGGGGCTCTTTCTTCGTGACGAGATGGCAGTGGCGATCTGGGAGCGGGAAGCGTTTCCCTTAAAGCGCAAAGCAAGATCCAAATGGCTGGCTTACTATATGGGCATCCGCGCCGCCGTTTTTGACGATTGGGTCAAAGGACGGCTTGCCGAGAGCGAGGACGCGATCGTTCTCCATCTCGGATGCGGAATGGATAGCCGCGTTTTGCGCGTCGGCGGGGCTTCTTTGTGGTACGACGTGGATCTTCCCGAGGTGATCGCCGAAAGAAAAGGGTATTTCCCCGAAAGCGATACGTATCAAATGCTCGCCTGCGATGTGCGGGACGGTGCGTTCCTTGCCGAGGTCGGCGCCCATAAAAGGGCAGTCGTCGTGATGGAAGGCGTCGGGATGTACTTAACCGAGAGCGAGCTTCGGGGGCTGTTTGCGGCAATCGCCGCGCACTTTGACGAGGTGTCGCTCCTTGCGGACTTCTATACCGCCCTTGGCGCCAAAATGTCAAGGATCAAAAATCCCGTAAGCGAGGTCGGCGTGCGTCGCGTCTGGGGCATCGGCGACCCGCGTGTTCTTGAAGGCGGCGCGCTTCGTTACGAAAGGACGCACGATATGACGCCGATGCACTACGTCGAGCAACTCCACGGAGCGGAGCGGCGCATCTTTCGGATGCTTTACGCAGGCACCTTTGCAAAAAAGCTTTATCGGCTTTACGAATTCAAAAAATAATCATCAAAGAAACGGACAACATTATGAACGCACGCAAGCAAAGCCGTGCGGCAAGCTTTCTTGCCGTCACGCTCGTCTATCTTCTTGCCGCCGCCGTGGGCGTCTTCGTCTATCGCGCGCTCCCCTTCGATTGGTGGCTTTCGCTCCTTTTTGCGGACGCCGCAGCGACCGTCGCCACCTTCCTTTTCAGCCTGGTCTTCCGCAACGCCTCGGTCTATGACCCGTATTGGAGCGTGCAGCCTCCCGTTATCCTTGCGGCGTTTGCCATCGGGCGAAAGCTGACGGCGCTCGGCGTGCTGTTGCTCGTTGCCGTTTTCTTCTGGGCGATCCGTCTGACGGCAAACTGGGCTTATACCTTTGGGGGACTCGCGCACCAGGATTGGCGCTACACGATGTTAAAGGAAAAAACGGGTCCCTTCTATCCCATCGTTAATTTCGTCGGGATCCATATGGTGCCCACCCTCATCGTCTATGGGTGCGTTCTGCCCGCCGTTTACGCCATCCGAGAGGGGCTGCCCGTGACTGCTCTTAGCGTTCTTTGTCTTATTCTGTCGCTTTGCGCGGCGGTGATGCAGGGCGTCGCAGATATCCAAATGCACCGCTATCGCAAAAACCGCGACGGCGCGTTTATTCACACGGGACTTTGGAAGCATTCCCGCCACCCCAACTACCTCGGGGAGATCCTTATGTGGTGGGGCGTGGGTCTTTCCGTCGTCTGTGCCGCGCCCGACGCGTGGTATCTGCTTGCGGGCGCCCTTGCCAACACGGTGCTTTTCCTTGCGGTCAGCATCCCGATGGCAGACAAAAGGCAGGCAAGAAAAGAGGGCTTCGCCGCTTATAAGTGCGAAACGCGGATGCTTTTGCCCCTTCCCAAACGAAAATAACGAAAAAGGAGTACTGCGCCTTGGATTTTGAAACGATTCTCACCCGCCTGACCCTCGAAGAGAAGATCGCCTTTTGCACGGGTGCCGATTATTGGCATACGAAAGCCATCCCCTCACTCGGCGTCGGCGCGATCATGATGGCGGACGGTCCCCACGGCTTGCGCCGACAAAGCGATGCGGGCGATATGCTGGGCATCAACGCTGCGTGCGCGGCGACCTGCTTTCCCACTGCCGTTACCGCGGGCGCCTCTTGGGACCCCGCGCTTTACGAGGAAGAGGGAAGCGCCATCGGTAAAGAAGCCGCCGCCGCAGGCGTATCGGTCGTATTAGGACCCGGGTGCAACATCAAAAGAAATCCGCTGGGCGGCAGAAATTTTGAATACATATCCGAGGACCCCTATCACGCGGGTCATATGGCGGCAGCCTTTGTGCGCGGCGTCGAGTCCGTAGGCGTTGGCGCCTCGTTAAAGCACTTTGCCGTGAACAATCAGGAATACAAGCGGCAAAACGGGGACAGCCAGATCGACGAGCGCACCCTGCGCGAGATCTATCTTACCCCCTTTGAGATCGCCGTCAAGACGGGAAAGCCCGCCACGGTGATGTGCTCCTATAACAAGATCAACGGCACGCACGCGAGCGACAGCCGCACGCTGCTCACGGATATTCTGCGCACCGAGTGGGGGTTTGAGGGCGCCGTCGTCACCGACTGGGGCGCGCTATGCGACCACGTCAAGGCGTTTGCCGCAGGATGCGACTTGAATATGCCGGGCGGCGAGCGCTATATGGAGCACGCAGTCAAAAAAGCCGTCTTAGACGGCACGCTGGACGAAACGGCGATCGACGACTGCGTACGCCGCATCTTAAAGCTCGTTGAGCGGGGCTCGCACATCCAAAGCACCCCCGTTTCCTTTGACGAGCATCACGCGCTTGCCCGTCGGATCGCGGAGGCGGGCGCCGTTCTGCTCAAAAACGAGGATGGGATCCTTCCCGCGAAAAAAGAAGAAATCGCGCTTTTCGGGGCGATGGCAAAAACGATGCGCTATCAGGGCAGCGGCAGCAGTCACATCAACCCTACGCGCCTCGTGAGCTTGACCGACGCCCTGCCCGACGTTCCGTTCTACGCGCTCGGCGACGAAGAAGGAAGCGTCACGGAGGAGGAGCTTGCCACAGCAAGGGAAGCGGCGGCGCGCACGCGCGTTCCCGTCGTTGCCATCGGATTGCCGCCCTCTTACGAATCCGAGGCGTTTGACCGCGAGCATCTGCGCCTGCCCGAGGGGTATAACAAACTCGTGGAGGCGATCGCATCGGTCAATCCGAACACCGTCGTTTTGCTGTTTGGCGGTGGTGCGATGGAGATTCCGTGGGCGGACGCGGTCAAAGGCATTCTTTATATGGGACTTCCCGGGCAGGCGGGCGGTGAGGCTGCGGCAAACCTTTTGCTCGGCGTTGCCAACCCCTCGGGAAAGCTCACCGAAAGCTGGCCCCTTCGCTACGAGGACGTGATCTCGCGCGACACCTTCGGCAAGAAGAATACCGAATACCGAGAGGGCGTTTTCGTGGGCTACCGCTATTACGATACGGCGGGCGTTCCCGTGCGTTTCCCCTTCGGTCACGGTCTTTCTTATACCCGTTTTTCCTATCACGATCTTACCGTGGAGGAAGGACGCGTGTCGCTCACCGTAAGAAACGACGGTGCGTACGACGGCGCGGAGGTCGTACAGCTGTACGTCGCCGCCCCCACGGACGGCATCTTCCGCCCAAAACGTGAATTAAAGGGATTTTGTAAACTATTCTTAGCAAAAGGCGAGGAAAAACGCGTCGCCTTCTCGCTTGACGAGCGCACCTTTGCCGTCTATGCGGACGGTTGGAGAACGCCGCGCGGCACCTATACGCTCTCCCTTGCCTCCTCGCTTTGCGACGTGCGCCTGCGGGCGACGCTCACCGTTGACGGCGAGGACGTCGCCGTCCCCCCGTGGCAAACGGATAGCTTCTACGGTACGCGCAAGGGAACCCCGACGCGCGAAGAGTGGGAGTGCCTGATGGGGCACCCCGTGCCCGCCGTCGAGGAGCCTAAGAAAGGCGCCTTTACGATGGACAATACCGTCCTTGAAATGATGCCCTATTCCTTCGTGATGCGCATTCTCTATAAGATCGGAAAGCGCTTGGTGGACCAAAGCTACGAGGGCGAAGGGACGGCATCTGACCCTACCTATCGCATGATGCTCGTCAGCGTGATGGACTGTCCCATTCGCGCGATGGTCATTTGCGGAGAAGGCAGGCTCAAGGAGCCCGTCGCGCGCGGCGTGCTCCATATGGCAAACGGTCGCTTTTTGCGCGGACTCCTTACGATGTGCAAAAGAAAGCTGTAAGCCTTTCCCCCGACGCAACGAAAAAGCAACCTTCAAATAAAAAGCACCGCCCGTGATCCTTTGCCGATTCGGGCGGTGCCTCTCTTGTTTTGGGGGACGCTTGGCAGACAAAGCTGCGAATGCAACCGTTTTTCTTGACAGTAACCGTTTTTTATGCTAAAATGCTTTTGGATGCCGAAGACTTTTGAAAACGAAGCGTCAAGGAGAATTCGTGTATGAGCGTTATGAAAAAGCTATACGAGAAAAGTCAAGTATGGTTTGCCATTTCGTGGATCGTCGCCTATTGCGTGCTGATGTCCGTGGGCGACGCGCTTTCCGCACGGCTCGGGGTCGAAAAATCAGTGACCCTCGCCATCGGCGTGCTCCTTTCGGGAACACTCCTTGTGTTCTTGAAGAAAAATGGGCTCTTTTCGCGTTACGGGCTCTGTGCGCCGAGAAGCTCCGCAAAATCTATGCTATACTATGCGCCCGTCCTCGCGATGATCAGCACCAATCTTTGGTACGGTGTCGCCTTGCATTACAGCGTGCTCGAAACGGCGCTCTATATCCTATCGATGCTTTGCGTAGGCTTCCTTGAGGAGATCATCTTCCGCGGTCTGCTCTTCGAGGCTATGCGGAAGGGTAGCGTAAAAGCCGCCGTCATCGTTTCAAGCGTGACCTTCGGCATCGGGCATATCGTTAATCTGATCAATGGCTCGGGCGCCGAGCTCGTTCCCGGTTTGCTCCAAGTGGTATATGCTACCGCGGCGGGATTTATGTTCGTGATGATGTATTATAAATCCAAAAGCCTCTTGGTTTGTATCGCCGCGCACGCCCTCTTCAACGCGCTCAGCGTCTTCGCAAACGAAGCGAGCGTAACGCCCGAGATGCGCCTCCTTAGCGCCCTCTTGCTCACCCTGATTACGGGCTCCTACGCCTTGTACCTTGCACTTTCCATGAAAAATAAAGCAAAAGAATAAATGCCCGTACAGGGGAAGCTGAGAAGTTTTGGATGGTAAAGAAAAATGGACGGTCTTACGACTGCCCGCTTTGAGACGGAGCGATAAGACTTCAACTTGCCTAAGCGGTCAAATATGTAGTTCAAAACAAGCCCTGCGTATCCGTTATTTGAGATACACAGGGCTTGTTCTTTTATTTTCCGCTCCTCAAATAATTGGGAGTAATAAACAAAGAAAAGGCCGATGAGGAATCGAAAGAAACCTTATCGGTCATCTTATGTCCAAAAAGGATAGTTAAAAACAATTGACAATCATTGAGAATTATGTTATAATAAATACACAAGAAGGCGGTATGAGTACTTAAACGGCCGGACATAAAGCAAGAGTGTTTGACCTTGGCTATGCAAGTGGTCTTTGTCAAATGAGAGTGATTTATGTAACGCATTTTATTTACTTGTGCCCGATGGGAGCGCACGGGATACGTGGGCTTTTTCGGGCTATACTTATACCTTCTTGTAGAAATTACTATAAGGAGGTTGTTTTATTATGAACAACGAAACATTGAAATTTATCCAAGAGCAGCTTGAATACGAGTTCGATGAACCGAAGCTTCTAAGACAAGCATTTACGCGTAAATCGTATTCAGAAGAACACAATAGTGCGTATAACAACGAGGTGTTAGAGTTTTACGGAGATAAAGCACTTGAATTCATCGTCATGAAGAAACTATCAGAATACTTCGGAGAAACCACACAGAACGGAAAATACGCCTCTCAAAAGACAGAAGGGCAACTAACAGAGATCAAAAAGAAATTAGTATGCAAAAAGATGCTTGCACATCGTATTGACGTACTTGATTTTGCAGATTGTCTTCTGATGGGAAAAGGTGATGAAGCACAGAATGCTCAGGATCAGGAATCCGTAAAAGAGGATCTGTTTGAGGCGATCATCGGTGCAGTGGCAATCGATTGCGGTTGGGATGCAGAAACGCTCGAAGAAGTAGTTGACAGAATGATCGACATAGAATATTATCTTGAAAACGGTTTTCAGGATGATGAAAACTATGTAGATTTGATTCAAACATGGTGTCAGAAAAAATATGGATATCTTCCCGAATATAATATTTACGAGTTGAATGACGGATACGAATGTATCGTCAGTTTCTCAAATGAATTCAATGGATTTTCAGGTCAGGGTTATTCTAAACGAGAAGCAAGAATGAACGCAGCTCGTGAAGCATTTGATTATTTGGATGAAGAAAACGAATGGATTTTACCGATAGACGAAGTTGGTGAACCCGACATTGACCGAGCAATAAATCAGCTTCAGGAACTTTATCAAAAAGGATATATTGGAGAGCCATGGTATGATTTTGCAGAGACATACGATGATAACGGAAATCCTGTATGGAGATGTGAATGTCATGTATCAGGCTTAGATACATACTGGTGGGGAAATTATTCTTCTAAAAAGAACGGAAAAAAGGCGGTAGCATATGATATGCTGCGTGCAGTTCTCGGCTTGGAGGAAGATGATGAGGCTTAAAGAATTACGAGAAGAAAAGGGAGCAACACAGAAGGAAGTTGCAGACTTTATTGGTTGTTCTTCTCTGGTCTATTCGCGCTATGAAAGGGGAGTGCGCGAGCCGGATATAGATGCGCTTTGCAAATTAGCAGATTATTTCAATGTGACTGTAGACTACATTGTTTGTCGTACAGATAAGAAAGAGTGACATTATGAAAAAAATAATTTTATCAATGAAAAGAATCAATTACAAACTCTTCGCAGCTCTCCTCGTTCTCGGACTTGCACCGACGATCTACACGACCGTGCGCGTGTTCTTCCTCGGTCAGTTGCCCGGAGAGTATTCCTTCTCCATCGCAGGTCAGCTATCGTGGGTGAATCTGCTTTACGAGATTATGAACGAGGCAATCATCCTTCCGCTCTTCTATTTCATAGGCAAGGTGAAGGATGATAAGGACGAATTCTCGAACCGCGTGAGAACAGGCATGCTGATCTCGCTTGGCGTATATGCCGTTCTTTCTGCCGTGGTGCTGATCTTAGCTGAGCCGATGCTGAAGCTCATGGCGACGGATGCGAGCATCATCGAAGCATCTGCATCCTACATACGCATTGAGAGCATCGCGAATATATTCTCAATTCTCACGCAGTTCGCACTTGTTGCGCTTGTTACTGTCAATAAGAGTAAATATCTTTACGCGCTCACAGGCGCAAGACTGGTATTGTGCCTTGTGTCCGATACCTTCCTTGTCTCCACTTTGCCCGTGTCGGCAAACCTTGGTGTGAACGGAATTGGATATTCCAATATCATCGTAAACGCGCTTCTGCTCGTTATATCGCTCGTCCTTCTCGCCAAGGAAGGAATCAAGGTGTTCGGAAAGGCAAAACTCAACTTTGTTTGGACAAAGGAGTTCGCCAAGGTCGGCGGCATTTCAGGAGTGGAGTCTCTTGTGCGTAATGTCGCCTATATGGTGATGATCGCACGAATGGTCAATGTTGTTGGAGAGCAGGGAACGTATTGGGTTGCGAACAACTTCATTTGGGGATGGCTTCTTCTGCCCGTGCTTCAGCTCGGCGAACTGATCAAGCAAGAGGTCGCAGCTGATAAGGAAAACATTCGCCGAAACTCGCTCGGCTATTTCGGCATCACGGCGATCATCTCTGCATTGTGGTTTGCAAGCATTCCCGTGTGGAAGCCGTTTATGACTCGCGTGCTTGGCTTCACCGATGTAGATAAGCTGTTCAGCCTTGTACTACTTCTCGTTGGCTTCTACGTGCTCTACGCCATTCAAAATGTATTCGACTCTACCTTCTACGGCCTCGGCAAAACGAATTATTTGCTGTTTGAATCAGTCGTAACGAATACGATTTATTACGGCATAGCGTTCATCCTTTATGTAACCAACGTATGGACGCCTACGCTTACAGGCATTGCTTTGCTGTTCGGTATTGGCAACGCATTCGATAGTATAGTGTCGCTCGTGGCGTATATGTTTTTACTCAAGAAAGAGAAGATCAATATATTGAAAGTTGAATGAATTTTGGCGGCAGAGCAATCTGCCGCCTTTTTTACAGAATAATGTTGAAAGAACAGGCATTTTATGGTATACTATTTATGTGAATAATACTGTGCGACAGCACATAAGGAGATAGATCATGAAAAAACTGATACCGATATTATTGTCCGCGCTGATGTTTACAGGCTGTGCAGGAACAAGCAATCATCAGACTAACACCTACCGTAGCATCACTATGGACGAGGTGGTGAACATGATGGCACAGGAGACCGGCTATATCATCCTCGACGTGCGCCGTCCCGATGAATATGCCGACGGGCATATTCCGAATGCCATCAACGTGCCTAACGAGAGTATCGGCACGGACGAGATCCCCGAACTGCCCGATAAGGATCAGCTCATTATGGTGTACTGCCGTAGCGGCAGACGCAGCAAAGAGGCGTCGGAGAAGCTGGTGAAACTTGGCTATACGAATATCGTGGAGTTTGGTGGGATACTTGATTGGAAGGGCGAGATTGTTACAGATTAATAATTGCACCGCAGTAGACAAAGAAAAGGGATGGGAAATATGCTTACCTACACATACATACGGGAAGGAAAATTTGGCTTGGTTGAGAAGCCAAAGCCTCGGGTACTGCACGAGAGGGATGCGATTGTCAAGGTCACGCTTGCGAGCATCTGTTCAAGCGATTTGCACATCAAGCACGGCAGCGTGCCGAGAGCTGTGGAAGGAATTACGGTCGGTCACGAGATGGTCGGCGTTGTGGAAGAGGTCGGCTCTGAAGTTACACGCGTCAAGCCCGGTGACAGAGTCACGGTTAATGTGGAAACCTTCTGCGGCGAGTGCTTCTTCTGCAAGAAGGGGTTCGTCAATAACTGCACCGACAAAAACGGCGGTTGGGCGCTCGGTTGCCGCATCGATGGCGGTCAGGCAGAGTACGTTCGCGTGCCGTTTGCGGATCAGGGGCTGAACAAGATTCCCAATGCCGTGACCGACAGACAAGCTTTGCTCGTGGGTGATGTTCTTGCTACGGGATATTGGGCGGCGAAGATATCCGAGATCACCGAGGACGATACTGTTCTTATCATTGGCGCAGGCCCCACGGGGATTTGCACGCTCCTTTGCGTGGTGCTGAAGAATCCGGGGCGCATTATCATGTGCGAAAAGGACGAGAACCGTATCAAGTTTGTGAACGAGCACTATCCCGATGTGCTGACGGTCACGCCCGAAGAATGCCTTGGTTTTGTTCGCGAGAACAGCGATCACGGTGGCGCGGATGTGGTGATTGAGGTTGCCGGAGCAGAGAACACCTTCGAGCTTGCATGGCAGTGCGCGCGCCCGAATGCCATCGTCACGGTGGTGGCACTTTACGACAAGGCGCAGACTTTGCCTCTGCCGGATATGTACGGCAAGAACCTGACCTTCAAGATTGGCGGCGTTGACGGGTGCGATTGCGAGGAAACGCTGAAGCTCATTGCCGAGGGCAAGCTCGACACCGAGCCGCTGATCACGCATACCTATCCGCTTGCGGAGATCGACGAGGCGTATGAGCTGTTTGAAAATAAACGCGACGGAGTTATTAAGGTCGCGGTTGAGTGCTGATATAAAGCAATTGATAAATAAGCACTTGGTGGATACTGTTTATTGAAGAATATAAAAGGAGAGCCTATGAAAATCATAATTATAGGTGGGGTTGCAGGTGGAGCAACTGCCGCGGCAAGAATAAGAAGACTAGACGAGAAAGCAGAGATCGTCATTTTTGAG
>JAFTIH010000048.1 GCA_017456985.1 Clostridia bacterium | reverse complement strand
CGCCAGCGTTCATCCTGAGCCATGATCAAACTCTCTAAAAAATGGTATCTCATACACCGAAGTGCATAAAATCGTTTCTTAGAGCTAAAATCTTAGCTTCTCTTACTTTTTCGAGTTATAACTCAATGTGTTTCTTAACGAGATTCCGTCTACACACACCATTTGTCTAAACAAATGTCTTTGCATGTTTTTCGAAATTTTGTTGTTCAGTTTTCAAGGATCAATGCCCGCCTAAGGATCTCTCCTTCGCGACAGCTTGATTAGTATACCACACAAAACTGCGTTTGTCAAGCCCTTTTTTTAATTTTTTTGCGGTTTTTTCGCTCTTTTTTCGCTTTTTGTGAAAAGTAGCAAAAGGATGGGTTAAAATTTCAACAAAAGCTGACAAAAAGCGCAAAAGCGGCACGGATAAAGGAAAAACCGCCGCGCATCGTGCGCGGCGGCAAAAGGCTTTTCGCCTTTTTTATGCTTCCCTTTTGAAGCTTACGGCTTTCTTACTTGCCGGTCTTGATCGAGTTCTCATAAGACTCGATCATCTTCTTCACCATCTGACCGCCAACGGAACCTGCCTGACGGGAGGTGAGCTCGCCGTTGTAACCGTCCTTCAGGTTTACGCCAACCTCAGATGCAGCCTGCATCTTGAAGTTCTTCATTGCTTCCTTTGCTTCGGGAACGATGACACTGTTTCTTGCCATTTTGACTTCTCCTCTTTTTCCTTGCTTTGGGTGGAACCTCTCCTACCGCAAAAGCCCATCTATATCATCGAGGCAAGCGGGAAAGTCTTGCCTCGGTTTCCTTTGGCAATCCGTCTGCTTTGGACTTTTCAACCCATCTCCCACACACGGCACCGACGCAGAAAAACGTCGGCGGTGCCGTGCAAGGGAAACTTGTCAACCCGTCTCTCTTGCTTTCGTTTTTCTTCGTGCGATTTTCTTTTCTCGCTTCCTCTGGTCATTATTGTTCGCAATTCTTCATCATTCATTCATCAATGTTTACGCTTTATTTTTTCCTCTCGCGGATAAAAATAGAAAAAGCCGTTTTTTAGCATTAAAAAGCGGCTTTTTTACGTTTGCGCGGCGGCCTATATATAAATAAAAGGTAAGAAAACGCGGTTATCGCGCTACGGCTCTTCATCGCCTCCCTTTTGTGCGAGATTGATCACGCTTTTGTTCTTCTTTTTCGCATACTGCATCGCCGCATAAGCGCCGCCCTTATGGCGCTCTACGAAAACGACGACAAGGTCGGAGCGGTCGATCATCCACCGATTTTTTAGCGTAATGGCGGATTTGGGATGCACGCCGTGCAAAGACGCGGGAAGGATGATGCTGTCATAATAATCTTCGTAATATTCTATGTTTGCCACCTTGTACGGAAGCACCAGCACAAGTTCGCTGTTGTTTTCGTCAAGCTGTCGTCGGACGCCTTTTATCAAGGATGCTGTATATTCGTCAAATTCACCGTTGCGCCCAATCAAAAACGTGACGAACTCTTTTTCTTTGATGAGCTTTCGCAACAGCGGCAAAAGCAAAGCTTCCACTTGGCGCAAATCTTCAAGCTCACGATGCCCAAAGAAAGATACCGTAAAAAAGCTCATAGCATCTCCTTTTTACTCACTATAAATCTATTTATTTTGTTTTCAATATTTATAGTATATCACGCAAGAAAAAGAATATCAATAGTCTATGGAAAAATGATTTAAGTATTTATAGACTATATATAGTGCTTATAAAGGTGGATGAGATATGGATAAGATCGCAAAAGCATTAGGGCAACGAATCAGAAATTACAGAACGCAACAAGGCTTAAGTCAAGAGAAATTAGCAGAGCTGGCAGGATGCCACCCGACTTACGTTGGGCAATTGGAGCGTGGCGAGAAAAACGCAACCATTGAGAGCATACAAAAAATAGCATCGGCGTTGCACATTTCTTTAGCCAAGTTATTTGAAAAGCTGGGCAATCAAGAAGAAAAAGCAAACGATATTCCGCTTGCGTGTTATGAATTGCTATCCGGAAAATCGAAGGAAGAACAAGAGCACATTTACCGCATTTTACTTGAGATGGATAAAATGAAAGCTTAAGGGGACTCCCTAAAAAGTTACTCTGTCGTTATTCAAAATTATCGCGTTTTTTCTTAAGGAAAGGGAGCCGTTATGAGCAAAGAGGTTTCTTTCAAGAATCGTGACCGCTTTATACAACTCGGAGTTGCGATTTCAGCACTGAGAAAATTAAAGGGTATGTCACAGGAAAAGCTTGCAGAAAAAGCAGGGATCAGCCGTTCGCTGGTTAGCACAATTGAAGCACCCGGCATTGCCAACGGTTTTTCCCTTGAAGTATTTTTCAACATTGCAGATGCTTTGGAAATCGCTCCCACTGACTTAATCAACGCTTCATTGTTTCCTGATGAGATCATAAGCAAAAAATGAGATAACGCCGAGTTATATGGATGCAAAAAAGCCGCCTCGTAGGAGGCGGCTTTTGCATTTTTGTGTCGTGTGATCAATTTAGTAGGAAGACTTAAAGGCGTTTGGTCTTCTCAAACGCGGCGGCGACGGCAGAGGCGGCGGTGGCGCGGAAGGCGCCGTCCTCGAGGGCTTCGACGCCCGCGATGGTGGTGCCGCCCGGGGAGCAGACGGCGTCTTTAAGGACGGCGGGGTGCATCCCTGTTTCGAGAAGGTATTTTGCCGTGCCGAGAAGCATTTTTTCGGCGTAAAGCTGTGCTTTCTCGCGCGGAACGCCGCAGGCGGTAGCGCCGTCGGCGAGGGCTTCGACGAACATCGCGACGAAGGCGGGACCGCAGCCCGTGAGGGCGGCGGCGGCGTCCATCATCGTCTCGGGGATCTCGTCGAGGGTGCCTGCTTTTGCGAAGGCGTGAAGGAATGCATCCTTATGCGCGGCGGTGAGGTGCGCGGTGGTATAGAGGATCATTCCCTCCCCGATCGCGGCGGGGAGATTGGGCATAATGCGGACGGTGGGATATTCGCCGCCCGCGTAGGCGGCGATCTGCGCGGTGCTCGTGCCTGCGAGCATCGTGACGAGAAGCGCGGGGGTCGCGCGGGAGGCGAGTGCCGCTTGGAGGGGGGCGATGGCGTCCTTGGCGACCTGGGGCTTGATACCAAGCACGACGAGGTCGGCGAGGGCGGCGATTTGTTCTGCCGTTTTTGCGGTGGCGCCCAGCTCGGCGGCGAGGGCGTCGCGCTTTTGCGTTTGGGTGTCGGCGAGAAAGACGTTTGCGCCGCCGACGGTTTTCGCTACGGCGCGCGCCAGGGCGCCGCCCATATTGCCACAGCCGATAAAGCCTACGGTAATGCTCATTGTTGCGTCCTTTCTTTTAGCGGATCTGTCCGTTGCCACGGACGACGTATTTGTACGTGCAAAGCTCGGCGAGTCCCATCGGACCGCGCGCGTGGAGCTTTTGGGTCGAGATACCCATCTCACATCCGAGCCCAAACTCGCCGCCGTCCGTGAAACGGGTGGAGGCGTTGATATAGACTGCGGCAGAATCGACGGATGCCGCAAAGCGGGCGGCGGTGGCGTCGTTCTCGGTGACGATGGCTTCGCTGTGATGGGTGGAATGCGCCCCGATATGGGCAATAGCGGCGGTGGCGTCATCCACCACGCCGACGGCGAGGATATAGTCAAGGAACTCGGTGTCGAAGTCCTCCTCCCCAGCCGCTTCACCCTCGATGATGGCGGCGGCGCGCCCGTCAAGACGGAGCGCGACGGGGGTCTTGCCGCTTTGGATACGCGCATCCACCAGCCGTTCGCGTAAGCGCGGCAGGAAGGCGGGGGCAACGGCGGCATCGACGAGGCAGAC
Source organism: Clostridia bacterium (assembly GCA_017456985.1). Taxonomy (GTDB): domain Bacteria; phylum Bacillota; class Clostridia; order Oscillospirales; family CAG-272; genus UBA1740. The sequence goes on along the minus strand of JAFTIH010000048.1, from coordinate 47,563 downwards.
CTCGGCGGCGTTGCAGACGGAGGGGCGGGAGGTTTTTGCGTTTTCGATGATGGAGAGCGCCTTATCGAGGTCGGCGTCGCGGTCGATATAGACGTGGCAGATACCCGTACCCGTTTCGATGCAGGGGACGGTGGCGTTTTCGACGCACGCGCGGATGAGCCCCTTTCCGCCGCGCGGAATGAGCAGGTCCACCTTGCCGACGGCGTGCATCAGCTCGTTTGCGCTTGCGCGCGTGGTGTCCTCGACGAGCGACACGAGGTCGGCGGGCAAGGCGCAGGCGGTGAGTCCTTCACGAAGCGCCGCGGTGATGGCGGCGGCAGAGGCGTGCGCCTCCTTACCCGAGCGAAGGACGGCAACGTTACCGCTTTTGAAGGCGAGCGCGGCGGCGTCCGAGGTGACGTTGGGGCGGCTCTCGTAAATAATGGCGACGACGCCGATGGGAGCACTGACTTTTTCGATGCGAAGTCCGTCCTCGCGCGTGTGGGTGGCGAGGGTGCGCCCGACGGGGTCGGGGAGCGCGGCGACGGCGCGGATGCCGTCTGCCATCGCGGTGATGCGGGCGGCGGTGAGAAGCAGGCGGTCCTGCATCACCTCACTGAGCGACTCGCGCGCGGCGTCCATATCCGCGCGGTTGGCGGCGAGGATGTCTTCCTTGTGCGCAAGGAGCGCGTCCGCCATCGCGTAGAGCGCGTTATTTTTCGTTTGTTCATCCAAGAGCGCGACGACCGTCTTGACGGCGGCGGCGCGGCTTAAAATTTCATTCGTGGTCATTTGGCTTCTCCTTTGGCGTAAAAGCGCGTGCCGACGCTCTTCCCTTCCACGACGTCGTAGATGAGGGCGGGGGTGGCGCCGTTGGCGATCACCATATCACAACCGCTTTCCATACAAAGCCCTGCGGCGGCGAGCTTGGTCGCCATACCGCCCGTACCGAGGCCACTGTCGCTTTCCCCGCCGAGGGCGAGGATCTCGGGCGTCAGCTCGGTGACGGCAGAAAGCAGGACGGCGTCCGCGTTTTTGTGCGGATCGGCGGTATAAAGTCCGTCGATGTCCGAGAGCAGGATCAAAAGCTCTGCATCGACGCTGGTGGCGACGAGGGCGGAGAGGGTGTCGTTATCGCCCACCTTGATCTCCTCGGTGGCGACGGTGTCGTTTTCGTTGATGATGGGGAGAGCGCCCAGCGCGAGCAGGCGCAAAAGCGTGTTATGGAAGTTTTCGTGACGCTCCTCGTTTTTGAAGTCACTGCCCGTCAGAAGAAGCTGGGCGACGGTGTGACGGTATTCGGAGAAGAGCTTGTCGTAGGTGTACATCAGCTCGCACTGTCCGACTGCCGCCGCCGCCTGCTTGGTGGGGATGTCGGTGGGGCGAGAGGAGAGCGAGAGCTTGCCCATACCCATACCGATCGCGCCCGAGGAAACGAGGATGATCTCGTGTCCTGCATTTTTGAGATCGGAGAGGACCTTACAAAGCTCCTCGGTGTGGCGGATATTGAGTCTTCCACTCTCGTGGGCGAGTGTGGAGGTGCCGACTTTGATGACGATACGCATAGCATTCTCTTCCTAATCCAGTTATTTTGCTTTATTGTAGCACACTTCAAAAAAAAATGCAAGGAGTAGCCTTGCATTTTTCCTACTTATTTGAAAATGAGGGACAAAATTTCGAGCGCACGGAGCTTGACGGCGTAGCCGCTGTCGGTGACGAGCAGAAATTCTTCTTCGTTTAGGGTGTCGGCGGCGATCTTTAACTGCTCCCCCTTGGCGGGCTCGGTGCAGAGGGCGGGATAGAGCATGCACCAGAAGTTTTGCCCCTCGCCCTTCCCGAGGGTAACCTTGAGCGCGGCGTACTCGCCTGCGGGAAGCGTCAGCTCACCGTAGCTTCGGGTGTCAAAATGCTCGCTTGTGAGCGCGACGTCCACCTCGTAGTCATATCCGTGCTTTGTGAGCGTGTCGCGCACCGTCGCTTCGACGGCGGGAAGGTTTTCTTCGAGGTAATGCGCGGCGGCGTCCTTGCTCGGCTGTGCGGTGAAGGCTTCGCCGTAGGTAGCAAGCAGGGCGTCGCGCACGAGGAGCTTTGCCGTCTGGTCGGCGGTGTCGTCCGAGTCGGCGAGAACGTGCAGCCGCAAAACGTCGTCGTAGATGGCTTCCTCGCCCGAAACGGGCAAGAAAAACACGAGCGTCACGATGGCGCAAAGGCAGAGAGAAAATGTAACGATGGTCTTCATTATGAAGGGACCTCCTTTTTGATTTTGCCTTGATTTTTGCCCGCGTCTTGCGCTTTTATGCAGAAAAAACGGGGATTTTTCGGGACAAAATAAAAACGCGAAAAAAATATAAAAAAATTTGGAAAAGGGCTTGCTATTTTAAAAAAGTTGTGTTATAATGTTGGAGTATGAAATGATTTCAGTCTGCAAACCCTCTCAGTTGCAGCTGGCATATCACGTTTTTGAAAGAGGAGGATTAAGAAATGGCTAACATCAAGTCCGCAAAGAAGCGCATTAAAGTGATTCAGACGAAGACTCTTCAGAATCAGATGGTAAAAACTCAGCTGCGTACCGTGATCAAGAAGTTCAACGCCGCAGTTGCTTCCGGCGATAAGGCTGCCGCTACCGAAGCGTACAAGCTCGTTGTGAAGAAGGTTGACCAGGCTGCTGCTCGTGGCATTATGCACAAGAATACTGCCGCGCACAGAAAGAGCGCTTTCACGCTGAAGCTCAACGCAATGGCGTAAATCACAAAAACCGTATCGTAACTAACCCATACGATACTTTCAAAACCACCGTGCGAAAGCGCGGTGGTTTTGTTTTTGCAACAAAGCATTTAAAAAAGGAAAAGGCACCCTTTCTGGGTGCTTCTTAAACCCGGGAATCTCTGCGAGGGAGTAGCGCCTTGCCGCCGCTCTGCGAGCAGGCGTCGCTCTGCGGCGCTCCTACGAACCCGCGCGATCCTGCGTATCGCCGTGTCTTATTAAGTCATTTATTCCAAAGGAAAAGGCACCCTTTCTGGGTGCCTTTTCCTTTGGAGCAGATGACGGGAATCGAACCCGCGTATCTGGCTTGGGAAGCGAGCGCTCTGCCATTGAGCTACATCTGCGTACGTGAGTATTCTAACACAAATACGCTTTTTTGTCAAGAGAGAAAAAAAGAATATTTTAGCGCTTCTATTTGCTTTTTGACAAAAAGCTTGAAAAAGATCCGCATATATGTTAAAATGAAAGCAACAACGACGCACGGAGTCTTGAAACTGTATGAGAAAATTAACGCGCGACGGCAAGAGCGTCCCTTACGAAATTTTGCCGACCAAGAGCAAAAAGGCGTATTATACGAGCTTCGTTCAGGACGGCGTTCTTCATTTTTACGTCCCCGAGGGGACGAGTGATCAAACGGCGCGGGACGTGCTTGGTCAGCGCTTCTACGATTATTATTACAAAATTCATCCCGAGGAGTGGCACGTGGTGCATTACCTTGGGCAGGTATATCACGCAGAGTTACGCGTGGGTAAAAAAACGGGGGTCACGATCGAGGGCGACCGTATGATCGTGCGCGCGGCAAAGGAATCGCGCCACGCGTATCGGTGCGTGCTTCTTGCGTTCTTCAAGCGCACGGTGGAAAAGGAGCTGACAAGGTTGATCTACGACGCCGAGTACGCGTTTCGCGAGATCACCTTTCCCACGATCTCCGTCAAGACGGTGCATGGCTATTGGGGGTACAACTATAAGCGAGAGATCGTGCTTTCGCCGCAGATCGCACGGTACGACCCGCGGTATTTGCGCGCCCTTCTCTACCACGAGCTTTGCCACTCGCTCGTGCGCGGACACGGTGAGGACTTCTGGGCACTTTTCGCCAAGAAATGCCCCGAGGGGCGCGCGCTTGGCGAGGAGCGAAACGCGCTTGCGTACGACGTTAAGGATTATTTATAAAGCAAAAAAGTCTTGCTTTTGCAAGGCTTTTTTCTTGTTTTTAACAACTGCTTTTTTCGCTTTTTCGGGCAAACTAAAAGAAAAAAGGAGAAAATTATGCGCGTGCGTTCCTGTCTTTTGGCTTTTGTGCTGTTTTTTGCGATTTTGCCCGTTCCCGCACGGGCGGCGTCACTCTTCCCTCCTTATAAATACGAGGGAGAAATGCGGTACGCCGCATCGGGGCTTGCGGCAGGGACGCGCGTGCGGCTGTACGAGGCGGAGCACGAAAAGCATTATACCGTTTCGACACCGTCGGGCGGGCGCGTGCGGGTGCCGTGGGACGCGGTGATGCCCATCGCGGTGCCGTCGCCCGCCTTGCGAGAGCCAAGCGCCGCCGAGATCGCAGATTTCGTGGGCGAGCGGATGCATAGCAGGACGGGGGTGCTGCTGTGGGTGGACCTTGCGCGGGTGCGCGTGTATCTGCTTGAATACGGGGACGAGGGGTGGACGCTCGTGCGCACGCTTCGTTGCTCCGTGGGGGACGCGGCGCACCCGACGCCGTCGGGGCGGTTTGAAATTGCGTACCGCTCGGCGTCCATCGGCAAGGAAAACCTGTATCTCTGCCGTCACGCGCTTTGCTTCTACGGGGGATATATGCTCCACTCGGTGCTGTACGACTGGGCGGGCGAGAGCGTGACGGACGGACGCCTTGGCGAGCGCATCTCGCACGGGTGCATTCGGCTTTCGCCGAAGGACAGCGAATATCTCTACCGCACCGTTCCCATCGGCACGGCGGTGTACGTGCGGTAGATAGAAAAAAGCTTGCCGCGGCAAGCTTTTTTCTTTCAAAGGGGTCAGGCGTCGAGAAGCGCGTCGGCGATGGCTTTTGCCGCCGTTTTGCCCGCACCCATTGCGGAGATGACGGTGGCGGCGCCTGTGACGGCGTCACCGCCTGCATAGACGGCGGGGCGGGAGGTGAGCCCGTCCTCGTTGACGACGATGCCGCCGCGCGCGTTGACGGTGAGCCCGTCGGTGGTGGCTTTGATGAGGGGGTTGGGCGAGGTGCCGATGGACATCACGACGGTGTCGAGCGCCATTTCAAAGGCACTGTTCGGAATTTCGACGGGGCGGCGTCTGCCGCGCTCGTCGGGCTCGCCAAGCTCCATACGGACGCAACGCATTCCTGTCACGAAGCCGTTTTTGGGGTCGCGCGGGTCGTCGGGATTGTGGTACCCGAGGATCTCGGTGGGGTTGGTGAGAAGGCAAAATTCGATGCCCTCCTCCTTCGCGTGCTCGACCTCCTCGCGGCGCGCGGGAAGCTCCTCCTCGGAGCGGCGATAGACGATAAAGACCTTTTCGGCGCCCAGACGGAGTGCGGTTCTTGCCGCGTCCATCGCGACGTTGCCGCCACCCACGACGGCGACCCTGCCACCCTTCATTACGGGGGTATGGGGGGCGTCGAGATACGCCTTCATTAAGTTACTGCGGGTGAGAAATTCGTTGGCGGAATAGACGCCGCAAAGCCCCTCTCCCGGGATGCCCATAAAGTTGGGAAGTCCCGCGCCCGAGCCGATGAAGACGGCTTCAAAGCCTTGGTCAAAAAGCTCGTCAACGGTGAGCGTTTTGCCGATGACGACGTTGGTTTCGATCTTGACGCCCAGCTTTTTGAGCGTTTCCACCTCTTTGGCGACGATCGCCTTGGGCAGTCGGAATTCGGGGATGCCATATACCAGCACGCCGCCTGCGGTGTGGAGCGCTTCAAAGACGGTGACGTCGAAGCCGCGCTTCGCAAGGTCGCCCGCGCAAGTGAGTCCCGAGGGACCCGAGCCGACGACGGCGACGCGGTGTCCGTTTTGCGCGGGGCGTACGGGGTCGTCCGCTACGAAGGTGTTATGCCAATCCGCGACGAAGCGCTCTAACCGACCGATGCCGACGCTCTCCCCCTTGATGCCGCGCACGCATTTTGACTCGCACTGCACCTCTTGGGGACAAACTCTGCCGCAAACGGCGGGGAGCGAGGAGGACTTGGCGATGATCCCGTAGGCACCCTCGAAGTCGCCCTCCTTGATCTTTTCGATAAACGCGGGAATATGGATCTTAACGGGACAGCCTGCAACGCAGGGCATATTCTTACAGGAAAGGCAACGGTTTGCTTCGTCGATGGCTTGTGCCTCGGTATAGCCGAGGGCGACCTCGTCGAAATTGTGGGCGCGAACGAGGGGGTCTTGGGTGGGCATTTCGTTGCGCTTTGGGTTCATATTCGCCATATCACTGCACCTCCTTTTTATAGAGATTACAGGTTTCTTCATACGCGTGGCGCTCGAAGGCACCGTACATTCTGCCGCGTGCCATCGCTTCGTCGAAATCGACCTCGTAGCCGTTAAAGTCGGGACCGTCCACGCAAGCGAACTTCGTGATCTTTTTGCCGTCCACGTTGAGCGTAAGGCGACAGCCGCCGCACATACCCGTGCCGTCGATCATAATGGGGTTCATCGACACGGTGACGGGGACGCCGTAGGGCTTTGCTGTCAACGTCACGAACTTCATCATTACGAGCGGACCGATGGTGATGACGGCGTCAAAGCGCTCGCCGCCCTCAAGCATTTCTTTTAAGGGAAGCGTGACGTTGCCCTTTTCTCCGTAGGAGCCGTCGTCCGTCATCACGCGAAGGGTGCACGATGCGGCGCGGAACTCATCCTCGAGGATGAGCAGGTCGCGACTGCGGAAGCCGATGATGCTCGTGACGCGGGCGCCCATTTCGTGAAGCGCTTCGGCGATAGGCAGGGCGATGGCGCATCCGACGCCGCCGCCTACGATGCAGACGTTTTGCAGTCCGTCAAGATGCGTGGGGACGCCGAGCGGACCGACGAAGTCTTGAAGGGTGTCGCCCTCTTCCTTGGCCGAAAGCTTTTTGGTGGTCGCGCCGACGATCTGATAAATGATCTTGACCGTTCCCTTCTCCTTGTCGGTGCCTGCGACGGTCAGGGGAATGCGCTCGCCGTCCTCATCGACGCGCAGGATGATAAACTGTCCCGGGCGCGCTTTGTTTGCCACGAGGGGAGCTTCCACGTGAAGCTCCACGACCGTGGGGTTTAAGATCTTCTTTTTTTTGATTTGATACATAATATTCTCCGTATAGGCAAGCGATATCTTTCCTTGCAGCGTTTTAGAGCTTGATGAATGTATCATATCATATTTTTAAACGCAATGCAAGAGTTTTTTTCAATCTCGCATCCCAACCACGCCGAAGGCGTGTATGAAATCAAGGCAAAGCCTTGGATGGAATTCGCAACTCGTTGCGGTATGGAATCACCACGAAGTGGTGCATGGCATCAATCCGAAGAGGAATACACGCTAAAGCGTGACGCCACACGCCTACGGCGATTCCATACACGACTGCGTCGTGATTCCATGCCAATCCTTCGGATTGGATAGAAAAAAAGCACGCTTGCGCGTGCTTTTTTTCTGGTGGGGGAAGGTGGATTCGGACCACCGAAGTCAGTGACAACAGATTTACAGTCTGCCCCCTTTGGCCGCTCGGGAATTCCCCCATATTCACCGTTGTGTGGAGCTGGTGGACGGATTCGAACCCCCGACCTGCTGATTACAAATCAGCTGCTCTACCAGCTGAGCTACACCAGCATGCGCCCTCAACAACGTCAAAGATTATAACATAGTTTTTGCCCGTTGTCAAGGGGTTTTTGAAAAATATTTTGTTTTTCTCGGTTTTTTTATTCTTGCGTTTCGCCTTCGTCTTTCTTTTTGCATTTTGCGGTAAGGAAGCTTGCAAAGCGCGTCAGGTGCGGGAAGAGTGCGGGACAGCATCCGCCCACGGCGAACATCAGAAAATAACGGATGGCACCTGCCGAGGCGTGTCCGCCCGTGAGGGCGAGCAGGGGCGTTTTGAGCAGGGATTTGATGACGATGACGACCGCGGCGCCGATGAGGAGCTTAAAGACCTGCGCAAGGAGGGGCGCTTTGGTTTCGTAGCGGAAGACGTGGGTGTCGAGAGCGTACATTACGATAAGTCCCACGAGCGAGCCGAGGAGCTTATAGCCGTTGGAGTAGGCAGACTCAAGGTTTGCCGCATCGACATCCGCGCCAAAGGGATATACCTCAAGATAGATCACGTACGCGACTGTGAGCAAAAGGAAGGTGCCAAGCACCGCGTAAAAGCGCAGGGGATGCTCCTTGAGGGTTTTAAAGATGGGCAGAAAGGCAAAAAGGAGAACGAGCGAGATGAGCGAGCCCACCAGCACGTCCGCGGGGGTATGTACGCCGAGGTACATCCGCGAGATGGGAACGAGGACGGCGAGGACGATGAGGGGGATGCGAAGCCACTTCTCTTTTTGCCACGCGGCGACCGAGCCGAGCGCGCCGACGGCGTTCTGCGAGTGTCCCGAGGGGAAGGAGTAGCCCGTTGCCGCCTCGCGTGCGCTTTCGACGAATGTGAAGGAGGGGTCCTTGACCCACGGACGGGGGATGCGGCAGAGGATCTTCATAAACTGACTGACGAGCATTCCCGCAAAGCCGACGGAGAGCAGATAATAGCCCTCGTATTTGTCGATGCACCACAAAAAGAGGAGCGCAAGGACGACGATGACCGTTTCTTCCCCGAGGCGCGTGACGAGCCCGAAGAAGACGTCGAGAACGGGGTTGCGGATGCTTTCAAACCAATACAAAACTGACATAGCAAGAAATCCTTTCCTTTGGATAGCTTCATTATACTCTTTTTGGGGCAAAATGTCAAGCGCTCTTGCATTTTGAGGCAAAACGTGATAAAATAGAAGCAACGAACTTACGGGAGGCTTCCTATGAACGCCTATATTGATACGTATCCGCGTCCGCAGTTAAGACGCCGCTCCTTTTTCTCGCTTGACGGGACTTGGGAGCTTGCGTTTTCGCGCACGCCCGAAATTCCGAGCACGTTTCCCTACACGGTGAACGTTCCCTTCCCGCCCGAGAGCGAGGCGTCGGGCGTAACGGCGCGCCGCGCGCGCGGGGAGATGTTATTTTACCGCCGCACCTTTCGCCTGCCCGAGGGCTTCCACGAGAAGAAGACGCTTTTGCACTTCGGGGCGGTGGACACGGTGGCGACGGTCGTTTTCAACGGCTCGCCCCTTTACACGCACGAGGGGGGCTATCTTCCCTTCTCGGTGGACGTGAGCGCGCATTTGCAAGAGGAGAACGAGTTGGTCGTTGCGGTGCGGGACGACCTTTCCCACGACTATCCCTACGGCAAGCAACGCGTCAAGCGCGGCGGGATGTGGTACACGCCCACGTCGGGCATCTGGCAGAGCGTCTGGCTTGAAAGCTTTCCCGAGGGGGGCATTTACGGTATTCGCACCCACGCAAACGAAAGGTGCGTGCATATTACGGTCGAGAGCGACGCCAAGGAGCTGACGATCTCCTATTTTGACGGCGAGGAAACGGCGCTTTATACGATGCGGGCGGGCGAGATCGTTTTGAAGCCCAAAAATCCGCACCTCTGGTCGCCCGAGGACCCTTATTTGTACCGCTTTACAGTGAAGAGCGAAACGGACGAGGCGGATGGATACTTTGCGCTTCGCCGCCTGGACGCGCGAGTGTGCGAGGACGGGCAGACACGCTTTTTCTTAAACGGCAAGCCCTATTTTTTACACGGCGTGCTTGACCAAGGGTATTATCCCGAGGGGATTTACACGCCAAAGACGCCGAGCGGCTATCTTGACGATATTCGTCTTGCCAAGCGCCTTGGCTTTAATATGATCCGCAAGCATATCAAGGTGGAGAGCGCGCTCTTTTACTACGATTGCGACCGCGAGGGCATCATCGTATGCCAGGACGCCGTCAACAACGGCTCCTACTCGTTTTTCTTTCACACGGCGCTCCCCACGGTGGGCTTGAAGCGTTTCCCAAATGCGCTTCTTAGAAAGAGCCGCCGTGCGCGGGAGATCTTTTACGAGCATACGCGCGAGATGCTTTCCTATTTATCCGTCTTCCCTTGTGTTTTGATGTTCACCATCTTCAACGAGGGTTGGGGACAAAAGGACGCGGACGCGCTGTACCGTCTTTTCAAGGGGGAATTCCCCTCGATGCTCTTTGACACGGCGTCGGGCTGGTTCCGCACCCGCGCGACGGATATGCGGAGCGATCACGTGTATTTCAAGAAAATCAAGCCAAATTATAAGGGAGAAGCACTTCCCGTTTTCCTTTCGGAGTTTGGCGGGTATTCGCTCCCCGTTGCGGGACATACCTATCCGTCGGGAAAGAATTACGGCTATGCGCTTTGCCGCGACGAAAAGGATCTCACCGAGCGGCTGTTGCGGCTTTACCGCGAAGAGGTTATTCCCGCGGTGCGTGCGGGGCTTGGAGGTGCGGTGATCACCCAGCTTGCGGACGTGGAGGACGAAACCAACGGCTTTACGACCTACGACCGCGCGGTGGTGAAGGTTCCCGAGGGGGCGTTTGCCGCCCTGCGCGATGAAATTGTTGCCGCACTTGACGGCGTGAAGGAGAAAAGCGAATGAAGAGCTTAGAGCAAAAGAAAAAAGAATACGCCGCCCTGCTGATCGAGGTAGGGCTTGGTATCAAAAAAGGGATGGAGCTTTATATCCACGCACCCGTTGACGTGGCGGATTTTGCGCGTCTTTGCGTCAGCGCCGCCTACGATGCGGGCGCCAAGGACGTGACGGTGGTTTGGAGCGACGACTTCGTCACGCGCGAGCATTTTTTGCGTGCCGAGGACGAGGTATTCGACACGACGCTCGCTTGGCGGATGGAGCTGCTCAACGGCGAGTCCCGCCGCGGCGTGCCGCGTCTGTTTATTGAGGCGAGCGACCCGATGAACCTTGCAGGGGTGGACCCCGAGCGCATTTTGCGCAACGCCAAGGCAAAGGGGCGCGACCTTGCGGAGTTTTACCGCTTGGAAACGACCAGCTTTTTCCCGTGGTGCATTGCGTCCGTTCCCATCGAAAGCTGGGCGGCACGCGTATTCCCCGATGCGTCCGACAAGATCGAGCGCCTTTGGGACGCGATCCTCTCTGCCGTGCGCGTTGAGGGCAAGGGGGACGCGGTCGCGCGCTGGCGCGAGCATCTTGCCACCCTCAAGGCGCGCACCGACAAGCTGAACGCCTACCGCTTCCGCTATCTTCGCTACGAGAACGCGCTTGGCACGCGGCTCACGGTAGAGCTTCCCGAGGGGCACTTATGGCAATCGGGCGAAGAAACGACGCCCGCGGGGCATCCCTTCGTTGCGAATATGCCGACGGAGGAGATCTTCACTTCTCCGCTCAAAACGGGTGTCAACGGCATCGTATATGCCGCGATGCCGCTCGTGGAGGACGGCAACGTGATCCGCGATTTTCACTTCGTCATCCGCGAGGGCAAGATCGTGGAGGTCCACGCCCGTGAGGGCGAGGAGATCCTCAAAAACGCGATTGCGGTGGACGAGGGGGCTTGCTATCTCGGCGAGGTGGCGCTGATCGCGTACGATTCGCCCATCCGCCGCCAGAATATTCTCTTTTACGAAACGCTCTTCGATGAAAACGCCTCCTGCCATCTTGCCTTTGGCGCGGCGTACCCCTGCATCGAGGGGGGCGCAGAAATGAGCGAGGAGGAGCTTGCCGCCCACGGGCTGAACGTTTCCACCCAGCACACCGACTTTATGATCGGCACGGCAGATCTTTCGGTCACGGGCATCACCGAGGACGGCAAAGAGATCGCCGTAATGAAGGACGGTAACTTCTGCTTTTAATTGATAAAAAGATGGCGCATACCTCGATTTCCGAGGTATGCGCTTTTTGTTATCCTTGTTTTTTCGTTAAGAGGTATTTTTTCGCATACGCGAAGGAGGTGCTGACGAGCACGGTGCCGAGGGAGAGTGCGGCGGCGATCTTCAGCGTTTCGACGCCGCTGGCGAGGAATGCCGCGCCGTCGCCCCGAAAGGCGCCCGTCATCGTGTAGTAGAGCGAGCTACCGGGGACGAGCGGGATGAGCGAGATGGTGCTGAAGGTGACGGCGGGGGTTTTGAGCAGGCGCGCGAGCAGCTCGGCATAGAGCGACACGACGACCGAAACGAGGAAGCAACGGAGCGTCGCGTCGGGCAGAAAGAGTCCGAGCAAGAGGTAGAGCGCCCACGCGAGCAGTCCGCCGAAGGCGGCAAAGAAGATGCGCTTGCCGCGAATATCGAAGACGAAGGCGAAGCCCAGCGTGCCGAGCGTGCCGCAAAGAATTTGCAAAAGTTCATTCCATCCCATTACGCGACACCTCCAAAGAGCAGCATCGTCAAGACGAAGCCGAGGGCGATGGACGCCGCGAGCAAAAGCGCCTCGAGGATGCGGGACATTCCCGTGAAAAGGTCGCCCACGAAGAGGTCGCGAAGCGCGCTCGTGAAGCCGACGCCCGGGATGAGGTTCATAATATAGCCGATGATGATGAAGTCGGCGGTGGGGACGAGCCCTGCGCGCACGGCGAAGAAGGAAAAGAGGGATGCTAAAAAGGATAACAGGAAGGAGTTGAGCATCCGATTGGTTTTGGCACGGGAGAGCGCACGGGAGAGAAACCCGAGTGCCGTTCCGAGGACGAGCGCAACGAGGGGCTCTGCGAGGGTGCGGGCGCCGAAGAAGACGGCAAACGCGGCGGCGATCACGCCCGTCGTGGGGGCGGTGACGAGCACGGGATAGGGACGGCGCGCCCGAAGGGCGTCAAGCTCGTGCGCGATCTCGTCCGCGCGGGGTGTTTCGGCGCAAATGCGGCGCACGAGAGCGTTGGCGCGGTCAAGGCGGTCAAGGTCGAGAGAAACGCGATGCGGACGGCACATTTGCGTGCGCACCTCGCCCGCCTTCACGACCGTGACGGACACCTGTGCGGTGGTGGCATAGACGTGGCATTCCTCGGCGCCGTACGCCGCCGTCATCCGCGAAAGCCCTTCCTCGACGCGGCTGATCTCGCCGCCCGACTCGATCATAAAGGCGCAGACGCGTAAAATCTGATGCAAAAGCTGTTCCATAGAAGCTCCTTGGGAGATGAAAATGAATAGATGCTACCGAATCATGAATTGACATAGAGTGTCATGAATTGACGCAAAGCGCCATCATTTGAATTGTCCTTTTTAAATGCACCGATCGGTGCAATTCATAAGCACAGCTCGATTCATGGCGAAAGCCAATTCATGCCTAAAGGGCAATTCACGGTACACCGCACGGCGGTGTGCTTACCACTCGTAAATTTGCGTGCCGAAGACGGTGCAGAGCGTCGTTTTGACGGTGCCGATCTCGTCCATCCAGCCGCGCACCTCAACCGTTTTGAGGTTGTAGGTATTAAAGCCGTCGCCCGCGTCGTTGTTCCATACCCAATCGGGCGCTAAATAGATGCAGACCTCGGGGCGTGCCGCCTCGTAGAAGGCGCGATTGACACCCTGCTGACCGTGGTGCGCCATCTGGCAGACGTCGCATTTGACGCCATCCGCGCCAAAGCGGTTCAAAATACGGTTACCCGCCTCGACACCGCAATCGCCGAGAATGAGCAAGACCTTGCCGCCGAGGGTGATCTTATAGACGACGGAGGTGTTGTTGCAAACGTTCTGGGTGATATAGGGGTCGGGAGAATAGAGGATCTCGACGTGGGCGTCACCGACGTCGTACACGTCGCCCACGGAGCAGATCGTGGTTTTTTCCACGAAGCGGGGCAAAAGCGCATAGAATTCGGCAGTAGTCTTGCTTGCGCCCTTGTCGCCGTAGTTGCCGCAGAACTGTGCGGAGGGGAAATTATAGAAGATCTTGTCCACGGTAAACTCGTCCGCGTGCTTTTCCATCAGCTCGAGAAACGCGGGGATATGGTCATCGTGGGGATGGGTCAGGAGCCACGCATCGACGTGGGGCTTTTCCTTGCCCGTGAGCTTCTTCAAATATTCAAGAAAAAATTCTCCCTCGCCAACGTGACCGCCGTCGATGGCGATGATCTTGCCCTGCTCAGTCGTGATGATCTGCGCTTGGTTTTGCACGTAAAGGAAGCCGCCGCGATGCGGGAAGGTGCGCACGGGTGCGAGAGAGTGAATTGCGTTTTTCATAAGATTTCCTTCTTTCGTTTTTTATGTAGATTCGTTAGACCTTGTGCTTGAAATTACCAAATACTTCGTTGACACGCGAGAAGCTTGCGAAGGTATCGGGATAGGAGCGCAGGATGCGCATCATATCGCCAAGCTGGCGCTTGTTGATGATACAAACGAGCATATATTTATCGGTATCGGAGTACATACCGTGCGCACGGAGCTCGGTAACGCCGTGCTTGAGCTTGCTCATCAGCTCCTCGGCAAGCGCCTGCGGGTGTGCGGTGACGATCTCAAACTTGTACCCTTCTTTTAAACCACTGAGTCCCCTGTCCACGATAACGCTGGCGATAAAGAGGTTGAGCAACGTACAAATGACGGGCGTGATGCGCATACCGTACACGAAAAATGCGATAAAGACGACGCTGGCATCCATAATGAAGGCAACGTACGCGATATTCATCGCGGGACGCGCGCGTTTAAGCAGTGCCGAGATGGCGTAGGTGCCGCCGCTCGCGCCAAAGCGCCTGAGCATCAAGAAGAAGCCGAAGCCCGTGATCACGCCCGTAGCAATGCAGGCAAAGACCACGTTGAAATCCTCGGCGTTGTTGAGAAGCGAGTAGGGCTTCACGCCGAGCAGATCGTAAAGCTCGGGCATAAAGGACTGCACGATCATATAAAGGCTGAGAATAAGACCCATCTTTTTGTTGACGAAGATCATCAAAAGAATAAAGATAGGCAGATTGAAGGCAAGCATTAAGACCGACCAGCTGACGCGCCCGCCAAGCAGGTGGTGCGTGATGGTCGCAAGACCGCCAACGCCGCCCGGGGCAAAGCCGTTGCTGTTTTGGAAAATGTGGTAACCCGTACCAACGATGGCACCCGCAAGCAGGGTGATAAGAAGATCGAAAAAGAGTTTTTTTGCGTTTTCTTTGGTGTTCATAGTGTTGCCTTTCGTGCGTTACTTGATGAATGTGGTTTTTTTCATTTATTTGATTTGCTTGCTGATCAGGAGAAATCGTCGCAGGCGGGGAGCAACGCCGTATTGTCTCCTTCATGCTCACGGGACGCAGGATATGCTGGTTTGTAGAAATCGTTCAAGACAAGGCGCACCAGAGCCGCCTCCCGAAGGCGTAGTTACCTACGGCGAGGGAGTAGGCGAGGAGCAACGCCGTATTGGACGATTTATACAATCAGCATCGCGTCGCCGAAGGAGAAGAAACGATACTTCTGTGCCACCGCCTCTTCATACGCGCGCATCACCGTTTCTCTGTCCGAAAAGGCGGAAACGAGCATAAGAAGCGTGCTTTCAGGAAGATGGAAGTTGGTGATGAGGGCATCGACGGCGCGGAAGCGGTAGCCGGGATAAATGAAAATGCCCGTTTCGCCGTCAAAGGGGCGGAGAAGTCCGTTTTCGTCCGCGACGCTTTCGAGCACGCGCGTCGAGGTGGTACCGACGGCGATCACTCTGCCGCCCGCCGCGCGGCGCGCATTGATAAGGTCGGCAGTTTCCTTCGTGATGACGAAATGCTCGGTATGCATATGGTGGTCCTCAATGCGATCCACCTTAACGGGACGGAAGGTGCCGAGCCCAACGTGGAGCGTGACCTCTGCAACGGCGATACCGCGCCGCTTGACCTCCTCCAAAAGCTCCTTGGTGAAATGAAGTCCCGCGGTGGGGGCGGCGGCAGAGCCCTCGGTTTTCGCATAGACGGTCTGATAGCGATCCTTTTTTTCAAGGCGCGCGGTGATATAGGGCGGTAGCGGCATATTACCGACTGCGTCAAGCACCTCGTAAATGCTGCCGTAGCGCTCCTTATCGTACTCGAAGGCGACGATGCGGTTCCCTTCCTCGCCCATCGCGACGACCTCGGCGTGCAAGACGTCCCCAAAGACGAAGCGGGCGCCGAGCTTTGCGCGCTTGCCCGGGCGCACGAGGGTTTCCCACGTGCCGTCCTCTTGCATCCGCAAAAGAAGGAGCTCCATCGAGGAGCCCGTTTTCTCAGTCACGCCCAAAAGACGTGCGGGGATGACCTTGGAGGAATTGACGACGAGGGTGTCGCCCTCCTTCAGGTAATCGAGAATATCGTAAAAGTGGCGGTGCGCAAACGAGCCCGTCTTGCGGTCGAGCACGAAAAGGCGCGACGAGTCCCGCTTTTCAAGCGGCGTCTGCGCAATCAGCTCGGGGGGAAGGTCGTAGGCAAAATCCGCCGTAGAGAGGTCAGTTTTGGTGCGTTCGTTGACGATCTTTATCATTCACTTCGTTCCATTTCTTACATATGCTATTATCAGCATCATTTTAACACATTCTTTTGCTTTTTGCAAGAGAGAAAGGAATTATTTTGGAAAAGAAACGGCTGTTTTTCGGGGTTGGCACCGCCCTCGTCACCCCTTTTTGCGAGGATGGGATCGATTTTGATACGCTCGGGCGACTTTTGGACTTACAGGCAGCGGCGGGCGTGGGCGGCGTGGTGGTTGCGGGGACGACGGGAGAGGCGCCCGTGTTAAGCGACCGCGAGCGCGATGCGCTTCTTTCCTTCACGCTCGACCGCGTGGGCGACAAACTCACGGTGATTATGGGAACGGGGTGCGCGGACACCCGTCGCACGCTGGCTCTGTCCCGTCGGGCGGCGGCGCTTGGGGCGCACGGACTGCTCGTGGTAACGCCCTATTACAACCGCGGCACGCGCGAAGGCGTGCGCACGCATTTTCTTTCGGTTGCGGAGGCGGTAAGCGCGCCCGTTTTGGCGTATAACGTTCCCTCACGCACGGGATGCGATCTTTCGCTTGCGGACTACGGTGTGATCCTCTCCCACGAAAACGTGGTGGGGATCAAGGAGGCGAAGGAGGACGCCCAGCACTTTTTTGCGCTTTGCACCGCCTTTGGAGAGAATAAGCGCATCTACACGGGCTCGGACGCCTTTCTTTTACCCTCGCTCGCGATGGGCGGCGACGGGGTGATCTCGGTGGTATCGGCGATCGCGCCGCGCACGGTGCAGGCGATCACGGCGCTTTTTGCGGAGCATCCCGCCAAGGCACGCGCTCTCTTTGCGCAGATCGCCCCGCTCGTTGGGCTGCTTTTCAAGGAAACGAGCCCGTCCCCCGTTAAGGAAGCGCTCCGTCAGATGGGCTTTGGGGACGGGGCGTGCCGTCTGCCGCTCTCTGCTCCCACTGCGGGTCTTTGCGAGGAGCTTCGCGCCGAAATTTCGCGCTTGACGCGGTTCAAAATCTCTTGACTTTTTCCCCGATAAGGGGTATAATAAAGGATGATAACAAAAGGCGGAAGGAGTGCCGATATGACCCAAAACGAGGCAAAGCTGCGCATTGAGGAGCTACGCGCTTCTCTTCGTTACCACGCAAAGCGGTATTACGAGGAGGATGCGCCCGAGATCTCGGATTTTGAATACGACGCTCTCTTCCGCGAGCTTGGCGATCTGGAGGCGGCGTTTCCGATGTTTGATAGCCCGACATCGCCCACCAAGCGCGTGGGGGGGATGGCGCTCGACAAGTTTGAGAAGTTCACCCACCGCGTGCCGCTTGGCAGTCTTTCGGACGTCTTTTCCTTTGAGGAGCTTCGTGCTTTTCTTTCGCGCGTGCGCGAGAGCGAGGGGGAGGTCTTTTACTCGGTGGAGCCCAAGATCGACGGGCTTTCCGTGGCACTCACCTACGAAAACGGCGTTTTCGTGCGCGGTGCGACGCGCGGCGACGGCAACATCGGCGAGGACGTGACGGAAAATTTGCGCACCGTGCGGGATATTCCGCTCGTATTAAACGAGCCGATCCCCTACCTTTGCGTGCGCGGCGAGGTCTATATGCCGCGTGCGGTGTTTGAGGAATTAAACCGCGCCAGAGAAGAGGCGGGAGAATCGCGCTTTGCCAATCCGCGCAACGCGGCGGCGGGGTCGCTTCGTCAGTTAGACTCCAAGATCACCGCGTCAAGGCGCCTTTCTATCTTCATTTTCAATTTGCAAGAGGGGTCGCCGTATATGGACGGACGCGCCCCGAGCAGCCACACGGAAACGCTTGACCGCTTGGCGTCGCTTGGCTTTACCGTGCTCCCCCACCGTGCGCGGCTTTCGGATGCGGATGCGATCGAATCGCACATTGCGGCGCTGGGCAAGGAGCGCCCCTCGCTTCCCTTCGACATTGACGGCGCCGTCGTGAAGGCGGACGATCTTGGGGTGCGTACTTCACTTGGTGAATTAACGAGCGTGCCGCGCTGGGCGGTTGCGTATAAGTATCCACCCGAGCAGCAGGAAACGACGCTTGAGGGCATCACGGTACAGGTGGGACGCACGGGCGTGCTGACACCTACTGCGGAGCTCTCCCCCGTGCGCCTTGCGGGAAGCACCGTTTCGCGTGCGACGCTTCACAACCTTGACTTTATTTTAAGCCGCGACATTCGCATCGGCGACCGCGTGATCATTCAAAAGGCGGGCGATATTATCCCCGAGATCGTGCGCTCCCTGCCCGAGCGGCGAACGGGGGCGGAAACGCCCTTCTCGATGCCTACCGTCTGCCCTTCCTGCGGCAAGCCCACCGTGCGCGACGCGGACGGTGAGGGTGCGGCGGTGCGCTGTACCTATACGGGCTGTCCCGCACAGCGCGCGCGTGGCATCATTCATTTCGCTTCCAAGGGTGCGATGAGCATTGACGGACTGGGCGAGCAGATCGTTTGCGCGCTTCTGGATGCGGGCTTGATTCGCGATGCGTCCGATCTTTACACCTTAAAGGCAGAGGACGTGGCGCGTCTTGACCGTATGGGCGAGAAATCCGCGGACAATCTTATCCGCGCGATCGACGCCTCCCGTGCGGCGGGGCTTGAGCGCTTGCTCTTTGCGCTTGGCATCCGTCAGGTGGGTGAGGCGGCGGCAGAGGCGATCGCCGCGCGCTTTGGCACGCTCGAGGCGTGTATCGCCGCGAGCTTTGACGAGTTCGCCGCGGTGGATGACATCGGTCCCATCACGGCGTCGGGGCTTTGCGAGTTCTTCGCAGAGCAAGACAATCTTGCGCTTTGTGCGCGCCTTGCGGATGCGGGCGTTTCCACGGTGGCGAAGAAGGCACCCACGGCAGACACGCTTGCGGGGCTGACGTTCGTGCTGACGGGCACCCTTCCTACCCTCTCGCGCGACGAGGCGAGCGCCAAGATCAAGGCCGCGGGCGGTAAGGTTTCGGGCTCGGTGTCCAAAAAGACCTCTTACGTCGTGGCAGGCGAGGCGGCGGGCAGTAAGCTTACCAAGGCAAACGAGCTTGGCGTCCCCGTGATTGACGAGGAAGCGCTTTTAAAAATGCTGTAAAAACAAAAAATTAATGCGTTGCTCCCTTCGGGAAGCAACGCATTTTTGTATCAAATTCTGCCGTAGCGCTCGGCAAGGGTACGGAAGTACGCCATATCGATGGAGCGCATTTGCTCGTCTGTAATGCGGAACGCCCAGTTGCCCTCCGCCCTTCCCGGGGTGTTGAAGCGCGTGTCCTCCCCGAAGAATAAAAGGTCTTGGATGGGAAGGATCACAAGGTTTGCGTGTGAGAGATAGAGCGTTTCGATGACCGCGCGACAGCCCTCGGTGACGTCGTCCCCGCCGTAGCGGCAGTAATCAAAGAGCTCTCGGCGCTTTTCCTCATCAAGAGAAAAGAGAAAGCCGAGCAGAGTGTTATTGTCGTGCGTGCCGCTGTACGCCACGGTGTTTGCGGGATAGGCGTGCGGGATGTGATGTGAGTCGGCACCGTCCGTCGCAAAGGCGAAGACGCGCATTCCCGGGAGCTCGCTGTACGCAAGAAGCTCTTCGACCGAGGGAGAAAGGTCACCAAGGTCCTCCGCGATCAAAAGCGCGCCCTCGCCCTCCTCCTTTAACATATCCACGAATGCCTCACGCGGTCCCTCTCGCCAGACGCCGCTCTTGGCGTTAGGCGCACCGTAGGGGATGTCGAAATAGGTGTCGTAGCCGCGGAAATGGTCGAGGCGGACGCCGTCAAAGAAGGTGAGCATCTGACGGATGCGCGCGCGCCAGAAGGAGAAATCGTCCTCCTTCATTTTCTCCCAGCGATAAAGCGGATTGCCCCACATCTGACCGTCCTCACAAAAATAGTCGGGGGGGACACCCGCAACGCCCGTGGGGTCGCCGTTCTCGTCAAGGCAAAACAGCTCGGGATGGAAAAAGACGTCTGCCGAGTCGTGGGAAACGTAGATGGGAAGGTCCCCGATGACGCGGATGCCACGCGCGTTTGCGTAGGCGTGGAGTGCGCTCCACTGACGGAAAAACTCGTATGCGATAAAGGCGTGCGTGCGATACGCGTCGGCATCGGGCTCCTGCACGCGGAACGCCTGCCAAGGCACCCCGCCGTTTGCCTTTTTTAACGCCGCAAAGCGGCAGTATTCTTCAAGATAGGGATTTTCGTCAAGAAAGGCAGTAAGCGCTCCGTCATCCGTAAAGCGGGATGCGGCGCGAGAAAGAAGCGCCATACGCTCCGCTTCCAGACGCTCGTACTCGCAGGTATAGGAAACGCTCTCCTTCGCCGCCTCCAGCTCCTCTTTCGTGATCAGCTCCCTCTCGGCGAGTGAAACGAGATCGATGAAATAGGGATTCACGCTAAAGGACGAGGGAGAAGCATAGGGCGAACGGAAGGCATCCGTCACGGTAAACGGCAGCACCTGCCAATAGGCAAAGCCACCCTCGGCAAGGCGGTCAACGAACTCGTACGCCTCCCGTCCGAAGGCGCCCGAGGAATAGCCAGAGGGCAAGGCAAAAATGGGGGCTAAAACGCCCGCTCTGCGTTTTTGCATATAAGTCTCCTTGTTTTATTAAAGGTAGTATGTGCCAAAAAGTCAAAATGCATACTTGACTTTTGCATATTTTTTGATATAATGTAAGGGAATGACAAAAAGAGGGAGAGAGCCAATGTCCGAGGAAAATTCGTTTCTTTTTGCAGAATGTGCGCATCCCGTAACAACGCGCGGCAAAATGCGCGGGCGCCGCGTCCTTCTCGTTTTCGCCTACGTTTTGTTCGCGCTGGTATACGCCTCGGTGTTCATTGCCATCCGTTTTCCGCATCCCGTCGCGATCCTGCCGCTTTTTATATGGATGCTGGTGTTTTTCACCTGGCGCACGGTCAGCTATGAGTGCTGTGTGCGCACGGAGGGAGGCAAGATCAGCTTTTTGCGGCTTTACGGCAAAAAGGAAAGGCTGCTGTTTTCCTTCCCCATCGCGAGCATCGTTTCCATTCGCGCGGCAAGCGGTGAGAGCGCGGCACACGATCTCCGTGCCGACCCGACGGCGGGCGGCGGCGTGCTTGCCGTGATCCGTACGGACAAGGGAGAGGAGCGCTTTCTATTCGACGCATCGGACGCCGTTTTGCGCGTCATCCGCTACTACAACAAGGCGGCATTTTGAAAGGATGATAAAAATCCCCCCGTATAACGGGGGGATTTCATTTTCGGGCATAGCCCTAATAATACCGGCGGGCAAAAGTGCGCTTTTTGTTGGCCTGCCAGCCATGCAACTGCTACTTACTACCATGCGTTTTTTGTTTTGACTGGCAGGTCAATTCAGTATAACACACTAGAGGATTTCTTTTCACCGGTTAACCTCTTTTGAACCACGCGACTATCGCGTGGTTTTTGTTATACAAAAAAGGCAAGCTCCACGCTTGCCTTTTTCTTTTTAGCGCTTGGTGTATTTGGTCGTACCGACTACGATGTAACCGTCACCCTCAATGAACTTGACGCCCGTCTTGGAGCCGATATAGCGGTCGGATTCCTTGTCGTCCTCGCCAAACTCGATCTCTTTGCCGTCAACGAATCTTTCCTTGATCTCGCAGATGATCATTTTGTCACCGTCCACATCCTTAATGGTGTAGGTGCCCTTGAGAACGACCTTATCCATCGTATAGGTGTAGCGATTGCCGCTGAATTCATAGGTATAACCCTTTTCGCTCACGTATTCGCCGCGTTCTACGCCGCCGCAGGATGCGAGCAGTCCAAGTGCCATAACGAGCACGAGTGCCAGAGCTACGATCTTTACCGTCTTTTTCATATCTCTTTTTCCTTTTTTCGTTTTTCTGCCGACTCTCTCGGCTTTACCGTTTTATTATACTAAAATTTTTTTGCTTTGTCAAGTATCTTTCCGTAAAAATGAAAAAGAAGCGAAATTTCGCTTCTTTTTCATTCGATTTCTTACTTGGTGACTGCGGTGAACTTGGATTCGCCGATCTTGATGTAAGCGGTACCGTTCTCATCTTCACCGATCTCAAGGGTAGCGGGCTGACCGAAAATATCGTTAAAGAGACCCTTTACCGTTGCGCTCATCTCTGCATCCTCGGGGATCGTAAAGCTGATCTTGTCATCCTCGATCTCGTAGGTAGCGTTGATGGGATCGGAAGAGAAGCCGACGACCTTAGCCGTGATGGCAACGTTCTTGCCATCAAACTTCAGGTTGAAGCCCGTGCCTGCGACGGTTGCTTCGTATTCGCCCTTGATGGTCTTGCCGCAGGAAGCGAGGCAAGCGAGAGCCATAACGAGAACGAGTGCAAGTGCTACGATCTTAACTGTCTTTTTCATCTTCAAAAACTCCTTTTCATTTTCTCGGCAGTGCCGAAATTATGGCAGAAAGCTTTTTCTGTCAATATCTATTATAGCGTGGCAGTCCCTTTTTGTCAAGGCTTTTTGCGGTTTTATTGCTCGACCCAGAACAAATAGTCATAAATCGGCTGACCGCCCGACATCACGGAGACCTCGCACCCTTCTGCGGCGTGCGCACGGATATAGTCGCCGATCGCCTCGGCGTCCTCCTCACGCACGCCCTCACCGTACAGCACGGTGACGAAGGCGGCATCCACCATACCGCGCGTCAGCTCCTCCGCACACGCGCGAGGCGTGGGAGAAACGCAGGCGATCGTGTTTTCCACGAGTCCGAGATACTGCCCCTTGGCGATCTTGAAGCGTCCGACCTTGGTGTCGCGCACGGAATAGGTGACCGCCATCGTGGTCACGCGCTCCGCCGCTTCACTCATCAGCGCAACGTTTTTCTCCTCGGAGGCATCGGGGTTATAGTTGATGAGTGCCGCCATGCCCTCGGGAACGCTGACGGTGGGAAGCACGACGACGTGACGCTCCGAAACCAGCTCGGACGCTGCCTTGGCGACCATCGCGATGTTTTTGTTGTTGGGAAGGATAAAGACGGTGGCTGCGGGGGTGCGATAGACCGCGTCGATCAGATCCTGCGTGGAGGGATTCATCGTCTGACCGCCCTCGACCACCTCGTCGGCGCCCACGTCAAGGAAGAGATTGCGGATGCCCTCGCCCATACACACGCTGACAAAGCCGTATTTCTTTTCGGTCTTGATGGTTTCGGGGCGTGCGGGTGCCGCAGGTGCGGGAATGTCACCCACGAGTGCGGTATGCTGGGAGCGCATATTTTCAATCTTTACGGTAGCGAGCGAGCCGTAGCGAAGCGCCTCGGTCAGGACGAGTCCCGGCTCGTTGGTATGCACGTGGAGCTTGATGAAGGTCTTATCGTCCACGAAGACCACGCTGTCACCGATATCGGTGATAAAGGCGCAAAGCTCGCGCGCGGAGCCCTCGTACTGATATTCTTCGCTCTTATCCACGATGCACTCGGTGCAATATCCGAAGGTAATGTCACCCGTGGAGAACTGCGAGAAGGTTGCGCCGCCCGTGCCGTTTTCCTCATCCTCATCGGCATCGACGGGGTTGCCGTCAAGCACCGCCTTCATACCCTGAAGCACGCAGACGAAGCCGTAGCCGCCCGCATCCACGACGCCCGCTTCCTTCAAGACGGGAAGCATTTCGGGCGTTTCATTGAGCGTGCGCTCGGCGCTGGCGACGATCACCTCAAAGAGCTCTTCCACCGTGATCTTGCGGTTTTCGTTGTATGCGCGGCGTGCGTCCTCGGAGCAAACGCGCATAACGGTGAGGATGGTTCCCTCGGAGGGATTCATCACCGCGCGATACGCCTCCTTGGTGCCCGCCTCAAACGCCTGTACCCAGGCAAGCGCGGTTGCCGTTTCCTTTTCGTGGAACGCCTTGCCCACACCGCGGAAGAACAGCGAGAGGATCGCACCCGAATTGCCGCGTGCGGAGCGGAGCATCTGCTCCGCCGTTTTTTCTGCCGACTGACCGAGGGTGAGATCCTCCTCCACGCTCGCAACCGAGCTCATCGTCAGCGACATATTGATGCCCGTATCCCCATCGGGAACGGGAAAGACGTTCATATTGTTTGCCTCTTCCTTCTTACGCGAGAGCAGGTTTTTAGCGGAAACCACCATGGCGTGGAACAGGCTGCCAATCGTTTTTTTCTTACTCAAAGGACTTCTCCTTTCGTTTTTTCCGTCACGGACGGGGATGAAAAATTATCTCTCGGTCGCGAGGAAGAAGAGCGCAAGGGTACCCGGACCCGAGTGGGAGCCGATCACCGTACCCGTATAGTCGATCATCACCTCGACGCCCGGGTATGCTGCACGGATCTTGCCTGCGAGGTATTCCGCATCGTCAAGGCAGTCGCCGTGGCAGATGTAGTAAAGCTGTCCCTCGGGAGCGATCGCGCTTGCGGCGATCTTGTCAAAGATCGCGTCAATGGAAGCACGGCGACCGCGCACGGTGGAAACGCGGATCAAGTGACCCTCGTTATCGACGTGCATCAAGGGCTTAATGGCGAGCATCGTACCCAGCACTGCGGTAGCGGCGCTGACGCGTCCACCGCGCTTTAAGAAGAACAAATCATCCACCGTAAACCAGTGGGCAAGGTGGAGCTTGTTTTCCTCCAAGAACGCATAAACATCCTCGATCGAGGCGCCGCCGTCGCGTTTTTTGGCGGCGTGGGCTACGAGAAGCCCCTGACCGAGCGAGGCGCAAAGGGAATCTACCGCATAGATCTTGCGGTCGGGGAATTCTGCACGCAGCTCCTCGACGGCGTTACGGCCTGCCGTATAGGTCGCGGACAGACCCGAGGAAAAGCCGATATAAAGGAGGTCCTTCCCCGCGGCAAGATGGGGACGGAAGGCTTCCATAAAGCGATCCATATTCACCGCCGAGGTGGTGATAACAGTCTTCGCACGCAGTAGATCGTAAAACGCCTTAGGCTCAAGATCGCCGTCAAATTTAGATTCTTCCCCGATCTGCAGCGTCAGGGGAACGACGGTAACGCCGAGGCTTGCGGCAAGGGTGGCGGAAAGGTCCGATCCCGAATCGGTAACGATCACATATTCACTCATAAAAAGCTTCCTTTCATTTTTCAAGGCTTGGATGTTGACAAATCAACATTTTTCTTATTATAGCACAGTGATGCTGAAAAATCAAGAGGAATCGAGGTATTTTTACAAAACGGACGAAAACGGGGGCGTGGCGGCTGTAAACGCGGGCAAAAGTTTTTTGCGCTCGCTTCGCGGCAACGTCCGTTTCCGTTACATCGGGCTTTCGCCCTTTACGATCTTGGATGGACCGTAGGAAAGCAAAAAGTGTGCCATATCCGCGTCGTAGTGCGCGGTGATGAAGGCTTCCGCCTCCGAAAGGAGGGGCGGACGGAAAAGGACGTCGTGCGCGTCGGACGCGACGGCGGCGACGGGCACACGGCGCAAAAGCTTTTTTATACGGCGACGCATTGCAAAGGAAGCTCTGCGCGAGAAGGCGGAGGCGTTGACCTGCAAAAGCGCGCCGCGGCGCGTCCAATCAAGGATCAGGTCCTCTTCCCCGTGCAAGGCGGGATAGCGCTCAACGTGCGCAAGCAGGATGCGGTAGCCCGACGAAAGAAGCTCATCCATCGCGTAGCGGATCTGGAAGAGCGTGGTGTCAGGAGAAAAATCCATCAAAAGAAAGGCACCGCCGAGAAAACGGCACTCCCCCTCGTGGATGGCAAGGCGACAGCCCGTATAATAGCCAAGCTCGTTGGCAAGGTGAAGCGACAGGTCGGGGTAATGCTCCGCAGCATACGCCTTCAGTCTGCCGAAGGCAAAGTCTGCGGCGGCACGGTTATCTCCGTAAAAGGTGGGTTGAAAGTGCGGCGTTAAGCAGAGCGTGCGCGTGCCGTCCCGATAGGATGCGTCCACCATACGGCACATATCCATCTCCGTCTTGGCACCATCGTCCACCCCAAAGAGCATATGCGTATGAAGATCGGTATAATGCATCCCGTCACCCCCTGCCGTTCCCGTGCATCGAGAAAGACTCGGTGCGCCGCGAAGTCCCTTCGTTTTATTACCATCTATATTATAACCCAAAAAGCCGTCGTTGTCAAGCAAATTTTACTTGCAAAAAACGAGTGCGCGTGCTATAATAGAAAAAAAGACAAAAAAACGGAGTTTCGTTATGGAAAAAGAAAAGATCGACCGCATCAACGCGCTTTATACAAAGCAGCAAAAGGAAGGGTTGAGCGAAGACGAAAAGGCGGAGCAAAAGGCTCTTCGCGAGGAATATCTAGCGGAATACCGCCGTGCCATTCGCGGTCAGCTTGAAAAAAAATGAGAAAAAGCGCTGTCAACCGACAGCGCTTTTTCTTGTATCAAATGGTTGCAAGCAGCATTTCCAGTCCGCGGTAGGAGCTCGTGCCGCGTTTGAGGTCCGCATCGATCTTGCC
The DNA here is from genome assembly GCA_017456985.1 of Clostridia bacterium. GTDB lineage: Bacteria > Bacillota > Clostridia > Oscillospirales > CAG-272 > UBA1740. The sequence goes on along the minus strand of JAFTIH010000048.1, from coordinate 21,061 downwards.
GCAAAGGCGAAGCTTTTCCTCGATCGCATCCACGCCGATCGCTTTTGCGCGGCGGAAGTAGAGCGACGCCTTGTATTCGTGCATCCCGAGCGTTTTGGCGATCTCCTTTTCTCCCACGCCGTCCGCGGCAAGTGCGGCAACGGCAAAGAGATCGGCGTAAAGACGGGAGATCTGTCCGAGCACCGAGATGGGGTCCACGCGGCGGCGCTTCATATCGCCAAGGTACAGATAAGCTTCCTCGCGCTTGCCGTCGAGCAAGGCGTTGGTAAAGCTGAACGCATCGCTCTCTACCGTGCGGATGCAAACGTGGAGCAGCTCCTTTTCCGTGACGACGGAGATCCCGTTCTCCTTGGCGTAGGCGACGAGCTTATCAAGCTCCCCGAGCAGCACGTCCATATTGTGTCCGACGCGCGCAAGCATTGCGGCAGGGAGCGTTTGCTCCACCGTCACCCCCTCTGCCGCGAAATGGCGGCGAAGCCAACCGATGAGCGCGGCGTCCGTGGAGCGGAAAAAGGGAACGGCGTTCAAGCATTTAGACAGACGGGTAAAAAGGCGCGTGGGGCGTTTTTCGGTCCCCGTGTCGAGTCCCTCTGCGCTGGCGATGAAAACGACGGTGGCACCCGCCTCGTCCTTTAACTCCTCGCACGCCGCCTCGAGCGCTTTGAGGGCGCTTTCCTTCATATGCTCAAAATCGGCGCCGTACCATTCCACGAGCTTCCCGTCCCCAAACATCGTGGGGGCACGGGCAGCGTCCAAGATCGCCCCGAGATCCACCTCGGCGCCCTCATACACGAAATGCACGAAGGGAGCGATCCCCTCGTCGGGAACGAGGCGGCGGCGAAGCTCGCCGAGATAATGGCGCTTGAGGAAGTCCTCCTCGCCGCAAAAAAGATAGACGCCGTCGGTTTTTCCTTCGGCAATGCGGGCGCGAAGCTCATCGACTTTCATAGAGGATCCTCCTTTTTCCTTTTATTTTACGGTGATCTTAAAGCGAAGCTCGTTTTTCTGGGCGATGCCTGAAAAGACGGCGGTATAGACGAGCGTGATCAGATAAGCGCTTCCCTTTTTGATACAATCGACGCGCTCGGTATACGCCTCGGTAGGAAGCCGTCCGTAGGTGGTGACGTAGGTAAACGCCGTGCGCTTGCCGCGCACGAAGCAAAGCTCGGCGCCGCCGCGTGTCAAGGTCAGCGTATCCCCCGCAAGCGACAGTGCCGCGCGAACACCGCTCTCTTCTTCTCGGTAAGAAAGGGTAAGTTCGCCCTCGTGCTCGGACAGCTCCCCTTCGCCGCGAAAGCTCGCCTCCTCGCTGTCACTTATCGCGGGGGCGGCAGACAAAAGGAAGGCGGAGAGAGAGGAAAACGCGCCCTCATAGCGTGAAATCGCGGAGCGCTGTAAAACGGAAACCTTCATAACAGTTAAAAAGCAAAGGGGGCGCGCCCCCTTTGCTTAATCCTTTCGATTGTATTCGGAGTGCGGATTGATCAGCTTGCGCCAATCAAGATCTCCACGGTCGAGCGCCATCACGAGCGCCTCTGCCGTCGCGATGTTGGTAGCAACGGGGATGTTGTGAATGTCGCAAAGACGCAAGACGTCCTGGTCCGAGGCGTACTCCGCCTGCGGCTCGCGGCTCTTGAAGTAGAAGAGAAGGTCGATCTCGTTGTACGCGATGCGCGCGGCAATCTGCTCCACTCCGCCCTCGTAGCCTGCCATCATCTGATCGATCTCAAGTCCCGTAGCATCCGAGATGTATTTACCCGTAACGCTGGTCGCACAAAGGGTATGGCGGGCAAGGATGCCGCAATACGCGATGCAAAACTGCGCCATCAGCTCTTTTTTGTTATCGTCCGCAATAATAGCAATGTCCAAAGCTCGTTCTCCTTTACCGTTCAAGATATTTGCGCTTACGCATTCCGTCCACGGAAACGTTATAAAGCAAGGGGACGTTTTCCCCCATCAATCTGCGCGTAACGTTGGTGACACCCGCGAGAAACTCCCGCGAGGTCTTATCCCCGACCGTGCGTGCGGCACTGTGGGGCAGAATACCCACGACGGGTGCGCCCAAAGCATCGGCAAGCGCGCGGGGCGCGATGGTCGTATTCACCGCCTCCGCAGTGAGCATAAAATGAGAAAGAATGACGCCGACGGGACCGCCCGCTTCACAAAGCGGAAGCAGTGCGCGCAAGCTCTCCTCACTGCCGTCCGTAAACAGCAAGGCGGCGTCCGTTACCGCACGGAGCGTGGTTTGTGTGCGTGCGTCGGCAAGAACAAGGACGGCGTCTGCCGACAGGGCGGTGGCTTGCTCCAAAAGTGCGCGTACGCTCTCCCCTGTCGGGCAGGCAGTAACGTCACCCGCAAGCAAAAGGATCCCGTCTTCCGTCACCGTTCCCTTTTTCGTCCTACGAAGCGGGGAGATCAGCGCATTTTCTAACGGAACGCTGCCGTTTAACACGTCACGCACGGTGTAAAGAACCTTCTCTCCGACACCCAGCGCAAGATCAAGCATCGGGTGCTCTGCACACAAGTCGATCAAAAGCGTGCGACGCCCGCGCTCGGCAAGAATCCTTGCCGCACAGACGCAAAAATGCGCCGCCTCACGCGAGGGTACGGCACTCATCACCGTAAAGACACCGAGCATCGTATTCCCATCCTTGTTTTCATTGTTATTATTATACAATAAAAGGGGAGGATTTGTCAATATTTTGTCTGGCTTTTTTTGTGCTCGGCACTCTTTTTTTTGCCCATTTCTTTATTTTTGCCGAAACTTTTGCATTTTTTTGCTTTTTTTGTTTTTTTCTCTTGCAAAAACGCGCAAAATATATTATAATACACCTTGAATGTTTTTACGACTCTGCCAAAGGAGAAAATAGAGCTATGGAAAAATTTAAGAGAATCGGTGTCCTGACGTCGGGCGGCGACGCGCCCGGTATGAACGCGACCATCCGTGCCGTCACGCGTACGGCGCTTGCTCACGGTGTTGAGGTGGTGGGTATCTATCGCGGTTATTCGGGACTGATCGCCAAGGACGTCAAGCCCCTTACGCTTCGTGACGTTTCCAATATGATGAACCACGGCGGCACGGTCCTTTACTCCGACCGTTGCCCCGAATTCAAGACAGAGCCCGGTATGCAGAAGGCGATCGCCGCTTGCCGCGAGCTGGGCATTGACGGCATCGTTGCCATGGGCGGCGACGGTACCTTCCGCGGTGCTACCGACTTGACCCTGCGCGGTGTTCCCTGCATCGGCATTCCCTGCACCATCGACAACGATATTACCTCCACCGAAAGCACCATCGGCTTTGATACGGCGATGAATACCACCCTTGAGCTGATCGACCGACTGCGCGACACCTGCGAGAGTCACGCGCGCTCCAACGTTGTCGAGGTCATGGGAAGACACGCAGGCGACCTTGCCGCTTATACGGCACTCGCTTCGGGCGCTACCGCCGTGATCGTTCCCGAGCTCCCCTTTGACGAAGAATATCTTCTCAAGAAGATCCGCACCTCGCGTGCGCTCGGCAAGCGCAACTTTATCGTCGTCGTATCCGAGGGTATGGGCAGTGACTTTGCGCCCGCATTAACGGAGCGTATTGAGAAGGAAACGGGCGTCGAGAGCCGCTTTGCCCGCTTTGCGCACGTCGTGCGCGGCGGTGTTCCCACGCTCCGCGACCGTATGCTGGGTACGATGATGGGCGAATACGCCGTCGAGCAGCTGCTTGAGGGCAAGAGCAAGCTCGTTATTTGCAAGCGCGATGCCGATCTCGTGGCAACGGATATTTCCTTCGCGCTGATCACCGACCGTATGTACAAGGGTAAGCTCCAAGAGGGAGATCTCGCTCCCTACACCGAAGAGCAGGTTGCCGAAATGCGTGCGCTTTGCAACAAAAAGCACGAGTTCCTCGCCTCCCTCTGCCACTCGGTCGACAAGCTCGGTCTTTAAGATCTCTATAAAAAACACCGTCAAAAAACACCGTCTTTCGACGGTGTTTTTCGTTTTTTAGTGGTTAGAAAAGACGATCAGCTTATCCTTGGCGCCGAGCGTGACGGAGATCTTGGCAAGGTCGCCCGCAAAGAGCGTGATCTTACCCGTTCCCTTTTGCACGTACCCCAGAAGGATCGCGCGATTGCCCTCGGGAGAGCCCTCATAAACGGCACGCACGAGCGCGTCTGCCGTGCAGGTCGGCGGTACCTCTTCGAGAAAATCCTCTACGGTCTTGGCGTAGATCTCCTTGCTCTCGTAGGTTTCGCCCTCGCCCGTATCGTAGGTAAGAATATCGGAATAGAAATCGTAGAGCGAGCAGTCCTTACCGATCTGCGTGACCATCTTGCTGACGTAACGGTTGGAGATGACGGCGTTGTTCACACTGTAATGGCTGACGACGTCGTAGTTTTTGGGGTTCAGAAGCTCGATGACAATGTCGATCTTCTCGCGGTCAAAGTCGGGGTTTTCGGCAACCTTCTTTTCTACGATGTCCTGCACGTAGATCAGGTAGGTCAAGGCGTTGGCATCCAGCTCCTCGGCAGAAACCTTGTCATTCGACAAAATCAAGACGCTCGTGTCCTCGGCGTGCGCATCCACGTAGTCCGAAATAGCGCGGCAGATGCGATCCTTGTCGTTGATGACGTCGGCGTCAACACAGCTCACGTAGGGATATTCGGCGTACCGTCCCGCCGCATCCAGCGACGCGGTGTCGTCGATGACGAGCACGTTCATGATCTCCTCGCCCTCGCGGTTCCACTCACTGCGGAAGGCGTCGAAGCCCTCCATCACGAAGCGGCTCTTGCTGTTGTGTCCGAGAACGATGACGTTTTGCTTGGGCATCCAGAAATCCCTGCGTGTGCGAACGGTAAGCCCGTGCGCAGGCTTTTCCGAGGTCTTGCTTTTGAGCTCGCTCTCACGGTCTGCCACGTAGAAGAGCTTATCTACGCCCTCGCGATCGGTCATATAGGTAAGCGGAATCGCCTTGCGATGCGTGGAAAGGAAGCGTGCAACGTAAGCATCCTCATCCTCAGGGCGCTCTTTGGCAACGCCGAAGAAGGCGCCTCCCTTGTTAGAAAAGAGGGTGCGGTAAACGCCGTTAAGCTCGGGCATAATAGAGAACTGTGCGAGCATTTGTCCGAGAATGCGGCTGACGGGAACGGGTACGATCTGGCACTTGCTCTTGTGCTTGCGCTTTTGCGCGATGACCATATCCACAAGCTCCATCGTCCACACGTCGTCCACCTCGACGACGATCTTCTGGTCGTCGCGGGAGGTCTCGGCGTCTGCCAGCTCCACGACCTGCACCAGCGTTTTGACGGTCAGCGCGTTACCCATACGGTTTCTCCGCTCCTCACGCTCGTAGCGACAAACGGCGTTTTGATCGTCCTTGCCCAGGATCACGATGGTCTTGGCGCGGTCAAGCGAAACGTCAAGCAGCTGCTTGGAGGAAAAAGCGTCGCCCTGGCGGACGATCCAAGTCAGTCGGTTGTGCAGCCCATGCAAGCGCCAAAGGCGGCGCGCTTCTCTACGGGAAAGGCGTCTGCCGAGGACGGCTTCCTCTGCCGCGATCAGTTCGATTTTTTCCTTGTGCAGAGTATCTGCAATGCGCTCGGCAATTTCCGTTTTGATCTCGTCGCGGCGTTCGCTCACCAAAACGACCACCTTTTCCGCATGCTCACTATAAAGCAACTCGTTGATGATCTCAGAGGCGCGGTTGTTCCAGTTAAGAATGACCGTATGCTCCGAAATAGCAAGCGCGTGCTCGCCCGACGATGCTTTTGTGATAAAGTCGGAGATGAAGTTGGTGAGGTAACCGATAACGGCACCCGTGAAGGTGATCATACCCACGAGAACGACGATCAGGCAAATGATGATGGTAGCGATATGTGCCGCCGTGGGATCCTCCGTAACGACTCCCTCCACGAAGCCCGCGTCGAGAACCATACCCACCGAATAGTAGAGAGATTCCCAAAATCCCATATCGTTGCTGACGGGGGAAAGCATTGAGATCACAAGCGCGGCAAGGGCAAGAAACGCGAGGTTTAAAACGATGATCGCCAAAAGCACGAGTCGTGCAGGATTGCGCGCCATCACTATACTGATAATTTCCCGTAACCGTTTCATAAAGTACTCCTTTGATGCATTCTTTTTACAGTATAACAAATTTTTCTTACTTTTTCAACCGTTTTTTCATTTTTTCCTTTTGCGTTTTTCCCCCAAATAAAATTCCCCCCCAAAAAGAGCCTTGACAAGCCCACCGAAATATGATACAATGGTGAAGTTATCGAAATAACAAGGACGGATCTATGACGGATATTGCACTTTCTTTGATCTATCGGGTCGGCATTCTCTTTCTTGCAATGATCCCCGGCTTTATTTTGCGCAAATGCAAGCTCGTTCCCGAGGCGTTTGGCAAAGGGCTTTCGGGCTTCGTTTTGTACGCCGCACAGCCCTCTCTCGTTTTTCTCGCGTATCTGCGCCCCTACGACGCCGCCGTTTTGCGCGGGGCAGGCTGGGTGCTTCTCTTTTCGATCGTGGCACACGCGTTCTTTGCAGTGGTGGCGCTTCTTTTGTTCCGCCGCGCGACGCCTGACCGTCAAAAGATCCTGCGGATGACGACGGTGTTCTCCAACGCTGCATTTATGGGCATTCCGCTCATCGATGCGATCTTCGGCGCCACGGCGACGCTGTACGCGACCGTTTATAACATCCCCTTCAACCTCGTGCTTTGGTCGCTCGGCACCTATATCTGCACGCACGGAAACGACCTCAACGAGGACGGCGTAAACAACCACCACGACCGCCGTATCGCCCTGCGCGAGGGGCTTCGCTCCATCCGCGTCGCGCTGTTGCATCCCGTTACGATCGCGGCGGCGCTGGGACTCGTCTTTTTCTTCCTGCCGATTGAAGACAAAATTCCCTCTCTTTTCACCGAAACGCTCCAAATGCTCGCGGACACCGTTGCCCCGCTTTCTATGGTGGTGATCGGGCTCCGCCTTGCGAACACGAACTTCAAGGGACTTTTGCGCGACGGACAGATGTATCTCTTCCTCGCACTCCGCCACCTGCTTTTGCCGTTTGGCGTTTTACTCCTTATGAAGGGCGCGGCGCTTCTCTTCCCCTCGGTGGATACGACGGTGATCAGCGTCGTTCTGATCCTCGCCGCCTGCCCCGCTGCATCCAGCGCGACGATGTTCGCCGAGCGCTACGACTGCGACGCCGCCTACGCGGGCAAGCTCGTGACGGTTTCTACCGCGCTGTCCATCCTCACGATGCCGCTTCTTTTACTGCTTGTGTAATACAAAAAGGACGAGATCACTCTCGTCCTTTTCCTTTTGCACAGACAAATCAAAGATTGGCTGCATTAACGATTGCCGTGAACGCGTCAGTCTTCAGCGATGCGCCGCCGATGAGACCGCCGTCAACGTTGACCTTAGCAAGAAGCTCTGCGGCGTTCTTGTCGTTCATCGATCCGCCGTATTGGATGGTGATCTCCTCAGCAGCAGCTGCGCCGTACAGCTCGGCGATGCACTCGCGGATGACACCGCAGGTTTCATCTGCCTGCTCGGGGGTAGCGGTCAGACCCGTGCCGATTGCCCAAACGGGCTCGTAAGCGATGATCACGTTCTTAAGGTCCTCTGCGGGGATGCCTGCGAGGTCAAGCTTGGTCTGCATACGAACGATCTCGTTGGTGATGCCCGAAAGGCGCTCTTCCTTCACCTCGCCAAGGCAAACGATTGCCTTGAAGCCTGCGGCGAGAGCCGCTTTGGTGCGAAGGTTTACGGTTGCGTCCGTCTCGCCGAAATACTGACGGCGCTCGGAGTGACCGATGATGACGTACTCGGTGCCGATCTCCTTGAGCATTTTTGCGGAGATCTCGCCCGTGTAGGCGCCCTTCTCCTCAAAGTGGATGTTTTCCGCGCCGATCTTGATGTTGGTGCCCTTTGCCGCCTCAACAGCCGTAGCGATGTCAACGAAGGGAACGCAAAGAACGATGTCGCACTTATCCTTGCCTGCTACCATAGGAGCGAGCGCTTCGATGAACGCCTTGGTTTCAGAGGGCGTCATATTCATTTTCCAGTTGCCTGCAATAACGGTTCTTCTCATTGTCGTATTCTCCTTTTATTTTGCGGTCGGCGCAAAAGGCGCCGACCTTGTTTTTTATTTACGCGTCCTTATCCATAAGGCATGCGATGCCGGGGAGCTCAAGACCCTCAAGGAACTCAAGCGATGCGCCGCCGCCCGTGGAGATGTGGGTCATCTTGTCAGCGAAGCCGAGCTTCTCAACAGCCGCCGCGGAGTCGCCGCCGCCGATGATGGAGATGGCACCCGAGTTAGCAACTGCCTCGGCAACGCCCTCGGTACCTGCTGCAAAGTTCTTCCACTCAGAAACGCCCATAGGACCGTTCCAAACGACGGTGCCTGCGCCGAGGATGGACTTTGCGAACAGCTCACGGGTCACGGGACCGATGTCAAGACCCATCCAGCCGTCGGGAATGGAGTCGGAGTAGATGCGCATGCAGATTGCGTCCTCTGCGTACTCGCGTGCGATCACGTTGTCAACGGGGATGATGAAGTTCACGCCCTTCTCGCGTGCCTTAGCCATCAGATCGCGTGCGAGGTCGAGCTTATCCTCCTCGCAGAGCGAGGTGCCGACGGAGTTGCCCATTGCACGGAAGAAGGTGTATGCCATACCGCCGCCGATGATGAGGGTATCGACCTTGTCGATGAGGTTCTTGATAACGCCGATCTTGTCGGAGACCTTTGCGCCGCCGAGGATGGCAACGAAGGGACGGACGGGGTTTTCAAGCGCCTTGCCCATCACCGAGATCTCCTTCTCGATGAGGTAGCCGCAAACTGCGGGCAGGTATGCCGCAACGCCTGCGGTGGTTGCGTGCGCGCGGTGTGCCGTACCGAATGCGTCGTTGACGTAAACGTCAGCGTACTCGGCAAGCTCCTTCGCGAATTCGGGGTCGTTCTTCTCCTCGCGAGCGTCGAAACGAACGTTCTCAAGAAGAACTGCCTTACCGCCCTCAAGAGCGGCAACCTTTGCCTTTGCGTCCGCGCCGACGATGTCCTCAGCGAAGGTCACGGTGCCCTCGCCAAGCAGCTCGTTCAGACGGTCTGCAACGGGACGGAGCGTGAGCTTCTTCTTGTCGCCCTCTGCCTTTTTCAGCAGCTCTGCGGTAGCGGCAGCCTGCTCCTCTGCGGGAAGAGCGGCAACCTTTTTCTTCTCCTTCTTGGTCAGACCGTAGCCTGCGGTAAGGATGTTGTGGGGCTTGCCCATATGAGAGCAAAGGATGACCTTTGCGCCCTTGTCAAGCAGGTACTTGATGGTGGGGATCGCGCCGACGATACGCTTATCGCTGGTGATCGCGCCGTCCTTCATAGGAACGTTGAAGTCGCAGCGCACGAGAACGCGCTTGCCGACTACGTCGATGTCTTCGACACTCTTTTTGTTGTAAGTAGCCATTTTTTGTACTCCTTTTTTAATTTTCATACCAAGATATTATATCACTATTTTAAGCGTTAGTCAATATTTTTTGTTAAAAAATCCACAAACCTGCCGATTTTTTATTTTTTCCCTTTTGTTTCTCCCCAATTGGGTGGCGAAAAAGCAAAATTAACAAAAAATCCACACTTTTCCTTTTGCTATCCTTTATACTGTATATATTCAAATCCAAAGAAAAGAGGTGCGCGCGCGTGACGATCGACCGCGAGGCTTTTATCGACAATTTCATACGGGCGGCAGAGAAAAACGGTCTTTCTTCGGCGCTTAACGAAGAGCAGATCGTGACGTTTCACAAGCTCTCAGAGCATCTTCTGACCGTCAACGAGCAGTTCAATCTGACGGCTATCCGTGAGTGGGAGCGCGTGATCCTTTTGCACTATATCGACTGCCTCGTGGCGTCCTCCTTCTATCCCGAGGGAGCGACGGTGATCGACGTGGGCTGTGGCGCGGGCTTTCCCACTCTGCCGCTTGCCATTGCGCGACCCGACCTTCGCATTACGGGGCTGGACTCCACCGCGAAGCGCGTGTCCTTCGTCGCGGGGACGGCGGAGCTTTTGGGGCTGTCGAACCTTACGACCCTTACGGGGCGCGCGGAGGACGTTGCGAAGGACGCCCGTTACCGCGAGCGCTTTGACGTGGCGACGGCGCGTGCCGTAGCGGCACTTCCCGTGCTTGCTGAGCTATGCCTTCCCTTCGTGCGCACGGAGGGTGATTTCGTCGCCTTGAAGGGCAAGAGCGGCAAGGAGGAGCTGGCGAGCGCACGTACTGCCCTTCCGCTTCTCGGCGGTGACGGGGGCAGACTTTTTGATACGCCCCTTTCTTCCCTGGACGGGGAGAGCTTCTCGCACACCACCGTGCTCGTTAAGAAAAGCAAGCCGACGCCCGCGCTCTATCCGCGCGCGTACGGAAAGATCTTAAAAAATCCGCTTTGAAGGCAGGGATCCTTATGACAAATCACCCCGATCATCAATTTACAGGTCAGCGCCGCGTGCTTGCCGTACACGACATTTGCGGTGTTGGAAAATGCTCTCTCACGACCGCCGTTCCCATTCTTTCGGCGGCGGGGATCGAGGCGTGCGTGATGCCGACCGCCGTGTTCTCGACGCATACGGCGTTTTCGTCCTTCGCGTGCGAGGACCTAACGAAATTTCTTTTGCCGATGGCAGAGGCGCTTAAAAAGGAAAACTTCCATTTTGATGCCGTTTATACGGGCTATCTTGCCAACGGAGCGCAAGCGGAGATCGTGTCCGACGTGATCACGATGCTCGCGGATGCGGACACGCGCATTATCGTGGATCCCGCGATGGCGGACGGCGGTAAGCTTTACGCCTGCCTGCCCCCCACCTTCCCCGCCGAGATGGAAAAGCTTTGTCGCCGTGCCTCGGTCATCACGCCCAACGTGACGGAGGCGCTCCTTTTGCTTGGGCGGGACGGCACGGCACTGCCCACCTCGAAGGCGGAATACGAGGAGCTGATCCTTGCGCTTTCCGAGCGCATCGGTACCGACGTGGTGCTTACGAGCGTGATGCTTGAGGAGGGCGCCATCGACTGCGCCGTCGCCGAGGGCGGTCGCGTTTCCTTCGTGTCCGAGCCCTACGTGGCGCACGGCTATCACGGCACGGGTGACGTCTTTTCCTCGGTGCTTTGCGCGGCTCTGCTTCGCGGTCGGTCGCTTTACGAGGCAACGGGCATCGCGGCGGAATTCGTGCGCCGCACCATCCGCAACACGGCAAAAAACAATCCCGCGCTCTGGTACGGGGTCAACTTCGAGGGTGAGCTTGCCTCCCTCTCGGCTCTGCTTTCCGATTAAACAACTTCGTTAGCCTATTTGAGAACGTCTTTGGAGCATCACGCTAGAACAAGGATAAAACGATGCAACAAAACGAAACGTTCATCAACCTTTTGGTCACGGTTGACAAAAACTATCTTTCCCCGCTTTGCACGATGCTTCGCTCGTATATCGACACGAACGAGGGCGTCCCGACGGAGCTTTACGTGGCACATTCCCTGCTCGACGAAGAGGATTTCGCACGTCTTGAAGACGAATGTGAGGGCTCTTGCGTACGCATTCACAACGTACGCATTCGCGAGCGCCACTTCTCCGATATTCCCGTGCTTGAGCGGTTACCTGAGGAATCCTTTTACCGCTTGCTCGCCTTCGACTTTTTGCCGAAGGAGGTCGAGCGGTGTTTGTATTTGGATCCCGATATTCTCGTGCTTGGGGAGCTGTCATCCTTTTATGAAACGGATCTTTCGGAGCACTATATTGCGGCATCGGGACACCTGCACGGCTTTCGTGACGGCTTTAACAAGATGCGCTTACACCTAGGCGAGCAAGAACGGTATATCAATTCGGGCGTGATGCTCCTCAACCTTGCCGCTATCAGACGGGATTTCACCGTCAAGGAGATCTTGGAGGTGATGGAGGAAAACGTGCGCGCTCTTTTGATGGGCGATCAGGATATGGTGAACATTCTCTTTGGCAAGCGAACGCTCTTCGTCCCCGAGGAGGTCTATAACTTAGACGAGCGCACCTTCCGCGATCTGACGGAAAAGGAGGGGTGGACGCTTGCAACGGTGCGGGAGCGCACGCGCATCATCCACTACAACGGCAAATGCAAGCCTTGGCTTGCGGGCTACGAGGGGATGCTCGATATGTTCTATCCCAGCGTCGAAAGGAAGGGGCCCCGTCCCACGGGTGTTGCGGCGCGTCACGTGCGTTCCTTTTTGCGCATCACGCGTCCCTCACGCGCACAAACGGTCGCCATTTGCTCGCTCGCGCTGTTTGCGCTCGTGTGTATTCTTTCCTACGTATTTTTCGGTCAGGAGCTGCTTGCTCTGCTCGCAGAGCCCGAGGCGTTCCGTGCGTGGCTTGACGGCTTCGGCGCGGCTGACGAGCTTATCTTTATTCTCATTCGCGCGGCGCAAACGATGGTAAAATTCATCCCCGCCGAGCCGCTTGAGATCGGCGCAGGATTTGCTTACGGTGCCGTCCCTGGGATGCTTTACTGCCTGCTCGGTAATATGCTTGGTACGATCCCCATCTTTTTTCTGACCAAAAAATTCGGGATGCGGCTTTTGTCGCTCTTCTTTTCTAAGCGCAGTGTGCGCCGCTTTTCTGCCTTTTTCTCGGGGGAAAAGCTGTACGGGCTCATCTTTTTCTTCTTTCTGATCCCCGGCTCTCCCAAGGACGGCGTGACCTATTTTATCGGGCTGACGGACGTCAAGCTTCTGCCCTTCCTCGCGCTCACCTTTTTTGCGCGCATTCCGTCCATTCTTACCTCTACCATCTGCGGCAGTGCGCTTGCCGAAAAGCAGTATTTATTTTCGGCGCTCGTGTTCCTCGTGACCATTCTTTTGGCACTCGGTGGCGGCGCCCTCTACGCCGCCGTCGCAAAACGCAGAGCCAAGAAAAAGGAAGAGTAAAACACTTTTCATTTTCCTCGCGTTTTTCGGTAAGCTCGCGAGCAGATTTTGAGCAGAATTTTTCGATTGGGAGCGCAGGCGTACATCCGTACGGCAAGCGAGAAATCGGAAAAAGCAAAGAAAAAAGGATGGAAGCACAAAGCCTGCCCGTCTTAACGGAGAATTTACCAAAAACCGAATAGGACGAGAAAAATCCATCATGGACGAGAGTCTGTGATGGATTTTTCTTTATGCCATCGCTCATCAATAATTGCGTCGCATTAATCAAAGAGTACAGCCGTGAAAAAAGTTGGGTTTATTTTCGAAAAAGTGCTGGACTTCCTCTCCCTTCTGTGGTATGTTGTTGTGCTAACAGGAGGTGCAACGAATGAACAACCCAATAAAAGAACTATGGCACGGAAACATTATTCCGCAAGAGGACAGCCGAACCAACTCAAAGGAGATGAAGGAACTCCTCGGCTATATGGCAAGGCATCACGAGAAACTCGAAAAGAGCTTCACGGACGAGCAGAAGGAAACATTTGAGAAGTTCCATGATTGTTGGAGCGAGTACATGAGTCTCGCCGAAGCAGCCATCTTCGAGTATGCCTTCAAGTTAGGAATGCAGATAGCAATACAAACCTTAATCTAACAATGAAAAAATCCATCAGTCCAATTAGACACTGATGGATTTTTTATTAAAATTTGTTGTTTTTTTTATAACACTTGTAATTATTTTCTTACTGTGGTATAATATTCTTGCTCAACAAAACTAAATATCTAAAATTAGCGGTATTTTTCTTTTACGGGAATACTATACCCTTTTTTAACCATAACTATTTTGGGAATTTGGTAAAAATGCAAACTCCACTAAATAGTTATGGTAGCGAATACCCTAATTTTATTTTAGTTTTGTTGAGCGACAATCGGAGTTTGCATTTTTCGGTGCGTTGGCTTCGGTTAGCGCACCTTTTTATATATCATAAGATAGGAGGTTTTCTATGAAAAAAATATGCATTTTGTTACTATCACTATGCTTGGCTTTAACTTTTACGGGTTGTAGTCTGTTTGCACCGAATTCGTCAGGCAATAAACCGCCATCCTCTAATAACGAAATCGTAGATAATATTATTTATTGTGATGAAATAACTGCTGCCGCTGGGCAAGAAGTAGCGGTGCCTATAAAGATTAAGAATAACAAAGGAATTTGTGGCTTTGAAATCGTTATAACATATGATGCAAATGCCGTTACTCCAAAAAGTGTTACAGCGTCGTCATCTCTTTCAACAGGAAACTTCAACGACTCCATCGAAACTATACAAGATAATTCTTTCTCCGTCGTATGGTCAGGAAGCTCAAATATTACAACTAATTTAGAGTTGTTCGTTATAAAATTTGATATTAAGGCAGAAGCGAGCGAGAACATTGTGCTTCAAGTATCATATATTCAGGAAAATACCATAAATGAAGATATCGACGAAATTGTTCTCAATTGCCACGATATCACAATTAACATTCAAAGCGAGGACTAAAAGATGACAAAAACTAAAAGAATAAACTTCAGGCAAATAGGAACGAAAGCTGTAGCATTCCTTTTAGCCATGATTACTTTTTTATCTGTATTTACATGGCTTCCGATGCAAGTCTCTGCTGCTTCCGCAGATGAAGATTCGCCTGCTTATAAGGAATTCCAAGCTCAATGCTATGCAGAATTCTTTGATCAAATATTTGTAGGAACTGCAAGTTCCTCCTATGCTAATACATATCTTACGATGCTCGATGAGGATGATGGATTAAGAGCAATTCGTAATACTTGGGAAGCATATCACATGGTTTCCGAGCCTTCCTATGCATTGGGAAAACTGACAGATGCGGAAAGATATAAATTAGTTATCTTTGATCTAATGTTGGGAGATATGGATGAGAAGGATAGTATACTTGACTCATTAGCTCAAGGAATCACTAACGATAAGCTTCAGCACTTGGCGTCTGTTTCCCAAGAAGTTTTAAAGAAAATAAATACAAAAAATTTAAAGAATGCAAAAGTAAATTCAACCAATATGAGCGTGCTGCAAAAAGTTGCTAAATCTACAGCAACGGAAACGACTTTCAAAGCATTTAGCGCAGTAAGCAACATTTCATCTGTGTATAAGAACATGGACGAATTGATAGAATCATATACAAGCTATCAAGCTATTTCGGAATTGAAGGATGGCGTTGAGGAAATTCTCTCCGCTATGGCAGCCGATTCAAACAATCCTCGCGGATTGAGAATTGCCGCAACCGAGTGCATAGTTTTCTTCAATGAAGCCTTTGATAAGATTTTGGCGAATGTCGTTGCTAAAAAGGTAGTGTACAAAGCAGTTGACGTTGCGGCAGTACTGCCCGTTGCGGTCGATTACGCTTGGGATGAATTTATCGGAACAACAAACTATTCTTATGCATTGCTGGGAGTCAAGGGCATTCGTGTTCTTGCAAATGCCGTATTCGATATCGACAAATCAAATATGTACTATTACGCACTGGGCGCATGTGTGGACTTTGAAAAGGCGATGATTCGAGTAATGGATAATGCCAAGAAAACGTACAAGGCTTCTCCTACACTCGAAAATGCTACATACTACATGCAAACGGTAGAAATGTATAAAAAAGTGGTTTTGTTAGGTTTTGATTATTCCATTAACCTTGTTCAGCACGAAGGAACAAAGCCCGGTCAAAGCGAATCCTCTGCTCGACTTGTTAAAGAACTCCATGGATTTAAGACTGTAAAGGAAGATAATTACAAACAATTTGAAAACATCACATACAATGCATATGAAAAAGCCCATGCTCCGAGTTTCGATGAAGTTGAAAGTAATGTAAACAAAAATACTGCAGGAACAGGCACTTCAACTCAACCTGTTTCAAAAGATGCACAAAAAATTGTTGATTTAGCATTGAGCAAGGTCGGAACAAGCTACGCAAATGGTTATTGCTTGCGTTTTGTAAGACAGTTGTTTGAAGATGCATATGGATTTAAATCTACAGCTTGCTGCGCATACAAGTATGGAAATAGCTTTATAGATAGCAAAAGCAGGGATGATATCCCTCTCGGTGCTTCTGTTTTCTTCGGTGGTAGCAGTAAGACATGTAGCTCATGCAAAAACAAATGTGGACACATAGGTATCTATGTTGGCGACGGTTATATAGTGCATGGCTGGTCTGGAAAAATAGTTAAGACCACTATTGACTATGTCGTTGATCGAGGATATCCCTACAGAGGATGGGGATGGCATGGTGACAAGGCATTAACCTTCACCGATTATGATATCTCTTCTGTTTTCTGTAGCGAAACAACTAACAACTCTGCAACCATCAATGTAAGACTTAATAACGTTGCAACTGTTCAGAAATGGACTTACTTCTTGAGTAAGGACAAGAGTCAAGTAGAAAAAGTAGATGGAACACAAGGAAGCACGCATAAAACGGTTGCAGGAATGGATTGCGTTCGAGTTTTAGACTATACAAATGATCCTCAAACTCAAACCGCAGCATCATTTAAGATTAACCGTTTTGCCAAACAACCTTTGGAAGCCAATACGACTTATTACTATAAGGCAACTGTGAAAATTGGTTCTAAATGGTACGAATCAGCAGTTTATAGTTTTACGACCGCCAAGGTTCTGCCTGCCGTTCCAAGTGTAAATGTTTCTTCAAGCAGCTTAAAAATCGGAATTGGCGATCAGGCAACACTTCTTTGGGATGCGGTAGATAATGCAGAGAGTTATAACATTGTAATCAAAAATTCGAGTGGAGCTACTGTTCAGACCAAAAACAATATAACAGGAACAACATGTGTTCTTGATGGTTTTGATACTGCAGATACATACACAGCACATATCGAAGCAGTTAATAGTGCCGGCACTACGCAAGGATTAAGTGCAGCCTTTACTGTAATGCCCAATGTGACTGTTACATTCTACGATCCAATCGGAAAGAAAACAATTGACACACGAACGGTTTCCTACGGACATTCTGCATCTGCTCCGAAGAATCCCCAACAAGAAGGTCATACTTTTGCAAAATGGGATAAGTCCTTCGATAAGGTTACCGAAAATATTACCGTAAATGCAGTTTATGATGTTAATTCGTACACCGTAAAGTTTGTTGATACTTTTACAAACAAAGTTATTGGATCTCCTCAAACAGTAAAGTACGGACAGAGTGCAACAGCTCCCAATGTAACTAACATTCCCGACGGATATGCTTTGGCATCTTGGGATAAATCATTTAACAATATCAAGTCCGATTTGACGGTTTACACAGTTTACAAATGGATTGATAAGGATCATACAGCTACTGTTACAATAAATTCTGTGACGAGAAACACTACAAAGCAAGGATATGATGTGACTGTAACCATTAGCAACAAGGTATCCGAGATTTCTACGGGTAGGGTTGTATTTGTCCTCAAATCTCAAGGTGGAGTTATTTTGTCTACGGTTGAATCATCGGCATTTGCTATTGATGCACTCGCAAATAAAACAATCACGGATACTGTATTGTGTCCCGAACTTGCACCTAAGATTGAGATTTATGTAGTAAATGGATATGAAAACGAAGCCCTTGGACAAATATCCAAGGTAGCTACCCAAACCATCGACAACAGCACGTCGTCTGGATGGTCGGGATGGATTACTTACACTGGAAATTGTCCGATGACCTCCGGCAATGGAATTACTGTTGAAACGCAAACCCTTTCAAGTACATCCCCCACGAAATATTATTATCGCTACAAAACGCTTTCGACTACCACATCCTATAGCACTTCTATGTCTGGATGGACACAGAACGGTTACTCTCTCGTCAACGCTGGATCAAGAAGCGTTACTTATGTCTCGAATTGGCATAACGGATTTTTAACTTCGAATTCTCTTTACTCGCAGTATAACAAAACTCCTGTGTCGGCATACGAAAACGCAACACAAAAAGTAGTTGTAGATTCGAACGAGGTAGTAGGTTATATCTATTGGCACTGGTGTCGCGGTGGCAATCATGGTGCGATAAATAGAAAGATCAACTGGACCAAAACATCAACCTACGGAACTTTCCATGCATTCTTTAGCACCGAGAAATTGACATATTCATCATCAGGAAATGCCTATAAATATAAAAATACTTCTTGCTGTAAGGATACTTATTGGTGGAATGGTGCAGTATCTGGCTCTGATAATATCATCACGGTAAGAAAGCAAACCTATACTACCTACAATAAACTGTATAACTACTATCAATATTCTGGATATACCGGTTGGATAGAACATTCAAGTAGTAATGCTCCAATATACAATGGACAAAGCGCTGGCACAAATAAAACCTATCAGAATGTTGAAACTCAAATTGTTCCCGGTACTACTACTTATACCCACCAATATCGGTATATGACTACTACCAATCCAACGATTAATGAGCCGTCTGTTCCTTCTAACAGGGTTTATAACTTGTCCGGAAATGTAGGAAGTCAATATGCCGGAAAAGCCGCGACGGTTTGGGTTTACAAATACGATCAAGCATCGAATGAAAATATTCAGTATATTGGTACGACAACAGTAGGAAGCGACGGATCTATCAATATAGCTAATGCAAAACTTATTTCTGCGCCTACAGTTGAAAGTGGCGACTATACGATAGTTGCATCTGTGGCAGGTCAAGCAAAAGCTATTAAAATAGGAGTTATCGAGGCACCCAAGCCTACATATACGGTAACTTTTTATGATTTTGATAGAACCACCGTATTGTCACAACAAACGATAACCGCTGGCGATAGCGCAACACTTCCTTCCGAAACTCTCTTGAATGTTCCCGAAGGACATCGTTTTACAAACTGGAATATGTCCGTTGTGAATGTTAGAGAAAATATGGATGTATATCCCGAATGCGAAACTGAAAGTTATGTGGTAGCGTTTGTCAATTGGGAAAAACAAATTGTTGAACTTAAAGAGTTCCTTTACGGAGCAGAGTTGATTGCAGAGAAAGCTCCCGAAGGAAAAGACGGTTACATAACTGAATGGGTTGTTCAAGTAGGCAACGAATATCTTACAATCAAAGAATTCCACGATGCAGGTTATACGGTTTCGGGAAACATGGTCGTTGAAACTCGTAGCACCCTTGAAGAATATACCGTTACAATTGTAAACGCAAATCCCAACAGCATCATCGACGGAAATGCAATAATTACCAATGGCCTCGATTCAGTTGATATCGCAAGCGAATATGTAGTCGAAAACGGAAACTATATTGATTTCAGTTCTGTTCAAATGAGCGTAGAGGAAAATCCGAATTACATTTTCACTGGATGGATTAATGCCCATACAGGCGAAGCAATTGACGGAACTATTGTAGATGAGAATATTGTTATCTATCCCTCATACACTTTTGCCGCAACGACGGATATGCCTCTTGCGGATATCGAAACGGGCGAGTATAACGAGCAAAAGACCGTAACCTTGACCTGTACGATCGAAAGTGCAACTATTTGGTATACCACCGATAACAGCGATCCCTCTACTTCTGCTACAGCAAAAGAATACACTGGACCTATCACCATTTCTGAATCTTGCGTACTTCGCTATTGCGCAAGCTCTCTCGGCAAGAACAATAGCTGTGAAGATTACCGTGTTTATGCAATTAATGCAAATAACACCGACAAATACCATGTCGTTACCATTTGGTCAGAGTTGCATGATGAAAACGGTTCTGCTCCGGCGTACGGTTTGATTAAGTCTGGCGAAAAACTGCCTGTGTCTGTTTTCAAGAATATGGAGGGATATGAATTCGAAGGAGTATTCTTCGATGCAGCTTATGAGAATGAGTTCGCTTGTGATACGAATACCGTAACATCAAGCGTAGATCTCTATGCGAAGTATGGATATGCTTCATATACCGTCGTTTTCGTGGATCATGACGGAACGGAATTGTACAGTCAGACAGTAGATTATATGCGTTCCGCACATACACCTCTACCTCCACACCGTGAAGGATACATTTTTGTCGGTTGGGATAAGAGCTATGATTGTATTACCGAGGATACAACTGTATCAGCACTTTATATCCCTGAAAGCGAAAATGCTTCTGTATCATTAAATGAGAGTGTAACGTTAAATATTAGCATTGGAAAGAGTATGCAACTGAATGCTTCTGTTGAAACAGAAAGTTCTAAATCTTATGAAATGGTATGGACATCAAGCAATGAGGGCGTAGTAAGCATAGATCAAAACGGCAAGATAACGGCAAATTCAGCCGGAACTGCAGTAATCAAAGTTAAATTGCCTTATACGGGTTCTGAAGCATCCGTGACCGTCAATGTGTTAACAGATGAATACTTTGCCATTGTTCTTAAATACGCATCAACAATGGGCTTTGACAGCGAAAATAACCTTCGCGCAATTCCCCTTGGAGAGAATACCGTTGCGGAAATCCGCAGTCATTTTGAAAATGAGAATCTTATTTTCTGTGATGCAAAAGGAAAAATTCTTGCAGAAGATGCTCTTGTAACCACTGGAACTTTAATTCAACTTTATGACGGCACAAAGTTAATAGCTCAAACGACCGCTATCGTTACAGGTGATTTCAATTGCGATGGTCTGGTTAGCAACAAGGATATTGTTATGATTAATCAGTATATCGAAAATGCAAGAATCGCTAACAAAGCACAAATGATTGCAATCGATGTTAACGGCGACGGCGTAGTAAATGACCGTGACACGACAATTTTGACCAACTACTTGGTTAACAAAGAAGCACTTAATTAAATCCTTATGGCGATGAGTTGAAATATACTCATCGCCTTTTCTTTTTGTGAAAATCCATGACAATCCGGGAAGCGACATAACGGTGTTTTAGACCGATTGTGCCAAACTAAGTATTATTTCCAAAAAGCGAAAAAATTATTCAAAAAGGCCTTGACAAATTTTTCCGAGTATGATAAAATAAAGCCCCTCACAAAGATGAGGACTTGAAAATTGAATAGATGTAATTGTGTGCCTATGCTATCAGCTGCCGAGCGTTCATATTTCGGTTGGAGTATTAGATAGCCCCCACAAGAGTTTTGATAAAGACTCGTATCTGAATTTACATATGTAAGGCACGGAGCATCATTTTTATGCGAACTAAGTGCCGTTCGCT
>JAFTIH010000047.1 GCA_017456985.1 Clostridia bacterium | reverse complement strand
AGCATCCTTGCCGTCCTCCTCGGTACGGCAAGCCGTCAAAATCAATGCTTTCTCGGAATCGCAAGCGCGGCGCCCGCAAACGGGACACGGATATTCGGTCATAGGCATCTCTCCCCCTTTCGCTATTTTTCCTTTTTCTTTCTCGGTGGCAAGAATATTATACCACGAATTTTTCTATTTGTCAAGATATTTATTTATAAATATTTCTTAAACAAGAAATAATAATTCCTTTCGGAAAGCAGAAAAAGAAAAGAACCGCTTACATTTTAAGCGGTTCTTGTAAAGTATAGCTTACATTTGGAAACAGAAAAAAATTGTGCTAACCGATGGTTGCGGGTGCTTTTTGCAAATTTTTGTTGGCAATTTTTTTCTTTTAGGCGGTGAATGCTTGACAAATCCGGTCGTTTCCTTTATACTGAAAGCGAAACACAAACGCAAGGAGAATCCTATGAAAAACGAGATCATCCGTCTTTGCCCCAATAAGCCGGACGTCACCCTGACGAGCTATCTTTTTGAGCATAAAAACAACAAAGCGCCCGCTATGCTGGTACTTCCCGGCGGCGGCTACGCAGGCATCTGTGCCGACCGCGAGGGCGAGCCCATCGCCGTGGCGTTCTCGGCGCTCGGCTTCAAGTGCTTCGTTTTGCATTACTCGGTGGGCGCGGCGGCGAAATTTCCCGCACCGCTCGTCGAGGCGTCGCTGGCGATGCACTATATCAAAGCAAACGCCGCAAAATACGGCATCGACCCCGAGCGCGTATTCGTCGTGGGCTTTTCGGCGGGCGGTCACCTTGCGGGGGCGCTCGGCACGATGTGGCATAAGGTATGGCGGGAAGAAAAATTAGATATGCCCGAGGGTGCCAACCGCCCCGCGGGAATGATCCTTTCCTACCCCGTTGCCTGCTATTTTGAGGGCACCCACTTTGAAACCTTCAGGAACGCCATCGGCAAGGAGAGCTTCACCGAGGACGAAGCGGCGCGCGTTTCGCTCGATAAGCAGGTGGATGCGGACACCGTCCCCGCCTTTCTCTGGCACACGGTGGACGACGAGCTGGTGAGCGTGGAAAACACCATTCGCCTTGCGTCCGCGCTCTGCCGTCAGGGCGTCTATACCGAGCTTCACGTCTTCCCCCACGGTCCTCACGGCGAAGCGACCGCCAACGAGGTGACCTGCGGCTTCGGTCTTGGCGAGTGCGACGCGCGCATCGAGCGCTGGCCTCAGCTCGTCAGAGAGTGGGTAAAAACGGTAAAGTAAAACAAAACAAAAAAATCCGCCGGCGGCGGATTTTTTTGTTCCAAGAGCTTGTGGATATTTTTCCGCACGCGTCCGCGTTGTCAAGTGATGAAAACCGCCCTCGGCAAGATCGAAGAGGTTTATTTCCCACATTAGCAAGAATGCACATTTTTTCCAAAGTTAAGAAATGGGATATACTTCACATATTTTGGTATGGGGATAATAACGGATGTGGTATGTTTTTCCTATGGTAACGTTTTTAGTATGTAAAATAATCTTCTCACCCGTTTCTTGAATTAAAAAGACGGGATTTGATAAGATGAGCGCTCCATTTCCGTCCTCATCATCTTTTACGTAAGCAAAGGAAACCACCTTACCTACCGCCTCTTCACAGCTTTGAGTGGAATAATAAGAATAGTCGCGGCAACAAGCTATCAAGCGTTCTCCTGTATTTAAAAGCAAAAAAGCGGTAAAGACAAAAAGAAGGATAAGCTTGTAATTTTTCTTTCGTAGGATTTTTTTACAAAAAACAAGCAACACCACTAGAATTGAAATCAATAAAACGGAACTGATCAGGGATAGCAAAAAAAGAGTTAAAAAATTCTTTTCCATTTTGTTCTCCAAGATAAAAGGGTGAAAAATTATAAAAAACTGATGTAAGCGACGGTAGCACACCCGACGGTACTAGCAATCGCAAAGGAAATATAAAACCACGTTTTGCTTTGTGCGCGTTGCATACAACAAAAATACATAAAAAAGTATAATGCAAACAAAATGCAGGCAAGAATCGCATAATTTTCAAGGAGGATTTGCCATAGCTGTGTCGGCTCTTCCATCACGGCACCGTATGCGCAAAAGGAAAGGGAAAGTCCTATGGTTCCCGTTGCAAAGAGGGAAAAGGGCAACGGACGGCGGCGATACGCAATTTGAGGAGTTTCCTTACACGCCTTGATTACGGCGAAGCATTCCCTTCTGATGTTTCCGAAGTCCTTGTGCCAAAGCAGGGCGTGCGCACAGGGAATATAGTTTTTTGCCTTTGCAAGCGTCTTTTCTTGCTCCTCGCGTAAAAAGGGCTTGTTTTGATCGAAACGGGCGATGTGCGCGAGAAGTTCTCGGTTTTTAAAAAAGACAAGGTGCATCAAAAGGTAGGCACCGCTCCATACGAGGAGCGCCGTAGGAAGGGGTAATAGTAAGAAAATAACGGTAGAAAGGACGGCGGCAAGCAAATATTGATCCGCCGCCAAAACCTGATCAAACGAGATCACGCGCGCCTTGACGAGCACGCCAATCAAAAGAAACGTCAGCGCGCAAAAAGGAAGCAGGGATAAAAGAATGGGGATGGCGATGTGAATTTGTTTAAAAAACAATTCTGACATAGAAAAACCTCATACAAAGCGATAAGAGTTTGCATAACGTTTGGGCTGCGCAGAAAAAACAACCGTAGTGGAAAAGCGAAAAACCAATAAACTTTATCGGATTCGTTTGTGCGCAAAGAGCCCTCTTTTCTTTTCCTGTTTTGTAAACTATTCTTTTCAAAAACAGTTTTTTTGTAAAGAAAAGTAGGCATTTTAAAGAAAAAAGAGAGGGCTTTTGCAGTGGTTTCGTGCGACTCTCTTTTTCGTTTTATATGCTTTTAGAGGACGGCATCCAAATACGCGATCAGGCGCTGTGCGTCCCCGTCAAAGAGGTAGGTCTGCAAGCCCACCGCCATAGCGCCCGCGATATTCTTTTCGCTGTCGTCGATAAAAAGCGTTTCCTCGGCGCGGATGCCGTAGGTCGAAAGCAGGTATTCAAAAATACGGCGGTCGGGCTTTACTAAATGAAGATCTCCCGAAAAGACGAGCCCGTCGAAGTGCGAAAGCACGCGTGCGACGTCGGGATTTTCCTTGTAATGCGCCGAAAAATACGGGCTGATGTTGGAAAGCAGATACAGTCCCCTCGCGCGCGCCTTGGCGAACGCCACCGCGTCCTCCATCCCCGCGATCAGGGGAATATGGTGGATCCAACGGCGAAAGGTGGTGATCGCGCCCTCGTGCAGGCGCTCGGGCAGACGAGCACGGATGCCCTCCTCTACCTTCTCATCCGCAATGGTGCCGAGGTCGAGCAGATCCCAGTACTTGCGGTCAAAGATAACGCCGTGCGCAAGCAGAGCGTCGTCCTCGTCGGGAATATATTCACGGGTCATCGCCAGCTCGTCAAAGGTGACGATCACGCGCCCGAAATCGAATATGACGTTTTTGATCTTGCCCATCACGGTCTTAACCCCATACCGCCTTCAAGGGTGACGGTTTCTCCGTTCATATACTTTAAGTCGGGCGAGGTGAGCGCGACGCAGGCTCTGCCGATATCCTCCTCGGGGTCACCGAAATAGCCCGCAGGGGGCGTTTTGACGTTGGCGCGGAAGGCGTCGGGGTACGCTTTTTCAAACTGCTCAAGCTGTGCCGTCCAAGCGAGCGGACACACCACGTTGACGTTGATGCCGTCCTTTGCCCATTCGGTCGCCGCCACGCGCGTAAGGCCGCGAATGCCCTCCTTCGCGGCGGCGTAGGACGCCTGTCCGAAATTGCCGAACAGTCCCGCACCCGAGGCGAAGTTGATCACGGAGCCCTTGCTTTCTTTGAGATAAGGGTAAGCCGCCTTCATATAATAAAAGGTTGCGTACAGTCCCGAGTAGATCGCGAGATCGAACTGCTCGGCGGTGTGGTTTTCCAGCGTCACGCCCGAGGCGGATGCCTGTGCGTTGTTGACGAGCACGTCAAGGCGTCCAAACTCCTTGAATGCCGCCTCAACGACGCCCTTCGCCGTCGCCTCGTTGTCAGCGCCTGCCGCAATATCCGCGGCGATCGCCAGAACGCGGATGCCGTAGGCGCCCTCAAGCGCCTCCTTGGCAAGGGCGAGCTTCTTTTCGTTGCGTCCCGTTAAAACGAGGTTGGCGCCCTCTTTGGCGAACGCCGTGGCGATGCCGTAGCCGATCGAGCCGCATCTGCCATCCGATAGCACGGCGTAGCCGCCGCCCGTTACGATGGCGGTTTTTCCCTGTAAATGTCCCATAATCGTTTCCTTTCGCAGTGGTATTGCGGCAGAGCCGCAGTGAGTATATTGCGCAAAAGCGCAGTGGTTTTAACTTTCGTAGCGACCCTTGGGGGTGGGGGTGGAGAGCTCGTCGAAAAGAACGTCGAGCGCTTCGTCATCCGTCGGAAATTCGTGCACGCCGTCAAAGGGGAGGAAGTTGATCCAATCCGTATGGATCTTTTCGCGGGCGCAATAGCTCTTTAAGCGCTCCCACTCCGCCTCGGCGGCAGAATAGGGGAACAGCGCGTCGTGCTTGCCGAAGGTGATCGTCAGCGAGCGCGGATAAACGAGCGCGGCGACGGCGGCGTCGTCAAGCGGCATCGTGCCGTTGCCAAAGGAGCGGTCGCTCATAGGAACGCTCTCGCGCGAGAAGAAGTGCGAGGCGGCGACCGTCGCACGGATGCGCGTATCGAGTGCCGCCGTATAGAGAGCATAAAATCCGCCGTAGGAAAGACCAACCATACCGAGGGCGCCAACGCACGCCATTTTTTCAAAATAGTCGAGCGAGCGCATAACGGTGAACAGCTCAAGCGCCGCCAGCGAGCTTCCTACACGGCGCAGCCGCGCGTCGAGCAGCTCGCGGTTGTACGGGATGGCGTGCGTTTCCTTGTTCCAGATGAGAAGCAGCGGCGCAAAGACGTGCGCACCGCGCGCAAGCACGCGCGAAAGAAGGTCGTTATAATTGTACGTCTGCCCGCCGTCGTAAAAGCCTGCGATCAGCTCGGGCGAGCCGACGCCGCCGTGCTGGACCACGACCAAGGGATGCTTGCCCTCTGCCCTTTGGCGGAAGAAGAGCCCCGATGCGTAAAATTCACCGAACAGGCGAATACGCAAACGACTGCAAACGACCTGCTCGTCCTCGAAGAGCGTTTCTTCCGTGACCTCGGGCGGCATCTCGGGACGAGAGGCGTCAAGCGGCCAGCCGATCATCTCGGCAAGCTCCTCGCGGTATTTTTGCGGCGCGACGAACAAATTTTTGACGTAAACGTCGCGCGTGGCGGCGACGTCCTCCTCGAGCGCGCGAATGACGTACTCGATGCCTGCAAGGTATTCTTTCTTTTGCGCGTCGGCTTGCGCAAGCGGTTCTTGATAGTTCATGCGTGGGGACCTTTCCGGTTTTTATACCTGATCGTTATCGTCGGGGGATACGGGGTTGACGAAGGGGATGCCGTCGTCGGGAAAATCTGCGGGTAGCTGCTTTAACCGTCCGACCGCGCGCACGCCCAGAAACAGCTCAACGAGCACCCACGCGTGAATTGCAAGGTCGATCAGCATATCTACGGTGAAGTTATAAATGAGGAACATCGCCGCCGTATCGATGATAAAGAGGATAAACGAAACGAGCAAAAACGCCGTGTGCTTTTTGGAAAGCAGAAAGGCGAGCAGATAGATCGCCGCGATGCCTACGGCAATGAGAAGAAAGCCCACGATCATCCCCTTGGGCAGAAATTCACCCGGAAGCGCCCCCGCCTCGGCATAATATTCGGGCGGAAGAAGTCCGCACATCATAGCGCCGAGAAGGGCGATAAAATAGGGGACGGATGCCGAAAACAGAAAATACGTACCGCTGCCAAAGGCGGCGAAAATGATGTTGAGTACGGTAAGAATAAAGACGATCAAGAGATTGATGCGCGCCTGTCCGATGCGCGCGTGCAGCTGCATACGAAGCGGAACGGCACCGCGGCGGTTGGATCCGAAAGCCATTATGCGTTTTCCTCGCTTTCTTGGGTCTTATTTTTTTTACGGGAAAGGATCAGTTTCTTGAAAAGCGCCGTTAAGAGCATCAAAACCACGCCGCCCGCTACGTAGAGCAGGGACACTAAGATCACGGCGCCAAAGCCGTCTAGTGCGTCGTTTGCGAGCAAAAGAGCAAAGAGCGGGAACAGGGCGCCCGTGACGATGGGAACGGCGAAGAGCTTCTTTGCCGCAAGTCCCGATGCGATGGCGTTGACCGCACAAACGGCGGGATAAAAGATCGCCATAAATAAAACGAGGAAGATGCCTCTGCCGAGGTTGGTTTGTTCGTCCCGTGCGTCAAGGCGCACCGAAAGGCACAGAACTGCCGCCGCGATGATCATCGCAACGCAGATGCAAAGGCAAACGAGGGGCAAAACACCGAATTTTCCGTTTTTTTTCATAAGATCTATCTCCTTTCGGAATGACGCTGACGCGTCTTGAAATGCACGCTTCGCGTGCTTGAAATGCGCTTCCCTTTGGTCGGCGCTTGAAATGCACGCTTCGCGTGCTTGAAATAAAATGAATCCCCTTTATGCCCGCAGGCATTTTATTCGCCGCAGGCGAATTTCATTCACAAAGTGAATTTCCCGAATCCCGCAAGGGATTCCTTTCATTGCGCGGGCTGTGACCGCGCTACCATCCAAAGCGCGGCGGCGCCGACCAGCCCCGCGCGGTTGCCGAGCGTTGCCGCCGCAACGCGTACCGCAGGTCCGCGCGTGCCGCCGTAGATCTCTTCGTCGAGGATCCTTTGCAGGGGGCGGATGAGTGCGTCGCCCTCTGCCGATATGCCCCCGCCGATGAGGATGGCGTCGGGACGGAAGATGTTTGCGTAGCTGACGATGCCCGCGCCAAGGTGGCGGATATAGTTTTCTACGACCGCGCGCGCCGCTTCGTCCGTTTCACGGCAGGCAAACGCCGTTTTGCCATCCACCGCGTCGAGCGTTTTTGCAATCTGCCACATTTCGCTTTCGGGGTGCGCTGTCATCGCGCGGCGCGTTTCACGGATGAGTGCCGTCGCAGAGGCGTACGCTTCAAGGCATCCGCGTCTGCCGCAGCCGCACGCCTCGCCGTCCATCACGAGCGTGACGTGACCCATTTCACCGCCCGCACCGCGATTGCCCTCGAGGATCCTGCCGTCCGTTACGACACCGCCGCCCACGCCCGTGCCGAGGGTGAGCATAACGACGTTTTGAAGCCCTGCGCCGCCGCCGAAGCGGACCTCGCCCAGCGTCGCGGCGTTCGCGTCGTTGGTCATTTTGACGGGAAGCCCCGTTTGCTCCTGTACGCGCACACCGAGCGGGAACGAGAACAGTCCGAGGTTGCCCGAGCGGAGCACGGTGCCCGCATCGCTGTCAATGATGCCCGGGGCGCCAAGCCCGATCCCTTCGACGTCCGAGGGGGAAAGCGAGGCGCGGGAAAGAAGCGTCTTTACCAGCGTAGAAATGTTGCGCGCGATCGCCTCGGGACCCTCCGCAACGCCCGTGGGTACCTTGTCGTCGAGCAGTACGTTACCAAGATCATCCACGATGCCGCCCTTGATGAAGGTGCCGCCAAGGTCGATGCCGACGAAAAGGCGACGCACCTCGGCAGTCAAGACGGTCAGCTCACCCGTTAAACGGGCAGAGCACGCCCCTGCGGGAAGAAAATAGCTGTCCCCCGCCAAGAGCGGCGTCCCGTCGATCTGCCCTTCCCCCGCAATGCAGAGGATGGCACGGAAGGATGCGGGGTCGGACGAAACCGTCTTTTCTCCCGAAACGGTATGCTTTTTGACGGTGAAGTAGCGGCAAAGTCCGATCAGTTCTCCGTCAGAACCTTCAATATGCAAAGAATTGTTTACAAAACGCGATAATTCCGTCACTGCCTTTGCCTGCTCGATGTGAAGCGGACGGCTTTTTCCGTTTTTATCCACGCGTCCCCAGTCGTAAACGCGGTAGGTGAGGTTGGAGTTTTGCTGGATCTCCGCGATCAAGCATCCCTTGCCGATGGCGTGGATGGTGCCTGCGGGGATGAAATAGCTCTCTCCCGCGCGCACGGGATAAAAATGCAAGAGCGAGGAGAGGGTGTTTTTTTGGATGGCGTCCTCAAGCTCCTCTTTCGTGACGTCGCGGTCAAAGCCGAGGTAGATCCCCGCACCCTCCTCTGCCTCCACGATCACCCACATCTCGGTCTTGCCGTAGCTATTCTCGTGTGCGAGTGCGTAGGCGTCCGAGGGATGCACCTGCACCGAAAGATCCCCTGCGGCGTCGATGAATTTAACGAGCATCGGGAAGCGCTCGAAGCGGCAGGCGTTTGCGCCCAGCGCCTCGCGCGACAAGCCCTCGGCAAGCGTGCGTCCGTCGGGCAAGCGCGTTTGCCCGTCCTCGTGGAAGGATAGCTCCCAGGTCTCGGCAAGCGGGTCCATCTCGGTCACTTTGCCGTATTTTTCTTTTAGTTTTCTGCCTCCCCAAAGATAGTCCTTGGTGGCGGGCGTTAGCTTGACGGCGTGCATAAAAACGCCTCCTTTTTGTATTTCGTCGCGCGCGCGGTGCGTATCTTTTTCTTTTGGCGCGCGGAAGATATTTTTCCAAGTACAGTATAACACAAAACGCCCGATTTTGCAAGTATTTTAGCCAAAAAACGCGCGCGTGGGATCTGGCGAAAGCTTCCTTACATTCGTATTTTTGCCGACGGGTGCAGTGCTTGTAAAAAAAGCTGTCTTTCGACAGCTTTTTTCGTTGTGGGAAGGGGGCGCCGCTCTTTTCTTCGCGCTTTTTATCTTCGGATCGCGCGGTAAAGCTGCTCGCCGTATTTGCGCGAGAAGGGCGCACACGCGCGGCGCATCGCAAGACGCAGACGCACCCCGCGCATTCCCTCGGCAAAGAACAGAGGGATGCGACACAGCGCGGCGCAAAGATCCGAAAGGCGCTCGGCGTTGCCGCTTTCGGCACAGCGCGAAAGCTCGCGCACGGCGTTTTCAAGCACGCGCGAGCAAAGCGGGTGCGTCACGGGTCCTTGTGCATATACGTACCTGTTGGAAGTGAAAACGAAGCCGAAGCTCTCGCGGTCTATCCCGGGTACCTCGCGCAAGGCGATACGGATGCGGTTGGACTCCGAGATAATGGCGTTCACCTCGTCGAGAAACATTGCGTCAAGCGCGGCGAAGAGATTTTTGTGGAAGGATGCGTCGCCCACGCGGCGCGCCGCGTTGATCACGGCGTAAAGGTCGTATAGGTCGTATTTGGAAAACAGCATAGCGTTTGACTCTTTTCTTGTTTTTTATGCGCAAAGCGCATACCGCTGCGCTTTTGCGCAATGCCACTCGACGCAAGTCGAATACCACTTGGCACAGCCAAATACCACTTGGCGTAGCCAAATACCACGCGCGAAGCGCATACCACTCGCCGTCAGGCGAATAATTGTTACACGCCCTCGGCGGCGAAGAATTTTTCCATCGCGGTCTGGTCGAGGCTCTTCTTTTCGGCAAGCAGGTCGGTCAGATGCTCCAGCGCGTCGCGGTGAAGGGCGAGCATCTTTTCGGTGCGCTCGTATTGCGCCTTCATCAGCTCCTCTGCCTCCTCCGGGGTGAATTTCGAGTAGAGCTTTTCGCCCATCGCGTAATTTCCAAGGCAAGCGCGGACGTAGTAGCGGGCGTGCTCGATGTCCGAGGATGCCCCCGTGTTGATGCCCGCCTTTTCACCGTACAGCAAAACCTCTGCGGCTCTGCCCGCAAGCGAGCGGCAGACGCGGTCCATAAGGTCGTCGTAGGTGTAAGTGCTCTTGTTTTCGCCCGCGCTTTCCATAAAGCCGCCGAAGGAGCCGCGCGACACCACCGTCAAGAAGGAGGGCGTCACACCGCAAAGGCGGCAAACGAGCGCGTGACCCGCCTCGTGTGCGGCGGTCTGGCGCAGGTGGTCGGGGTCCATCTTGTTGACCTCGCCAAAGCGGAAGGCATCCACCGCGTCAAGGTAAGTAGCGGCGTCGGGCTCCCCGTCGCCAAGACCGCGGACGAATTGCGCGGTCATCATTTCAAGGTCGGCGTTGCTCATACCGCCCGTGCGTGCCGCCATATTGCGAAGGACCTTCTCGTGGTCCTCGCCAAAGTGGATGCCGTGGCGGCGAAGCGCCATTGCAAGCAGCTCGTAGCGGTCGTCCGTGTCGGGCAGAGGAATGAGGATCTTGCTGTCAAAGCGGCGCACGAACGCGGCGTCCAGCACTCTGCCCCCCTCGCCCTCGATTTCGTAGTTGGTGGCGGCGAGGATGAACACGGGGCGGCGCTCGTCGGTGGCGAAGCCGTCCATCTCCGCGAGGAAGGTGTTGAGCGCGTCCTCGTTGTGCGCAGTGCTGGACGAGCCGCTTCTGCGGCGTCCGATGGCGTCAACCTCATCGACGAAGATGATGGCGGGCGCATAGCGGCGCGCGCGCTTGAAGACGTCGCGGATGTTCTTTTCCGTTTCGCCCACGAGCGAGCCGAAGAAGGAGGTGGCGCTCACGGGGAAGAAGGCGGCGCCGCACTCGTTTGCCATCGCCTTGGCAAGCATCGTTTTACCCGTACCGGGAGGACCGTAAAGCAGGACGCCCTTGGGCATTCTCTTGCCCGAAAGCGCCCACTCGCGGGGCTTGTCGAGTGCGCGGCAGTATTCGCCGAGCGCTTCCTTGGCGCCGCGGCAGCCCACGAGATCGGCAAAGCGGACCCCGCCCTCGCCCTTACGGACCATCATCGAGCCGTCGGCGGCGCTGGGTGCGCTCTTGACTTGGAGCTTTTCAAAGGACAAAATGATGTCGTCGCCGTCCGACAGGTATTGTGCGCAGTTGTAGGTGAGCATCTTGCCCGAGCGACCCAGCGCATACACGGCGTTATTGATCAGGGCGCTGAACGCAAGCGCTTCGAGCGCCACGCCAAACGCCTCGGCGTTCTCGGGGTCTGCCTTGATGATGCCCTTCGCACCTCTCGCGAGCAGGGTATCAAAGGAGCGCATCTCGTCCGGGGTGCGATCCAGCACGTAAACGGGGATCTCGGGACAGAACTCGCGCACGTAGTAGAACATCCGCATACCGTCCGAGTCCATATCCTCAACGTCGTTTGGGATGCGGTCGTGCTCGGCGGCGCCGCACAGCGGGTCGATCAGCACGTAGTCCGTCACGCCGCGCACGGCGCGCTTGAAGCGGTCGGGATCGCACTCGCTCGTAAAGACGGTGTTGCGGCGCTTGCCCTCTGCGTTGAACGCCTCGCCCACGCCCTCGGCAAAGACGGATACGTACATCGTATCCACGCTGACGAACAGGCTGCCGATCTCGGCGCTGTCCGCGGTGTCGATGCAAACGTTGATCTTTTTGAGCGCGCCCACGCGTGCAGGGTCCTTTTCGTAAAGCTGCATCACGAGCTCCTCGAGCTCGCGCACGAAGATGCTTCTGGCAAGACCGCGCAGCGTGCGCGCGTCGGCAACGCCGCCGCCGTGATAAAGCACGAGCGCCGAGAGCATCTTTTCGTCGTATTCGACCTTAATACCCGTCGTTTTTTCAAAGAGCCTTGCTTGAAGGGCGAGCTCGTCGCGCACGATCTCCATCAAGGCGAAGGGCTCAAGATGGTTAAAGAGAATGACGTGACCGTTTGCCATACGGGTGGTAATGCACTCGGGGAAGAAGGGCTCGCGCGTCTGGGGGTTGATGTCGGTGCGCAGTGCGTCGAGGATGACGCTCTTTGGCGTTTGGGAAAGGTCGCACACCGTCGCGTCCTCGTATAAGCTCTTGCCCGCGTTGGTGGTGAGGATGACGATGTTGTCGCGGAAGGACACCTCTTTTTTGATGTGGTGGTCCATCAAACGCCCCGCGTCAAGGATCTGTAAGAACAGGTGAATGGTGTTGATGTGCGCCTTCTCCACCTCGTCAAAGACGATAATGCCGTTGGGGTGCTTGCGCACGAAGCCCGTGACGACCGCCGTTTCGCCGTGGTCGCCGTTGAACTTGTTATTGGAAAGGTTGTCGGAATATTCACTCATATCCACGACGAGCATAGGTCTGTCAAGATATTCTCCGCACAGCTCCGCGAGAAAGGTCTTACCCACACCCGAGGGACCCGTGAAGAGGAAGGTCGCAAGCGGACCCTTGCGCTTTTCGTTCTGGGCGGCAAACAGCTCGCACTCAAAGAAGGCGCCCACCAGCGTGTCGATGGCGTGACGCTGTCCGCGCACGCGGGAGAGAAGTCCCGATTTGAGCGCGCGCAGGCGCTCGGTGTGCTCGGCAAGGGTAAGGGGCGCCTTGTCCTCTTCCCCCTTCTCCCCGCCCGCCTTGGGTGCGTCGGGGCGCTTTTCGTCCGCGTCAAGGGCGGCGGCGTTATCCGTCGCGGCGGGCGTCTTGCCCGTTTCCCCCTCGGCTTTGGGCGCTTCGTCCGCTTTCGCCTTTTTTCTCGTTTTTGGCTTCTTGGGAGCTTCCTTGGCGGGTGCGTCGGTACCGAGCGACGCAAAGAGCGCGTGCGTGCGTTCCTCCTCGGGCAAGGCGTCGCGAAGCGAGGCGATCTCGCTTTCCTCGGGCGAGGAGACCGAGGCGGTCACGAGCTTTTTCTCGTCCTCGTTCAAAAGCTCCCCAAGCAAAGTGCCGAGCAGCTCCTTATAATGATCGGCATCCGCATTCGCACAAAGATAAAAGGCGTGCTGGACGTTGCCGTTCTTTTTTTCAAAGGGGGTGGCGGGAGAGAGTGCGTCACAAAGGCGCGCAACGAAATCCGCCCAGAACTCTCCGCCGTGCGTCTTTCGGTAGGACCATACCAGCTCGGGAGAGCGAAGAAAGATGGAAATCTTGATAAACTTCATCGTAAAAACCTCGTATTTTGATAAGAAAACGATAACACGGATAGAGCCCTATCACGAAAAACGGGCTTGATTTTGGTTTGTATAGGCTAAAAAACGGCTCATAGGTCAGAACGGCGCGCAGGGCGAACCGCTCTCCCGATGAGCCGTTAGGGGGCTACGCGTTATGCGTAAAGAGCCTTCATAATGGAGGGCTTGGAGTCCTTACCGATGTTGAGCATACGGAGAAGAAGCTCAAACGCCTCGTCAGCCGCCGTGTCAACGGAAAGGATCGCGTCGTCCTGAAGCATCAGGTCGCGGTCGCCGTCCACGTAGAACTTGACCCACTTCCACTTGGTGTTCAGCTCGTTTGCAAGGAAGATCGCGTCAGCCATCTTGTCCTCGGGAACGTTCTCGTAAACGAGGTAGAGGGAGAGATATTTGCCTTCCTCACCGCTGAAAATGCAACGGGTGATCTTGCCGTCGTAGGGGAACATAACGAATACGTCGCCGTCCGAATCCTCGCGAACGTTGAAGTTGAGCCCCTTGGACTCAAGAAACTTGGTAAAGAGTTCTGCGCATGCAAGCATAGTGATAATCCTCCGTGTTATGTTTTTTGAGGTAAGTTGCCTTACTTTATTACATTATAACATAAGAATGTTGTCCTGTCAAGATGCTTTTGGTGGAAAATACCAAAATTTCGCAAGGGAAAAGGTGGGCGTTACTTTAAATCGTACAAGCGGATCTCCGCGCATCCGAAGGGGGGGAGCGTGAGCGTGCCGTCCGCAAGGTCCTCGCCCGTGCAGGTGTAGCGGTTCTCCTCGTCGATGCGAAGCACCTCGCACGCGCTCGCGCAAAAACCGGTAAGCGAAAGCGATACCGAAAGCTCCTCGCCCGAGGGGTTGGCAAGCACGAGTGCCGCCTGACGCCCCCGCCTTGCCGCGAGAGAAAAGAGCCGTCCGTCCTCGCACGTGCTCGCGACCGTCTTGCCAAGGCGGTAGAGCGTGCCGAACATCATAAAGGCGTAATAGGTGCGGTAGGGATAGCCCGTATCGGGATTGATGAGCGCGCGGTAGGGGCTGTAGCCGATGCCGCCGTCGTAAAAGCACATTAAGTCGGTGCTCGTCCTTTGCATCATCGTCATAAAGGCGAGGGACTTTGCTGCGCCGACGGGTGCGTCGCGGTGCTCGCGGTCGGTGTGCAGGTTCCATTCGTTCAAGTGATGCTCGGCATCCGTGTAGCCGTAGCGGTCGAGGATCCTTCGGACGTAGTCGGCGTGGCGGGCGATCACGCGGAAATCCTCGCGCGTTGACGAGTGGCAGTTGTCATATACGTGCCAGGAGAAAAAGTCGAGCGGTGCGCCCGCCTCGCGGATATAGCGGAAAAAGCCGTGCATAAAGGAGATGGTGTAGTCGTAAATATACGTTTCTTCCCCGATCTCGCCGTCAAGGCTCTCGTCCTTTTCAAACTCGTAAACGCCGCAGTGTCCGTAGCCGCCCACCTTGATCGTATCTCCGAAGCACGCCTTTAAGTGTCGCGCAGTGACGGCGTACAGGCGGTAATATTCCTCGGGCGTGCCGTGCCACATCATCGCAAGGTGCGGCTCGGTGCAGTCGTCGGGCTCGTTCCAGATCTCAAAGTAACGGATGCCCATATGGAAGCCGTTTGCCCATCCCTCGTTGTAGTGGCGCACCACGTGCTCGCACACGCGCGCCCACTTGTCGTAGTCGGCGGGCGGGAAAATGCGGTACGCCTTGACGAGGTGCAGGTTTTCGATCGTCACACCCAGGCGGAAATACGGCTCGCATCCCGCCCTGACGAGCTCTTCCATAATTCTATCGGTAAAGGCGAAGTCGTAGGACGCGGGGTCGTTTTCATCCGCCGAAAAATCGCGGAAGAGGTTGGGAATATCCACGTAAAGACCGCCGCCCATCGCTCCGCCCACGTCGTGCAGACGGGAAAAGGGGATGCCCGCGCGCGAAAGATAGCGGAACTTCTCACACGAAAATCCCGCCAAGGGTGGCTGACCGATACCGTGCATAGGCTTGACGGCGCCCGTCGTCCGATCAAAATCTACCAAAAGAGAAATGGGCTTTTCCATAAAAGCATCCTCGTTTCCGTTTTTTCTTTATTGTAACACACTTTTGAGAGCGTGTCAACTGCTTTTCCTGCGAAACTGTTTCGAAAAACCGAGAATTTGCTAACCTATGGTTTGCATTATGCAAAGAAGGGAAGACCGCAGTCTTCCCTTCTCTTTTTTTCTGCCGCGTGACGGCTCGTCACACGGACGGGTGCTTGGAGATGCCGTGGGTGCGGGCGCTTATGCGAGGA
Source organism: Clostridia bacterium (assembly GCA_017456985.1). Classification (GTDB taxonomy): domain Bacteria; phylum Bacillota; class Clostridia; order Oscillospirales; family CAG-272; genus UBA1740. The sequence continues at coordinate 18,505 of JAFTIH010000047.1, read as the reverse complement.
ACCGCTTGCGCAAAACGAACCAATACAGGGCAAATCCGCCGCCGCCCGCGACCGCGACCGAGGGGAGCGTGATCCACAGCCAGAGCAGATCCGCGCCCTCCGAGAGGTCGGCGCCGCAGGTGTCGCATAACCCGTCGCCGTCTGCGTCTGCGCAGTCGGAGAGCTTCTCGCCGCAGGTGTCACACGCGTGGTTTTTATCCGCGTCCGCGCAGTCGGATGCCTTCTCGCCGCAGACGTCGCAGACGTGATTTTTATCCGCGTCCGCGCAGTCGGAGACCTTCTCTCCGCACAGATTGCAAAGGTGATCGCTGTCCGTGTCAACGCACTCGTCGAACGCGAGCGAGCAGACGTCGCAAACGTGGTCCTTGTCGGCATCGACGTGGCGGAAGGTGTCGCCCGCCTTCAAAGAAAGCGTCACGGGGTCCTCGTCAAGAACATCGATGACGTGAAGGACGTCGGGGTCCTCGCCCATCTCGGGGTTACCATAGCGGCGCTCGTATGCACCGTCGGGCGAGAGTGTGAGATCGCATCCGAGCGTGACACCCTCGTTTGACATCACGTAGCAGCACGCCGCGTCCAGGGTGAAGCTGCCGCCAAGCAGATGCACGGTGCGACCGTCGATGGCGTCGTTTATCGCGTCGATGAAGAAGGAGCCGCCCGTGATGCGCAGAGCGCCCTCGGCGTCAAAGCCGTCGTCCTCTGCCCGGATCTCGAAGGAGCCGCCCGACACGGTGAGTGCCGCGAGTTCCGCGTAATTTGCGAGCTCTTCGTCGGCATCTAACTCGAAGCCGTTGTCGCCCGCCTTGATCTTGAAGGAGCCGCCCGTCACGGTGACGTTACCGTTTGTGACGTCAATACCGTCATTCATCACCGCAAGCTCCAGCACGCCGCCCTTGACGGTGACGTCACCGCGATTAACGTACACGCCGTCACCGCTATCGATGCGGAGCACGCCGTCCGTCATAAGGAAATCGCCGTCGTAAACGCTGATGCCGTCTACGTAGGAATGGATACCAAGCGTGCCGCCCGAGAGGATCGCGTCACCGCTCTGCACGAAAATGCCGTCCTCCCCCGGGAGGTGCAGCGTGCCGTCGCCCTCGACGGTAAGGTCACCGAGAACGAGAATGCCGAAGCCTGCGCTCGTATTGTAAAGACCGTTTTTGCCTACAAGACGGAGCGTTATGCCTTGCGGCGCAAGCACGAGCGTGCGGTCGCTTGAAATATCGGGATACGCCTCGGGGTCGAGCATGTGCTCTATGCTGTAGGTGGATAAGGTGAAGTCGTGAAGCGTCAGCGTGCCGTCGTCGAGGTATGCGTAACCGCCTCGCGTGGGAGCGTGCGATGACCAAACGCCCTCCCCGAGCAGATAGGTTCCCTCGTAAAGGAGATGCTCGCCAAAGCTGACGTGGTCGCGCGTAAGGAGATCCTCGGGCATACAAACGGAGCAAACTCCGTCGGTCTCGGTGTGCTCACCGTAGCCCGAGCCCTCGAAGAGCCGATGGTTGGGGTTCGCAGGATCCAGCGGACAGCTCGCGTCCACGCAAAGGTGCCAGTGAGCGCCTTCGTGCCACACGTAAGTGTCCTCGTCAAAGATGGGAGCCATCTCGCCGACGATGAGGTCCGCTACGATCGTGTTTTGCGCATCCACGAGGAGCCCAAGCTCGTTCTTGGCAGTCACGCCTTCGGGAAGCACGGTAAGCCCTTCGGCAATGGTGATCGTGTTCTCCTCGGTGCTCTCGTCCTCAAAGTAAGGCGCCAAAAGGATGGCGACGTCCTCGGACGAAATGGAGAGAAACAGCGCTTCGCCCGAAATATCAACGTTCTCGCCTGCGATCAGACCCTGCAAAGCGTTTTCGATAATGACGCTACCGCCCGACAGCGCGATGCTTCTTCCTGTGCGAATGGCAGTCATGGCGTGCAAGTGGAGCGCACCGCCCGAAATGGTAACGTTTTCCTGTGCCGTTAAGCCGTACGACGCCCGAAGAACTGCCCTTCCGCCCGTGACGGAAATGCTTCCCTCTGCCGAAACGGTAAAGTTGTAGATCATCTGCTCCGTTAAGAGCGCACCGCCCGAGAGCGTGACGTCGCCGCCTGCGAAGATGCCCTCAAGACCGTACGACAGAACGATCGTGCCGCTTAGCAGCGTAAAGTCATCCGCCACGGAAAAAGCGGTTTCCGCCGTGGTCGTCAGGGTGCCGTCGCCCGTGACGGTGAGGGAGCCCTCGTAGGCGTAAAGGACCGCGCCCTCGCCCGGCAGTTGGATCCGGTTTTCGCCCGTGAGCACCAACGTCAGATCCCGCGTCGTGCAGAGAAACGCAGGCGCATCGAAAACTTCGACGGTCTCCTCCTCGACAACGTACTTAAAGTCCTTGAGCGTCAGCACGCCGTCCGCGTAATGCAGATAGCCGCCCGCAGGGGCGCTCTTTGTGATGCTGCCCGTCTCGGGATCAAAATAGTCGCCATCCGAAAGCGCAAGCGCTCCTACGTAAACGGGAGCGACGTCCTTATAAAGCGCGTAAACGGTGGCGCTTGCGGAGAGCTTGGCAAAGCCGCTCGCGAGGGGCGCGCCGCCCTCATTTAGCGACCACGCCGCGAAGACCTTGCCCTCGGGGGGCGTGAAATCGCCGCGGAGAGGGAGCTTGACCCAGCCCGAGAGGGCGCTTACGGGCTCCATTTCGCCCGTGCCGCCGCCCGCGTCAAAGCTGACGGTGATCTCGGTGGCGGGGGCGGTGTCCGTTGAGAAAATACACGCACCGTCGACAAAGCCTTCGCACGCCGTGGTATCTGCCGCAAAGATCTCTGTGCCGTCAAGGTAGATCTCGAAGGAGCATTCGTAGGCGTACTCGCCCGCCGTCCAGAATACGTGCAATCCATCCGCCTCGGTGACGGCGGCGTCCGCAAAGGAGCCCTCGTAGCTCTCCCCCACGGTCGTGTCGCCAAGATATTCCGTATCCGTGAGGATGGAAAGTGCGTTGCCGTTCCAGGTGTCACCGTAGGAGTCGTGCATCGCGACGTAAAGTCCTTCGGTGGGGATCTCTGCCGCCTGTACCGTCGATACGGGGATGACGGATACGACCACGAGGATGGCAAGCAAAATGGTGAATAGCTTGTTTTTCATAGGTTTGTTCTCCTTATATCATAAATCGTTTTTCTTTTTTCGGTTTTCTTTGCATCGGCACAGCCCAAACCAGTCCTCGCCGCGCAAAAGGTGCTCGCACTCGGCACAGGTGGCGTCGGGGTGCCGCTCTGCGGCGGGACGGAAATGTGCGCAGGCGTCCTGCATCAGCGTCACCAGCGGCTCGCCCGCTTCGGTAAAGACGGGATACTTTGCAAGATCGGGATACAGGACGTCGGGCGGGTGGGTGCGGTCTCTTTCCTCATAATATCCGTAGGTAAGAGAAAAGGTGTGCCCGAACGCGTGGACCGTTTTATACGGCGCGCCCTCGAAGGGCGTCGGGGTGCCGTAGTCTTTTTCGTTACTCATACGCCCTCCTTTTTCCTTTCTGTACCTAGTATAGCAAAATTTTCTTGCGCGCGGAATTACCCAAATGAAGCAAATTTGGCGGTGTGCTTTGGCGTGAAAAAAGGAAAAGCACCACCGTTTTCCCTGTGAAACGGTGGTGCTCGTTATGGATGAAATTACAAAAACGCGGCGAAGCGGTCGCGTCCTACGCCCAGCTTGTCCGTGATGGCGAGCAACGCCTGCTTGATGCCCGCAAGCGACATATCCAGCTTTTCCGCGATCTCGCGGTTGGATAGCCCGAAGGCGGCGAGCTTGGCGATCTCGCGCTGCTTGGGAGTGAGGGTGGTGACCACCGTGCGTCCGCGCACGTGTCCGCTTAAACGCGCCCAGCCCTCGCCGTAGGTCTTATAAAGCTGCTTGACCTGCGCCCACGCCGCGCCGTCCAAGGGGGATAGGCGCTTTTCCATCAGCGTGTCGAGCGCGCGGCAGTATTCCGCAAGCACGCCGTACAGGCGGTCGGGGAGCGCCAGCGCCAGCGCGCGGTCGATGTGGCGGCACGCTTCCCCGTCGTTGCCGCTTAAATGGTATGCGGTGGCGCAGGTCAGACGCAGATAGATCTCCGCCATGATCGTTTTACCGGCGCGCACCCAGGAAATGAGCGGCTCAAGCGTGGCGGGGATCATGCTCATCAGCGAAAGCCTCTCCACCCCCTCAAGGCGCTGGGAGCCCGTTGCCACGGCGTACGCGGCGGCGTACAGATACTTCGCGTAATATACGCTCGCGGCGGGGAGCGCATCGTCGGGAAGCGGCGCAAAGCATCCCGATTTGAACCAAGCGGGAAAGCTATCCACGCTATACAGCATAATATCCACCGCGCTGATGGAAAGGAGCATCACGTCGCGGTCAATGTCGCTTTTTGCGGGCGCCTCGGCGATATGGATCTTGGCGCGCCGCCACATCGCGATGTCCCCCTGCCAGATGGCGCACTGGGCAAGCAGCATCCCCGCCGAAAGGATGGCGTAAAAGCCCGAGTGCTTGCCGAGCAGATAGCTTGCCTTCTCATATACGCGGTCGATCTCGCCGCGCGAGTAAGCGATGAATGCCTCAAAGAGCACCTGCGCCTCGTGATTGTCCGCCAGCGTGCGCGCGACCTCGTCGGCTTTGCCCGCCGTGCGGTACAGATCCGTCATAGATAAAAAGGGTGTCTTGCGCGGGAGCGGCATGTCCTCTTCCCCCGCGCTTCGCTCTGCGCGGGTGCGCCCGTCCGCGGGCTTCTTTGTGTCGGCGGGGATGAGCCACTCTCTGCCGACCTGCACGGCACCCGCAATGCGTCCCTTGGCGCAAAGCGCCTGCACGCGCCGCGCCGATACGCCAAAGCGCTCCGCCGCTTCCCCGATCTTGATATAGCCCGCCGTTAACTGTTCCAAACGCTCCATAGGCACCTCTGTGTTTGTATGATACGGTGAGCGTATAATATATCGTTCGCTCGCCGTATCTTATTATACCGCATCCTTCCCCAAATGTCAAGGGGGGGCGACGGATAGCCGCTTGCCCTTTTGTGCGCTCGGTCCGTTGCAAAAACGAGGATAGCCGCTTGCCCTTTTGTGCGCTCGGTCCGTTGCAAAAACGAGGATAGCCGCTTGCCCTTTTGTCGCGCTCGGTCCGCTGCAAAAACGAAAAAAGAGCCGCGCGAGGGCGGCAAGCACTCCGAAAGGAAAGCACTTTACCGCTCGCACGGCTCCATTTTGTTCGGCAAAAAGAGAAATAAAAAATCAGTCCTTCTTGTAGCCGATGTTCTTGGGCTTTGCGGGGTCGAAGGTCAGGTTGCAGATGGAAGCAACCAGCGTGTAGATGCCAAAGGTGACGTAGCCGAGAACGAGGTAAGCGAGCGTTCTCGAGGTGTAGCCCTGGGGCTTGAAAGAGGTGTGGTTGATGATCAGGCTTCCGATCCAACCGAGAAAGAAGGTCAGAAGAAAACGGATGAGATTGTTATTGTTTTCCATAGCGTCCTCCAAAGAAGAAAAATTTTTGTCCCCGCCCGATGCCGAACGATCAGGCAGAGCATCTATTCTTATCATACCATAAAGCGGACGGAAAGTCAAGGTAAAACGCATAAATGAGAGCCGAAGCTCTCATTTTTGAAGCGAATTACTGAATTCTTGCGATGCCCGTTGCGACGGCGCAGTCGTAAACCGCCTTCGCGACCGTCTTGCCCACGCGCTCGTCGAACGCCTTGGGGATGATGTAATCCGCCGACAGCTCCTCGCTTGACACGAGAGAGGCGATGCCGTAGGCGGCAGCGAGCTTCATATCCTCTGTAATGGCACTTGCGCGGGCATCGAGCGCACCGCGGAAGATCCCGGGGAAGGCGAGGACGTTGTTGATCTGGTTTTTGAAGTCGCTTCTTCCCGTGCCGACGACGGCGGCGCCTGCCTCAAGCGCCAGATCGGGAGCGATCTCGGGAGTGGGGTTTGCCATAGGGAACACGATGGCACCCGCCCTCATCGAAGCGACCATTTCCTTCGAAACGATGCCGGGTGCAGATACACCGATAAAGACGTCCGCCCCGCGCATGGCATCCGCGAGTGACCCGTCGAGCTTTTCTTGGTTGGTGATGCGGGCAAGCTCCTCCTGCGCGAAGGTCATACCCTCCTTGCCCTCATAAAGCGTGCCTGCCTTGTCGCAAAGGATCATATCGCGCACGCCCATTTTTAAAAGGAAGCTTGCAATAGCGATGCCCGCGCTTCCCGCGCCGTTGATGACGACGCGCACCGCGCCGATCTCTTTTCTTACGACCTTCAAGGCGTTCAAAAGCGTTGCGCCCAGCACGATCGCCGTGCCGTGCTGGTCGTCGTGAAAGACGGGGATGTCGCAGATCTCCTTTAAGCGGCGCTCTACCTCAAAGCAGCGGGGCGCCGAAATATCCTCAAGGTTGATACCGCCGAAGCTGCCCGAAAGCAGGTAAATGGTGCGCACCAGCTCATCCACGTCCTTGCTCTTGATGCAAAGCGGGATGGCGTCCACGTCACCGAACGCCTTAAAGAGCAGCGCCTTGCCCTCCATCACGGGCATACCCGCGACGGGACCGATATCGCCAAGACCCAGCACCGCCGTGCCGTCCGTGATCACGGCGACCGTGTTCCAGCGGCGGGTCAGCTCGTAGGACTTGCTCTCATCCTTCTGAATTTCAAGACAGGGGGTGGCAACGCCGGGGGTGTAGGCGAGAGAAAGGTCTTCCTTCGACTTGACCTCGACGCGCTGGGCGACCTCGATCTTACCCCGCCACTCGTAATGCTTTTTGAGGGATTCTTCTGCGTAATTCATACCGCACTCTCCTTACTTTTCCCAGGGGAAAACGTACTGCGTCAGTCCCAGCTCGTTGCGCACGTTAATCATTTCCTTCTGTACGGACTCGTTGATCGGTACGCCCGAATCCTTGCGCGAGAGCCAGATCTCGTATTCCTTTTCGCCCGCGGTGTAGATGCGCTCGGCACCGGGTGCCTTCTTGGACGCGCGGACGGCGCGGAGCACGTCGCCTGCCTTCTTGCGGCAGAGCGCCTCGCCGAGGAAGTGCTCGGTGTCGATGGCGATAAAGAAGTGACCGAGGTGATAGGGGCGGATGTTGCCGTCCGCGTCCTTGCCGTCCAGGTCCTTGCCGTACCAACCGTCCTGAAGCGCGCAGGAGAGCAGCTCCACGATGAGCGCGAAGCCGTAGCCCTTATAGCCGCCCAGCGCCTCGCCGATGCCGCCGAGGGTGGTCAGCGCCGCGGTGCCGTTACGGATCTTTTTGAGCGCGACGCCTGCGTCGCCCTCCACGGGCGAGCCGTCCTCGCCGATGATGGTACCGGGATGGACCTCCTCGCCGATGCGCTCGTAATACTCGACCTTGCCGTTCTGCGTGATGCTCGTTGCGCAGTCGAAGATGAAGTCAAATTCCTCGTCGGTGGGGATGCCCACGGTGTAGGGGTTGGTGCCGAACATACCCTCAACGCCGAAGGTAGGGGCAACCGAGGGGCGCGCGTTGGTACCCGTCATACCGATGCAGCCTGCCTTTGCCGCCATCGTTGCGTAGTAGCCCGCGATGCCGTAGTGGCAGGAGTTGCGCACGGCGACCATACCCATACCGTACTCCTTCGCCTTGGCGATCGCCATTTCCATAGCGCGGTAGCCGATGACCTGACCCATACCGTGGTGACCGTCGATCACGGCGGTGGTGGGGGTCTCCTTCACGATCTCAAAGTTCGTCACAGGGTTCTGGATGCCCGCCTTGATGCGGTCGATGTAAACGGGCTTGAAGCGGTTGCAGCCGTGCGACTCGATGCCGCGGCGGTCGCTTTCAAGAAGCACGTCCGTGCAGATCTCGGCGTCCTCGCGCGGTACGCCTGCGCCAACGAATGCGTCGGTGATAAAGTCGGTTGCTGTTTTCCAATCCAAAATAACCTTTGCCATGGTATTTTCTCCTTGCGTCTTGATTTTTTCTTTCCTTTATGTTATACTATTTTTGAGCGGTTTTGTCAACTGTATCCCGTTTTTTTGAGCGGTGTGCTCGGTTTTTGAGCGCAAGCACTCCGAAAAGTGACGAAACCGATCAAAACCTGTTCGGAAAAGGAGCAAAAGAATGTCCTTAAAGGAACGCGAGGGACTCATCCTCGACTATTTAAGAAAAAATAAGGAAGCGAGCATCGGCGCACTGTGCGCGGCGCTCTTCGTCAGCGAGCCCACGATGCGGCGCGACCTTGCCAGCTTAAGCGCGGCGGGTAAGATCATTCGCGTCTACGGCGGCGCGGTCTATAAAAGCTCGCCCGGGGAAAACCTGCCCCCCTCCATCCGCGAGCGTGAGCATCAAGACGCCAAGGTGGCGATCGCCGCCAAGTGCCTCTCGCTCGTTCACGACGGGGACACCGTGATGGTGGACGGCTCCTCGACCGCACTCGAGCTGCTCCGTGTCATCGGTGCGAAAAAGTCCATCATCGTCATCACCAACAGCGCCAAGGCAGCCCTCCTTCTCTCGGAAACGGGGGTGCGCACCTTCGTCACGGGCGGCGAGCTCGCCCCCAATAGCTACGCCTACGTCGGCTCCTACGCCGAGGCGTTCTTGCGCTCCTTCCACGCCGACCTTTGCTTCTTCTCGGTGCGCACGCTCACCCCCGACGGGGCGCTCACGGACAACGCCATCGCGGAGAACGCCGTAAGAGGGGTGATGATGTCGCGCGCGAAGCGAAGCGTCTTGATGCTCGACTCGGGCAAGCTCGGGGAGAGCTGTATCAGCACCCTTTGCCACCTCGACGCTCTTTCCTACGTCGTTTCCGAGCGCGACTTATCCGACCGCTTCCCCGCGTACAAGGGAAAATTTCTATAAAATGTAAACAATAGTTAGCAAAAAGCTCCGACCTGTGAAGATCGGAGCTTTCTTTTTTTGGTTTAGCTTTGCTCTTGCTCGGGGGCGACCTCTTCCAACGTCAGCGCAAAGTAGAAGTAGCCCAGCGTGCGATTTCCTGCCTTGTCCTTTTCCTTGGCGTACGGCACGCGGTAAGCGCCTTCGGTGACGGCGTCCCCCTCGGAAAGGGGCGCATACGCTTCCCCGTCTTGCTTTTCGATGGGGGCATCTACGGGCGTGCCGTAGTCGTAGAGCGCCGCGCGGGCAAGCTCGAGGAGCGCGGCGTAGTCCATGCCCTCACTGCCGATCAGCGCGGTGTAAACGTCCACGTTTTCGGTGTAGTGAACGAGCAAGGAACCGTCCTCCTCCGTCTTTGCCGAAACGTCTATGTTGTCGATGCGTACCGCTTCACTGCTGACGGCGGTGCTTTGTACCGTCACGTATTCGGACGAGCGGATGCCCTCACTCGTGGCAAGATAGGCGACGAGCCGATAGCTTCCCACCGTTAAGACGGGGAGCGTGACGGTGGTACCGCCCGAAACGGTGAAGCCGTCCTCGCTCTTGGCAAAGGGAACGCCCTCCTCGGCGGCGCCGACGTGGACAAGACCCCCGCCCTCGGTGGAAACGAGTGCAAAGGCAACGTGGTAGGGCTCACCCTCCACGAACAAAAGCGTATCGCTGACGCGGAGCGTGACGGGCGGGACGGTAAGTTGCGTACCGTCCGGGGTGATGCTCGTCGTTTCGGTGATGCTCGCGGGAGCAAAGCTCACGTTCAGCGCAAGCAGCTCCTTGTTGTTGTAATCGATCACGGCGGCGTCACGCACGGCGGTGTAATACGCCATCATCTCGTCAAAGCGCCCACGCTCGATGCGGAAGCCCTCGGCAAGATTTGCCTCGGTGCGGATGGAGATACCGTTCCAGGTGTAGTATGCGGTGAAGGCGGCAAGCTCCTTGTACGCGCGCCCGATGCCCGCGAGCGTCGCGGCGGTGTCGCGGCGGCAGACGAGCCCCGTTTCCGCGAAGAACTGCGTGAGCGCCGCAACGGTTTCCTCTAAGCTTCCCGGGGCGATCATGATGCCGAGTCCGCCCTGTATCTTTCGGTCGGACATCGCCTCCGCGCGAATGACGTTGACGGTGATCTTACCGTCTGCAAAGGTGTCGCCCACGCGAATGGCGGTGCCGTTTTGCATACGCACGATGGCATCCTCGCCGCGCATCAGCGACCAGGTGTCCTGCGTGACCAAGATCTTATAGCGCTCTAGCTCCTCTCGCGGCAGATTCATCAGGTCGTCGATGCTCCCCAGAACCTCGTCGGGTGCGGCTTCGATCTCAATGCCCGCAATGCCGTCAAAGCCCGAGAAGATCACGTCGCCGTGAAGGAACGCCTCGCCCGGGCGTCCGTTCAGGTGCAGGATATCCGTCGCCTTGTCTGCGCTCATCACCTTGAGGTAGTTGGTCGCGCCCGTCTTGGGGTCGTAAAAGCTATCGTATGCAATATCGTCCTTCATCACGAAGCAGGAAACGTTATAATGGGTTTTCATATCGCTGACGGTGAAGGTTTCCCAATAGCCCTTGGCGTTGTCCGCGACGAAGGAGGTCTTATCGATGCGGTCGCTGTCCTTGAACGCCTGCGAGGTGGAAAACTCGTAGTGCCTGCCCGGGATATACGTCACGCGCGACTCAAAGCGGTATTCGGCGCCGTCATAGTAGTCGTACAGCTCGTAAACGTCCTCGCCCCGCTCGTTCTTGTAACGGCGGCAAACGTCGAGGGACTCTTCCCCACTGCGCTCGCTCCGTTGGATCAACAGCTCGGCGTTTTCATCCACGTGCAGATAAAAGCGATAGCCGTCTCTATCCACCCATTTATCCACCACGCGCACGTTTTTCTTGACGTTGTCGATGACGTCCGCCGCAGCCTCGGCGGAGCGCACGATGCCGTCGGTGGTGTTTGAAAAGGCGTCGAAGGAGTTGTTATATTCCTTGAAATCGCTGAAACGGTAAACGCCCCCGTCAAGCTCGACCTTGCCCATCCCGTTGTCTAACTCGACCCCCGTAGGAACGGCGGTAAGCGTGCGGTAGCGCATCGGGGTAGCGAGAAGGGCGGGTGTGCTCGCCGCAAGGCTCATTCTCGCGGTGTCGGCAAGGTTGCGTAAAACCGCGGCGCCGCTCTCAAAAATGTCGCCCTTCGACTTTAAGAGCGTAGCGTTCAAGCGTTCGTTTGCGAGCAAGAGCTTCGCGACGTCCTCGCCGCTCATTCCCTCGGGGATGACGAACGCTTCAAACCCCGTCTGCCCGCCGTCGCCGCCTTCGTTCCCGTCGCCGTCGTATTTGCCCTTGTCGTCTTCCGACGGCTTGCCGCCCGCGCATCCCGCAAGCAGGGAGAGCGTGAGTAAGAAAATAAGAAGCGTGCATAAGAATTTTTTCATCGTAGTCCTCCGTTCTTTGTGATGGGCTTTCGCCGCGTTTAGGTTCTGCTTTCAAGATATGCGGGCAAGCGGTGGATCAACTCCCCTGCCGCCGCTGCAAAATCGATCTCCCCAAGGCGGGTAAAGAGCGCTTCCCGCTCTTCTCTCGGCACCTCGTACAAAAGTAGCGTGTTTTCAAGAAACGCCTTTACCTTGCGCTCCATCGGGAAAAAGACGTCCGCAGGACGGGTCAGGTAATTTCGCATCACGCCCGCCGCCGCAAGCTCCTTTTCGTAAAAGTCTGCCGCCGTAAAATCGGGGTACTTTTTCCCGAAGAATTCCTTTAATTTGAAGGTGATCTTCTCGTAAACGACCGCCGAGGGGCTGGGGAGCGAGTACGAGAGGGAGTAAAGCTCGCGCATATGCTCCGAGCTCTCCGCCATATACAGCTGCAAGGTGATCTCGGCGGCGTAAAGCAAAAGCGGGTCCCCCGCTTCTTTGCCGAGCAGGCGCCATGCCGCCTCAAACTGTCCGTCGATGACCAAGCCGACCAGCTCTGCAAGGAGTTGCTCCTTGCTTCCGAAGGCAAAGGTGAGCGAGCCGTATTTGACGTCCGCGCGCTCGGCGATCTCGCGAAGGGTGGAATCGACGTACCCCTTTTGTAAAAAGAGCGCCGCCGCCGCGTGAAGCACGCGCGAGCGCACCCGCGCCTGTCTTGCGTAAATATGATGTTCTGCCATTGTCGTTCCTCAAATCCGTATTAAAACTAGACTGTGATTTAGTTTCAATCAAATTATAGCATAAAAGAAGTCAAAACGCAAGATATTTTTGGAAAAAAATGAAAAAAGCGCCGCCGCGCTCTTCGTTTTACAAATAAAAAATGAGAGCGAGCGCTCTCATTTTTTACGATTAGCTTATGCGTCCTTGCCCGTAAAGCGGGCGATCGCCTCGCGGATCTGTCCCACCTTTGCGGTGGTAAAGCCCGAGAGAAAATGATACTCCGAGCGGAGAAAGGGGCGGAAGATGGCGGGCGTTTCGAGCTTGGATTTGTCGAGCTTTGCCGAAAGGATGCCGTTTTCCTCGGACAGCGATAAAATAGCATCAAACGGGATGCGGCGCACGGGGACGAACAGGATAAAGGCGAAGAGAATGCCACCGCTTACCGTCGCGTGAATGCCGTCCTTATCTATGATAAATGCAGTGCCGCCCAGCTTTATCAGCGTTAAAAGCGATACAAGCCAGGTGAAAATGACGGCGAAAAGCAGCGTGGTAAGCAGGAGCTTGGCGCCCGCCCCCATCGGCGTGCCGTCCTCAAGAAGGATCTCCATCTTGCCCGTGCGGATGAGTGCAAAGGTGAGCAGAAGCGTCACCACGGCAAAAATTGCGAATAGTACGTAGAATTTTTTGGAGCATTTCGCTTGAAACGCTTCGTTTTCGTCAAAGGCATCAAAAGACATGGTTTTCTCCTTTTTTGACTGTTTCATTATGATTCCTTATATTCGTACGTCTTGCAGGGATAGCAAAGCTTGATCTCTTTTTTGCCGGGGTAGTGAACGAGGTAATACGCGTCCCCCGAGGATGCAAACTCATACGCAAAGTTGCTCACTCTGTATCGCTCAAAGTCCGAAAAATATAAGAAGTTTTGTAAGCCGTGCCGATAAACGGGCTCCTCATCCTTGTAGCGCAAAGGCTCCACGGCGACGAGAAACTCACCTTTTTTCAGGTGCCTTTTTTCCGAAAGGAGCGAATGGGATGCAACAATGGAGATGCATAGGGGGAAGAGGATGCCAAGCCCTCCGAGCAAGATGCCGTAAACGATTTGAATCGCAGTGTTGTCGATATGGGAAAAGATTCCCCAAAGGACAAGCGCATCCAGCAGGATCAAAACGGGCGCCACGACGAACAAAAGCAAAATCAGCCCTTTGTGCTCTCTTTTGTAAAGTGCGCGGAGTTCCTTCTCGACCGTGATCTTCGTAATAACGTTTTTGGTTGCCATAGCTTTCACCTTTGTTTTTTTGTTGCAATTTTAAGATTTGTTTTCGCTCCCATTTTACCATAAACAAGGGTGAGTGTCAAGTTTTTCGCGCGCAAGGCGCGCCACTTTTCGTGTCGTCAGGGCTCTTTTTTCAAGCTCTCGTCAAGCTCAAAGAACTTGCAGGGGTAAACGTAGGAGATCTCGTAATGCCCTTGCAAAGAGATGTAGAAAAATTCGTTGCCGCCCACCGAGGTGTTTTCAAGTCCCTCTGCGCTCAAATAAAACGCCGCGCTCCAAGGATAATGGACGTCGAACTTGGGGACGCGCCACGCGCCGCCCCCTTCAAAGTGAAAGACGGTAATGGTTTTTGTCGCGTGTGCGTGCGTTCCCGTGGTTCTCGTATGCGTGTACGGCTCGTAAACGGTCTCCTTTGCGACGTGCGAAAGCGTTTTGACGGCGATCGAAAGGTCCCCCTTCTCAAGCGCCGCTTCGAGTGCCTTTTTCTTGCCCCTCTGCTCCTTTTTCTCAACTGCGTAGCGGTAGATCTCAACGAAGGAGAGCGCGAAAATCGCCACGCCAATCCACACGCTGTCGAGAAGAAAGCCGACCACCGCGGCAAGCGCGGCGATGGGAATGATAACGGTCAGCCGCGCCTCTGCCCTGTTTTCGGTTTGCTCGGCAAGAACGTGCGAAAGATCCGTTTTTACGTTGATCAGATTCAGCTTTTCTTTTTGCATGGTAATGTCCTTTCTGATTTCGTTTCCATTTTACCATAAACAAGGGAGGGTGTCAAGGGTGCTCGGTTCCCTTTTTGGCAAAGCACTTGACACCGCGCGCCTTTTTTGCTATAATGACGATGGAAACCAACGCAAACGAAAGGAAGGTTTACGATATGGGAAGACCGCTTGGCGCATTCGCGGACGACGAGGAGCTGGATCGCTCCGACCTCAACAAATGCCCCGATTGCAATTGCTTTTTTGACGGGAGGTTTTGCCCCTCGTGCGGCAAGGAATGCACGGAAGAAATGCGTGCGGGCAACCGCCCTGCGGTAAAGCGCGCAAGAAAAAAACGCACCACGACGATCCCCACCGCTTGGTACTACGCGTGGTGGTTTATCGTTTTGATGCTCTTCGTCTTTCCGATCGTCGGCATCGTGCTGATCGTGACCAGCCCGCACGACACTTGGAAAAAGGTTCTTGCGGTCGTGATCGCCCTCGCGTGCTTGCTGTTCCCCATCGGGCTTGCCATCGGCGGCAGTCTTCTTTCGGGGATCGCCGACTGGTTTGAATCACCCGTGGACGACTCGATCACGAAGGAAGAATATATTGCAAGATGCGAGAGCGTGACGCCCGAGCAGTTTTACCGCTTGTCGGATGCGTATGAGGGAAAATTCGTGTCCCTGACGCTGAAGGTGACGGAAAGCGTGACCTGCGTTGACGAGTATTACAACGACGAGGAGGACCTTTGCTATCTCTGTGAGGCAGAGAACGGCTCCGAATATAAGCTGATCGTACGGGATTGCCTGCTTGATGAGCGGCAAAGGTTTATCGCGGGTGACGTCATCGTCGTGTACGGTGAGGGCGCGGGCGACCGCGAGGCGTACGACGCCGAATACAACTACACCACGAACCCCTGCGTCAATATGGCGTACGTCGTGCGGAAATAATGCAGATCAAAAAGAGGACGGGGAGTCTTGAGAACTCCTCGTCCCTTTGTTTTGACAAAATGCGTGCTTGCGCCGCGTTTTGTGCTCCGCCTTCGCAAGGCGGGCGCTTTTTATTTCAAATACGCTGCCGCAGTGGCGCAATACGCCGCGACGCCCTCCCACAAGACCCCTTCATCCACGTCAAAGGCGGGGTTGTGGTTTGCCGCCGTGATGCCCTTTTCAGGGTTGTTCGTGCATAAAAAGAAATATACGGCGGGAATTTTTGCGGCATAATTTGCAAAATCGTCCGAGCCCATCAGCGGTGATGGCAGCGAGGTAAATACCAAGTCTTCTCCAATTGCCGCAGCGACGGCATCCGAAACGAGCGCGCTTAACGCAGGGTCGTTCATTACCGTGGCGGAGCCTCTTTTGATCTCGACCTCGCATGTCGCCCGAAAGGCGGTCGCGATCCCCTCGGCAATATCCGTGAGCCGCTCGCCCAAAAAGCTTCTGACGGCAACGTCCTGCGCGCGGATGCTTCCCTTCAAAAGCGCGGTGTCGGGGATGGTGTTGTGATCGATCCCCGCCAGAAAGCTGCCAAAGCTGAGCACCGCCGCGCTTCCAACGGGAAGCTCTCGCGCCGAAAGCTCCTCGCAGGCGTTGACGATCCTCGCGGCGACGAGGATGGGGTCAACCCCCTTTTCGGGAAACGCCGTGTGCGTCCCTTTTCCCCGTACGGTCAGGGTGAATTTGTCCTTGCCCGCGCTCACCGCGCCGGGGAGAACGACCACCGCACCTGCGGGCAGCGAATCTCCCGCGAGGTTCCCGACGTGAATGGCGCAAATGGCATCCACCCCGTCAAGCGCGCCCTCGGCGAGCATTTGCTTGGCGCCCGTTCCCGTTTCTTCTCCCGTCTGGAAGAGAAGCCGCACGGTGCCGCAAAGCGTGTCCCTTTGCGCGTTTAACACCGCCGCCGCCGCAAGAAGGATGGCGGTGTGCGCGTCGTGTCCGCATCCGTGCATCAGCCCTTTCGTCTCGGACGCAAAGGGTAAATTCGTCGCCTCGGTCAGATGAAGAGCGTCCATATCCGCGCGAAAGGCGAGCGTCTTTCCGTCCTTCGCGCCCTTGATCTCGGCAACGACGCCGTCGTCGCCCGCGTTTAATTTGTAAGGGATCCCAAGAGCGTCAAGCTCGCGGCAAACGATCGCCCTTGATCTCGGCAACGCCCCGCCGATCTCGGGGCATTTGTGCAGCTCTCTGCGAAGCGAGATCAGCTTGTCCTCGATCTGCCGACACTGGGTAACGATAGATTTCATTTTGTTTGATCTCCCAAAAGTGTTTTTATGGTGCGGCGGCGCGATGCCGCCGCCATTTATTGGTAGGAAGGCGCTATTCTCTGTAACGCGGCGCTTGCAGCGCCCTTTATCGCCGTTTCGCCGCTGTGATCGACGCAGTACGTATAATACGGAATCGCCGTTTCAAAGCTTTCTAATTTCTCGTAGATCTCGCCTAACTTATAATGAAGGACCAGCTTCGACAGGTTATCGAGCTTGGGAACGCGTTGCGAAAGCCCCTTTAACATTTGGGCTTCTGCGGCCTTGTAATCTCCCATCGCCATTGCCCGATCGCTCTTTAAAATCGCATCCGTCACGGCTTGACATATAAAATCCAGCTTTGATGTGCGCGCTTCTGTAAAAAGGGCTTCCGCCTCGTCAATCATACCGTAAGAAAACAAAAACGAGCATTTGATAAGCTTTGCAAAGGTTTTCCTTTTCTCACTTGCGACACGAATCATTTCCTCGACGGCATCAAGCGCGCCCGCCTGATCGTCCAAGGAATCGTACGCTATGGCAACCAGCTGTAAAAGTTCAAGACTCGGCTTTTTTGTGACGAGATCGGTTGCATCCTTTAATTTTTTATACTCCTCGATGAACGCGCGGGGCTTTAATTCGTTGCGGACGAGCTTGTTTCCCAAATTGATCTGCTTCCCTTTTCCTTCCGCATACCGTCCCCAAAGAAACACGATGGGACAAAAGGCGTAGCAAAAAGCGCCCAAAACGAACAAAGCGGTGGCATCTGCATCCAAAGCTGTCAAAAGCGCGCCCGTAGTAATGCCAAAGGTTCCCACGGCGAAATAGCAAAACGTTATAATAGCAATTTTCCAAAAGGATTTTTTGGTTAAAAACAAATCCGCCCACCGCCTTTCTTGCTTTATTATAGCACACTTTGTGTTCGTTTGCAATATGCCGAAAAATAAAATCGTGCAGGGCGTCGTGCTTTTGTGCGCGGCGAGTTCGCTTCAAATCCCGAGCGACGCCAAAACAAAAAGCACCCTGATGGGTGCTTTTGTTTTGAGTTGAGTTGACAAAAAAGATGACAACTTATTTACTCGCTATATAATTCAAATCTTTCAAGAAATCGATCTTTTTTTCTGAAAACTTTTAATATTAAACCTAAATATTGATCACCAATATCGTATGTTGGGGGGATTGGCTCTATGGGCGTATTCAACCTGAACAACAAGTCATAAAGCTTGGTATATTTTTTCATGTCTCCTTCGAAGAACATTCCGAAAGTACCTGCTATGGTATTCAGCAAATTCCAATTTTCAAGAACACGTTTGTAATCGATCGGATTGGAGATAGGCGCATCAAAGTCGTATTCAACAATATCATTTTCGATTGTAAGTTCGTTGATCTCGCAGAAACGCTCCATTTCTTCTTTTGATCTAAAATACAAAAGATTTTTCGCATAATTATGTAAAATCGAATCGGAACGCTCGGTGTAATAATACAGTGTCAAATAGGAGTTCTTGTTGTTTTTGATTATAATAGGATAAACAACGCGATTTTCTATGCAACTGCAAAAGTCTTTCATATCCCCACCGCCTTTCTGATTTTATTATAGCACACTTCGGGGTGGGGAGCAAGAGAAAATGAAGCATTCGCGAATTGCTCCGCAATTTTCGCTCGCATGAAGCGAAGCGCACACTAACTTTTCCGTGTGGCGAAGCCACGCTTCATAGGGCGAAGCCCTGCTTCATTTTTCATGCGCGTCAGCGCGCTTCATTTCCAAGCAAAAGAGCACTGCTCTCGCAGTGCTCTTTTGTTTGGGGCGTGTTGACAAGAAAGATGCCAAATTATTTAAGCTGTTATTTGCCTTTATTTGCTTTTCTTTTTGCTATACGCTCTTCCCAAAAATCCGCTTGGGTGATATATATTTCGTACAGTTGTTTATAAGACGGAATGGATCTGTAACGACTACTACCGTTCTTTGAAGGTATGGGCGGTTGCACAATACCAAGATATATGCCCAAAAGCGAAACCACAACCCAGTTGGGAAAATAGAACAAAATAATAAGAGCGATAAAGTAGGATGAATAATAAAATCCAAGCACGATATGCGAGAGAAGCTTTTTCGGCAGAAGTTTGCTCCAAAAGCGGTACTGTATATCGTAAGCATCGAATATCGGCATGCGAACAATTCCCAACGCAACACAAATAATCATCATAACAATTATATGAGGGATTGTCACGCCTTCGGGAGCACTTCTCAGTAAAACCACATAGAAGGGACATATCAAGAGTATGGTTGCCATAATCAAAATGGGCGTAACAAGAGAGTTGGCGCCGATGATCTT
>JAFTIH010000046.1 GCA_017456985.1 Clostridia bacterium | reverse complement strand
CGCTCCCAGCGCAGGTGCTTCGCTGTTCTACCTCGACGAGAACTATCAGCCCAAGGTCATCGAGGATATCGGTACCTTCCAGCGCATCGCCAACAAGTACAAGGATATGGTGGGCGAAAAGGATAACCCCCGTACGGGCGTTCTTTTTGAAGACGAGCCCGTGGATAATCTTACGACCTTCATCCAGGGCAACGTGCTCTTTGCTTCCTCCCGCCTTGGCGAGATTGAGGCGCAGGCGCTGCGCAGCGTTGATTTCGCAAAGGGCGTTGCTCCTCAGCCTAAATGGAGTGCAACCGAGCAGGACGCGTACCACACCACTGTACACGACCAGACCGAGCTTGGCTGTATCCTTAAGAGCGCACACGCATATTCTGCGGCTTCCGCTCTGATGCAGTACCTCAACGAGGAGTCTGACCTCGTGGTCAACGCATACTACGAGAAGGGTATGAAGTATAAGTATAACGACGATGCCAACAGCCGTAAGATGATGGATATCGTCCGTGCCTCTACCGACGACCCCTTCCGTTCTATCATCGGTCTTCTTTGCCTGCAGCTCTACTCCTCCATCGGCGGTGTAGGCGGGCTTGAAGGCAACAACGTTCACCTGATGGTGGATAAGACCACGACGCTTTCGGGTATTTTTGCTTCCGAGAAGCGCTCGTATCAGGCTTGCCTTGACGCGATGATCGAAAAATTCCAGAGCTTTGAATAATTTGTCCCATACCAAAAAACGGAGCGCTCGTCGCTTCGTTTTTTGGTAACGGTGCTTTTCAGATTTTGCTTATCTTTTTTTACGGGAGTAAGATTATGAAAAAAAGGATCGTGTGCCTTCTTCTCGTCCTTACGATGACGGTGTGCGGGCTCGCCTCCTGCGGCGGTGCGTCGAATGACGGCGGCGGCAGAACGGACGGCAGCTGGGAGGGCGTCGATTTCGGCGGCACGGAGGTGCGCTTTGCTGTTTCCGTCAACCAATACGAGGAATGTGATTTTCCCGCGGCGGATATCTATACGATGGGACCCGACGTGGCAGACTCCAACGAGGTGACCAAGGAGGTGCTTTTGCGCAACGCACGCGCCGAAAAGACGCTAAACGTGGAGATCCACTACGTCGAGCGTGATCTGCCCTACATCAAGGTGTTGGAGGACGTGCGTGACACGGTGCTGACTCACTCCAAGGTCTCGCCCGACGTTTATAACAACGACCTGTGGGGGCTTGCCCGCGCGATGACGAACGGCTATCTTTGGAACACCAAAAACCCGGGCGTGGACGGCTTTGGCAAGGCGTACGTCAATTATTTTGACTACGGGGCTGACGGCTGGTACACCGATTTTATCCGCGGATGCACCTTTGACCAGAACAAATATTACCTGTTTGCGGGTGATTATTTTATCGATATGCTGCGTCAGGCGTGGGTGATCTACGTCAACAACGACGCGATGAACGAGAACAAGGGCTCCGTTTCCTGGCTTGACAGCATCGACGATTTCTATGCGCGTGTCGAGGCGGGCGATTGGGATTACGATATGCTCAAAAAGCTCTCCGACGCGATGCGCTCGGTGGGCGACTCGGGAACGACGACCAAAAACGACCGCCTGATCGGCTTCGCCATCAACGGGGTGACCGACTGGGCGCTTACCGTAACGGCGGGTGCCACCATTTACTATCTGGACGAAAACGGCGCCCCTGCCCTCGTTGAGAATACCGATCTGTTCCAGAAGGTCGCGAACGCCTATATCGATATGGTGGGCAGAGAGGATAACCCTCGCCTTGGCGTGTATTACGAGGAGCAGCCTCTTGCCGTGACGGAGCTTTTCGCGGGCGGCAACGTCCTCTTCTGCTCCGCGCTTCTCGGAGAAATGGAGTCGCCGCTTTTGCGGAGCGTGACCTTTGCGCGCGGTGTGGTCCCCACGCCGAAATGGAGCAAGAGTGCGCAAACGGAATACCACACCGCCGTACACGATCAGACGGAGATCGGTTGTATTCTCAAAAGCGCACGCGCTTATTCTGCGGCGTCCGCCCTGATGCAGTACCTCAACGAGGACTCGGGCGCGGTCATCAACGCCTATTTTGAAAAAGGGCTGAAATACAAGTATAACGACGACGCCAACAGCCGCAAGATGATGGATATCGTGCGGGCGTCCACCGACGAGCCCTTTTCCTCGGTGATCGGTCCTATCGCGCTCCAGCTGTACGATCTCGGTAATTCGGACCGCTTCTCCTGGTCGGGTCCCTCGGTGCAGGATAACGGCAACATCTCCTCCACCTTCGGCTCGGAGAAATATGCATACGAGTATTGTCTTGCAAAAATGCTCCAAAACTTCTCTGCGTTTGAATGATCGCTGCGAAAAGAATGGGTCGTTTCGTTAAAATCCGTTCCTCGCAGCACCCTTTGAAAAAGCCTCGAAGCACTACTGTTTTCGGGGCTTTTTTGCATTTTTTTGACTTTTGGGTTTCGTGAACGGAACAAGCACAAAAATACACAACTCGCCGCGTTTCCGTTGGCACTTTTTCGCAAATACGGTATAATAGAGGTGCTGAAAGAACAAGAAAAACGGAGGATTTCAACGTGAAAAAAACGAAGCTTTTTTGTTTGCTTGTGTGCCTTGCGATGCTCCTCACCTCTTTTGCCTCTTGTGCAGGCGGCGGTGGGGCAAACGACGGCGGCGGCAGAACGGACGGCAGCTGGGATAGCGTCGATTTTGACGGTCAGGAGGTCCGCTTCGCGGTCTCCGTCAACCAGTACGAGGAAGGCACCTTCCCTGCGGCAAGCGTTTACACAAGGGACCCGACGTAGCAGACTCCAACGAGGTGACCAAGGAGGTTCTTGCCCGCAACGCACGCGCGGTGGCAGACCTCAATATCACCATCAAATATATGGAGCGCGACCCAGCAGGATGCCTACCACACGACCGTACACGACCAGGCAGAGATCGGCGCGATCTTGAAGAGCGCAAAAGCATATTCCGCCGCATCTGCCTTGATGCAGTACCTCAACGAGGAGTCTGACCTCGTGCTCAACGCCTACTATGAAAAGGGAATGAAGTACAAGTACAACGACGACCGCAATAGCCGCGTGATGATGGATATCATCCGCGCGGCGACCGACGATCCCTTCTCCTCGATCATCGGCTTGCTTGCCTTGCAGCTGTACGACCTGCCCGGCTCGATTTCTTATACCGGTCCCAAGATGCTCGAGAACACGACCATCTCCTCGACCTTCAACTCTGAAAAGGGTGCGTATCAGTATTGCCTTGATAAAATGCTCGAAAAGTTCGCCTCGTTCGATTAAAGAGCCCCGCTCCGCGCACTTCGGTGCGCGGAGCTTTTCTTTTTGGAGATCCTTGAAAAATAAGGGGTAAAAAGGGAGAAAGGGGTTGACAATGAAGTAAAAAGGTGATATAATACACCTATGCTTGGATGATTTTTACATAGGATGAGCAAGCACAAATTAAAAGGAGACAACCATATGAAGAAAACGAAGCTTTTGTGCCTTCTTCTTGCTGCGGCAATGCTTCTTTGCATGCTTTCTGCGTGCAACGGTAGCGGCGGCGGTGGCAACGGCGGCGGCGAAAGAGTGGACGGCAGCTGGGAAAACGTCGATTTCGACGGTCAGGAGGTCCGCTTCGCGGTATCCGTCAATCAGTACGATGAGGCTACCTTCCCTGCGGCAAACATCTACACCAAGGGTCCCGATCAGGCAGACTCCAACGAGGTGACCAAGGCGGTCCTTGCCCGCAACGCGCGTGCGGTAGCGGAGCTGAACGTCGAGATCATTTATATGGAGCGCGACCTGCTCTATGATAAGGTGCAGGGCGATATCAAGGATATCGTGCTTTCCAACTCCGCGATCTCGCCCGATATCTATAACAACGACTACTACGGTCTTGGCAGAGCGATGATCAACGGCTATCTTTGGAACACCAAGAACCCCGGCGTGGATGCAAACGGCGATGCCTACACCAATTATTTTGACTACACTGCGGACGGCTGGTACGAGGATTTTATCAAGGGCTGTACCTTTGACCAGAACAAGTACTACATCTTCGCGGGCGATTATTTCATCGATATGATCCGTATGGCGTGGGTCGTTCTCGTCAATAACACCCTGCTTGCCGACAACGTCGGCTCGCTTCCCAAGTGGTGCCAGAGCCTTGACGAGTTCTACACCTACGTAGAGGTGGGAGATTGGACCTTCGATTCTCTCAAAAAGCTCGCAGGTGCGGTCCATTCGGGCAGCGCTACCTCGGGTAAGACGGAAAAGACGGACCTTCGCGTTGGTCTTGCCATCAACCACACCACCGACTGGGTATTTGAAAGCTCGGCAGGCGTCGGTCTTTACTACCTTGACGACAATTTCGTTCCTCACGCCGTAGACAATATTGACGCCTATCAGAAGGCTGTCAATGCCTACAAGAGTCTTTACGAGGGCAAGGGCGTTTACTTCCAGCAGGAGGTGCTCAGCTCTACCGAGTGCTTTATGCAGGGCAACTTCCTTTTTGCCGTTTCTAAGCTGGGTGAGATGGAGTCCGCAGAGCTGCGTGACGTCGATTTTGAGAAGGGCGTCGTTCCTACGCCCAAGCTGTATGCGGAAAACGCGTACCACACCGTAGCACACGACCAGACGGAGGTTGGTTGTATTCTGAAGAGTGCAAAGGCATTCTCTGCTGCATCCGCTTTGATGCAGTACCTCAACGAGGAGTCGGGCGGCGTGATCAACGCGTATTACGAGAAGGGCTTAAAGTACAAGTACAACGACGACCCTCACAGCCGCAAGATGATGGATATCGTCCGCGACTCGCTCGATACGCCCTTTAGCTTCTACTTTGGCCCGCTTTGCCATCAGCTTCTGTACGAGGGTGCGGGTGGACCTCCCTATACCCCCACGCTCCAAAGCTTTGACGGTCTTTCCGGTGAATTCGCTTCTTGGAAGCACGCCTACAAGGACTGCTTGCAGAAGATGATCGACAAGTTCGCCTCTTTTGAATAATTTTTAAAATCCCCCCCTGGGAACGGAGAAGAACTCTCCGTTCCTTTTATTTATAATAAAATATGAAAAAAGACGCAAAAAAAGCGCGTAAGAAGTTGACAGAAGCGAAAAGATGCGTTATAATAATAAAATGTAAATAGAGTATTTAAGCACCCTATGGCAAAGAAAGGACGTTGTCAATATGGACACAGCATATCCCATCCTCGGTAAGATCTCGCTTGCAGGGGACCTTGGAAGCGGGAAAAGCACCGTTTCGGGAATTCTCATTGAGCGCCTTGGCGCCAAGTATCATTCGACGGGCGCCATCTGCCGCGCGATCGCCAAGGAGCACGGCTTTGACGTCGTGCAGATGAACGTATATATGGAAACGCACCCCGAGGTCGATCAGCTGATCGACGACGGACTTCGCGCGCTCTCGGACGTGGAGGAGAATATGGTGATCGACTCGCGTATGGCGTGGCACTTCGTGCGCGACACCTTCCGCGTGTATATGAGCACCGAGCCGTATGAGAGCGCCAAGCGCATCTTCCGCGCCAAGCGCGACGGTGACGGCGCCGCTACGATCGAGGAAATGGCAGAAAATATCCGCGCGCGCCGTGCGAGCGAAAACCTGCGCTACACGGAGAAGTACGGCGTAAACTGCATCGATCTATCCAACTACGATCTCGTGGTGGATACCACCTACGCGACGCCCGAGGAGGTCGCTGAGGCGATCCTTTCCTCCTTCGCTGAATGGCGCGAGGACAAGAGCCGCCGCTTCGCGTATATCTGCCCGCGCCGCTTCTTGTATCCCGACGAGGGGACGGACGAGGGGCGCGCCGCCAAGCTCTCCGAATTTCTTGACGCGGGTCAGGACGTGGGCGAGGCGTATGCGACGGAGTTTTCGGGCGACTTCTACCTGACGGACAACGCCGAGGTCGCGCTGGCGTACGCATTTTCCGATCTGCCGCTCGTGCCGACGCATCTCGCCTTCGGCAAAAAGCCTGCGGGCGACTTCGTAAAAATGACTGACACCTTTTAACGAAAGGAAACGATATGAAAACCTTGAAACTGACCGCGGCGAAGGCGATTTCTGCCGCCGCCGAGGAGCTCTTTGCCCCCGCCACCCTTTCGGTGGAGGAGGTCGTAGAGATGCTCGAATATCCCCCCGACGGGTCGATGGGTGACCTTGCGCTCCCTTGCTTTAAGCTCAGCCGCACGCTGCGCCGTGCGCCCGCGCAGATCGCCGAGGCGCTTGCCGCCGCCGTGAAGGATCCCGCCTTTTCCTCTGTGGAGTGCGTGGGCGGTTACTTAAACTTCAAAAAGGATGCGGCGGCGTTTTCCGCCCGCATCGTCAACACCGTGCTCGCCGAGGGCGACCGTTACGGCGCGCCCGATCTCGGCAAGGGTAAGACGGTGGTGCTGGACTACTCCTCTCCCAACGTAGCAAAGCCCTTCCACATCGGACACCTCGGTACGACGGTGATCGGTCACTCCCTCAAGCTTCTGCACGAGTTTGCGGGCTACAAGTGCATCGGCATCAATCACCTCGGTGACTGGGGCACGCAGTTCGGCAAGCTCATCGTTGCCTACAAGAAGTGGGGCAACCGCGAGGAGATCGAGGCGGGCGAGATCGACGCGCTCGTCGCACTCTACGTGCGCTTCCACGCCGAGGCAGAGGCAGACCCCACGCTGAACGACGAGGCACGCGCCGCATTCACCAAGCTCGAACAGCACGACGAGGAGAGCCTGGCGCTGTGGCGCTGGTTCATCGAGCTGTCCTTGCGCGAATACAATAAGACCTACCGTATGCTGGGCATTGATTTTGACAGCTACAACGGGGAAAGCTTCTACACCGACAAGATGCCCCGCCAGATCGAGAAGATCCGCGAAGCGGGACTGCTTGAGATCGACGACGGCGCGTCCGTGGTCAACCTTGAAAAGTGGAATATGCCCCCCTGCCTCATCCTCAAGCGCGACGGATCGACCCTGTACCCCACGCGTGACATCGCCGCCGCCGTCTATCGCAAGGAAACCTACGACTTTGAAAAGTGCATCTACGTGACCTCTGCGGGTCAGTGCCTGCACTTCGCGCAGTGGTTCAAGGTCTTGGAGCTGATGGGCTATCCGTGGTACGAGGGACTCGTTCACGTTCCCTACGGCACGGTGAGCATCGGCGGCGCCAAGCTCGCGACCCGTACGGGCAACGTTATCCTTTTAAAAGACCTGTTTGCGCAGGCAATTGAGAAGGTGGGTAGCATTATGAAGGAGAAGGGTGCCGAAACCGCCGACAACGAGGCGACCGCCGAGGCAGTCGGTGTGGGTGCCATCGTCTTCTACTACCTCTCCAACAACCGTATGCGCGACATCAACTTCTTGATGGAGGATGCGCTGTCCTTCGACGGAAACACGGGACCCTACGCGCAATACACCTATGCGCGTGCTTGCTCCCTGTTAGAGAAGGCAGGCGAGGGGAGCGGCAAGAGCGTTGCGCCCATCCCGATGTGCGCCGAGGAAAGTGAGCTTGCCCGCGTGCTTTCGCTCTTCCCTGAGCGCGTGGAGGCGGCGATCGAGGAATACGAGCCCTCCTTCATCACCCGCTATATTCTCGACCTTTGCGCCGCGTTCAACCGCTTCTATCACGAGTGCAAGATCCTCTCTGCCGAGAATGCGACCGAGCGCGAAAACCGCCTCGCCTTCACCCGTGCAACCAAGACGGTGCTTGGGCGTGCGCTCTCGCTCATCTGTATGAAGACCCCCGAAAAGATTTAATCAGAAAGGAATTCTATTATGTCCGGACATAGCAAATGGAATAATATCAAACGCAAAAAGGAAAAGACGGACGCCGCGCGCGCCAAGATCTTTACGAAGATCGGCAAGGAGATGGCTGTCGCCATCCGTGCAGGCGGTCCCAACCCCGCCTCCAACACCAAGCTGCGCGAGCTGATCGCCAAGGCGAAGGCGAACAACGTCCCCAACGATAACATCGAGCGCGCCATCAAGAAGTTCCGCGACTCCGACGTGGTCTACGAGGAGATCACCTACGAGGGCTACGGTCCCGCAGGCGTTGCCGTCATCGTAGAGACTGCAACCGACTCGCGCAACCGCACCGCAGGCGACCTTCGTCACTATTTCGACAAGTGCGGCGGTAATATGGGCGTGCAAGGGTGTGTGAGCTTTATGTTCACCGATATGGGGCTTATCACCATTGAGGATGAGGACGGCGAGATCGACGAGGAGAAGCTGATGGAAACGGCACTCGAGGCAGGCGCCGCCGACTTCGAGAGCGACGAGGGCGTTTACGAGATCACCACCGAGTGCGACGACCTTGACGCCGTTGCCGAGGCGATCCGTGCGGCAGGCTATACCGTGCTCACCGCCGAGAAGACCAAGATCCCCTCTTCCTACGTTACGCTTGGTGAGGAGGACGCCGCGCAGATGGAAAAGCTGCTCGACTACTTCGACGATTGTGAGGACGTCACCGCAGTTTATCACAACTGGGAGGCATAAATCGTTTCGTTTTCTCCAAAAACGAAGCAGTTGCTTTTTAAAAAATGACCCCGAAGAGAGCCGCTTTTTGCGGCTCTTTGCCACGCATACGGGTTGCACCCGCACGGCGTGCCTACAAAAAGAAAAGAGGCTGTTATGGAAATCTTACTTAGTCTTGCGCTTGCCCTTTTTACGGGACTTATTTTGTCCCGTCTAGCAAAGCTTTTGAAGCTCCCCGCCGTGACGGCGTATCTCGTCGGCGGTATTTTGCTCGGTCCGTACCTGCTCGGCGCCTTTGGTGTTGAGGGGCTTGGCTTCGTGAGTATGGA
Source organism: Clostridia bacterium (assembly GCA_017456985.1). Lineage (GTDB taxonomy): Bacteria > Bacillota > Clostridia > Oscillospirales > CAG-272 > UBA1740. The sequence continues at coordinate 15,124 of JAFTIH010000046.1, read as the reverse complement.
AAACGTCGAGCGCTTTTCCATCATCTGCGACGTGGCGCTCGGCTTCATTGCCTTTTCGATGGGCAATGAGTTCCGCCTCGGACAGCTGAAAAAAACGGGACGCCAGGCGACCGTCATCGGTATTTTTCAAGCGGTCGTAACCACGCTCCTCGTGGATGGCGTGCTCATCGGCTTGCATTTCATCATCCCCGACAAGCTCTCCCTGCCCGCCGCCATCGTGCTTGGAGCGGTCGCGGCGGCGACTGCTCCTGCCGCGACCTTGATGGTCGTGCGCCAGTATAAGGCGAAGGGACCCCTGACGGATATCCTGCTCCCCGTCGTCGCCTTGGACGACGCGGTGGGACTTGTGCTGTTCGCCATCTCCTTCGGCATCGCCCGTGCGATGAATGAGGGTGCCATCAGCGTCATCGGTATGATCGTGGAGCCTATCCTCGAGGTCGTCTTCTCGCTCCTCCTCGGTCTTGCGATGGGATGGCTGTTCACCTTCTTCGAGCGCTTCTTCCATTCGCGCTCCAAGCGTCTTTCGATGTCCGTCGCCTTCGTGTTCCTCACCGTCGGTCTTTCGATGTTGAAGTTTAACGTCTTCGGCGTGCATATCGCCTTTTCCTCGCTCCTTTCCTGTATGATGCTCGGCACGGTCTTTTGCAATGTGTGCGATTTCTCGGAGGAGCTGATGGACCGCCTTGACCGTTGGACGGGTCCGCTTTACATCCTCTTCTTCGTGCTCAGCGGCGCGGAGCTTGAGCTTTCCGTTTTTGCGGACGGCGCCATCGTGCTGATCGGCGTGATCTATATCCTCGCGCGCTCGGTAGGTAAGTATCTCGGCGCATTTTCGAGCGCCAAGGCGGTGAAGTGCGACGACCACATCGTCAAGTATCTCGGCATCACCCTGCTTCCGCAGGCGGGCGTTGCGCTCGGAATGGCGATGAAGGCGGTGGAGCTTGGTCCCGACGGGCTTCTCGTTGCCAACATCACCCTCTTCGCCGTGCTTGTTTACGAGCTGGTGGGCCCGATGCTCACCAAAATGGCGCTTACCGCGGCAGGCGATATCAAGCCGCACGAGAAGGTCAGCGCGCGCGACGAGGCAAGACGCAAGATGGAAGAAAGCAGTCTTGCGCAAGCCGCAGAAGCGGAAAGCGGAGAAAAGTAAACAATTCTTTACAAAACGAAGAAAAACACCTATGCGCAAGCATAGGTGTTTTTTGATGAAGGGGCTTTTAAAGCTCGCGGCGGCAAAGGGGGAGAAAGGCACAGCCACTGCAAGGCGGATATTTTGCTTCCTCATCGGGAAGTGCGTCCGCGACGCCCTCGCGCATTCGCGCGGCGATGGAGCAGACCGCCTCCTCCGCCTCGTCGAGCATCTCACCAAACTCCACGAGAGAGCCGAAGGCTTTTTCCTTTTTGTATTTCAAGTCACCCTTGCCGTCGCGCGTGGCGGGAACGAGGTGTCCTGAAAAGGTGTCGTCCATCGCGCGAAGCACGTCCTCCTCGCGCAAGAAAAAGCCGCTTCGCTCGAGCTTTGCCATCGCGTCCGCTTCCAGCGTTTCCTTGGGGGCGGGTGCGGACAGGGTGGGGAGTGCGGGGCTTGATTTGCTGTAAACCACGCCCGCAGGCAAAAGTGCCTCATCGGGGGCGAGCGAAAGACGGGCGCGGAACCCTTCGTTTTTGCTCTTCCAAAGTGCGCAAAGGTAAACGAACATCTGCAAATTGCGCCCGCGTCGAAGCTCGTCGCGGGAAAAGTCGTGGGGGGAGGACTTGTAATCCACCACGCGCACGAAGGTTTCGCCCGTGGGGGCGCGATAGGTATCTATGCGGTCGATAAAGCCGCCGAAGGACACCCGTTTTCCTTCACCATCGCAAAAAACGAGGGATTCGGGCGCATCCTTACCGCCGATCTCAAGCTCGCAAAAGCGAGGGGTGAAATCTGCGTGTGAAAATTCGAGCTGCAGGTCCCGTACCACAAGACCTGCCGCGCGGCGGATGCGCGTAAACAGATGCGCGATGCGGGGAGCGCTTCGCTGGCTTTCGGGACACATCGTGAGCAAACGCGCGTGACAAGCCTCGTCCACGATCGCATTAAGCTCTTCGGGAGAAAGGTCGCAAATGCTCCGCTCTTCTTCCGCCAGCTTTTCAAAAAGCGTTTGCAGGATGGCGTGCATCGTCGTGCCGATCTCCATCGTGCGGATAGCGGCGCGCTCGTTTTCGGGCAGGCGTAGCACGTAACGGCAATAGTAGGAGAAGGGGCAGTCGAGATATTTGTCAATGCGGGATTGCGAGGTGTAGATGGTGTCGGGGAAGAGAGCGCTTGCCGTTTCCGCTCCTACGCGGCACGCCGTTTCGCTTAAAGGTAGGGAAGCCGCCAGAATATGGCGCGCATACGCGGGATCGCCGCTTAAAAGGGCGCCGATGGCATCCCCCTTCGGGGTCCCTGCAAGCTCGGGAAATTGCTCGGTCGCCGCGCGCGCGGAAAAGATCTCCGCTAATTCCTCGGTGTGGCGCGCCTTGCCGAACAAGGCTTCCAGGCGCACGAAGGCATCGTGCGGACGGGTGGCACCGCCAAGGGCGCTTGCTTCGTAGGAAAGGACGACCGTCCTTTTGCCCGCACATAACGCGCGTAAAAAGACGAACTGCTCGCGCGAGGCGCGCACGGCGGGATCCTTGCCCACCTCCACGCCAAGGGAGAGCAGGGAGCGGCGCTCCTCTTCAAGAAAGGCGCCCTGCGAGGTGGGAACGGAGGCGGGAAACTCTCCCTCGTTGACCCCAAGCAAAAAGACCGTTTTTTCTTCGTCGGGATAGACCGTGTCCGCGTTGCCCACGGTGACGGCGTCAAAGGCGGTGGGAAGCGAGCCGAGGTGTGACGAGGAAAAGACGAACGCCAGCAGCTCCGTAAATCGCGCGCCCGTCATACGGCTTTCTCCGAGGATCTCGACCATCTGGTCGAACAGTCCGCATAAAACGGGGAATAAGCGCGAGAGCACCTCGCTTTCCCGCACGCGTCCTGCAAGACGCTCACGGCGTGCCATTTGCAGAAGTGCTTCCTCGGCGCGCACGTCGCAAAGAAACCGATAGAGCGCCTCGGTGTGCTCGCGCACCGTCATTTGGGCGCGTGCGGTGCCCGCAAGCCGCCAAAGCGGAGAAAGCAGGGCGGTGCGCACGCGGTTGACCAGGGCAAGCGTCGCACTGTCGCTCTCCGTAAAGATACCCTCGTAGCCGCGCGGATGCATATCGAAGGGGGTGTCCTCCGACAGCGCGCGTCCGTGCAGGCGCCAGAAGGAAAGATACAGCTCAAAGCGGTCGCAGTCGTCGCGTGTGACGCCCGTGTAGCCGCATTTTATATAAGAAAGCAGATCGCTCTGCCGCCATCCGCGTAAAACGGTCGCGTAGGCGGAAAGGATCATCTTGCAAAGAGAAAGCTCGGGCAGAGCCGTTTCGGTGGCAAAGAAAAAGGGAATGCCCTCGGCGGCGAGTGCGGCGTCAAGAATGCCGTCGTATGGATCGCTCTCGCGCGCGATGACGGTAAAGTCGCGGTAACGCGCACCCTCTCTGACGCGCCGCGCGATCTCGGCGGCGATCTCGGCACACGCTGAAAAGGGGTCGGGCGCGCGCAAAAGCGAAAGCGCGGTGCCGTCACCCTCGAACGCCTCGGTGCGACGGTCAGCGCGGAAGAGCATCCTTTGCGCGTAGCGCAGTGCCTCGGCGCGGTTGGCGCGCTCGCCCTCGGTGCGGCGGATGGAAACTCCCGCCTTGGCGCAAAGGGCGCGCAAGGCGCGGAAGGTGGTGAGCGTTTCCTCGTAGCACAACGCGCGCTCGTCCTCTGCGGGGAGGGGAAGCGCGACCGTGACGGCGGTGTGGCGGGCAAGCTCAACAAGAATAAGAAGCTCTCTCGCCGTAAAGCTCGTAAAGCCCGAAACGAAGAAGGTCGTGTCGCGGAAGGCGGTGGTTTTTTGCAGGATGCCGAGAAGCTTATCAAGGTCCTTGGCGTGCGAGCCGTAGCCCTCGGCGAGCGCCCCCTCGTACTGTCCCATAATTTCTGCAAGCTCGGAGAGCTTCGTTCGTAAAACCTCGCCCTCCGTCAGCGCGGCGACGCGAAGAAGCTCCTCGGGCGAAAGCCCAGCCGCCCACAGCTCGTTCATTGCCGCGAGCTTTTCCTTGACGGTGTCGGTCATATTGCCCGCGCTCTCGTCCGTTAAGAAGGGGGCGTAATCGTCGAGCACCCGCCACATCAGAAGCGCCTCCGCCACGCGGTCGGCGTAGCGATAAGAGATACCGCCAAAGGTGCGGAAGGCACGGTCGGCAAGGCGGGTGAAGTTGCTGACCTCAAAGGTGAGCGGCGCGCTTGCGGGCAAGCTGGTCGCCGCTTCGCGCTCAACGGCAAGCGCCTGTCCCTCGGGAACGAGAAGCACGGCGGGGGTAGCGCTCTTGACACATTCGGCGATGGCTTTTAAAAAAGGAAACGATAAAAAATCGTCACGGCATACGGTCAGCATCCAGATAGTATCCTTTCCCGCGGGAAGCAAAAATACGGCGAACACCGTCGCGCTCTAGCTTCTCGCGAAGATAATGAACGTAAAGATTTAACATACGGTCGTCCCCGCCGTTCGGGAAAGCGGCGCGCCTTAACTGCTCGCGCGAAACAGGGTGAGGGGATGCCGCACGCAGTGCTTCGTATAAGCGCCGCTCCGTGGGGGTCAATACGGGCTCTGTCGCCGCACGCCTGACAGCACAAAGCAGCGATTCGTGCGAAAAGGGGCGAGGAAGCGCGGCGGAGCCGATCACGACGGTGGGAAGCGAGGATGCGGTGGGCTGGTCGGTGACGAGAAGCTCTTCGTCCTCACTTACGAGCTCGTGCTCGCCGCCAAGCAACAGCCCTACGGCGTGCCGCAATCGCTCGTCGGTGATCAAAAGACGGATGCGTGCCAAAGCGCTCCCTCCCTTCTTTTTTCTAATTTATTATAGTACGATATTATTATATCGTATCCCGTAGCGTTTGTCAAGCCGTCCTTGGGGCTCCCCGTGCGTTTTTTGACGGGACAGGGGAGAGCGGCACACGCCGTCGCTTCTTGCCGAAAAGTGCGATGAAAAGGGCAGCGTGACTGCATTTTTCGCCGTTTTTTTCTCTCTCGCTTGCGGTATGATGGGAGTGAAAAAACAAAAGGAGCGAGGACGATGGGCTTTTTAAAGAAAAGAAACGAGGAAGGACGGGTCTTGCAGATCCCCGTGGACAAGCTCTCCCCAAGTCCCGATCAGCCGCGCACCGTCTTTGAGGACACCGCGCTTGCGGCGCTCGCCGAAAGCATACGCCGTTACGGACTGCTTCAACCCATCAGCGTGCGTGCCGCACAGGGTGCTTATCATATCATCGCGGGCGAGCGTCGCTTTCGCGCCGCGCGTCTTGCGGGGCTTACGAGCGTTCCTTGCCTCGTGTACGCGGTGGAGGGAGAGGACGGCGCGATGCTCACCCTGATGGAGAACCTCTTGCGCGAGGACCTCAATATGTTTGAGATCGCCGCGGCGATCGAGCGCCTTTGCCACGAGTACGCTCTGACGCAGGACGAGGTCGCAGGACGCCTTTCGGTCAGCCAGTCCTACGTCGCCAATAAACTTCGTCTTTTACGCCTTAGTCCCGTCTTGCGGGAGAAAATTCTTTCCTCGGGACTCACCGAGCGCCACGCGCGGGCGCTTTTGCGCTTGCCCGATGAAAAAAGGGAGGAGCTTCTTTTGCGGATGATAACCCGCCGTGCCAACGTCGAGCAGGCGGAGAGAATGGTGGAGGAGGCGCTTGCCGTCCTGCAAAAGGAAACGCCGCCCGTCCTGCGGCGCCCGAGAGGCGCGCTTAAGGATCTTCGGCTTTTTTACAACTCCGTGGATCGTTCGGTGGAGATCCTTCGCCGATGCGGTCTTCGCGTTGAATCCCGCCGCGAGGAGGGGGAGGGAGAAACGCGGCTGATTATTTGTATTGCGAAAAGTGGATAAACCCCTTGACAAAGCGAAAAAAATGTGCTATGATGGGACTACATACGGTAGAGGTGCATCGTGCTAAGAGTATGTCAGTGCAAAAGGTCGCGCAGACCGTTGCTGGCGGAAAGGAGCCGTTGCCGAGGGTGCGTACTTGCGTGTGCGCATACCGGTCTTACGGAATAAGATCCGTCGGACTGTCGCTTTTGCGGAGAGCTATCATGTTTGTCCCATCTTTTTGCGTGGGGTAGCATCATACGACCGAAAAAGCCGACTGTATGTCGGTTTTTGTTATTATAGGAGGAAAAGAAAATGGCAAAGAAATGTGTTTTTAAGGGTGCCGCTACGGCGCTCATCACCCCTTTAACCGAGGCGGGCATCGATTACGACGCGTTTGGTAGACTCATCGATTGGCAGATTAGCGAGGGCATCAACGGTCTTGTGGTCTGCGGCACGACGGGCGAGGCATCTACCCTGACGGACGACGAGCACCGCGACGCCATCGCGTTTGCCGCAAAGAGAGCGGCGGGTAAGGTTCCCGTGATTGCGGGTACGGGCTCCAACGACCTTGATTACGCCTTGGACTTAACGCGTTGCGCGTGCGAGGCAGGCGCCGACGCCATCCTTTCGGTCACGCCCTACTACAATAAGGCGACCCAAAAGGGTCTTTACCAGATGTACGCGAGGATCGCGGATGCGTCCACCGTTCCCGTCATCCTTTACAACGTTCCCTCCCGTACGGGCGTGAACATTGAGCCCAAGACCTACGAGGCACTCGCCGAGCACGAAAACATCGTGGGCATCAAGGAAGCAAACGGCAACATCTCCAAGATCGTGGAAACGATGGCACGCGTGCGCGGCAAGCTCGATCTGTATTCGGGTAACGACGACCAGATCGTTCCCCTGATGGCACTCGGCGGCGTTGGCGTCATCTCGGTGCTCTCCAACCTGATGCCCCGTGAAACGGTGGAGCTTTGCAACCGCTTCCTGCGCGGCGACGTAGCGGGCGCGGCAGATCTGCAGTGCCGTTACCACCGCCTCATCGACGCCCTCTTCTCCGAGGTCAACCCCATCCCCGTCAAGGCGGCGATGGCGGCGATGGGCTATTGCGAGGACTACCTCCGTATGCCCTTAACGCCTATGGAGGACGCGACCCGCGCCAACCTTCTCGACGCGATGCGCGAGCAGGGCATCCGCGTATAAAAAAGAGCCGCAAGGCTTAAAGGAGTAACGACCTATGAAAGTAATTGTCAACGGTGCGTGCGGCAGAATGGGCAAGGAGGTCCTTCGTCTGTTAGACGAGGGCTATCGCGGTGCCGAAAGAGCGGGTGCCGTCGATGCCTTTTCGACCGATCCCGCAATCGTCAAGACCCCCGACGAGCTGACGGTGACGGGCGACGTCATCATCGATTTTTCCCATCACGCGGCGACCCCCGCCATTTGCGCGTACGCCGTTAAGACCAAGACCCCCATCGTGCTTTGTACGACGGGACAGACCGAGGAGGAGCTTGCCGCCATAAACGAAGCGGCAAAGAGCATCCCCGTCTTCCGCTCGGCGAATATGTCGCTTGGCGTGGCGGTTCTTTGCGAGCTTGCCGTCAGCGCGGCAAGGCTGTACCCCGACGCGGATATTGAGATCGTCGAGGTGCATCACAACCGCAAGCTGGACGCTCCCAGCGGTACGGCACTGATGGTTGCCGACCGCATCCGCGAGGTCAAAACGGACGCCACCTATAAGCTCGGCAGAGCGGGCAACGCCAAGCGCGAGAGGGGCGAAATCGGCATTCACGCGGTGCGTATGGGCAACGTGGTGGGCGAGCACGCGGTGCTGATCGGTACGGATACCGAAACCATCACCATCAAGCACGAGGCACACAGCCGCTCGCTGTTTGCCGAGGGCGCCGTTGTGGCGGCAAGCTTCCTTGTCGGACAAACGGCTGGACTTTACGATATGAGAGAGATGCTGAAATAATCAGCAAAAGGTGAAAATATGCTATACGAGCATCTTGGGATCAACGACGCGGGACACCTCACGCTTGGCGGTGCCGACACCGTCGCGCTTGCCGAGAAATACGGCACGCCCCTTTACCTGCTGGATGAGGACCGCGTCAGAGAAAACTGCCGCACCTATATCCGCGCGATGAAGGAGCACTTCGGGGGCGAGAGCGGTCCTCTTCTTGCGAGCAAGGCGCTGTCCTTCAAGGGCATCTACCGCATCGCGGCAGAGGAAGGAATGCGCACCGACCTCGTTTCCATCGGTGAAATGATGACGGCACACGCGGCGGGCTTCCCCCTTTCGCGCGCCTACTTCCACGGCAACAACAAAACGGACAAGGATATCGAAACGGCGATCCGTTACGGCGTCGGCACCTTCGTGGTGGACAACCTTGAAGAGCTAGAGGCGCTTGACCGCATCGCGGGTGAGCTTGGCGTTACGCAGGATATTCTTTTGCGCCTGTCCCCTGGCATCGACCCGCATACCCTGGCAAAGATCGCCACGGGAAGCGTGGACTCCAAGTTCGGCAGTGCCATCGAAACGGGACAGGCAGAGGAAATTACTCTTCGCGCGCTTTCTCTTTCCTCGGTGCGCTTGCTCGGCTTCCACTGCCACGTCGGTTCGCAGATCTTTGAGACGGAGCCCTTTACGGACGCCGCAGATATTATGCTGGGCTTTATCGCGTGCATGCGCGATCGCCACGGCTTTACGGCAAGCGTCCTCAATCTTGGCGGCGGCTTTGGCGTGCGCTACGTGGAAAGCGATCCCGTCATCGATTACTGCGAGAACATCCGCCTCGTTGCCGCACACGTCAAGGCGCGCTGTGCAGAGTACGGGCTCCCGATGCCCGAGATCTTAATGGAGCCCGGCAGAAGCATCGTCGCCGACGCGGGCGTCACGCTCTACACGGTCGGCACCGTCAAGACCATCACGGGCTACAAGAGCTACGTTTCCATCGACGGCGGTATGCCCGATAACCCCCGCTACGCGCTGTACGGCTCACGCTATACCGTGTGCCTTGCTTCGCGGATGCACGCCGAGAGGGATTTCGTTGCCACGCTCGCGGGCAGATGCTGTGAGAGCGGCGACCTTATCGGTGAGGATATGGTGATGGCGCGCCCCGTGCGCGGTGAGATCCTTGCGGTCTTAACGACGGGTGCCTACAATTTCTCAATGGCGTCCAATTACAACCGCATCCCCCGTCCGCCCCTCGTTCTCGTGTCGCACGGCACGGACCGCATCGGCGTACGCGGTGAGAGGTACGAGGACCTTTACCGCCTCGACGAATAAACGAAAAAGAACCGACCTTCGTCGGTTCTTTTTTCATCCTTTTTGAAAGAATATCGCGTCGGACAGCCGTGTAAAGCCGCGTTCAAGGATGCGGGAAAGCTTGGTTTTCGTAGCGAGCAAAGTACAAAGCTCCGCAAAGAGAATGCCGCCCGCGATATCCGCAAGGTAGTGCTGGCGTAATAGCACGGTGGACGCAAAGACGAACAGGGCAAAAACGAAAACACCCCACCGCAACGCGGGCGAGTATTCCCGTCTGCCGCGAATGGCAAGATAGCAGGTCCACGTGTGCATACAGTGCAAGGAAGGGAAGAGATTGCGCGGTGCGTCGATTTCATACAGGTAGCGCACGGCGACGGAAAAGAGATCGTTCCCCTCAACCGTGGGACGCTCGATGGAAACGGGGAAAAAGTAAAAGAACAAAAACGCGATAACGATGCTCAAAAAGAATGCCGCCGCCATATCGAAAAAGCGCGTGCGGTCACGCCATGCAAGGAAGATGGGCGTACCCACCCAAAGGACGTAGCTCAGCACGTAGGGAATCATAAAGGCGGGAACGAGCGGGATCCTTCCGTCGAGCGGGATGGCAAGCGAGTGATATACGGCGTCCTCGCCCAAAAGAAGCTCCGTAAAGAAATAGACCGAGCAATTGATGGCAATCATGAGAATGATCACCAAAAGACAGCCGCGCGGAACCGCTTTCCCGATCGTGCGGTCGTAGAGCCGACAAATGCGCCGCTCTTTTTTCGTTTTCTCCTGCATACGAGCCCCCCTTTTTTCATATTCTGTCTTCCTTATTATAATCAACCCTGCGAAAAATGTCAAGAGGATATAAAAAACGAAGGCATCCGTGATGCCTTCGTTTTCCGCGCGACGCTTGCGTGGCGGGCTATGTTTTCTTTTTACCGCCGAACAGACGGCAAAAAACAGGCTTTAAGAGCTTGGGTGATCGAAAAACGATGATCCGCACAAGGGAGCCTCCTTTCTCAAACCGACACCCGCAGAGGGGATCGGCTAACATTTGGGGCGCAAAAAGCAAAGCAAACCGATGGCAACCATCAAAATCGCCTCGATGACGACCAAAAAGCGGTCGGGTAAAAAGAACGAGATGAGAATACCAAGCCCAAAGGTGAAGATCGCGATGCCGACAGTCTTTCCGATTGCCATGGATTTCATAAGTTGCCCCCTTTTGCTTTCTATGTCAGTATATGCGGGCAGGAATGAAAAATGACCAAAAGAAAAAAGGAACCTTTGCCAAGGCTCCTTTTTTTGGTTATCTGCGCGCAGGCTTGCGCGTAGGCTCGGTCGGTGCAGGGAGCGAAAGCGTCACGCGCTCCGTCTTGACGGTGCGCCTTTTGCTCTCGTCGATCGAGAAGATGACCGCGTCGGCGTACAGAGCGCCCGTGGCGGGCGCAAAGCGCGTGGGCAGTCCCGTCGTGTAGCGGGAAAGCACGCTTTCCTCGCTCATACCGAGCACGCCGCCGCGTGCGCCGCACATACCAAGATCGCTCACGTACCCCGTTCCCTTTGGAAGGACGCCGTCGTCCGCCGTCGGCACGTGGGTGTGGGTGCCGAACAGCACCGTCACCCGTCCGTCGAGAAAGGCGGCAAGTGCCGTTTTTTCGCCCGTTGCCTCTGCGTGAAAGTCAAAGAAGGCAAGGTCGTACTTGCCTGCCTCGCGCGCAAGGATGCGCTCCGCAGCGTCGAAGGGCGAGTCAAGCGGCGGGTCCATATGCACTCTGCCGAGCAGATTTCCTACCAGTACGCGCAGTCCCTTGGCAGGCACGACGGTGTAGCCGAAGCCGGGGGCGGCGTCGGGATAGTTGGCGGGACGGAGAATGCGGCTGTCGTTCTCAAGCGTTGCTTGAAGCGACATATTCTGCAAAATGTGGTTGCCGCCCGTGAGCACGTCAGCCCCGCCGTCAAGGAGGGCGAGCGCCACGTCGGCGGGCGGACCGATGATAAAGCCCGCGTTCTCGGCGTTGACCGTCACAAAGTCAAGAGAATATTCTCGGCGCACCTGCCAAAGCGTAGCGGCAAGCGCTCTTGCGGCGGTGGGGGAGGTCACGTCGCCGATTGCCATAAAGCGAAACATAAAATTGCTCCTTCTACCCTTACACAGTCCGCACACTGTGGCGCGGGCGATGCTTGGAGAACAAAGCCTTCCCGGGGGCGGGAAGGCTTTGCGTTTTTTATTTTGCGTAGTCCGAAACGCGGCTCTCGCGGATGATATTGACCTTGATCTGTCCGGGATATTCCATCTCGGCTTCGATCTTCTTGGCAATATCGCGCGCGAGGATCTGCATCTTGTCATCCGTAATGACCTCGGGCTTGACCATAATGCGGACCTCACGGCCTGCTTGGATGGCGAAGGTCTTGTCAACACCCTCAAACTCGCCTGCGATCTCCTCAAGCTTCTGCAAACGCTTGATGTAATTTTCAACGTCCTCACGGCGGGCACCGGGACGGGCGGCGGAAATCGCGTCTGCTGCCTGAATGATGAAGGCAAGGGGGGTCTTAGGCTCCACGTCACCGTGGTGTGCCTCGATCGCGTGGATCACGTCACGGCTCTCACGGTACTTCTTGGCAACCTCAACGCCAAGCTGAATGTGCGAGCCCTCTGCCTCTTGCGTGAGCGCCTTACCGATATCGTGCAAAAGACCTGCACGCTTGGCAATGGTGCTATCCACGCCGATCTCATCTGCGATCATACCCGAAAGCAAAGAGACCTCGATGGAGTGACGGAGCACGTTCTGACCGTAGCTGGTACGGTACTTGAGTCTGCCGAGCAGACGGATCAGGTCGGGCGTGAGCCCGTGAACACCCGTTTCAAAGATCGCCTTTTCGCCCGCCTGCTTGATGGCGTTATCGACCTCGCGGCGTGCCTTCTCCACCATCTCCTCAATGCGAGCGGGGTGGATTCTGCCGTCCGCGATCAAACGCTCAAGCGCGATGCGTGCGGTCTCGCGGCGGATGGGATCAAAGCCCGAAATGGTGATGACCTCGGGCGTGTCGTCAATGATCAGCTCCACACCGATCAGCTGCTCGATGGTGCGGATGTTTCGACCCTCGCGGCCGATGATGCGTCCCTTCATTTCCTCGCTGGGAAGAGGAACGACGGAAATTGCCACCTCGCTGACGTGGTCAGCGGCACAGCGCTGGATGGCTTGCGAAAGAATATCCTTCGCGCGGTCTGCGGATTCGTCGCGGAAGCGTGCGTCGTATTCCGCGATGCGCAGAGCGGTCTCGTGCTCGATCTCGTTCTCTACGCGACGAAGAAGCTCGTCCTTTGCCTCGTCTGCGGTCAGTCCCGCGATCTTCTCAAGGCTTTCGATCTGCTTGGCAAGCGCCTCCTCGATCTTCTTCTTGAGGGCTTCGGCTTCCTCTTGCTTTTTCTGCAAAGCATTGTGCTTTTGCTCAAGCGACTCGGTCTTCTTATCGAGTGCTTCTTCCTTTTGTGCGATTCTATGCTCTTGACGCGATACCTCGCGGCGGCGTTCCTTCAGCTCTTCCTCCGCTTCGTTCTTCATCGCAAGGACGGTTTCCTTGGCTTCAAGGATCGCTTCCTTCTTGTGAGCAGCGGCGTTCTGGATCGCTTCGGACAGGATGCGCTTGGCTTCCTGCTTGGCATAGTCGAGCTTCTTTTTATCCATCGCCTTACGGATCAAAACGATCACGGCGGTCAAAATAATGCCTGCTACGGCGCCAATGGCTAAAAAGATCCACTTGTCCATTTGGTTTCCTCCTTTTCTTTTTTTCTGTTCCGACATATTTCGTCGGAGGATCGTGACATAATAGTATTATAGGGAATGGGCCCGCAGAGCGTCTATGCACCCTCTGCGCGTTTGCACGGCACAAAAGCAAATGCCCGTACTCGCGTGCGCGTGCGCCACATTGACCAAACATAATATTATATATTATATTATATAACGATTCGGCTCCCGTGTCAAGATGCTTTTTCCCAACTTTTTCGGGAAAAGGGGAGAAAAAAACCGCAAAAAAAGCGAATTAACAAAAAATTCATAAAAATAAAGGATGGGACCCTTGACATTTGGACAGAATCGTGCTATTCTTGTACTTGGAATTAGCACTCACCTTTTTCGAGTGCTAAAACCGAAAAACGAGGAACGGAGGTCCCACAGCTTGGAGCATCTTGAATTAAGTGAAAGAAAACGCCTGATTTTGCAAGCAATCGTGGAATCTCACATCAGGTACGGCGAGCCTGTCGGCTCCAAGGCGATTGCGGAAAATCAGCAATTGACCTGCTCCTCTGCTACCATTCGCAACGAAATGGCAGAGCTTGAGAGTATGGGGCTGCTTGAACAGCCGCACACCTCGGCGGGGCGCATCCCCACCGAGCTGGGATACCGCTATTACGTGGATTCCCTCGCGCAAAAATACCGTATGACGGCGATGGAGATCGAGCAGATCAACCGCACCCTTCGCCAGAAGATCGGGGAGCTTGACGGGGTGCTTGAAAGCGCCTCGCGCCTCATTTCTTCCTTTACAAATTATACGGCAGTCGCCATTCGCCCTCGCTCGGGCAGTGCAGTCATCACGCGCTTTGAATCGGCGTACCTTTCGGAGCACGCCTTCGTGCTCGTCTTCGTGTTTGCCTCGGGTGAGGTCAAGACCAAAACGATGCACACGCCGCTGTTCGTTTCTCCCGAGGAGCACGCGGGCTTTATGCAGCTGCTTAACGCAGGCTTTACGGGACTCACGGCAGAGGAGATCACGCTCTCCCGTATCGTAGAGGCAGAGCGCGTGCTTGGCAACCTTGCCCCGCTTTTACATCCCGTCGTCACCGCCATTTACGAAGCGATGAACGAGCACGACGGCGGTGAGCTCCGCATTGACGGCGTGGGGCATTTGCTCGAATATCCCGAGTATTCGGAGCCCGCACAGCTCAGGGAAATGCTGGCGCTCTTTGAAGAAAAGGAAAACCTTTTGAAGCTCGTGTCCGCCGAGGATACGGGGAAGGACCTGCAGGTCCACATCGGCTCGGAAAACGCCATCGGTGCGATGAGCAATTCCGCGTTTATCTACCGCACCGTCCGACGCGGCGGCAAGGTGGTGGGCGCGTTTGGCGTCATCGGACCGACGCGTATGGATTATTCGCGCGTTATCGCCATTCTCAATCACCTGTCCGAGGGCATCAGCGATGCCTTTGACGAGGGTGAGGACGGATAGAAAGGAAGGATCAAAAAGTGGAAGAAGAAAAGAAGATCACGGACGAGGTGACGGCGGAGCCCGACGCCGCAGAGGAGGCGACTGCCCCCGAAACGGCGGAATCCCCCGCGCCCGAAAAGAAAAAGTCGGAAAAGGCCGACAAAAAGCTGAAAGCCCAGCTCGCCAAGCAAAAGGAAGAGCTTGCGGCGCTTGAAGCGGCACTTGCCGAGGAAAAGGACGCGCACCTGCGCCTTGCCGCGGAGTATGAAAACTTCCGCCGCCGCAGTGCAAAGGAAAAGGAAGGCATTTACGGTGACGCCGTTGCGGACGCCGTGGGGGAGATCCTGCCCCTGCTTGACAACCTTGCCCGCGCCGCGCAGTTCACCGAGGCGGATAAGGTCGCCGAGGGTCTTGCAATGCTCTCCAAAATGTCCGACGAGATGCTTGCGCGCCTCGGGGTGACCCCCTTCGGTGCGGTGGGCGAAAAATTCGACCCCAACATCCATAACGCCGTGATGCACGCCGAGGACGAGGCGTTCGGTGAGAACGAGATCACCGACGTATTCCAGACGGGCTATCGCCGCGGCGACAAGATCATTCGCTTCGCAATGGTCAAAGTTGCTAACTAAAGTTTACAAAATACGAAAAACAACCAACTTGGAGGATAAATATTATGGGAAAAATTATTGGTATTGACTTGGTTACTACCAACTCTTG
>JAFTIH010000045.1 GCA_017456985.1 Clostridia bacterium | reverse complement strand
TTTGGTGCGAGAGACGGGTAAGCAAGGCGAAAACAGTTGATAACTGTTTTCGGTGCCGCGCCCGAGCAAGGAAAGAAGTATCAGAAGCAAATCTACGATTTGCGCGTGAGACGACTATGCTTGCGAGCCGACGGCGAACCCAAATTTTCAAGGAAAATTTGGGTCAAGGACCGCTCTCGCACCACGCAAAAAAGCAGACTCTTTCGAGCCTGCTTTTTTGCGTGGTGCGAGAGACGGGACTTGAACCCGTACGGATAAACCACACGCCCCTCAAACGTGCGCGTCTGCCAGTTCCGCCACTCTCGCGTCAACATTTGGTATTATACACGAGAAAAGCGGTTTTGTCAAGGGGTTTTTGAAAAAAAGTTTTATTTTTTTGTGTTTTTCTTCTTTTCTCAAATTCCTCGGTAAAATCGGCGCAAACGGGCGCGCGCAAAGGGACTTTTTCTTTCGTTTTTCAAGGTGAAGAGCGTCAGGTGCAGGTGCTTTTTTCGTAGCGCCGCCACCGTCTTTTTTTCCTTGTCTATCACGCGCTTACGCCAAGCGCGATACGGCAAAAGCGAAAAGACGGCTTGTGCGTCCGCGCATTCGTTTTTTACCTCGCGGCACAAAACGTAGTCAAAGAGCACCCATTCGGCAAGCGAGGTATCCTGTGCCGAGGCAAGGGCGCAAAACGGGCTGACCGCTCCCTCGGGAAGATAAGAAGAGGGGTTTTCTTTTTCATCCACGGCGTACAGAGCAAAGCCGCTCTCCGTTTGGGTGAGTTTTTCTAAAAGCGCTACGGGGGTGGGCGCGGTCACAAGCGCCAGCGGCGAGCCGTCCTCATCGCGGGCGACCACGCGCCCGTAGGCAGTCGTGAGTGCGCCTTCCCTGCCCCGATAGGCAAGCAAGAGAGCTTCTGGCGTACTAGACGCAGTGCCCTCGCAAAAGGGCGTCTTTTGCGGCAAAAGGAACATTCTTTCATAAAATTCCCTCTCGGCAAGCACCGCCTTGGCATATGCCGCCGTCAGGGGCAAGAGCAAAAGACTGCGCCCGCTGTGGGCTTCATAAAAATCCGAGAGCGCGCGGTGCAAAAGCGCGGGGTACGTGATGCCCGGGACGCGGCGCACCTCACGGACGAAATTGCTTTTTTCAAATGCAGCGTCCACCTGCTCGTCCATCACCGTCACGGGGACGGCGTAATCCTCCCCAAACGAGCGGGCAAGGGCGTACGCCCCCGTCGTCGCCCCCAAAAGGAGCACGTAAACGTCGTCCCCCATCACACATCCTCCCAAGAGAAGGTGGTCGGGGTCCCGAGCGCCGTCAAGCCCTCAAAGCTTCGTTGCCGCAAGACCTCGTAGGTTGCGACGGCGACGGTATTGGAAAGGTTTAAGCTGCGCAAATTCGGGAGCATCGGCAGACGCACCGAGGTGTCGGGGTTGGCTTCAATCAGGCGCTCGGGCAATCCCTTCGTTTCCTTACCGAACATTAAAAACACGCGCTCGGGGTAGGTCACGTCCGTATAGCTTTGCTTTGCCTTGGTGGTGAAATAATAGATGGCTTCCCCGCCGTTTTTTTCAAAAAACTCCTCTTCGCTCTCATAATACGTAATATCGAGCAGATGCCAATAGTCAAGCCCCGCGCGCTTGAGCTTTTTGTCGTCGATCTCGAAGCCAAGGGGCTTAATGAGGTGGAGCGCCGCGCCCGTCGCCGCACAGGTGCGGGCGATATTGCCCGTATTTTGCGGAATTTCGGGCTGATGCAGAACGATGTTGATCTTTTTCATATCCTTGATCCTTGCTTTTTTACTACTTCTATTTTACCCTTACGCCCCACTTTGTCAAGAGAAAACGGAATATTTTTTAAAAAAAGCATTTTTTTTACAAATAAGTGTGGTATTTTAATATAAAATATGATATACTTAATCTGTTAAACTATGGAATACTGAAATCAGAGGAAACGATATGGGACTTTTTTCCAAAATTTTCGGAACGTACAGCGAGCATCAGATCAAGAAGCTTCGCCCCTTGGCGGACAAGATCGAAGCCCTTGCTGACAAATACAAGGCGATGTCCGACGAGGAGTTTCGCGCCCAGACGGACGTTCTTCGCGCACGCCTTGCGGCGGGTGAGACGGAGGACGGCATTCTCACGGATGCGTTTGCCGTCGTGCGTGAGGCGGATGACCGCGTTCTCGGCAAGCGCCCCTTCTACGTCCAGCTGCTTGGCGGTATGCTTCTGCATCAGGGACGCATCGCCGAGATGAAAACGGGTGAAGGTAAGACGCTGGTCGCTACTCTTCCCGCCTATCTTAACGCCCTCTCGGGCAAGGGCGTGCATATCGTGACGGTCAACGACTATCTCGCACGCCGCGACAGCGAGGAGATGGGAAAGGTTTACGGCTTTCTCGGTCTTTCGACGGGTCTGGTCGTTCACGGACAGACCAAGGAGGAGAAGCGTGAGGCGTACGCCGCCGACATCACCTACGGCACGAACAACGAGTTCGGCTTTGACTATCTGCGCGACAATATGGTGCTTTACCGCCGCGATATGGTACAGCGCGGGCATCACTTTGCTATCGTGGACGAGGTGGACTCCATTCTCGTGGACGAGGCGCGCACGCCGCTTATCATTTCGGGTACGGGCGCTAAAAGCTCCGAGCTTTATACCCTTGCCGACCGTTTTGCCCGCACGCTTCGCAAGCTTGTGGTCAAGGAAACGGACAGCAAGGAGGACCTTGACGCCGTTGATGCCGATTACATCGTAGATGAAAAGGCGAACACCACCATTATTACCGCGTCGGGTATTGCCAAGGCGGAGGCATTCTTCCACGTTGACAACCTCGCGGATCCCGAGAACAATACGCTTTATCACCATATCAACCAAGCCATCCGCGCCCACGGCGTGATGAAGCGCGACGTGGATTACGTCGTTAAGGATGGCAAGGCGATCATCGTGGATGCCTTTACGGGGCGCTTGATGCCCGGGCGCCGCTTCAATAACGGCTTGCATCAAGCGATCGAGGCAAAGGAGCATATCGACGTACAGAAGGAGAGCCGCACGCTTGCGACCATCACCTTCCAGAACTATTTCCGTATGTACGGCAAGATCTCGGGTATGACGGGTACGGCGCTCACCGAGCAGGACGAATTCCGTCAGATCTACTCGCTTGACGTGGTCGAGGTCCCCACCAACCGTCCGATGATCCGTATTGACGAGAACGACCGCGTTTATCGCACCATCCGCGGAAAATACCGCGCGATCGTCGAGCAGATCAAGGAATGTCACGAGAAGGGACAGCCCGTTCTCGTGGGTACGGTTTCGATCGACAAATCCGAGGAGCTTTCCGCTATTCTGAAGGCGCAAAAGATCCCTCACACCGTGCTCAACGCCAAGCACCACGAGCACGAGGCGGAGATCGTCGCACAGGCAGGCAAGGAGGGTGCCGTCACCATTTCCACCAACATGGCGGGACGCGGTACCGATATTATGCTGGGCGGCAACCCCGAATATATGGCAAAGGCACAGATGCGCAAGGAAGGATTTGAGGAGGACGTGATCGCGCTTGCCACGGGCAGTGCGGACACGACCGACGAGAAGGTCCTCACCGCACGCGCACGCTTCCGCGAGCTGTATGCTGCGTACAAGGAGGAGATCGCTCCCGAGGCAGAGCGCGTACGCGCGGCGGGCGGTTTATATATTCTCGGCACGGAGCGCCACGAGTCGCGCCGTATCGATAACCAGCTTCGCGGTCGAAGCGGACGCCAGGGCGACCCCGGTGCCTCCTGCTTCTTCTTATCGCTTGAGGACGATCTGCTCCGCTTGTTCTCCCAATCCCGTCTGTCGGATGTAGTCGCACGGCTCGGGCTGGACGAGGATACCCCCATCAGTGCAGGACTGCTTTCGGGTGCCATCGAAACGGCACAAAGAAAGGTGGAGGGCATCAACTTCTCGCGCCGTAAAAACGTGCTTGACTACGACGACGTGATGAACCAACAGCGCAAGGTGATCTACGAGCAGCGCCGCCAGGTGCTTGACGGGGACGACTTGCGCGAAACGATGCGCGGTATGATCCGCGATTCGGTACACGCGACGGTGATGTCCTTCTATCCGCCCGACGGAGAGAGCGCGGGCAACGCCGAGGGATTACGTGCCTATTACGTGGGCTGGCTCTTCCGCGAGGACGACGAGCGCTTCTTTGAGGACGCACTGGGTGCGCTGACGGCGAAGGAGGTCGAGGAGCTTCTTCTTTCTCATATGCTTTCCGTTTACGAGGAAAAGGAGGCGCTGTTCGGCGCGGAGATCTTCCGCGAGGTCGAGCGCTCCATTCTGCTTCGCAACGTGGATACCAACTGGATGGAGCATCTTGACACGATGGACGACTTAAAGGACGCCATCGGGCTCAACGGCTACGCGCAAAGGAATCCCATCGTTGAATACCGCATTCAGGGCGCGGAGATCTTCGACGCGATGATCGACAGCATTTGCGAGAGTACCGTTCGTATGCTGATGACGGTCGTTCCCAAGGAGGACGCGACGAAGCGCGTCGAGGTCGCAAAGGCGACGGGAACGAGCGCATCGGGCGCGGAAGCCCCCAAGCGCGCCCCTGTGAAATCAAGCAAAACGCCCGGAAGAAACGACCCCTGCCCCTGCGGCAGCGGTAAGAAATACAAGGCTTGTTGCGGTGCGAACCCCAACATTGTGAAGTAATATGGGATTTGGCTATCTGTTTCTCGGATTTCTTCTGACCTTCAATATTCCCTACGCGGAATATTCGGACTTCTTTGCGACGGCACTGATGCTTTGGGGACTTTCCACGCTCTCCCCCTACGCGAAGGGCTTTCAAACCGCCTTCCGCACGGGTATCGTGCTCGCGGGGATCCATTTCGTCAGACTGTTTTTTGGCATTTTCGAGCTGCTTTCGCTCTTTACGCTTCCTGCGCCCGTCGTTTCGGGCGTGGCGGCGGCGAGCCTGCTCGTGCGTGCCGTCTTTATTTGGTTTATCTTTGCGGGGATCGATGAGGTGGCGAAGGAGACCGACCTTCCCAAGCTCCGCGAGCACGCCCTGCGCTCCCGCTTTTTGACGCCCGTATTCTGCGCGGCGGGGTTAGTGCTTGAGGTGGGCGTTTTCACGCATATGACAGCGTTTCTCGGCTACTATCTGCTGGGTTATATCATTTTCGGCATTCTTTATGCGTTCTTCAATGCAAAGACGGTATATGAATGCTACATCCTTATTTGCTTTGAGGGCGAGGAGAATATGGACCGCAAGCCCTCGCGCTTCGGCTTTGTGAACCGTTTTCGCAAGTGGTCGGACGAGCAGGATGAAAAAACGGTCCGCCGCCGCGCGGAAGACCGTGCGCGCAAGGAACAAAAGAAAAAGGAACGAGGGAGGAATGACAAACGATGAAAACGAAGGCACCCAAGCCGCGCTATCGACGGCTTCTTCCCCTTTCTCTGCTTTTTGCGGGATGCGTCTTTCTCTTCAACCCCACCGTCAACCTCTTTGACGTGCTTCCCGACGCCGTCGGCTATCTGCTTTTATGGATGGCTTTGCGCTATGCGTCGGAAACCTTTGCTCATTTCGACGACGCGCTCCGCCGCTTCCGCATTTTATTCTGGATCTCGCTTGCCAAGATCCCCGCGATCTTCGTGATGATGTCCGTCGTGGGCAAGAATATGGACGAGCGCGGGCTGATCGCTGTCTTTGCGCTCGGCTTTGCGATCGTGGAGCTCATCTTCGTCCTTCCCGCCTTCCGTGCGTTTTTTGAAGGATTTACTTATCTTGGAGAGCGGCACGGCGTCACGGGCGCCCTGACGGGTGCGCGCGGCGGGATCGATCGGCTGACCGTCTTTACGCTCGTCTTTCTGCTTTGCAAGCACGCGCTCTCTTTCCTGCCCGAGCTCGTGCTGACGTCCACCTTTTTCCACAACGGCTCGCTTGAGCCGAATGCGGTCAATCCGATCGCCTTCTACCCCGTTTTAGCGGTGCTTGGCGTGATTATTTCGCTCGTTGTCGGCATCGTGTGGCTCGTGAAGATGCACGCGTACGTCGGTGCGCTGCGCAAGGACGCTGCGCTCCATCATCTTCTGACGGCGGAATACGAAAAGAGCCTAGACGCCTTTTCAGCACTTGACGAACGCCGCACGCAAAAGACGTTTCTTCTTTTGTGCTTTTTCGGATTTCTTTTCGCGCTGGATCCCGTATTAAACAGCTTTGACGTTCTGCCAAACGTTTTTTCCGCAATCTGCTTCTTTTTTGCCCTTTGGCTTGCGAAAAGCCCCCTTTACGCACGCACGCTTTCCCTGCTTTACGGGGTGGCGGCGATCGCGTACGCCGTGGCAAGCGGGCTCTTCTTCTCGCAGTTTAAGCTAACCGATATTGCGTATCAGGATGCGGCGATGCACGCATACACCCCCGTCTTAGTAACGAGCATTTTTGAGGCGGTGCTGTTCTTCGGGACGGTAGCACTTCTTTTAAAGGAGATGCGCGCCTTCGTTCTTGCCCATACGGGCAAATCCTTGCGTACGAGCGATACGGTCTTGCGCAACGAGGTCCACGCCTCCCTTTTCAAGAAGATACGGAGCCTTGGCGTCTTTTCTTTCCTGTACGCGCTACTTCGCCCCGTTTGCACCTTCCTTTTGACGCTGACCGACCGTCACGTTGTGACGAAGGACGAGGCAAACGCCTTTTACGCGGAGGGCTCCGTCATCTACTCCTCGCGCTTCTCTTATCTTTGGATCGTGGTGCTCATTGCAGGGGCTCTGCTTGCCGCCTACGTTTATTTTCTCACGGACGAGGCGAAAAGCGAAGCAAATCTTAAGAAAGACGAATAGAAAGCACTTGACTTTTTCCTGCTTTTGCAATACAATAATACTGTAAATAAAACACACAGAAAGGTGAACGACATGGACAACGCAAAGCGCAACGCTCTGACGGAAGCCGCCAAGAACATTCGTCTTGGCATTCTTAAGGGCACTCACTCGGCGGGTTCGGGACATCCCGGCGGCTCGCTCTCCATTGCTGACATTTTAGCATATCTTTACATCGAGGAAATGAATATTCGTCCCGAGGATCCCAAATGGGAAGACCGCGACCGCTTCGTGCTGTCCAAGGGTCACACCGCCCCCGCATATTACGCGACGCTTGCCGAGCGCGGCTTTTTCCCCAAGGAAGAGCTTGCTACCCTGCGCAAGATCGACAGCCGCTTGCAGGGTCACCCCGATATGAAAAACATCCCCGGGGTCGATATGACGACGGGATCGCTTGGTCTTGGCATTTCCGCCGCTTGCGGTATGGCGCTTGCAGGCAAGGTCGCAGGCAAGAGCTATCGCGTTTACACCGCCGTTGGTGACGGTGAGAGTGAGGAAGGACAGGTCTGGGAGGCGGCAATGTTTGCGGCGCACTATAAGCTGTCCAATCTTTGCGTGATCCTTGACTGGAACGGCTTACAGATCGACGGTCCCGTTGCCGAGGTTATGAACCCCACGCCCCACGACGAGAAGTTCCGCGCCTTTGGCTGGCACGTGATCACCATCGACGGTCACGACTTCGATCAAATCGAAGCGGCGTTTGCCGAGGCAAGAAGCGTCACGGACAAGCCCACCGCCATCATCGCGAAGACGGTGAAGGGCAAGGGGGTTTCCTTTATGGAAAACCAGGTTGGCTGGCACGGCAAGGCGCCGAATGCCGAGCAGTATGAAGCGGCAGTTGCCGAGCTTAACGCATAAGGAGGACGCGGACGATGGAAAAGAAAGCAACCAGAGAAGCCTACGGCGCGGCGCTTGCCGAGCTTGGCGCAAAGTATAATTTCTTAGTCCTTGACGCTGACCTTGCGGAGGCAACCAAGACGATCGTTTTCAAAAAGCAGTTCCCCGAGCGCTTTTTCGACTGCGGTATCGCAGAGGGCAATATGATGAGCGTCGCGGCGGGGATCGCTACGACGGGAACCCCCGTATTTGCCAGCACCTTTGCGATGTTTGCGGCAGGACGCGCGTTTGAGCAGATCCGCAACTCGATCGGCTATCCTCACTTAAACGTGAAGATCGGCGCGACCCACGCGGGCATCACGGTTGGTGAGGACGGTGCTACGCACCAGTGTAACGAGGATATCGCGCTGATGCGCACCATCCCCGGGATGACCATTCTCAACCCCGCCGATGCGGTGGAAGCCCGTGCGATCGTAGAGGCGGCGCTTCATATCGACGGTCCCGTTTATATGCGCTTTGGCAGATTTGCCTGCCCTATCTTCAACGACGCCGAGAGCTACAAGCTTGAAGTCGGCAAGGGCGTCGTGCTTGCGGACGGTACCGACGTTACGCTCGTTGCGACGGGCTATATGGTCCACCTTGCACTCGAAGCACGCGAGATGCTCGCGAAGGAGGGCATTTCTGCCGCCGTTATCAATATTCATACCATCAAGCCTATCGACGCCACCCTTCTTTCGTCCTACGCAAAGAAGACGGGCGCTCTCGTTACTGCCGAGGAGCATAGCGTGATCGGCGGTCTTGGTGCGGCTGTTTGTGAGACGGTTGCGGGCGAATGCGCCGCTATTATCCGCCGCGTCGGTGTTGAGGACAAATTCGGCAAGTCGGGCCCCGTTCCCGCACTGCTTGAGGAGTACGGTCTGACCGCACAGCACATTTATGAGGAAGCCAAAAAGGCTTTGGAGCTTAAAAAATGAAACAGTATCTTTTTCCCAAAGGAAATAAGTTTTACAAAGCGAACTTACACTGCCACACGGTGATCTCGGACGGCGCCTTGACGGCGGAGGAGGTCAAGGCAGCTTACCTTGCGAAGGGCTATTCTGCGGTCGCGTTTACCGACCACGAGGCACTCATCACGCACGACGAGCTGACGGACGAGCGCTTCGTTGCGCTCAACGGTTACGAAACGGCGATCAAGGAGTTTAACGGGATCTCTACGGGCAAGCGCCCGATGATGAAGGTGCATCATTTGTGCTTTATCAAGCGTCGCCCCAAGGACGGCGTGGCATTCTGCTTCTATCCCGAGAATTTCACGCCCGGAAATTGCAAGGCGTATATTCCCGAGATCAAGTACACGGGGGTTCCCTGTCAATACGAATACACGCCCGCGTTCTTTGCGCATCTCGTGGACGAGGCGCACGCGCACGGTTGCCTTGTTCACTATAATCATCCGCACTGGTCCTTGATGAACGCGACGGACGTTGCTTCTCTGCCCTTCGACGGACTTGAGCTTTGCAACACGGCATCGCGCTATCACGGCGATTTCAGCGACGATTTCTACGAGAGCATTCTCCGCCTCGGCGCATTCCCCTATGCGGTTGCCGGTGACGACAACCACAACGGCGGTGCAGACCATGACTGCGACACGCCGCACTACGAGGACTCCTTCGGTGCGGCTACGATGATTTCCGCCGAGAGCCTTACGTACGAGGCGCTCACGGATGCCTTGGCAAGGGGCGACGCTTACGTATCGACGGGACCCGAGATCCTGGAAGCGTACGTTGAGGACGCGGAGCTCGTCGTTCGCACCTCGGCAGCGGCGCATATCATCCTTCACAGTGAGGGACGCAAGGTGTATCGCGTTAGCGGCAAGGACGGTTACGTGGATCGCGCCGCCTTCCCCATCTCGACGGAAAAGCTTGGCAAATACTTCCGCATTGAGGTGACCGACTCGAAGGGCGAGCACGCGTATTCTCGCGCCTACCTGACGGCGGATTTTGTTTGATGAATGAAAAAAGCACTCTGCTTTGCAGAGTGCTTTTTTGTTTTTGTTTCTTTACAATTCGACGTTAAGAGCAAGCTTTACCGCATCCAACTGATCGATGATAAAGGTAACGTGGGCAACCTTACCGTCTTTGAACGCAACGGTATAATTTGCGCCTGCCTTATTGACCGTGCTGCTTCCGGTAGTTTCTTTTTCTCTGGGCGTAGCGGGAACGGTGATATCGCAGGTCCCCACATATTCAAAGGAAACCACGTCCGCAGCTCCGAACACATAGTCATCCTGTGCAGAGCCGTAAATGACGCAGCCGCCGCCCTCGAGGCTGATGTAGCTACCGTTCCAGAAATCACCGTCCTTAATGCCGCGATTGACGTTTCCGCAAAAGTGCTTTGCGTCGTTGTATCGCTTCATCGTCGTTCCAAGATTTCTGTTTTCTTCCTTAAGCTTCTTGAAAAAATCCTTGATTTTTTGAATGAAGCCCTTCTTTTCCTGTCCTTCTGCCATTGTCTTGTCTCCTTTTTTATTCTTACTTGATTTATAATACTCGCTTAGCGATTATTACCTGGGTCGATACGCGCCACAGCTCAAAGAATTCTTTTTGACGGCGTACGAGCATTTGGTGGAATTTGCACATTTTCTGCATTTTTCCATGGCAGCCCGTTCTTGCTCTTGCGACTGTCTTCTTTGTGCGTCTGCGGCGCGGCGTTGCTCATCGGCGGCTCGTTCTGCGGCACGCGTCTGGGCGGCTGCCTCTCGCTCCATTCGAGCGTTATGCTCTCTTTGGGCACGGGCATCCTCTTCTGCCTGGCGGCGCATCGCATCGTTGTGTCTGCGCTCTTCCTCCGCCTCTTTTTCCATAATTGCCTCACGGCGGCGGGCTTCCTCGCGGCGGGCTTCCTCTGCCTGCTCTTTTCTTACGTCATCCAAAACGATGTTGATCGCTTCCTTCAGAGTATCGGCGCGACCTCTTTTAAGAGCGGCGGCAATTCTGTCGGCAATGACAAAATAGTCCGAATCGATCAAGGTGACCTTGGCGAGCTCCGCATCAAGTGCCTCGTGCTCCTTTTCCGCCTCTTTATACGCCGCCACCGCTTTTTTCTTGACGGCGTCGGTTGCTTTGTTAACCTTGTCGAACTCTTCGGCGAATTTCTCGTCACAAAGCTGCGTCATAGCCAAGAAGCAAGCGTCGTAATCGCGCCAAGCCTCGAAAAACGCCTTGGTGGCTTCCTTCGTGGTGCCGGCGTTGACGTCTTTTTCCCACTGCCCGTATAGCGTTTTCCACTCCGTATATTTCACGAGCCAATCTTCAAAATTGTTCATCAATCGGCGACCGATCACATACCAAAAAACGATAAGGGCAAGACCAAGGATAGCCGTCAAGGTGTACTCTCCCAACAGTACCACACCCGCAAAAATAATGATAATACCAAGTATCATCAATATTCCGCTGGCTGCGCCCAAAAGCAGAGTGCCGATCTGGATATTATCGGGCCTTGCAGGGGGCGGGGTGAAGCATCGGGGATCGATACAGGGGTCCAAAGCCGAGAACTTCTCCTTTTGCTCCGTCTCAAACTTGCGCATAACTTCGACTGTATGCGCATATTCTGCTTTTTCATCGAGTTTTGCCTTTTCGAGGATACTTTCCATTTTGGCTTCTACGCCCACGCGGGAATCATACAGCGAGCCGATTTGGCTTAACTCGTCTATCAGCTCTTGCTTCGTCATTTCTTTACTCATTCTTCCGTCCTCCTTTCCGATCATTCGTCGGCTTCATCATCGTCTTCATCGTCGTCGGTGTCTTGCACGTTTGAATCGACGATGTCATAGCAAAACGGCACGGGGAAATCTGCTTCGTCAAGACAAAATGCGGAAATAACCGTTCGCTCAAGGCGATACGCATCCGTAACGTCGCCATCATCCTCACAGTAAGTAAGCTTCCGATAAGGGGTATATTTGCTGTCGGTCAATTCCTTTGCCTTTTCGAGCTTCAGAAGCTCAAGGAGCAGCATACCGCCGCACACGAAATCCTTGGCTCCGCTGAATGCTCCTCTTACCAAAAGCGAAACGATCGGATTGCATTCCTTTTGCAAAATTTCGGGATAGCCTGCATACGAAAGTGAGGAATTCTCCACGGCGCTCCATAAAATATACGCAAGCTTCTGCAAGACCGTATCTTTGACCTCTTTGCTCTGTTTCTTGGCAAGCTGCTTTAAATAATCATAATAAAAGCTCATTCTTTCGGCAGGGGAAGTTTTGCTTTGGTATACCTTCTTCCCTTCTTCCGACAAATACCAGGAAGCATCCTTCACTGCACCTTGCGCAATCTTATTCTCATAGGCTTTGTATCCGATGAGCATTCCGATCAATTTGATCGGCGAATAAATTCTGATAGCCATTGTCATCCTACCTTTCCGTTAATCTTCGAGATAATAGCTCTCTCCGTCTGCAAAGCTGACGCGCGTAATCACGATTTCAAACTCGTAATCATCTGCGTTGGGGTTTTCGTAAAGTGCCGCTAGCACGCCGTCAGCACTCAAGCGTGAATTAGAGAGGTAGAGGGATTTATCCGTGTCCTTCCCCGCTTCAAGGTCGATCCCCTCCAAGGTCGTATCGATCGTGCCGACGGTGTTTCCGTCCTTATCTGTGATCCGAAGCTCGAAGTAGAGGTTGCGAACGTCCGTTTTCGTGCCGTTTTCGATCGTCATATCAAAATACACGTAGTATTTATCGTCGTATTCTGCTCGGATGTCGGAGATCGTGACGTCGATATCGTCAACGTCGTATGCGGCATTTTTGGAGGCGACAAACAATAACATCGTGGCAACGAGAATCAACACGATCGTAACGAAGGCGATCAGAGAGTTACGAATTTGTGCCGCCGCTCGCTTCTTTGCACGCTCCGCTTTCTCGGCTTCTGCCTTTTCTGCCAGCGCAAGAAAGCTCTCGCATTCCCGCTTGCGTTCTGCCGCATCGCGGTAATCCAACATTTTTGAGAATACGGCGATTGCCTCCCTCATCTCTTTGGCGTTTCCGATCTTTGCCATTTTGCACGCGGTGCGATATTCCTTGTTACGGGATCGCTCCTTTGCGCTTCCGGGATCACGGAAGTGCGCCTTGAACTCTTCAATTCTGTTCATGGTTCCGTCCTTTCCTTGATAAAATCAATACGCGAGGGCTTCTTTTCCCTACATAATAATATGTCGAAAAACAACGACAGGGACTGACAGATATTTTGCAAAAAAAATAAAAAAATATTTTTTCGCTTTTTCTGTCACCTTTGTCCTTCGTTTTTCGACTTATATATATGGGTAGTATATGCATCCCCAAAAATGGCAGATTTTGAGAAAAAAGCGGTCGAATTTGGGTGCTTTTTCACCGTTTTTGCTTGCGAAAAGCAATTTTTTATGTTACAATAGAGGTAATAAAGGCATATTTTCTTTTTTTAGGGTCTGTCATATTTTTCTTTCTTTTTCGTCTTCTACTTTTAGAGGACTTTAGAGAAAGGAATCTTATATGACCACAAAAGAAAAGTCTATCCCCGTTTCCCGTGAGGCGGCACATGCGCAGGACGCTCTTTGCGACGAGCAGATCGTTGCTCTGTATTTTGCAAGGGACGAGCGTGCGATCCGTGCGACGCAGGAGAAATATGGGAATTATCTTTTGACCGTTGCTTATCACGTGACGCATTCGCACGAGGACGCGCAGGAGTGCTTGAACGACGCCCTGCTTGGCGCGTGGAACAGCATTCCGCCGCACCGTCCCGAGGTGCTTCGCCTGTTTTTAGCGCGCATCGTACGCAACACAGCCATCGACAAATACCGTCACACGGACGCGGAGAAGCGCATCTCCCCCGATATGGTGACGTCTCTTGAGTCCCTGGACGCCCTTCTTGAAGCGGATCCGTCCGAGAACGAGACGCTGGCGTATTTGGCATTTTCGGAAATTCTTTCGTCTTACCTTGACAGCTGTACGGAGCGTGCGCGCACGGTTTTTACTTACCGCTATTTATACGCGGACTCGGTCCCCTTCATCGCACAGACGATGGGACTGAGCGAGCGCACCGTATTCCGTGAGCTGACGCACTTGAAGGAGGGCTTGCGGGAGCGGCTGACGAAGGAAGGATATATTCTGTGAAGGATTCGCACAAGCGACATTTTCGCGTTTTGGGCGCCGTCGACGAGACGCTCGTCGAGGAGACGGCGACGCGGCGCGAACGGCTGACTGCACGTCTTGAAAAACGATCCTCGCCCTCATCCGATACGGAGGAGGGCTTCTCGTCGTTGGACGGTGAGAAGCGCGCACGGCGCAAGCGGCGCGGCGTTTGGATGTTGCTTTTGATCTTGCTTCTTCTTTCCCTGCTTTCGTTTGGAGCGTACCGCCTTGTAATGCATTTGCAAAATGGCGAGGAAAACCCGCCACCGCTTGCCAATGCGCACGTTCACACCTATACGAGCACCCTCGTGCCGCCCACCTGCACGGAGTGGGGCTACACGCTTTACACCTGTACGGATAGCGACTGCAAGAGCGCGTATCGGGATCACGAAACCGAGCCTCTTTCGCACGATATGCAGGTGTCCGCTTCGGTGCTGACGAAGGCGCCCGACTGCACGCATACGGGCGAAGAAGCCGTCACGAGCATCTGCGCCCGCTGTGGCGAGAGTGAAACGGTGACGGCATCCATCGCGGCGAAGGGACACACGGCGGGGGTGCCTGTGACGAGCGTAGCCACCGCTCCCACCTGCGTGGCGGCGGGCGTTGAGATCACGAAGACGCTTTGCGAGGTGTGCGATGAGGAGCTTTCAAGCGTCACGAAGCCGCTTGGCGCGCTCGGACACGAGGACGGTGCGCCCGTTACGACGCGCCTTTCTTCCCCGACCTGCACGACGGCGGGTGAGGAGGTCACGACGGTGAGCTGCTTGCGTTGCTACCAAGAGATCTCCCGCACGTCGGTTCCTCTCGGGGCGCTCGGACACGAGAACGGGGCGCCCGTTACGACACGCCTTTCTTCCCCGACCTGCACGACGGCGGGCGAGGAGGTCACGACGGTGAGCTGCTTGCGCTGCTCCCAAGAGATCTCCCGCACGTCGGTTTCTCTCGGGGCGACGGGACACACGGAGAGCGTTCTGCGCACCGAGCTTTCGGCACCGACCTGCTTTGACGAGGGAAGCTACGAGCTTGCCGTAAGCTGTACCGTTTGCCAAGAAAGCTTGGGAACAACCGTCCACACCAGCGCACCGACGGGACACACCTTTGACGGACGCACCTGCACGCGTTGCCATCGCACCGAGAGCAACGATGGGTTGGTGTTTACGTGGGACGCGTCCCAAAACGGATATATTCTCGTAGATAGCGGAAGCTGTACCGATCCGAGCGTAACGATCGACCTATACCAGGGCAAGCCCGTCGTCGGGATCAGGAATGATGCTTTTACCTATTTTAAGCCGCGTTACGTGACGCTTGGTATTGATATTACGTCGTTGGGACAAGCCTTTTACGGAAACACGACGCTTTATGAAATCTCGATTCCCGGAGTTCGGGTGCTTGAGGGACTTGGCGGTTGTGATTCCCTTGTCAGCATCAAGGATACGGGAAGTCTGACTGCCGTCGCCGCCAATGCGTGCTCCCAGTGCTATAGCCTAAAGGAGCTTTCTCTGCCCGACACGGTGACGAGCATTGGCATGGGCGCGTTTACGTATTGCACCTCACTTGCGGAGCTTGCACTCCCCGCGTCGCTCGTTTCGATCGGTTCGCGCGCCTTTTATGAGTGCAGTGCCTTAAAGCATTTGGATTTCCCGAAGAGCTTAACAAGCATTGCGAGCGACGCGTTCCATCTTCTGTACCTTGACACGCTTACGGTGGAGGATGGAAACCCCGTTTTCCACAGCAAGGATAACTGCCTGATCCTGACGGACAGAAAGGTCTTGTTTTACGGCGGCGCTCAGGCAGTCATCCCAAGTGACGGCAGTGTCACTACGATCTATACGGAAGCGCTCACGCCGCACAGGGCGCCGCTCGTCGTTCCCGAGGGTGTTACGACCATCCTTAGCGATCCCTTCTCTCACGTGTTGACGGAGGTATATTTGCCCGCAAGCATCACGTCGATGGCGTCCGACACCTTCTCATACTGCGATCCGCTCACCGTCTATTTTGCGGGCAGTGAGGCAGAGTGGCAGGCGCTTGGCTGCAGGCTCCCCGGCGGCTCGCAGATCTACTATCATTACCCAGCCCCATGAAAGGAGGTCTTTGACCGTGTCTGACACCCAAAAGGAAACGAAAAGCCGCGCCGTTCGCACGGACAGTGAGATCATTGACCTCTACTTTGCGCGCAACGAGGAAGCCATCCGCGCGACGGATGACAAATACGGAAAATACCTTTACACGATCGCCTACAACATCGTTCACTCGCGCGAGGACTCGGAGGAGTGTCTTGACGACACGTATCTCGGCACGTGGAACGCGATCCCGCCCCAGCGCCCGAACATCTTCCGCGTCTTTCTTTCCCGCATTATGCGCAACGTGGCGATCGACCGCTACCGAGAAACACGCGCGGATAAGCGCGTTCCGAGCGATATGATCGACGCGATGAGTGAGCTTGACACGTGTATGCTGTACGACCCTACCGTGGACGAGGAAACAGCGATCTGCGAGCTTGCCGAGATCTTATCCCGCTTTTTACGCAAAAAAAGCAAGCGGGAGCGCTTTATTTTCCTTTGTCGCTACTACTACGGCGACCCCGTGGCACACATCGCGGCACTTTTATCGGTCAGCGACCGCACCGTTTTGCGCACGCTGGCTGCTCTGCGCGAGGAGCTTCGCTCGGTACTGATCGCCGAGGGGTATGCGGTGAATTAAAAAAAGAAAAAGAGCTTTGCGTTTGCAAAGCTCTTTTTTCTTAAAGAAGCGCGCCGTAACGGTGGCGCATATCGAAGTAGAGCGAGATGAGGTGGCGCTGGTACGGGATAAAGGTGCCTGCGTCCATCATAGCGAAGATCTCGTCCTCGCTCGCGTAGCGCACTGCCTCGACCTCCTCGTATTGGAGCGAAAGGGCGGCGGGGTCAACGTCGAGGTTGATCAGGTACACGTCGTCAAAGCCCTCGGGAAACTGCACCGAAAGGTGGGGGCGGGTGGCGGTGAGGTCGAGCGAGAGCCCAAGCTCCTCTTTTAGCTCGCGCATCACGGCGGTACGGCTATCCTCGCCCGCGAGGGCGGAGCCGCCGACGGTGATGTCCCACATTCCCGACCAGCCCGCCTTGAAGGGCTGGCGTTTTTGGATGAGCATTTCGCCCTTTTCGTTAAAGATGCAGGCGTGGACGGTCAGGTGGTACTCCCCTATGCCGAGGCGGTCGCCGCGGCGGTGAAGCCTGCCCGTTTGCTGACGGCGGTCATCGAGGACGTCCCAAAGCTCGATGTTTTTATCTTCTGCCACGGAGCATCTCCTGCTTTAATGTCCAAAGGTTGTCCGAGAGGTCCACGTAATAGCGGTGGGGGTTATCGAAGCGCTTGACCTCGTCCCAGAGCAGATCGAGCTGCTCCTTGCAATAGGCGCGGATCTCGTGGACGCTCGGGCTTTCGTAGACGCACTCGCCGTGCAAGAAGATGGGCATATGGAGCGATTCGAGGCGATAGTTCTCCACCGTCTTATGCTTCCAGGTGTTGACGGGGTCGAACAGAAGCAAGGGCTCGTTCTCGTGCAGGACCTCGTCGGCAAGGGCGATATAGTCGGCGATCATCTTGCCCGTTTCCTTATCGAACACGCGATAGGGCTTTTTGTAGCCGGGGTTGGTGATCTTCTCGACGTTCTCGGAGATCTTGATCTTGGGAACGAGAGAGCCGTCGGGCTTTTCGATCGCCACGAGCTTATACACGCCGCCGAAGACGGGGTTGGAGGAGGAGCAGATGAGGCGCTCACCCACACCGAAGGCATCGATCTTGGCGCCCTGCGAGAGAAGGGTCTTGATGATGTTCTCGTCCAGCGAGTTGGTGGCGGTGATGCGGCAATCGGGGAGTCCCGCCTCGTCCAGCATCGTGCGGATACGCTTGGTTAAGTAAGCAAGGTCGCCCGAATCCAGGCGCACGGCGTATTTTTTGCAGCCGCGCGGGATCAGAACCTCTTTGATGGCGCGGATGGCGTTGGGGACGCCGCTGTGAAGCGCGTCGTAGGTATCGACCAAGAGCGTCACGTTGTCGGGGTACAGCTCACAATAGGTGCGGAAGGCGGTATATTCGTCGTCGAACATCTGCACCCAGGAGTGCGCCATCGTGCCCGTCGCGGGGATGCCGAAGTCGCGCTCTGCCAGCGTGCAGGCGGTCGAGGAGCATCCGCCGATGTAGGCGGCACGCGCACCGAGGATGGCACCCGCACTTCCCTGCGCACGGCGGGAGCCGAACTCGGCAACGGGTCTGCCGTCCGCGGCGCGGACGATACGGCTTGCCTTGGTGGCGATGAGGGACTGATGGTTGAGCGTTAGAAGGGTGAAGGTTTCGATCAGCTGTGCTTCAATTGCGGGGGCACGCACGGTCATGATGGGCTCGCCCGGGAAGATGGGCGTTCCCTCACGCATCGCATAGATGTCGCCCGTAAAGCGGAAGTCCCGCAAAAAGGCAAGGAACTCCTCGGAAAACTGCCCTTTGGCGCGCAAAAGCTCGATATCCTCCTCGGTGAAGTGCAGATTCTTGATATAATCAATGAACTGCTCAAGTCCTGCGAAGATGGCGTAGCCCGCGCCGTCGGGAACGGAACGGAAGAACACGTCGAAATAGGTGATCTCCTGTCCTCTGCCGAGCGAGAAATAGCCGTTGCTCATCGTGAGCTCATAAAAGTCACAAAGCAGCGTATAGTTTTCCTTTGCTAACATCGTGCTCCTCCTTATGCTAAGAGAAAATAGAATGCCGTGTATGCCGCGCCGAAGACCATCAGGGCAGCGAGGGCAAGGCAGGCAATGCGAAGGATGAGCTTGTTTCTTTCCGTTTTCTTCATCGTATCGTTTCCTTTCGGGATTAATCTAAATAAGAGTTGGTCTTGCAAGCGATCAGCGAGACGTTGGGGTAAAGCAATTTATCGGGAAGAGTTGGCAGGATCTTTGCGAGCCCCTTGATGACGGCGTCCTTGGGATCCTCGGCAAGCGAGGCGGGAAAGCCCGTGATGCCCGCGATCATTTGCGGGACGCCGCGAAGAAGGGAGCCGCCGCCGTAGAGGAAAATTCCCGTTTTCATCAGCTCCTCGACGCTCTCAAGCGGGACCTTGGTCGCCGCGGTGTAGATGGCGTCGAGCAGCTCGGCGCAGGGCTCCTCCAAGGCACTGAACATTTCCTCGGACGAAAGAAGGCGACGGTGGACGGAGCCCTGCGCATCCGTTCCGACGAACTCGAGCATTTTCTGCTCCTCCTCCGACCAGACGGTGCCGATCTCGCGCTTGATGCGCTCCGCCTCGGCTGACGTCGTTTTTAAGTGCCATTTTTTCCAAACGTATTCCCGTATGGCATCCGTAAAGGATTGTCCGCCCACGCGCGCGGAGGCGTGGTAAACGAGATTACTGTCCGCGACGATGGCGATATCGGTGATATCGACGCCCACGTTCACGGCGAAATAGCTCTTTTCCAAGGAATGCCCGCCGCCCACGAGCGCGGCAATGGGAGAATACACGAGATGCACCTCGGAAAATCCCGCACTGTGACCGATCTCCGCTGTGGCGTATTCCTCTTCATCCGAAAGTCCGCAGGGGATGGAGAGGAGCAGCCGCGTGCTTTTCTCACCCGCGTGAAGCGACTCTAAAAAATGAGAAAGGATGTCCGTGGAATACAGCGCCATATCCTCAAGGATCCAATTTCCGCGAAAAGGAAAACGGATCTTATTTTCGCTCGGGTTCTGGCGGGCGATCGCCATCGCCTGCTTGCCGAAATGCTTGGCGTTTCCCGTTGTGGCATCATATACGATGCAGGACGGTTCCTTCGCCGTGATGCCGCACTCGGGGGTAGCAACGCGAATTTCGTCCGCGCCGAAATCGATCGCAAGCGTTCGCTTCATACCGTTCTCCTTTCTTAAAATACTTGTTAACTTTTATTATACATAAAATCGAGAGATTTTTCAAGTAGGTTTTCTAATTTTATTTTTTGGCATCCCGCATTCGCGAAGGAAGCGTGGTGTAACGCATCACGTGGCGGTTGTTCGCCACCATTCGCCCGACGACCTCGCGCTTACCAACGAGAATCACGCGCGTACAGGCGCGGGTGACCGCCGTATATAAAAGGTTTCGCGTTTCGAGCATAGGCGGGCAGGAATACATCGGCAAAATGACCGTGGGATATTCACTTCCCTGGCTCTTATGCACGGTGATGGCGTAGGAATGGTCGAGGTCCTCTAACTGCTCACGCGTGTATTCGGCGGTGCGGTCGTCAAAGGCGACCGTGGCGCCCTCCTCGGTGATAGCTTCCAAGACGCCGATCTCACCGTTAAATACGCCGTTGCCCTCCGTGCGCTTCTTATGCCAGACGATGTCGTAATCGTTGCGGGTCTGCATCACGCGATCCCCCTCGCGGAAGATACTGCCGTGAATTTTCATTTCTTTTTTGCCTTTTGCGGGCGGGTTACAAACGCTTTGCAAAAGAACGTTGAGCTGCTCCGTGCCCGCGCGCCCTTTGCGCGAGGGGGTGATGATCTGGATGCCTGCGGCTTC
Source organism: Clostridia bacterium (assembly GCA_017456985.1). Lineage (GTDB taxonomy): Bacteria > Bacillota > Clostridia > Oscillospirales > CAG-272 > UBA1740. The sequence goes on along the minus strand of JAFTIH010000045.1, from coordinate 2,321 downwards.
CTTCTCTCCATAAGCGCGGGGCAGGCGGCGGCAAAGAAGGTCCGCCACGGTATCGGGGATCCTGTCCTCGGGACAGCCGAGGAAAAAGAAATCCTTGTCCTTTACGTCGAGGTGTGGCGCCTCGCCGCGGTTGATGCGGTGAGCGTTGGTGACGATCAGGCTCGCCTCGCTCTGGCGGAAGATCTCTTTGAGAGCGACGGTGCCGAGAGCGGCGGATTCGATCAAGTCGCAAAGCACGCGACCCGCGCCGACCGAGGGGAGCTGATCGGCGTCCCCGATCAGGATGAGGCGTGTCCCGCGCGCGAGCGCGCGCAAAAGCGCCGCCATCAAAAGCGTATCGATCATCGAGCATTCGTCCACGATCACGACGCGTGCGTCGAGGGGGTTACCCTCATCCCTGCGGAAAATGGGTTCCCTTTCGTCCGAGCGCTCCATTTCCAAGGCGCGGTGAATGGTCTTTGCCTCGCACCGTGCCGCCTCGCAAATGCGGTTTGCCGCGCGCCCCGTCGGTGCAAGGACGAGGGTGGATAATCCGAAGTCGTCAAAAATGCGAAGCAGTCCGCGCACGACGGTGGTTTTGCCCGTACCGGGACCGCCCGTGAGAATGGTAACGCCGCCCGAGAGCGCGGTATAGACTGCGTCCCGTTGCTCGGGTGCATACGTCAGCCCCTGCTCTTGTTCTGTACGGTCGATCAAGCGCGCGACGTCGCCCACGCTGATCGCGGGGCAGGTCTTGTCCAAGAGCACCAGGCGCCTTGCGATCTCCTCCTCGGCGCTTGCATAGCGGTCAAGCGCTAGATATTCCGCGCCGTCAAAGGTATAAGAAACGACGGTGCCGTTTTTTTCAAGATGGGCAAGCGCCGCCGTGATCGCCGTCTCCCCGACAGCAAGATGCTCCGCACAAGCGGCAACCAGCTTTTGGCGCGGCAGACAGGTGTGACCGTTCGTCGCGGCGTTATATTCAAAGACGTAGCGGATGCCGCCCTCAATACGGCAGGCGGCGTCTGCGGCAAAGCCGAGCGCCATCGCAAAGCGGTCCGACACAGCGAAGGGGATGCCGTAGATCTCACTCGTAAGGCGATACGGGTTTTCCTTGATGCGCTCGACGGCGCCCGTTCCCCACTGCTTATAGATGCGGCTGATAACGGTTGTGGAAAAAAAGTCGCGGCAGAACATCATAAGCGCGCGAATTCCCGTTTGCTCCATAAAGGACTCGTGGATCTGTGCCGCCTTGGCGGCGGAAATACCCGTGATGGAGGTGAGCCATTCGGGATGATACTCGATCACGGAGAAGGATTCTTCCCCGTAGGTGTCCACGATGCGCTGTGCCGTTACGGGACCAACGCCCTTGATGACGCGGGAGGAAAGATAGCGAAGCATCGCCCGTCTTCCCGTGGGAAGCTCCCGCTCATAGTTTTCAAACGCGAACTGCTCGCCATAGTCGGCGTGCTTGACCCATTTTCCGTAGAGCGTCACGTCTTCGCCCTCGGCGGCGTAGGCGATCTTACCGACGGCGGTGACCAAATAGCCGTTTTTGTCAATGATAGAGAGTACCGTATAATCGTTTTCGTCGTTGTGATAGACGACCTCGTCAACCGTACCGACGAGCGTTTCAAGCTCTGCCATAAGATCACCTCCGTTTCGTTTATTTTACGATATAGACAAGGATACCCTCCTTGCGGAGGGTTTGCCTTTTGTGTTCGTCTTCCGTTTTCAAGAAGACGGCGATCCTGCCGTCAAAGACGCGGGAGCGTTCCGCATAAAGCGTTAAGCATCGCGCGCGGGCAATCAGCTCCTCCGCCGTAGCGTTCTCCCCATCAAGGGCAAGCAAGCACTCCTCACGCGGCAACAGCCAAACGGCAACGCGCGAGAGGATGGCGTACAGCCCGAATACGGCGAGAAGGCATAAAAGGAGCGCAATAAGATCGTTCATGATACCACCTCCGCTAATAGGATATGCGGAGGGTGGGTGCAGGGTTAAAGAGCGAGTGCCGCGCGAAGCGCCTCACCCACGTCCGTCTTTTCCCAAGGAGCGTCGAGGTCTTCTCTTCCCATATGACCGTAAGCGGCAAAGGGCTTATAGATGGGGCGGCGCAGATCGAAGCGCGCGATGATGGCGGCAGGGCGAAGGTCGATGACCTCGGCAATTGCCTTGCCGATCGCCTCGTCTGCCACGCGACCCGTACCAAAGGTATCCACCATAACGGAAACGGGGCGTGCCACGCCGATGGCGTAGGCGATCTGCACCTCGCACTTGTCCGCGATTCCTGCGGCTACGACGTTTTTGGCGGCGTAGCGTGCGGCATAGCAAGCGGAGCGGT
>JAFTIH010000044.1 GCA_017456985.1 Clostridia bacterium | reverse complement strand
TCCTTTCAACGGAAATCGCCTGATTTTCAAAGAAAATCAGTTGCCGAATGTCATTCGGTTTCAAAATTATCGCAAAGATAATTTTGCTTTGCGATTGGAGTTATGATCCCGTGGTTGGCAGATTCATCAACGCCGATAGCGTAGAATATCTTGATCCGAGCTCTGTCAACGGATTAAACCTGTATGCCTATTGTGGGAATAATCCGGTGATGTATAGCGATCCAAGTGGTACAATTGCTGTTTTTACAATTCTTGCAGTTGTTTTGGGTGTAGTCGCGGTAGCAGCGATAATCAATGATATTTATCAAATTGCAAGCGGGAACACTTATGGAACGTTATCAGATCAGGGCGACGTTGCAATCAAAGGATCTCATAAGGTTTTAACGCCGTGGGTTCAGGGAGTATATTCATTCTACCTCAATTATTTCAACCCCGAGACCAAGGACATCATTAAGGGAACGACCGGTGGCGTGCAAGGTGAATGGATGGCTCATAATATTGGATATTACGGTCTCGCTGTTTTTGACGATTTGCAAACGCTTTTGGGTGAGAATTTGTTTAATTCCAGATCTCTTATGGGCGCAGCATCACCTGCAAACATCGGCGGAACGGTTTTTGATAATGAAACGTGGATCGGTGTCTTGATGATTATTTACAATATAATTACACGACCCATTTCTACGGGAATTGATTTTTTAATTCACCTTTTAACAAAGTAATTTCGGGAGAAGGAATATGAAGAAGGGCTTGATTATCTTGACTGCTTTGCTTTTGCTTTTTTCTCTTTCCGCATGTGAATATTTTGAATTTTTGGATTTTCACGAAACTACAGATATATCACAGTACGGGATTTATACAAAACCCGTATATGCCGATAAAGATTTTGATCCAGCGGTATATATGGAACGGTTTTTTCCCGATACGATTGAAGATTTTTTTACCGTTCAGAAGTATTCTTATAAGTACTGCAACACTCCTACGATTTTTGAAACATATTTAGAGATTGTTATAGACGATGAATCCATGTTTCAAGAATATGTCGCGTCTCTTCCCGCGAACAAGGATGCAATAGATTTTCCGTACAAGAATGGCTTTAAGCAAATTGTTTTTTCTGAACGCTGTGATTTCCATCACTGGGGCTCCGTCGGCTATATTGATATGCAAAAAATTGTATTTTCCGACGAGACCAATACCGTTGTGTTTGTCGTTGTTGAGGCTCCAGAAAATGACATTCCTTTTTATGTGAACACGCTTAATTACTTTACGCGGTTTGATATTGATGTTGATCAGTACGTTCTTGCTGTTGATCCGGAAAATAGCCATGTTGTAGAAGGGAATTGTTGCAAACAGTGTCGAGAAAGATTTGAAAAGCATCTCGAAGAGCATAAAAAATAAAAAACTTGTTTTGCTTCGCGCTCAAGAATCAAGGCTGGCTTTATCTAATGTTTTGCGATCGCCTTCTTGCCTAAAAAAAGAATAATTTTTTAGTCTTTTCCCGCCCTCGGCTTGCCGAGGGCGGGTTTTCTTTTGGCATATTTTTTCTTGTTTGCGGCAGAATAAGAGAAGAAAATGGGAAGGAGAAACGAATGGGACGGATCGTAAATTTTGAGGGCGTGCGGATCGTGGCGGCGGCGTCCGTGGTTGGCAAGGAGGAGCATTTGGGTCCGCTTGGCGGGGCGTTTGACGAATACGACGAGAGCGATCGCTTTGGGGCGGACACTTGGGAAAAGGCGGAGGCGGGCGCGCAGGGGCGCGCACTGGCGTTGGCGCTGAAAAAAGCGGGCGCCAATGCGCCCGAGCTTCTTTTTGCGGGGGATCTGCAAAACCAATGTATGGCAAGCGCGGAGGGATTGATTTCTTACGGGATCCCGTTCTTTGGGCTATACGGTGCTTGCTCCACGGCGACGGAGGCGCTTCTGCTTGCTTCGCTTGCGCTCTCGGCGGGGGCGGTGAAGTGCTGTGCCGCGGTGACGTCCTCGCACTTTGCCGCCGCGGAGCGGCAGTTCCGCTTTCCCTTGGAATACGGCGGTCAGCGCGCGCCCACCGCACAATGGACGGCGACGGCGGCGGGGGCGTTCGTGCTTACCAAGGAGCGCGCAGGCGTGCGCATTTCGCGCGGGATGGCGGGCAGGATGGTGGATAGCGGCATCGCGGATGCCGCCAATATGGGCGCGGCGATGGCGCCTGCGGCGGCGGACAGCATTCTCACCTTTCTGCGCGAAACGGGGACGACCCCCTCGGATTACGACGCCATCGTCACGGGCGACCTCGGCAAGGAGGGGAGCCGTCTGCTTGCGGTGCTGTGCGAGCGAGAGGGCGTGCGTCTAAGCGCCAAGCACGAGGATTGCGGGTGCCTTCTTTACGATGGGAGCAAGCAGGATGCGCACGCGGGCGCCTCGGGGTGCGGATGCTCGGCGTCCGTTCTTGCCGCGCACTACCTGCCGCGCTTGACGGAAGGCTTACTTCGCCGCGTTTTGTTTCTTTCGACGGGGGCGTTGATGAGTCCGCAAAGCGTGCAGCAGAAGGGGAATATTATCGGGATCGCCCCCGCTCTGCTACTTGAGTTTTGAGGAAAATCGTTTGATGCTTCGTTACCGCCTCAGGGCAGTATGCTATACAGCACCTGCGGCGGATGCCTCGCCTGAAACGATTTTGATGCTTCATTACCGCCTCAGGGCAGTATGCTATACAGCACCTGCGGCGGACGCCTCGCCTGAAACGATTTTGCTGCAAGACAGATGCTGCGAGGAGCAATTTTGAAAAGGAGAGTAAAATATGGAATATCTTTTAGCATTTCTGATGGGCGGCTTTTTGTGCGTGCTCGCGCAACTGCTCATTGATTTTACAAAGCTCACGCCTGCGCGGATTTTGGTGCTTTTCGTGGTCGTGGGTGTCGCATTCTCCGCGCTCGGGTGGTACGAGCCGCTCAGGGACGTTTTCGGATGCGGCATCTCGGTGCCGCTTCTCGGCTTTGGCGGCGGCATTGGCGAGGGCGTAAAGAAGGCGCTTGCCGAGGAGGGGGCGCTCGGCATTCTTTCGGGTGGTCTTACTGCCACCGCCGCGGGCGTGACGGCGGCGCTTCTTTGGGGTGTTTTGGCAGCGGTGGTTGGCAAAAGCAAGCCCAAGCGCCTGTAAGCGAGGCATATTTCGGCACAAACGCAAACCGACGGTTTGCTTTTTTCGCTTCCTTCCTCCGACGTACGGAGGTACGCCTGTCGGTCGGGAGCGCGAAATTCAGCTCGAAATCTGCTCCCGCTTGCGCGGGGCAAAGTTCGGCACAAACGCAAACTGACGGTTTGCTTTTCGCGTTCTCTCCCTCCGACGTACGGAGGTACACCTGTCGGTCGGGAGCGCGAAATTTAGTTCGAAATCTGCTCCCGCTTACGCGGGCTGGATGGGAAAAAGCAAATTAAAAGGGCAGAGCCGTTTGGCTCTGCCCTTTACAGTATCGATTAGTTGTAGTAGCTGATGCGGATGATGCCGTCGATGGCTTCGAATGCCGCATTTGCGGCTTCGGTGGTCTTGTCGGCAAGCTCCACGATGGTGTAGGCGTACTCGCCGCGCGAGCCGTTTGCCATGTTCTCGATGTTCAGCCCTGCGTCCGAGATGATCGCGGTGATCTGACCGAGGATGGTGGGAACGTTCTTGTGCATAAAGCAAACGCGGAAGGCGCCCGTGTGGGGGATGGAAACGTTGGGGAAGTTGACGCTGTTGCGGATGTTACCCGTCGAAAGGAACTCGTCAAGCTCGTGTGCCGCCATCACCGCGCAGTTGTCCTCGGACTCGTAGGTCGAGGCGCCCAGGTGAGGGATGTTGACGATGCCCTTCACGCCCAGCGTTTCGGGGGTGGGGAAGTCGGTGACGTAGGAAGCGACCTTGCCCGAGGCGAGCGCTGCCTTGATGTCGTCCGCCTTCACGAGGTCCGCACGTGCGAGGTTGATGATGCGGACGCCGTCCTTCATCATCGAGAGCGTCTTTTCGCAGATCATACCGCGGGTCGTTTCGGTTGCGGGAACGTGCAGCGTGATGTAATCCGCCTTGGCGTAGATCTCATCGTAGGACGCCGCCTTTTCGATGGAGCGCGAGAGGCTCCAAGCCGCGCCGACCGTGATATAGGGGTCACAGCCGATGACCTTCATACCGAGGTGGGTCGCGGTGGTTGCGACCATACCGCCGATGGCACCCAGACCGATAACGCCCAGCGTCTTGCCTGCCAGCTCGTGACCGACGTAGGCGCCCTTGCCCTTTTCGACTGCCTTTGCGGCGTCGGGGTTGCCCTCAAGCGTCTTTGCCCACTCGATACCGCCTGCAACGTCACGTGCGGCGAGCACGAGAGCGGCGATCGCAAGCTCCTTTACGCCGTTTGCGTTGGCACCGGGGGTGTTGAACACCACGACGCCCGCCTCGGCGCACTTGTCAAGGGGAATGTTGTTGACGCCCGCACCCGCTCTTGCGATGGCGCGCAGGCTCGCGGGAAGCTCCATATCGTGCATGGAAGCCGAGCGGACCATAATGGCGTCGGGATTTTCTACAGCCTCGCCGACCTCGTAAACGCTCTTATCAAAAACGTCGGTACCGCAAGCGGCGATCTTGTTGAGAAGCTGAATTTTTTTCATTTTGCTGTTGTTCCTTTCAGTCCTTGGGATTTTCTTCCGCGAACTTCTTCATAAACGCGACGAGCGCTTCCACACCCTCGTAGGGCATTGCGTTGTAGATGGATGCGCGCATACCGCCGACAGAGCGGTGACCCTTGAGGTTGACAAGACCTGCCTTAGCGGCTTCGGATGCGAACTTCGCGTCGAGGTCCTTGTCGCCCGTCACGAAGGTGACGTTCATCATCGAGCGGGAGCCTGCCTCAACGGGAGCAGTGTAGTAGCTCTGGCTGTCGAGGTAGTCGTAAAGAAGGGAAGCCTTGCGCTCGTTGCGGCGCTTCATCTCTTCAAGACCGCCCATGCCGAGGATCCACTCGTAAACGAGCTTTGCTACGTAAATGCAGTAGCAGGGAGGGGTGTTGTACATCGAGTCGTTCTCTGCCATCGTCTGCCAGTTGAGCATGGTGGGCGTTTCGGGACGCGCCTTGCCGAGCAGATCCTCGCGGACGATCACGATGGTAAGACCTGCGGGCGCCATGTTCTTCTGCGCGCCTGCGTAGATCACGCCGAAGCGGGAAACGTCGACGGGCTCGGAGATGATGCAGGAGGACATATCGGCAACCAGAGGAATGGAGCCCGTGTCGGGGATCTCGGGATACTTGGTGCCGAAGATGGTGTTGTTGTAGCAGATGTGGACGTAGTCTGCGTCGGGACGAAGATCAGCGGCGGTGAAGGCGGGGATGTGGCTGAACTTGTCGAGCGCGCTCGAAGCGGCGATCTGCACGTCACCGTACTTTTGCGCTTCCTCGTAAGCCTTCTTGGAGAACTGACCCGAAACGATGTAGTCCGCCTTGCCGTCCTTCGACAGAAGGTTCAGGGGAACAGCGGCGAACTGCGTGGAGGCGCCACCCTGCAAAAACAGGACCTTGTAGTTTTCGGGAATGCTCATCAGACGGCGGAGGGCTGCCTCGGCGTCTTTAATGATCTCCTCATACACCTTAGATCGGTGGCTCATCTCCATAACGGACATGCCCGAACCTTTGTAGTTCAGCATATCGCGAGCGGCTTCTTCCAGAACGGGAACGGGAAGCATGGAGGGACCTGCGGAGAAATTAAATACTCTTTCCATGATTTGAGGTGATCCTTTCTTCATAATTAGATTAAAAAAGTAGATACTACTATTATACGACATTGACAAAAAAATGTCAAGAACGGATTCCAAGCAAATCGACATTTTTTCATAAAAAGTGCAAAAAGTTTTTGTGCAAAACACCGAAAAGCAAATTTTAGAAAAAAAGTGTTGACAAAACGAGGGCGGCGTGCTATAATAATGTGGTCGAAAACCGACAAACGGCGGAATAGCTCAGCGGCTAGAGCATCCGGTTCATACCCGGCAGGTCACAGGTTCAAATCCCGTTTCCGCCACCAGGCCCGTTGGTCAAGCGGTTAAGACACGGCCCTTTCACGGCTGTAACATGGGTTCGATTCCCGTACGGGTCACCAACCCACGAAAACCACCTCTTTCGAGGTGGTTTTTCTTTTCGCGGGTTGGTGACCCGTACGCTGAATCTCACCCAGCGGCGAATGCCGCATGGGTTCGTAGGCGCGACGAAGGCACGGTCGCCGCTCGCGAGCGACCTGCAAGGAGCGACTCCCAGCCCGCAGGGCTGATACCGTACGGGAAGCCCGAAAAAAGCACTCTTCAAAAGAGTGCTTTTTTCATTTTTGGGCGCGGTGACCCGTACAGGGGGAACGAGAGAAAACAATTGATAATTGTTTTCTCGAAGTGAGTCACCGAAACAAGAAAAAACGAAGCGAGGCTGTGCCGAGCGCGCGTTTTGACTATGTTTCGGGACGGGGAGACACCCACAGCGCGCCCTAAAAAGCACAATTTTTGCAAAAGCAAAAGGCGCGCGGAGGGGTTCGAGAGCGCGTCCAAGAGCGGCGCCCGCGTGCGAGGCGACGGCAGGACGCGCTCCGCCGGTGGCGCTATGCGCCAGCCGGATCCCGTTTAAGAGCGCCGCTCTTTGCGATGCTCTCGTATTTGTTTGAGCTGGGGGCAAACGTCGTTTCCATTTTCAAGTACCACGTCTTTGGCGAGCGAAAAAAGGCGCCGTCCGCGGGACGCTTGAAGCATACCGTCGCCAAATAAACGAAAAAAACGCCTTCGGGCGTTTTTTTCTCTTTTGCTCTGGCAGTTGGCAAAAAAATTTTTCAAAACCTTGATTTGCGCGTGCGTTTTTGCTATAATGAGGGCGATGGAAAGCGCGCTTGGCGCGCGACTGTAAAGAGAAGCTTCCACAAGGAGAACGGAAATGGCAGTAAAATATATTGTAAACGGCAAGCTCGTGCTTCCCGACGGCATTCGCGCGGGCGCGGCACTCGCGTTTGACGACGAGAGCGGCAAGATCCTCGCTACCGCGTGCGAGGTACCCGCAGATGCGGACGTGATCGACGCTGAGGGCGCCTTTGTGGCACCCGGATTTGTGGATCTGCATATTCACGGCTATCTTGGCGAGGACGCCTCGGACGCGTCGGCAGAGGGGCTGCGCAAAATTGCGTACGGCGTGGCGAAAAACGGCGTCACGGCGTTTCTTCCCACCACGATGACGGTGGCGAAGGCGCAGATCGAGGCGGCGCTTTGCACGGTGCGCGCACTGAAAGAGGAGAGCCGCACGTGGGCGGGTGCCGAGATCCTCGGCGTACACGCTGAGGGACCCTTTATCAATCCCAAAAAGAAGGGTGCGCAGGCGCCTGAGAACATTCTTGCACCCGATGCGGCGTTTATTTTGGAGAACGCGGACGTCATTCGGCTTGTGACGCTGGCGCCCGAGATGGATAAGGACCACGCTTGCATCAAATGTCTTGCGGCGGACGGCAGGGTGCTCGTTTCGATGGGTCACACGGACGCCGATTTCGATGAGGCAACGGCGGCGGTGCGCGACGGCGTCCGCCACGCGACGCATTTGTTTAACGCGATGTCGCCCCTGGCGCACCGCAACCCCGGCGTCGTGGGTGCGGCGCTCGCGAGCGAGGACGTTTCGGTCGAGCTGATCGCGGACACCTTCCACGTGAACCCCGGGCTTTACGGCATCGTCGCGAAGCAGAAGGGCGACAAGACGGTGCTCGTCACCGACTGCACCCGCGCGGGCGGTATGCCCGACGGGGAATACGAGCTGGGCGGGCAGCCCATCTTCTTAAAGGGCATCGAGTGCCGCCTTGCGGACGGTACCATCGCGGGCAGCGTCTTAAAGCTCAACGAGGCGGTCCGCAACCTGCTTGCCTACACCGCGCTCCCCCCGCACGAGGTCTTTAAAATGGCGTCGCTCAACCCGGCAAGAGCGATCCACGCTGACGACCGCATTGGCTCGCTCGAGGTGGGCAAGGACGCGGACGTCATTCTCGTGGACGACGAGATCAACGTGCATCTGACCGTCAAGCGCGGCAAGGTTATTTACGACGCAAGGGCGTAAGAAAAAAGGAAAAGAACGAAACGAAAAAGTCCGTTTCGTTCTTTTTTTGCGTTACGGGGCGCTCTGCGGTGCGTTGTTTTATCCTTCTTGCGTGATCAATACTCCTCGTCCTCTGACAGGAAGAAGGTGCTTTCGTAAAAGACGGAGCGGCGGGAGAGCTCTTCGCAAAGCGCCTCGTAGCCGTAGCGCTCGGTGAGCGTTTGCTCGGTAGAGAAGAGGTTGGTGCCAAGACCTAACCGCTCGCCCTCGATGCTGACGCCCATCGCGGCGAGCGTGGTGGGAAACAGGTCAAAGGGAGAAAATTCGCGGTGTTTTTCCTTGGCGGGAGTGGGTGAGGCGTTCAAAAAGCAGTTGTAGCTCGTGCGCACGTAGTCCTCTTCGATGTCCGAAAGAAATTCGGGGTCCATCGTCAGGTGGTCGCCTACCAAAACGACGGCGGTGTCCTCGTAAAAGGGCTGTGCCTTCAACCAGGTGATGAACGAGGCGATCTGGCGCGAGGAGCAGGAAAGGACGTTTGCGTATTGCTCGTCGTGCTCCTCCTTGCAAAGGGAGCAGAGGTAACCGTCGGGGAAGTGGGTGTCTGCCGTCAGCATGGTGAAATTGAAGGGGGCGTCGCCTGCGGCGAGGCGAAGGATCTCTTCCTTGGCAAAGGTAAAGAGCTTTTCGTCCTCGTAGCCCCACCACTCCTCGTAATCGGCGGGGAGCCTGCCCTCCTCCTTGAGGGAAAGAAAGTCCACGATGCGATAGTCGCCGTGGGTGTTAAAATAGCTGTCGCGCGCGGCAAATGAGGCGTTTGAGCCGAGCAGCAGCGTCTGCGCGTAGCCTGCATCCGCGAGCAGATCGCCGAGCGAGGTGAGCCCCGACATATAGGCGCCTTCCTTGCCGTATTCCTCGGTGGCGGGCGTGATCTTGATGGGGACGCCTGCTGTTTGTGCGACCATCGCCGCCGCCGTCCAGGTGGCACCGTCAAAGGGATAGAAGCCGCCCTTGTCGGCGGTGTGAGAAAAGCTCACGCCCTCTTCGCGCAGGGCGGTCAGCTCGGGGATAAAGTCCGCGGTGACCTTGCCGCCCGCCGTGGGGTCGGAAAAGGTATTTTCCATGGATTCAAGGAAAATATAGATCAGGTTGCGCTTGCGCTCGGGAAAGGTCAGGGCGACCTGCCGCGGGTCGGTGTAATGCTCCTCGAAAAAGTCCGACTTGGTTGAAAAATCGTAGAAATACTGCAGTGCACCCAGTCGGAGCGTAAAAAAGCTCGTGGAGAAAAGCAAAACGGCGAGCGAGAGGGGGAGCAAGCGGCGGTAAAAAAAGCGGCAGATGCGGCTTGCACGGTAAGCGCGATAGCGGCGGAAGCGTTCAAGACGCCCTGCGAGTGCGCCCGAAAGGATCGCGTAGAGAAGGGCGTCAAGCGCAGTGAGTCCCAGGGTGATCCCGCTGACAAGCAGCGTCGTGCTTAAAAGCAAGGAGCTTGACGTGCCCTTTGCGGGCGTCTTTAACTGATAAAAGATCTGGTCAAGCGAAATTTGGTCGTAGCGCGAAAGGAGCCACAGCGTAAAGGCAAACAGCGCGTTGGCGCAAAGGAGCAGGACGAGTGCGGCGATGCGCTTGCGCCGTCTTTTCTTGGCTGCGTTTTGTTCCATCGGTGTTCTCCTTTCGTGTTTTGTGGGATGACTTGCGGTCCTTTCGCGTTTAACGGGCGCGCCGCTGTACCCAAGCGTCGCGCATAAGGCGCGCGCGAGCAAGGAGGTCGGCAAGAATGGCGTCACGCTCCTCGTCGGGGGCTACGGCGGGCCGATAGCACGCCTCGAGCACGAAATCGCCCGCGTAGCCCACGCGCGTGAGTGCGTCGAAATAGGCGTCAAAGTCGACGTTGCAATCGCCGGGCAGGGCGTGCTCATCCTTCCAGATGCCCTTGAAGGCGTCGTGGATATGGAGCGAGAGGGGAGCGCGCGCGGAATATAGCTCCTCGGCGTCGAGAGAAACGAGCGCCGCGTGCCCCGTGTCGAAGCACCAGCCCATGCGCGGATGATCAAGACGGCGTAAGAGCTCTTCGACCATCACGGGGCGCTTGGTGACCGCCCAGGGCAGGTTTTCGGTGAGCAACGTCACGCCGAACTCATCTGCCCAAGCGAGAAGCTGCGCGTGCGCGCGGACGTTCTTCTCGAAAAACTCGTCGGGGTCCTCGAGTGCCTCGGTGTCGTCGTTGAGGTTGATGGGATGCACGACGATCATCTCTACGCCGAGGATGGGGCAGATTTCAAGCGCGCGGCGGATGCCCTCGCTGTGGTCGGCGGCGTCGTACGACTGCGCGTGTGCGTGGTGGATGATTATGCCCAGCTCGTCGGCAAGTGCGCGTAGGCTCTTCGCCCATTCAATATAGTCGTCGCGGTGAAGCGGCGCTTGGGACATCTCGATATCGATGCCCTCAAAGCCGATCGCCGCAAGGCGGCGGACGGCGTCCTCAAGACGTATGTCGTTCGTAAAAACGGTGGTGGTGGTGACGATCTTCATAAGGCTCCTTTTCCCGCGCAAGGGCGCGCGAGCGCGCGAGCGCGATAGCAGATGGTTATACTAATGTTATAACACACATTCGTTTTTTTGTCAATGTTTTTGTCGCAAAACAGGATGAAAAAGGAAAAATGCAAAGAACTATTTACATTTGATAGGTAAAAAAGAAAAGCCGAGCGGTCGCTCGGCTTTTTCGGGTGGGGTCAGACCTCGACGGAAAACTCCTTGATATCGGGGTTCTCGTTGAGGAAGAGAAGCAGGTCGTTGAGCGCGCTGTTTTTGGGGATGCGCACGACGATGTTCGCCTTGATCAGACCGTCGCCCTTTTTCTTTAAATCCATACGCTGCACGTGGAGCTTGCGGTCGTCGAGCTGCAAGCGAAGCTTGTCGATGACCTCGGGAGAGTCGATCATGGTGACGGTGAAGATGGTGGTCGCCATGCTTTCGAGCTTCACGAGCCACTTGTGCAAGCAGATGTTGAGAAGAAGCACGAGAAATGCGGTGGAAATGCCGATCGTATAAAGTCCTGCGCCGATGCAAAGACCGATGGCGGCAGTCGCCCACACGCCTGCGGCGGTGGTCAGACCCTTGACCATGTTGCCGTGCTTATAGATGACGCCCGCGCCGAGGAAGGCGATGGCGGTGATCGCCTGCGAAGCGATACGGGTGGGGTCGGCGCCCTTGGTGCCGAGGAAGAAAACGTCGCCCGTGACGAGGTCGGCAAACGCGTACTTGGACATGATCATCAAAAGCGCCGCGCCGAGTGCCACGATGGAGTGGGTGCGGATGCCCGCCTCCTTCTGACGGATGCCGCGCTCAAGACCGATGAGCGCGCCGCAAGCGCCTGCGACGATCACGCGCAAAAGCAGCTCCCATACGACGCCGAAGGAATTGATCTGTCCAAAGGACGTGACGGTGGAGGGATCAAACATAACTTTCTCCTTTTTGAGTCCTCGCTCTGCCAAAAGCCGCGCAGGGGACCCTGTTTGTAATACGTAAAACACGTGCTTTATGTAATAAGTAGTATTATAGCACACGCGTGTTCGTTTGTCAAGGGGGCAAAGGCGGTTTTGTATTCTCGGTTTTGTATTTTTGTATCCTTTTTTACACCAAACGCCACCTTACCGCGCACGCGGATGGGATTTTTCTCAAAAATTCGTGCGGATGATTGACAAGCGGCGCGCAAGTGTGATAAAATAAAAGAGAAAAACGGCGCACGCGAAAGCAGACGCGCTCTTAAAGGAGAACCCGATGAAAAAGCTTTTACTGTATTTTATGGCGCTCGTGCTCGTTTTGGCACTTGCCGCTTGCGCGTGGACGCCCGACGTCGAGGGCGAGAGGTGGGTGCTTGAGCACGTGCTGATGCTTGACGAGGCGGGAGCGGCGCGCATTGCGTATGCCTCCGAGGAGTTCCTTGCCGAGAATGCGGGCAAATACGCGGAAGCCGAGGCGGTTGCCGTTACCCTGCGCGCCAAGGACGGCAAGATCGAGATCAAGAATACGAAAACGGAGGAGATCTTCCTCGGTACCTATGGGGAGGGCGATAGCGCCAATCCCGAGCAGACCTTCTTTTCGCTGAAATTCGGCAAGCGCACGGGCTCGGCGGTGGCGGAGCTGTACGGCAATCCCGAAACGGGCGAAGAGGAGCACCTTCTGACCGTATCGCTCGCGGGCTACACGATGGTGTTCGTGGCAGAGTGACGCTTTCGTAAGGGGGAGAATAAAATGAAGCCTATTTTTGGAATCAACGTGACGAAAAATAAGAAAAACGAGGAATATAACGGCAAGGAGTTTTTGGTACAAGCACTTTCCGCCGAGGTGCAGGCGGCACTTGATCACACCGATGAAAGCATTGAGACGCTCGAAAAGAATACCAGCCTTCCTCTTGTGTGGCGCATTGTAAAATGGATCGCGGGTGTGATGGCTCTTATTTTGCTGGGAGGGTTCTTTCGTGGCTTGGCGGATGGTGACATCACGCTCGCACAGGCGTATGACAACGCGCCCGCAGTGTTCTGGATCTTTGGTGCTGCGCTCGTTATCTTTGGCGTTTTGTTTATGACGGAGCGCGGGATGCAGAAGGATGCAGAAACGTCGGGAGAGGTTGCGAAGGTCGCGCACGTGGCAGAAACGGCGGCAAACAGGATGTTTGATGAGCTTGGCGTGCCGTCGGGTGCGGTGGAAACGGACGTTTTTCTGTTCTTTTATCGCGAAAAGGACGGCAAGATCAAGACGTGGACCAAGGGAATGCAGCTCTTTGAATACTTTTCTCTGGTCGTCAAGGCCTTTGCCGATGAGGAAAATTTGTATTTTGCGCGAGCAGACGGTAAATTTGCGTTTCCGCTTGCGTCGTGCGTGGGCATTCGGACGGTCAACAAGCGTTGTATGATCAGCGAATGGAACAAGGAGATCTCCTTTGACGAGGGCGAGTATAAAAAGTATAAACTTACGATGAACCAATACGGCTGTGTCATTTGTCGCGCGTATCATATTCTGGAGCTTATGCACGAGGGCGAGACGTATGGCATCTATTTCCCGAGCTACGAGCTTCCCGTGATCGAGGCGTTGACGGGACTTCGCGCCGCCGAGGGCGAAGGACAGCCTGTCGCGGAGGAAAACGGCACCGAGGCGTAACGAAGAAAGTATAACGAAAAACGCGTTGCTGCACCCTCTTTTTGGGGAAACAGTAGCGCGTTTTTTTGCTTTGACGGGACGGCAAAGGAGCGATGCAAGGCGAAGCCTTTCCTGTCTTTTTCATTCAAAATGTAAACTATTGGTTACAAAAAGTGGATCATTAAGAGCCCGATAAAGGCGACGGCGATGCCGAGGATGCCCGTGGCGGTCAGCTTTTCCTTGAACAGCACGCGCGCCATCGCGGTGGAGAGCAAGAGCGACGCGCCCTGGTTGAGGGGGTAAAGAAGAACGGCGTCAAGCAACGACGCGGCGAGCGTCTTGAAGAAGGAGTTGGCGAATAAGCACACTGCCATCACGCCGAGATATGCGAAGACGCGCGCGGGCAAATGCGGCGCGTTTTCTTTTTTGCCCTTCGTGACGAACAAAAGCGCCACAAGGAGCGTGAGTGCGGCGAACAAGTAGGTATAAAACTGAAAGGCACCCACCGCGATGCCCGGCATTTCCTTGACGAACGCCTTTTGCGAGAGGTCCGCGATGCCGTTGGAAAGTCCGCACAAAACGAGCAAAAGCAGTCCCTTGACGGAAAGCGGCTCCTTGATCTTGTTATTGTAGCAGCTCATCAGGAATACCGCGACGAGCAAAACGGCGACACCGCCCCATTGAATGGGGCGAATGGTTTCTTCAAAAAGGAACGCTCCGCCAAACAGCGGCACGAGAACGCCCAGCATCAAAAAGATGTCGATGAGCATATAAGCGCTTTTGCGCACCGCGAGGAGCCACGAAACGACGAACAGCGCACTCGCCACGCCCCCGACTGCGGACAACAGCAAAAGCGGAAGAGTGGGGGCAAGGTCGGGAAGGTCGGCGCCAAAGAGAAGCACGAGAAAGCCGATTAGGATGCAAAGGAGCATGCGAACGAGGTTGGCGGCAACGGCGTCGGACAGTGCATTTAACACGCCGCTGGTGCGCTTGCCGCAATATCCCTTGGTGGCGCCCGCTAAGAGCGCGATGGCAAGAAAAAGATAGCCCATTACGTGAAATCTCCCAGATATTCGGTGTTCTTCGCGAAGATCGCGTCGCACATCTCGCGGATCTCCTCGAGCGAGAGGACGGCGGAGCAGAGCGGGTCAAGCGACACCGCCTGATAGACGAGTGCGCGCGAGCGCTTTTCCCACGCCTCGACTGCGAGGGCTTCGAGGTTTGCCGTCAGCGAAACGAGGGGAAGGACGGAGGAGGGGAGTGCGCCACGGAAGGTGCGCTCGTAGCCTGCGGGGGTCGCGAGGACGGGGACCTCGACGCAGACGCCGTCGGGCAGGTTTTCGATCGTGCCGTTGTTTAAGACGTTGGCGTTGAAGGGGAAGGGGGTGCCGTCGCCGATGCGGGCGTTTAAGATGCTTGCCGCGTATTCCTTGCCGCGGTTTTTGTCAAGGGGCGTTTCGAGGAATTTATCCACGAGCCCGTCAAAGCGGTTGGGGTCGGAGCGCAGCGAAAGGGAGAAGGCGTGCTCGCCCGGGTTCCAGTTTGCTCCCTCGTGGTCCGTGCAGTATTTGCGCACAAGGTCGGGGCGCTTGCGGAACCAGGGGGTATATTCCGAGAAATGTCCGCTCGACTCGGTGACGTAGTAGCCAAAGGTGCGGAAGACCTCGTTGCGCACGCGCTCGCGGTCGTAATATACGGGGTCTTTGATCTTCTCGCGCAAAATGGGATACAGGTCCTTGCCGTCTGCCGTCAGCTCGGTGAAGAACGCCATATGGTTGATGCCGATGCAGGTATATTGCAGCGTCGCGGGGTCTGCGCCCGCCCACTCTGCGAGCATCGCGGAGGTCGCCTGCACGCTGTGGCAAAGTCCCGTGACGTCGATATCGGGGGCGTAGGTCTGCATCGCCTTGCAAAGCATGCTCATCGGGTTGGTGTAGTTGAGCATCACCGCCTTGGGGCAGATGCGGCGCACGTCGTCGCAGATGGAGAGAAGCAGCGGGATGTTGCGCAGGGCGCGGAAGATGCCCGAAACGCTTCGGGTGTCGCCGACGTTGATATTCACGCCGTACTTCATCGGGATCTCGATCTCGTGGCGCCAGACGTCCACGTCGCCGTTGAAGACGGTGCAGATAACGGCATCCGCTCCCGCAAGGGATTCCTCGCGGCTCGTCGTGTCCGTGACGGTCATATCCGTTTCCATCTCGCGCACGATGCGATCGACGCACGTGCGGATGCGGGACAGGTGATAAGGGTCGGTATCCATTAAGCAGATCTCGGCGTTGCGGAAGGCGGGAAAGGTGCAAAGGTCCTTGACGACGGCGGTGGTGAACTGGACGCTTCCCGCGCCGATAAAGGTGATTTTTTTCATAAGGGCATCTCCTTTGGTCGTTTTCAACACAAGGATAGCAGGTTTTTTGCCGTATGTAAATAGAAAATATAGTTATTTTGCGCAAAAACCAAAGAAATCTTGCTATTTTGAGAAAAATGTGCTACAATGAAAAAAACGCCCCTTCGGGCGCAAAAGCATTCGGAGGACATCGATGGAGATTTACGACGGCAGCCTGGATAAAAGCGTGGGCGCGACCACGCACACGGTGCGCGCGGTATCGGCGGGCAGGATCGCGGAGCTGCATACCGATACGATGACGCTGCGCCGCAGGGGCAGACGGGACGACTATTCGCTCTTATATTGCCGACGTGGACGCCTTCTCGTAGAGGAGGGGGTGCTTACGGCGGGGCAGGTGTGGATCTATCCGCCGCGCGTGCCACAGCGCTACGCGGTGCGCGTGTGTGACGGCGTGATCTATCATTATCTGCATTTTACGGGGAGCGATCTACCGACGCTTCTTGGGGAGCTGAGCATTCCCGTTTGCACGCCTATTCTTGCGCCCGAGGGCACGGGAGAGCTGATGGAAAAGATCGAAGCGGACCTTTTGCACCTTGATGCGAAGGGCGCGCTTTTGGCGGAGATGCACGCGCTCAGACTTCTTTCGCTTCTCGCCGAGAGTCGTGAGGAGGCGCGCACGCCCACGCTCCTTAAACGCGTAAACGACCGTATGGAGCACGCCTTTGCCGAGCCGTACGACGCGGCGGCGTACGCCGCGATGCTTGGGGTGAGCGAGAGCCGCTTTTTACATTTGTTTAAGGAGCACGAGGGCTGCTCCCCCTACGAGCGCTACACGGCGATCCGCATGGCAAACGCCAAGGGTCTGCTTGCTTGCACGGCGCTCCCCGTCGGTGAGGTGGGCAGGCGGTGCGGCTACGCGGATCCCCTGTATTTTACGCAAGCCTTCAAGCGCGCCGTGGGGCTCTCTCCCCGTGCCTACCGCAAGGAAAAGGGAGAATTATAAAAGGAAGGAAAGAACGAGGCGAAGGACGCCGTAAAGCGCGCCTGCGGTGATGCCAAAGACGATGACGGGTCCCGCAACGATGAACATTTTGGCGCCGACGCCCAAGACGAACCCCTCGCTTTTGTTATCCATCGCGGGAGAAACGACGGCGTTGGCGAAGCCCGTGACGGGCAAGAGCGTCCCCGCGCCCGCGTGTCGCGCGATGCGGTCAAAGACGCCGAGGATGGTGAGGAGCGCCGAGAGGGAAATGAGCGAGAGCGTGACGAGGGTGTAGGCAGTCTGCCCGTCTGCACCAAGACGGGCGTATAGCGCAAAGAGTGCTTGCCCGAGCAAGCAGATGCTCCCGCCCGTGAGAAAGGCAAAAAGCGCGTTTTTGAGCGCGGGCGAGCGGGGGGACGTGGCTTTGACGAGCGCCGCGTAGCGGTCTTTATCGAAGTATTGCATAAGCACCTCCTTTTTTCTTATTTTGCGCAGATTTTTGAAAAAATCCCCATAAAATAAAAAAAGAACCGCTTTTCGCATTGCGAAAAGCGGTTTTTAACAAGCGGGCTTACGGGGTGGGGATCTCGAAGGGCTCCTCGTCGGGAGTGCTCTTTGCCTTGGGGCGGATCTCCTCGTAGAAGCAAGCCTGGGCGGTCAGCATATACGCCTGTGCCCACAGCGTGCCGACGCCGAAGCAAAGCGCGCCGAGCAGCATCCAGCCGATAAAGGAGAAGTTGAGGCAGAACAGCCGCCACTTGTTGCCGTACATCATATGGCGGCTCTCGTCAAGACAGCGCTGCCAATCGTACTCGGGATGGTCGTGCTTGATGAAGTACACCATCGAGTAGGAGAGCTGCTTGATGATGCCGAGGAAGATACCCGCGATGGGGATAAGCGTCCAAAGCACCACGAAAAGGTTTTTGAGCAGGGAAAGAAGGATGAGGTCCCCGATGTTCTTTGTGCCCGAAAACAGGTCCTCGATCTTAATTTCGCGCCCGCCGCGTGCGAGGGAGAGCAGGATCTTTGCCATACCGTACATCAAAAAGCCTTCTACCAAGAAGGCAACGATGGCAAACATCGCGGATGCGGCGCTCAAAATGGCGTTGTAGATAAGGACCGAGAGAACGAGCATTAACCAAAGTCCCGAGAAAATGTCGGTGCCGAGAATGCCTCTGGCACGGGCGCGGAAGTCGCGACTGTAAAGCATAAGATTCTCCTTTTTCGTGTGATGTGGGGGTGCGTTCGCGTTACCTTATTATATTAGCACGGCGCGAAAAATTTGTCAAGGTCGGGACGGTAAAAAGGTCAGGACAGGTGATCGAGAATTTCACGGGGGTGAGCGAGCAGGGCGTCGGCGCCTGCCTCGGTCAGCTCCTCGGGTGTGCGGAAGCCCCATTTGGCACCCAGCGCCTTGACGCGGGCGGCGCGGGCGGTCAGCATATCAACGTCGCTGTCGCCGATGAAGAGCACCTCGTCGCACCCAACGCCCAAGCGCGCAAGCAGAGCGTTCACCCCGTCGGGGGCGGGCTTGAGAGGAGCGCCGTCGCGCGCGCCGCACACGGCGACGAAGGCATCCTCACCAAAGAAGCGCAGAATGCTTTTCTCGGCGGCGAGGTGGGGCTTATTGGTGCAAACGGCACACAAGACGCCCTGCGCGCGAAGCGCGGCAAGTGTCTCGGGCATTCCCTCGTAAACGGTGGTACCCTCGTCGGGGGATGCCTCGTAGCGCGCCATAAAGTGCGCATAGACCGTGGCGTGGTTTTCCTCGGTGTAGGCGTCCTGCGCCCGCAAGGCACGCTCCACGAGGATGCGGGCGCCGTTGCCCACGAAGTCGCGGTAGCGGTCGGTGGGGAAGCTTTCGTAGCCCAGCGCTTCGAGCGTTTTATTCAGGTTCCCCGCGATATTGCCGAGCGTATTAAGCAGGGTGCCGTCTAAATCAAAAACACAAAGTTTAATCAATTTTGTAAACCTTTCTTTACATTATAAGGGTTAAAATCAGAATTTCGGGGGATTTTCCAGTTGCGCGAGCTTGCCCTCGGCGGCGTCAAGAAGCGTGCGGAAGGTGCCGTCACGCGCGGCGAGCTCGTCGTAGGAGCCCTCCTCCACGATCTTGCCGTGATCGAACACGAGAATGCGGTCCACGTTGCGGATGGTGGACAGGCGGTGGGCGACGAAGATGATGGTGTGGGACTTCATTAAGTCCTCCATCGCCGCTTGGATGAGGCGCTCGGACACGTTGTCAAGCGCGCTCGTTGCCTCGTCAAAGATGAAGATGTCGGGGCGCTTGAGGATGGCGC
>JAFTIH010000043.1 GCA_017456985.1 Clostridia bacterium | reverse complement strand
GGAGAAGGCAACAAACGTAACACGTCGTTGCTAGCCTCGGGGCAGTACCTAGTATAGCTCCCTCGGCGGCGCCTCGCCTTGGACGATATTTCCTCTTTTTCACCCATCTAAAACGTGAGAAGACAACAAACGCAACACGTCGTTATCGCTTCGGGGCAGTACCAAGTACAGCACCATGGGCGGCGCTTCGCCTTGGACGATTTTTCCTCTTTTTCACCCATCTGAAACGGGAGAAGGCAACAAACGCAACACGTCGTTGCTCGCCTTGGGGCAGTACCAAGTACAGCACCCTCGGCGGCGCCTCGCCTTGGACGATTTTGTTTCTTTTTTTACCCATCTGAAACGGAACCTAAGAAAAATCGTGTATATCAACAAAAGCACCCGACGTCGGGTGCTTTTATCTTTCGCCGGTTACAAGATCCACCGATGTCATTCTCCTTTTTTGCCGCTCGATAAGATCTCGCAGAAAACCTTGACGGCGTGCTCGTGCTGCTCCTCGGCACGCGAGGCGTTGAGAAGGTTGTAGGCTTTTTTGCGGATGCAGATCACGGTATCCTTGGGCAGGGAAGAGAGCCCGGGCAACTGTCCGAGCGCCGTTTCCGAAAGAAGGATGCCAAAGCGGTTGATCGTGCCATCGTCATTCCTCACGCAAAGCACGTCCTCCTGCTCCTTTAAAATGGGGGCGAGGTCCGTCACGCGCATAAAGCCCGCCTCGGCATCCACCTTCTTGAAGAGGTAGGGGGAGAGCAAGCAGATGGAGAGGTTGCCTGCCGTGATCTCGCTTTGGAAGGATTTTTCGTTGCTCACGGAGGTGTTCACGAGATACGCGACGTCCGTGAGGCTCTCGCCCTCCTCACCGCTATACAGCTTTTCATTGATCCAATAGGATACTAATCGCACGTCCTGCGATCCGTCCTCGTTCTTATCAAGGACGGCGGGCTCGAATGCGCGCTCAATATCTAACACCGTCTGGCGGTCGTTGAGGTTGTAGGGACCTGCGTACATAATTTCGATATCGTACGGCTCGCGCGAGCAGGTCTGCAAGGAAACGACGAGGATCACCACCGCAAGAAACACCGCCACGACGGTGTGCCACTTGTAGTGGTAAAAGAAGTTGTCGAGCTTTTTGAGAAAGGGAGAGCGGGGCGCGATCTCGCCTGCGGGAATCTTATCGTCTTTCATAGGTTACTCCTTCTTGCCTACTGATTGTCGCGCGACGAAGCGCGCGGAGAGCTTGACGGTCTGCGTGTGGGGCTTTTCGCCCGCAAGCAGTGAAAACAAAAGATCGGTGACTACCTCGGCAAGGTCCTCGTTGTCGAAGGAAACGGAGGAGAGGGACGAGGATAGATACGAGTCCTCGGTCAAGTCGTCCGAGCCGATGATCGAAAGGTCGCGCGGAATGGAAAGCCCGCGCTCCTCTGCGGCGCGCGTGGCGCCGATGGCGACGTTATCGTACGCGGCGAGCACGGCGCTCGGCGGGTCTTCTCTTGCGAGCAACGCTGACATTCCCTCGTAGCCTGCCGCCTCAAAGCGTGCCTCGCTTTTATAAAAGAGCGTGTCGTCCACGGGAAGCCCAAGCTCCGTCATACACTCCTTCACCGTGCGCGCAAAGCCGTCCGTCAGCCGCTCGGAGAGCACGCCGATGCGCTCGTGTCCGAGCGAAGCGAGAAGGGAAAGCGCCTCCTTGATCGCGCCAAGACGCGAGATGCGTACCGAGGGAAGCGAGGGATGCTCACCCATCACCACCGTTGGCACAGGGGGCTCACTCGCAGGAGAATGGTAGGTAATGATTGCGTCGGCACGCGCGTGGCGCACCGCATAGGTAAGAAGATCCTCGGCGCGAAGGGGGTCAAAATCGTAGTCAAGCGCGATCATCACGCCGCCGCGTGCACGGATCTCGCCCGAGAGCAGAGATAACTGCGCGGAATACTGTCGGCTTTTTAATTCGGGGCAAAGCACCGCTATAACGGGAGCGCCAAAGGGCGTGCGGTCAAATTTTTCAAAGCACCCCTGCTCGCGTGCAATGCGGAAGACCTTCTCACGGCACGCGTCACTTACCTCGCGACTTCCCGAAAACGCCTTGGAAACGGTACCTACCGAAACGCCCGCAAGCGCGGCAAGCTCACGCATCGTCATACTAGACCCCCCCTTCGTCATCATTTTTTATATCATAACATTTTTTGCGCCCCCTGTCAAGAGCAGAGGGCGCCTCTCGCATAAAAAAGCGGCACGCCGTGCCGCTTTTTACAGTTTAATAATAAATGGTGACGAGATACTCGTTTTCGATCAAATGGCGTTCAAAGGGAAGCGTCGTCGTGTTGATGGTCCTTAGGTGCGACAGCCCCTCGCCGATGGATTTGAGATACGCT
This sequence comes from Clostridia bacterium, assembly GCA_017456985.1. Taxonomy (GTDB): domain Bacteria; phylum Bacillota; class Clostridia; order Oscillospirales; family CAG-272; genus UBA1740. The sequence continues at coordinate 41,201 of JAFTIH010000043.1, read as the reverse complement.
TCCTTCGCCGTCCAGATCTCGAAAAACCGCAAGCGGACGTCATCTCTCGGTATTTGCTCAAAATCCACGTCGTGCGGCTCGTGACCGAAGATATAAAAGTTCTCGTCTGCACAAAAGTACTTCTTTGCAAGACGGGGGGACACCTCGTGAATATGCTCCACGTCAATGCCCACGGGTCCCGTATGAATGGCGACCACCACGAGATTTTCCGAATGGCTGATGGAAAGCTCGTATTTTCCGATTGCCGTCGGCTTTCCGTTTTCGCTGTACGCAAAGCACACCGCCTCGGGGGCGCAGCCCATCGCCTTTCCCAACATTCTTCGCGCAAGCGCATCTGCGGCGACGGTGCGCAAACGGTCCTTCTTTTGTCTGGTGCGCTCCACCTTGGCGCGCTTTACGTCGTCAAGATGCTGATAAGCGGCAATATAATCACTGCTTGAAAACTGACGGATGTCAAGACTCTCCCACTTCATCCTGCGCTCCTTTCGGATTTTGATGTCTTCTCTTATATTGTAGCAGATCTTTTTGCGTTTGTAAAGAGGTTTTACGGATTTTTTTGTTATTTTTTCACAAAAAACAAATTTTATTCTAAAAAATATAGTTAAAATAATACAAAACGGGAAATAAAAAGCGGATTGGTGTCCTAAGACACCAATCCGCAAAGCAGAGAGGTTTTTATTCCGTGTCCGTGCCGAGCGTTTCGAGCAGACTCTTCTTCTCGGTGGGCTTTACGTCGCCGTGCTTGACGAAGAGCATCGTCAGGGCGGCAAGCGCCACGAATACGGTCGCGTAGGGGAAGAGCGACGTCATACCCAAGGGGCTGTCCATCAAGGCGCCCGAGAGCACGGGTGTGAGGGTCTGCGCCGCCATAGACGCGGTGTAATAGAAGCCCGTATATTTTCCCACGTTGCCGCTTTTTGCCAGCTCCACGACCATCGGGTAGGAGTTGACGCCGATCGCCGCCCAGCCCATACCTGCCATCGCAAAAAGCACGTTCAAAAGAAGCGGCGAGCTTCCCTCACGCAAGAAGGATGCGACGAGAAAAGCCGTACCCAGCAGAGCAATACCGCCGAGGATCGTCTTTTTTCTGCCCACACGCGAGGAGATAAAGCCAATGGGAACGTAGGAAACGATCGCGGCAGCCTGTGCGACGATGAGCGTGGTGTTGTAGTCAAGCCCCAGCACGCTTCCCGCATAGACCGAATACTTGCTCGTGACCGCGTTGTAGCCCATAAACCACAGCACGACGGATGCGAGAATGAGAAAGAGCGAACGCATTTGTGCGGGAGAAAGGCGGGCGTCCGTCACCTGTGCTTCTTCCGCCTTTTCGTCCTCCTCGACACCGTAAAGACGGCTCTCCTCCTCCATCTCGCGCACAAGACGGGGCTCGTTGACGCGAAGCAGGAAGATAACGAGGCAAACGAGCATAATGCCCGCCACCACGCCGAAGAAGGCGGTGTAGCTCATCAGCGCGTTTTGCGCCTTACCCGTGCCAAAGACGATGCCAAGTGCCAGCACGAGAATACCGCCCACAGCCCCCATCAGGTTGATGATGGCGTTCGCCTTGGAGCGCAGGGGCTTGGGGGTAACGTCGGGCATTAAGGCGACCGCAGGGGAGCGGAAGATGCCCATCGATACGAGAATAAGCAAAAGAATGACGGTAAAGAGAATAAAGGGCAAGGGGTCCGCCTTCGTCCTTGACGCCGCATAGCTTTGGCGAAGCGGCACCACGTAGGTCGTATAATCGTCATTCGTCTTATCGTCCGAGCGAATGGCGGTGAATTCTTCCTTCGTGAAGATTTCGGAGATCTTCTTTCCGTCAAACTCCACGGAAAGCTCGTCGCTCTCGTCGTACAGCACCTCGAGTGCAGCGGGGTCGTCGATCCCGGAAACTGCCTCGATTTTAGCAAGCTGTGCATTGTCCGCGACCGAAAGGGTCACGAGAAGCACCGAGGCGAGGAGAGTTCCGATCACGATAAAGGGAGTGCGGCGTCCGCGCTTTCCCTTGTGACGGTCCGAAAGTGAGCCGAACAGCGGAAGCAGGAATAGCGCCAGCACGTTGTCGAGCGCCATCACGATGCCCGAAACCGTTTGCGGCATACCGAACTTGTCCGTTAAAATTTTGGGAACCAGCGTGTCGTACGCTTGCCAGAAGGTGCAAATGAGGAAAAAGGCAAAGCCCACGAAGATCGTCTTTTTGTAATTTAACTTCATAAAGTGTCCTTTCCGCCGTGAGGCACGCATTTTGCGCTACTTTCATCATACCATATTTTTACCGCAAATGCAAGAGGCTCATACATAAAAATCCCCACGGCACAGTGAGATGGCACAGCGGGGAAATTATAACTCACCAAAAGTGCAAGCATCGCATTTGACCGGTCAAAACGCAATATAGGTTCAGTCCAAACCCTACACAATTAGAAAGAGCAAACACGCAAGACGAAAAATCTTGAATGTTTGCTCTTTTTTCTGTTCGTGATGTTTTTGCTGACGCAAAAGTGATGTTATGCTACGCATAATGATGTTGCTCGCAAAAGCTCGCAGTGATGGGATGCTTGCTCACTATGCCGTAAGGCATAACATCATTCACGAAGTGAACATCACTGCCGAAGGCAACATCATTTGCCTGCAAGGGCAAGCATCGTTTAGCGTGATGCTCCAAGCGGAGCATCACGCTATCGCGTGGGGATTTCATTTTTACGATTTGCGGGAGCCGACGATGCTATCCTTTCTCTTATCCTCCTCCGACAACTCGTCAAAGGGAACGAGATTGTGGTGCATCAAGGCAAGGTCGTCGCGGGAGTCAGACTCGGGCGAGCCCGAGTAAACGTAGCCCTCGGCACGCATGTAGGCGTTCCAGCGGTTGTGCTCCACGCGTTCCAGTAGATCGCGCTCCTCCTCGGTAAGCTCTTCTTTTTCAAAATACGCGATGCCAAGCTTCTTGCGCAAATGCAAATGCAGAGCGGACGCCATCGAGGAACGGTAATTGTACTCATAGCGGTAGAAGCTATCTACGTCCGCACCGTAGCTTAAATGCGTCTTTAACGCCTCCGCTTCCAGGTCGCCGAGCAGGATCACGCGCTCGGAGAAGATCTCTTCCAGGTCGCCGATAAAGCGGATGCCGTACTCCTTGCCCTTCCAGTTTTTCGCGTGGTCAAGAATGCCCTTGCTCTTGGTGTCGTACACGATGGCGTGGATGACGGGATCAAAGGGCGCGTGGATCTGACGGAAGAAGCGGCGCAGAACGACGGCGGTGCGCACGTTGCGCGCATCGTTACCCATCGAGATAAAGACGTAGGTCGGCGTGCCGATCTTGGCAAGCTCTCTCGTGAAGGAGGCGTCGTCCACCGAGATGCCCGCGTGAAATTCGATCTTGTATTGCGCTTCGTCGTGAACGTAAACGCCGTTGTTCTTTTCGGACATCAGCTCGGGGGCAAGCAGGGTAAAGCGGTCCCTGGCGCTCGCGTCGCGGTCGAAGGCGTGGATCTCAATGCGGTACCCCTCCATCTGGCAAAACCAGGGCAGGGCGCGGAGCATTTCGGTGCCGTGTCCGCCCGTACCCACGACGACGGCGCGAATGAGCTTTTTGCCGTCAGCCGTCGGGATGGCGTGCTTGAAAAGCTCCTCGCCGCTATCAAAGAGGTTGCGGTGGACGAGCGCACGGTCGTCATCCACGCGGCGCACCACGATATGGCTTTCGGGAAGATTGGAAAGCAAAAGCTCGTTTTCGATCTCGCGCGTGAACACGTAAAGGACGACGTTCTTTTGCTTGGCGTAGTCATCGCTGCGGCGGCAAAGGGCGAAGGTCTGCGTGATATTTTCGCTTTCGTCCTCGCCAATGGCAAAAAAGTACAGCGCCGACGCGTGAGAGAAGAAGGAAAAGTCAAGCGTCGCCATATCCTTTTTGAAGCAAACGGCGCCCATCTCCTTCGCCTTTTCCTTAAGCTCGAAGCTCCGCTCGCCCTCCTCCTCAAACACGTCGGTGAAGATGATCACGGCGGCGGGATGGTTCTTGGCAAGGTCGCTTGCTAAGGCGAGCGATTTCTCGCTGAGCTCGGAAAAGATATACGCGTCGTTTCTGCGGCGCATAAAGCATTTGCGGTAGGAAGCAAAGCCTTCAAAGAAGGATAAGATCACCCCTGCGGTCAGAAGGGGAGCGATCAAAAACAGGATGGTCGCCGTGACGCTGTAAAGCGGACGGTTGACGGAGGCGGCAAACTCGCCGAGATCGGTGTCGATCACGAACAGACGCACCGCGTGATGCACCGAGGACCAAAGGCTCTCCCAAATGCGCGGCAGAGCGGAAAAGTGAAGAAATTCATCGTTGTAGTAGGGGAAAAAGAAGATCACAGCGATGAAGAAAACACCCGCCGCAAGTAAGCGCGAGGGGGTCAAAAAGCGGGACGCCTTGTACGGCGCACGGCAGAGTAGCAGCACGGCGATGCCAAGTGCGAGCAAAAGCCCGAGGCAGACGAAGGCGATAATATCAAAAACGATCATTTGCGTTCTCCTTGTTTTGTTAGCCTATCACAACCTAGGGATAGGCTAACTTCATTGTATCGCAAAACGGGGTGTTTGTCAAGAACTTTTCCAAAAAGAAAAAGAGAACCGTGGCGGCACGCGGACCGAGCGGTTCTCTCTTTTCGCGACGTTACTTTTCGAGCACGGGACCGTCCTCGTACCGTCCCTCGGCAAGCGAGAGGGCGACGGCGTAGTAAAACGCGGGATAAATATGGAAGATATGCTCGTCGGTCAGGCTCGTTAACACGAGAGCGAGCGGCGTAAGAAGCAGGAAGAGCGAGAGGGGGCTGTGCCGCCTTTTCCACGCAAGACGGAGCGTTCCCGCACGGTGAAGACCGTATAAAAGCAGGCCGACACCGCCCGCCGCGCCCAGCATCTGCAAGGGCGTGTTGTGGTAAAGATAAGGCATAATGGGCGGGAAGGAAAGCACCACGTCCGAGTTGAAGAACCCGCGCCCGAACACGGGAGCGGCAAGAAAGGCATCGATCGCCTTGCGCCAAAGCTCGAAGCGCCCGTTGTCGCCCACGCCAAGCTTGATGAAAACGGAAAGAAACGCAAGGATCTTAGGCAAAAGAAGCACCACTGCTACCGCCGCAAGCAGGATCAGAGCGGCAATCGTTATGCGCAGTGCGCGGCGGTTTTTGCCGCCAAGACAGCAAAGAAGGAGCGCTGCGGCAAGCACGAGAAGCCCGTACAGCCACGCCGCGCGGCTTGCGGAAAGTAAAAGCGCAAGGGTAACGGCACCCCCCGCAAACAGGTAGGGAAGCGGGCGCCTTGCCCCGCGGGCAAAATAGAAGGGAGCGCCGATGCATATCGCCGCCATCGCGCCCGCGTGCGTCCACGTGCCCCAGCCGACGAGTACGCTCTCCTTGAGCGGGATCCATCCGTCGTACTCGACCACCGTCAGATATACGACCAAAAGCTCCGCCAAAACGAGCAGTCCGATGCACGTCAGCGTATAGAGAAAATGCTCGGCGTTTTGCTTGGTCTTCGGGTGGTACAGCCCGAACAAAAGATATATAAGAAGGAAGGACGCACCCACGCCCACGCCGTAAAGCAGATTTTTGAGGGCGTTTTCCTGCCCGAGTCCCGACAGTGCCATCGCCGCAAAGAAGCCGAGAAAGCCCCATTTTAAGCGAAGCGAGGAAAAGGGCGACGTCCCCTTGGCGTTACGGATGAGAAAAATGACGAGAAAGCACAAAAGAAGCGCGCCAAGCGAAAGAAGCACGGCAAGGCTTTCCGCCTTGAAAAAATAGTCGCTTTCGGTAGGAAGGTAGGGCGTATGCGCGAGCGAGATCATACACACACCCCCAAGAAGGGGCGGTAAAAGAAAGCGCAAGTCGTGCGACACGGCGGCACCCAGCCCTACGAGCGCAACGAGCACGCCCAGCACGGGCAGCTCCCACGCCATCGTATGCGCCAGAAAAATAAGGAGCATAATGAAAGGGGGATACCATCGGCTGCCAAAAAACCGTTCCGTGCGGCAAGCAAAGCCGTCACGCGCGATGTTTCGTGCCATATGCCTATCCCCCTTTTGGAAGTTATTGCTCCTTGTCTTGTGCGCCGTCTTGCGCCTCGGGCGCCTTTTCGTGCTTGTTGATCGCCTTGAAGGGCGTCAAAAGGATGATCTTGATGTCTTCAAACCAAGACCAATGCTCGATATAGTAAATGTCCTCCTCAATGCGGCGCTCAATAGAGGTATCGCCGCGCAAGCCGTGGATCTGGGCAAGCCCCGTGATCCCGGGGCGCACCGAGTGCTTAAGCATATACAGCGGGACCGTTTTGCGGAACTGCTCCACGAAACGCGTCATCTCGGGACGGGGCCCCACGATGCTCATATCCCCCTTGAGGACGTTGAAAAACTGCGGAAGCTCGTCGATGGAATACTTGCGGATAAAGTTACCGAAGCGCGTCTTGCGCGGATCGTGATCCGTCGTCCACCCCGAGTCCTGCTCGGCGTTCACGCGCATCGAGCGGAACTTGTAAATGGTGAAAATGCGGTTGTTCTGTCCCACGCGCTCCTGACGGAATAAAATGGGTCCGGGGGAGGAGATCTTCACCCCGATCGCCGCCACGAGCATCAGCGGAGAGGTCAGAATGATAATAAGAAGCGACAAAATAATGTCCGTCGTGCGCTTCGCGGCGCGCGCCAAGGGATGGTCGAGCGGGTTGCTTCGCACGTCGATCATCGGAAGCATACCCATTTGGCGGACCTGACGCTGGGACTTAAAGATACCGCAAACGGCGGGGATCGCCCACACCTTCACGCAGTTGTCGTCGCAAATAGACACGTACTTGGTAATGGTCGCACGGCGCACCGTCTCAAACGCCATCACCACCTCGTCGGGCTGGTGACGACGCAAGATCGCGTCGAGCTCTCCCGTCGTGCCGAGATGCTTTAACCCCTCGATCGCGGTGTTGCCCACGTAGCCGATCACCGTGTAGCCGAAGTTGGGGTTGAGATGGATCTCGCGCATATACTCGTCCGTCACCTCTTGGCTGTCGGTCAGCACGAGCACGTATTTGATGTTGCGGCGACTGCTTCGCACGCGGTAGAGAATGGTCATGATCACGTACTTCTTGACGACGAGCGCCACGGTGCTGATGAGGAACGCCGTTGTCGCCCACAAAAAGTAGAATTGGTAGTCCGAGAGAAATACGACCGAATAAATAACGTAAAGGCAGAAAATAAGAAAGTTGACCGAGAGGATCCTGCCGACGTAGAAGGTGCGGCGCTCCGAGCGCATCGGGCGGTAAACGCCGAAATAGGTATAAGAAACCACCGAGATCAAGGCGATCACTGCCGCCGCGACGGCTTGTCCTCTGCCATCTGCAACGATGCGCGGCTGCTCCGCCACCGCGGCAAGATAGCCGATATACGCGGCAAAGAAGTTGATGCCAAGGTCAACCAGCTTTTCCGCAAACCGTAAAAGAGAATGATATGCTTTCATCGTTCACCCATAGACCGCAAGGTGCGGTTTTTTGATAAAGAAAGATCAAAATAATGCTCGTGCGCGGAATAAGCGATCGCCGCGCAGACAATAACATAAATATACTATACCACAAAACGATGAAAAAGTCAAGTGTTCCTTGCTTTTCGGAAGAGGAGACCCTATGCAAAAAAAGGAAACGCCGCGCACGCAGGGGCGTGCGCTCCCTTATTATAACGGTGACAGGGAAGCACTAGTCAGCGATCTGCTCGCAGCGGCACGCGCAAAGCGGTCGCTCACCGTCTTTACCCCGGGCGCCGTCATCGCGGCGGCGGCAGAGCGGGACGGCGCACTGGATGCCCTTTTGCGGCGCGCAGACGTCCTCGTTGCCGACGGGTACGGATGTCGCCTTGCCGCCCGTCTTTCGGGCAGTACACCCCCGCCCCGCATCGCGGGCATCGACCTTGCCGAAGCGCTCCTTGCGGGCGGGGAAGCGTTTGGCGCGCGCGTGTTTCTCTACGGCGGCAAATTCGGGGTCGCGCACCGTGCCGCGATCCTGCTCGGTGCAAAATACCCTCGCCTTCGCTTCGCTACGGCAGACGGCTTCGGCGCCGACCCCTTGGACGAGATTTGCGCCTTTTCGCCCCATTTCGTCTTCGTTTGCCTCGGTTTTCCGCGGCAGGAAAAGTGGATCGCCCAAAACGCCGCCGCGCTCGGCGCGGTCTGTCTCGGACTCGGCGGCAGTCTTGACGTGTGGTCGGGGGACCTGCCACGCGCGCCGCGCGCCGTGCAAAAGGCGGGGCTTGAATGGGCGTACCGCACGCTCCGCGAGCCGCACCGCATCACGCGCCTTTTGCCACTACCCCGCTATTTTGCCTCCTGCCTTTGGGATAGACGGCATAAGTAGATGCCGTCGGTTTTACCGAAACGGCGGTCGTCGGGGGAAAGCAATTGTAAAAATGTAACAAATTTGATAAAATTGTCAAAAAATTCCCAATCCCCCTTGCAAAGAATAAAAAAGTATGCTATAATACCTGATTGGAAAGAGCCCTTTGCTTTTTCCCGCAAAATCGTTTATCAAAAAAATATATAAAACACGGAGGAATCAAATCATGTCAGTTAAAGTTGCTATTAACGGCTTTGGCCGTATCGGTCGTCTTGCATTCAGACAGATGTTTGGTGCAGAGGGCTACGAGGTTGTTGCGATCAACGACCTGACCAGCCCCAAGATGCTCGCTCACCTTCTTAAGTACGATACCGCTCAGGGTAACTACGTTGCTATGGGCCACACCGTATCGGCAAACGATGAGGCAGGCACCATCACCGTAGACGGCAAGACCCTCAAGATCTACGCTGAGAAGGACGCTGCAAACTGCCCTTGGGGCGAGCTTGGCGTTGACGTCGTTCTCGAGTGCACCGGCTTCTACTGCTCCAAGGAGAAGTCCATGGCACACATCAACGCAGGTGCGAAGAAGGTCGTTATCTCTGCTCCCGCAGGCAAGGACCTCAAGACCATCGTATTCAGCGTAAACAACGACATCCTGACCAAGGATGACCAGATCATTTCCGCTGCATCCTGCACCACCAACTGCCTCGCTCCTATGGCTAAGGCACTCAACGACTACGCTCCTATCCAGTCGGGTATCATGACCACCGTTCACGCATACACCGGTGACCAGATGATCCTTGACGGTCCCCACAGAAAGGGTGACCTCCGCCGCGCTCGCGCAGGTGCACAGAACATCGTTCCTAACTCCACCGGCGCTGCAAAGGCAATCGGCCTCGTTATCCCTGAGCTGGACGGCAAGCTCATCGGCTCCGCTCAGCGCGTTCCTACCTGCACCGGCTCTACCACCATCCTGGTAGCCGTTGTTAAGGGCAAGGACGTAACCAAGGAGGGCATCAACGCCGCAATGAAGGCAGCTGCAAGCGAGTCCTTCGGCTACAACACCGACGAGATCGTTTCCTCCGACGTTATCGGTATGCGCTTCGGCTCGCTGTTCGATGCTACCCAGACCATGGTTGCAAAGATCGACGACGACACCTACCAGGTACAGGTCGTTTCGTGGTACGACAACGAGAACTCCTACACCTCGCAGATGGTTCGCACGATCAAGTATTTCGCAGAGCTGTAATTCTACGAAACTCTCGAATTTCGGCATAACCGAAAAAAGGACGGATCTTCCGTCCTTTTTTCTTGCTCCGATCGCTCCCGCTTGTATCGATCTTGCGCGCTCGCAAAAAAAAACGCGCTTCGGCGCGTCCTTTTTTGCATATTTGCATATTTATTCAAGAATTTTTCCGTTTTTTGAGAGAAAAACAAAATTATTGGGTGCTTAAACGCAAAAGCCCCTTGACATTTTGCATTTGCTGGTATATAATATGAAATGCTAATTAATTTTTAAAAAGGAGATTACTTATTATGAAGAAAATTCTTTCCTTCGCACTGGTTCTCGTTATGATCTTCACGCTCGTAGGCGCGCTTGCTTCTTGCGGCGGTAAGGTCGAGCTTGTTTCCGTTGATGCTACCGACCTGCTCCAGGAGGATTTCGGTATCGCTGTCAAGAAGAACAGCCCCGAGCTGCTCGCCGCTGTCAACGCAGTGGTTGACGCATGGGTTGCCGACGGCACGATGCAGAAGTACGTGGACTACTACACCGATCTCGCTAAGTACGCTGAGGGCGAGGCTGCAAGCGCACCGAACGCAGGAGACCTTAAGACCTCTTGGGACTTCGGCACTGCTACCGACGTGATCACCGTTTACACGGAGAGCGGTTTTGCTCCCTTTGAGTTCATCCACGACGGTGCCGTGGTTGGCGTAGATATCGCCATCATGAGCCAGGTTGCTCTCAACATGGGCAAGAAGATCGAGATCAAGGATATCGCATTCGATACCATTCCTACCTCCGTTAAGAGCGCTACGGGTCTTGCAGTCGGTGCCGCAGGTATGACCATCACCGATGACCGCCGCGAGGAGGTTGACTTCTCCTCTATCTACTTCAGCTCCACGCTCGTCATCGTTTCCGCTAAGGACGTTGCGTATGACAGCGTTGCAGACCTTGCAGGACTGAAGGTTGGCGTGCAGGAGGGCACCAGCGGTGACCTGATCATTTCCGCCGCTAAGAGCGAGGCAGGTCACAAGTACGAGACCGAGAACGATGCAGGTGAGCCTGTCGAGGTCGTTGTCAAGGCAGCAGGCGCAGACGTCAAGCAGTACAAGCAGTACGCTCTGGCACTCGCTGATCTGAAGGCTGGCCGTATCGACGCCATCCTGATGGATAAGCTTCCCGCGCAGACGATGCTCGCAGCAGACAAATAAGACGAAAAAATCGAGTGAAAGAGCGATTTCGCTCTTTCACTCTTTTGGTGAATGAAGATGAATGAGTTTTTTTCGGATCTTTGGAGACGATTTTCAAAAGCAGTCATTGTAGAAGACCGTTGGTTATTGTACCTCGAAGGACTTGGCAATACGCTTTTGATCGCTCTGATGGCGGCAGTTTTGGGTATTACGATCGGCGTCGTTCTCGCAATGATCAATTACATCAACAAAAAGACGGGCAAGCTGCGTGTTGCCACCAAGATCAGTAATTTTTATATTACGCTCGTGCGTGGCACTCCCGTTGTTTTGCAGTTGATGATCCTTTATTTCGTGGTCTTCTCCTTTTGGGACAATGGCATTATGATCGGTGCCATCACCTTCGGTCTTAATTCGGGTGCGTACGTAGCGGAGATCGCTCGCTCGGGCTTTGAGAGCGTGGATGACGGACAAATGGAGGCAGGCCGTGCGATGGGTCTTTCCACGTGGCAGACTATGCGCACGATCATCATTCCGCAAGCTGTCCGTAACTGCTTGCCGCCGCTCTTTAACGAGTTTATTATGCTCGTCAAAGAAACGGCAATCGTAGGCTACGTCGGCATTTACGACCTTGGTAAGATCCCCGGACTGATCCAGTCCCGTACCTTTGACTATCTTTTCCCGCTCCTGATTGCCGCCGTTTTGTATCTCATTGTGGTGCTTGGTCTGACCAAGATCCTGCACGTGCTTGAGAACCGTATGGCAAAGAGCGACAGAAACAGAGGGGGTGTGGCAAATGGAAAATAAGGTCATTATCCGCGTGTGCGACCTCAAAAAGCAGTTTGGAAGCAACGTCGTTCTTGACGGTGTCAATACCGATTTCATCGAAGGACAGCACGTCGCCATTATCGGTCCCTCGGGCTCGGGTAAATCCACCTTCCTTCGTTGTCTTAACCGCTTGGAGGAGTCCACGGCGGGCGAGATCTGGTTTGATGGGGAAAATATTGCCGACCCCAAGGTGGATATCGACCATCACCGCCAAAAGATGGGAATGGTATTCCAGCAGTTTAACCTCTTCAACAACAAAACGGTTTTACAGAACATTACGCTGGCACCTGTGATCATTCGGAAAAAGGCGCTCGCAAAGAAAAAGCGTCAGAACAGCCGTACTCGCTTTTTAAATTGCTTCCGCAAGGAAAAGCAGCCCCTGATTGAAATCACCGAAACGGTAGAAAGCATTCAGGCAGAGGCAGAGCGAACGGCAAGAGCTCTTTTAGAGCGTGTCGGCTTGCCCGAAAAGGCAGACGTCTATCCCTCCACCCTGTCGGGCGGACAAAAGCAGAGAATTGCGATTGCCCGCGCGCTGGCGATGAACCCCAAGGTGATGCTCTTCGATGAGCCCACCAGCGCCCTCGACCCCGAAATGGTGGGCGAGGTGCTTGACCTCATCCGCGACCTCGCGAAGGAGGGAATGACGATGATCATCGTCACGCACGAAATGGGCTTCGCCCGCGAGGTCGCCGACCGCGTCCTCTTTATGGCAGACGGTAACATCGTCGAGGAAGGCACCCCCGCAGAGCTGTTCGATAGCCCCAAGGAAGAACGTACGAAGCAATTTTTGAAATGCGTCCTCTGATTTTGCGGTGCTTTTCGGCAGATATCCGCGATTGCTCCCCTCGCAGTATCCAATACAGCTTCGGGTCGCACTCACGAATCTCTGTACGAAAATCCCTCGCAAAATACTTTCGCGGCACTTTTCGGCAGATATCCGCGATTGCTCCCCTCGCGGTATCCAATACAGCTTCGGGTCGCACTCACGAATCTCTGCACGAAAATCCCTCGCAAGAGGCTAAAACAAACCAAAAGCACGGCTTTGCCGTGCTTTTTCCATATCCATTCAAAGTTTTGGGGTGCAGGGGATTTTTTAAAACCCCCTGCATTCTTTTTTACTCTACGATCGTATATTCAAGCATTTCGTAATGCAGCTTTGTCCCTACGTCCACGCCCTCGGGAAGAAGCGCCATTGCAATAAAAAGCTCCTCACCCGTTGCCACATTCGCAAGCGTGGCGTACTCGCCTTCAATCTTTTTGACAAGGTAATCCTTCGGTGTAAACATATTCTTCTCCTTTTTCAAAAGGTTTGGGGTGCAGGGGGCTTTCCTTAAAAGCCCCCGCATCGTCCCATTCTTTCTTACTTCGCGCAAATACCGCGCGCCTCGTAGGGCGGTACGTCCTTGCCGTCAAGATGATCGTAAAGGTCGTCAAGCGTGCCGAAATAGCGGGTACAGCCGTTGAGCAGCATCAAGGAGCGCACGCCGCCGTCGTCGTTTCTTGCCGAAACCACGTAAACGGTCTTGCCGAGCGCGTGCGCGTAGCCGATCTCCCACGCGGTGCCCGCGTCCGAGGTGAAGCCGTGATCCAACGCCACCACGACGTCCGCCGCGTGAATGCCGCCGCGGTCGATCTCGTAGATCTCCTTGCCCCAAGCGGCGTCCCCGATCTCGACGTCCCCCTCGGCAGTATGCTCCATCGGCACGAACACCTCGTGCTTTTCGCGCAAGCGCGCGGCGACGGCGCGGATCAAATTTTCTTCATATTCATTAAAAAACGGACCTGCAAGATAGATCTTTTTCATTGTTTTCCCCCAAGCGTATTTTTTTGCCCGTGTGCTTCTGCACACGGGCATTTTGCGATTATTCCTTGATCTTCAAGCCACGCGCGCCGAGTGCGGCGAGAATGGCGTCGGTATAGGGCGCAAGCTCTGCCTTTGCGAGCGTACGCTCATCCGAGGAGAAGACGAAGCGCAGGGCAATACTGCTGCCGCCCTCGCCCTCGTAAACGTCAACCACCGAAATATCGGTCAGAAGCGCACCGCCCACCTCGCGGCAAAGCGCACACAGCTCGTCGAAGTTGACGGCGGCGGGATCCGCTACGAAGGAGAAGTCGATCTCGATCGCAGGGAAGCGGGAAGGCGTCTTGTAGCGAATGGGAGCAACGGGCAGGGAAGCGAGCGTCGCCATATCCATCTCCGCGAAGGCAACGGCGGCTTTCTTGTCAAGCTTCGCCTTGACGGCGGGATGAAGCACGGAGAGCGCGCCGAGCGTCACGCCATCTACCGTGATCGCAAAGGCGTTTGCGGGATGCATAAAGTCTGCGGGCTCGTCCAGCACCGCGAAAACGGGCGTCTTGTGCGTGACGGCACGGATGATGGCAACGACCGCGTCGCGTACCGTAAGGAACGCCTCTTCCTCGCTCACCGTCTTGTCGTAGAGCGCGATACCCAGCGCCTTGTGCTCGTCACAAGAGCCGTCAGCAGCAAAGCCGTGAACCGTCTTGCCCACCTCGAATAAACCGTACGCAGGCGCAAAGCCGCGGTTCTCTGCCAAGAAGGAAAGAAGCGTGGGGATCATCGACGCACGAAGCGTGTCGTGGTCGGGAGTCTGTGCGTTGATAATTCTCGGATTTTGGGGAAGCGCGATGCCAAGATCCTTGTAGCGTGCGGCGTCGCACCAGAGGTAAGAATGCACCTCGTGATAGCCGAAGGACTTGACGAGCACGTCCTTGGCAACGTCGTCCGCCTCGCGTCCACGATCCTCGCGAACGGGATAAAGCGGGCTGACGGAGGTCTTGATCTCAAAGTTGTCGTAGCCGTAAATACGGGTCACCTCTTCAATCAGGTCCGCCTTGATGCTGACGTCCTTGGTCGCGCGCCAGGAGGGAACCGTCACGTGGAGAGCGTCGCCCGTGCGTACCACGCCGAAGCCGAGCGCGCGAAGGGTAACTTCAATGCGGTCGGTGGGAATGTCAATGCCCGTGTAGCGGTCGTAATACGCCTTGTCAATATCGATCTCAATGGTGGGATAACGGAACAAATACTTGTCCGTCGCCGCGCTGATCACGGTCGCACCCGCGTCGATCTTCGTAAGCAGGTACAAGAAGCGCGCGCTGGCAACGGGCGCAAGCTCGGGGTCGAGCATCTTCTCGTAACGCATCGAAGCGTCCGTGCGCAGACCGAGCGCCACGCCCGAGCGGCGTACCGAAACGCCGTCAAAGGTCGCACTTTCAAGAAGAAGCGAGGTCGTGTCATCCGCGATGCCCGAAGCAAGACCGCCCTTGATGCCCGCGATCGCAACGGGCTCGTCGTTCGAGGTGATCATCAGCGTTTCAGAGCCGATCTCGCGCTCCTCGTGGTCAAGCGTCACGAAGGAGAAGGGCTTCTCAAAGCGCTGTACCTCAATCTTATCTACCTTGCGCAGGTCAAACGCGTGCATCGGCTGTCCGAGCTCCATCATCACGTAGTTGGTCAGGTCCGCAAGGAAATTGATGGCACGGGAGCCGCAATAGTAAAGACGGATCTTCATCTGCATCGGGCTCTCGTGAACGGTGACGTTCTCTGCCTTGATACCGATATAGCGGTACGCCAGCGCGTCGCGCACGTCGATCTCGACGGGGGGAAGATGGTCGAATGCCGTCAGCTCAACCTTGGGCACGGGAAGAAGCGCTCTGCCCGTCATCGCCGCAAACTCGCGCGCGATGCCGTAATGACCCCAAAGGTCGGGGCGGTTGGTCAGCGATTTGTTATCCACCTCGAACACGATGTCGTCAACGTCGTAGATTGCCTTGACGTCGGTGCCGAGAGGCAGGTCTGCGGGAAGCTCCCAAAGACCGCTGTTATCGTCCGAAATACCAAGCTCTGCCTCGGAGCAGCACATACCCTCGGAGGGGTAGCCCGCCACCTTGCGTGCGGCAATGGTGAGAGCGCCCGAGGGGGTGGGAACGGTGCCGCCCACCGTCGCAAACGCAACGGTAAGTCCCTCGCGGGCGTTGGGGGCGCCGCAAACGCAGTCAACGATGCCCGATCCCGTATCCACCTTCAAAAGATGCAGGTGATCGGAGGAGGGGTGTGCCTCGCACGAAACGATGCGGGCAACGATGACGCCCGAAACGTCCGCGCCCTTGAAATAAACGTCCTCAACCTCGGCAGTCGAAAGGGTAAAGCGGTGAATGAGTGCGGGAATATCAAGACCCGAAAGATCCACGAAATCGCGGATCCAATTCATCGAAAATAACATCCTCTTTCCCTCCTTACTTCGCGTCAAACTGCGAGAGCGCCTTGAGGCTTCCCGAGTTGAAGTCACGAATATCCTTGACGCCGTATTTCATCATCGCAAGGCGCGTCATACCAAGACCGAATGCGAAGCCCGTATAGACCTCGGGGTCGATACCGCCCTCGCGAAGCACGTTCGGGTGGATCATACCGCAGGGGCAAAGCTCAAGCCAGCCCGTGTTTTTGCAGGAAGGGCAGCCCTTGCCGCCGCAAATGGTGCAGCTGATGTCAAGCTCAAAGCCGGGCTCGGTGAAGGGGAAAAATCCGGGGCGAAGGCGCACCGAAAGATCCGCACCGAAGACCTCGCTGAGCATCGTTTTCATAAAATAGATGAGGTTGGAGATGGACACGTCCTTGTCGATCATCATACCCTCCATCTGGAAGAAGGTATTCTCGTGGCACGCGTCGATCGCCTCGTTGCGGAAGCAACGACCGGGGAAGATCGCGCGCAGGGGCGCGCCGTACTTTCTCATAATATGGTTCTGCGCCGCGCTGGTATGCGTTTTAAGAAGCTGACCGTTCTCAATGTAGTAGGTGTCCTGCATATCGCGGGCGGGGTGATGCTTGGGGATGTTGAGCGCCTCAAAGCAGTGATAATCGTCCGTGATCTCCACGTAATCCTCAACCGTAAAGCCCATCGTCGAGAAGATGCGGTTAACGTCGCGCGAAACGAGCGTGATGGGGTGATAAGAGCCGTGCGAAGCCTCGCGAGGCAACGTGGGGTTGAACTTTTTCGCCGAGCGGATCGCCGCGGCGAGTGCCGCCTCCTCCAGCGCCTTGCCCTTTTCGGCAACGGCTGCCTCTGCCTCGGTCTTCAAGGCGTTGATCCACTGACCCGCATCCTTCTTTTCCTCGGGGGAGAGGTCGCGCAGACCCTTCATTAAGTCGCTGATGGGACCCTTTTTACCGAGAAAAGAAACGCGGACAGCTTCAAGCGCTTCCTTGGTATCTGCTTTTGCGAGCGCTTCGCGGAAGGATGCGCGAAGTGCCTCGATCTGTTGGCTAAGCATAATTTCGATCCTTTCTTTTGTGAACCTTAATCTTATTTATTATATAAGAAAACAGTGTATTTGTCAATCGTTTATCGGGGAGAAATTCGGTTTTTTTGCCAATTTTGCATAATTTCCTCCGCGATCACCTCGGGCAGAAGTGCGCGCACGTCCTCACCCGAGAGCAGGCGACGGCGCACCTCGCTGGAAGAAAAATGCTCAAACCCGGGCAGGGCGTTGACGAAGAAGGTTTCCACGCCCGCCGCCTTGCGGTTGAAATCCGCCATCTGCATCTCGTAGGCAATGTCCTCCTCGCCGCGTACACCGCGCACGATCAGGTCGATCCCCTCGCGAAGCACGTAATCCGCAACGTACCCCTCTGCGGCGTCCGCACGGGCGTTCGGAAAGGGCGCGCACACCTGCCGCAAAAGCGACAAACGGTACTCGGGCGGGAAAAAGCCCGCCTTTTGCGCGTTGATGAACGCCACCGCACGCACCTCGTCAAACGTTTCGCACAGGCGGCGGATAATATCCTCGTGACCCCTCGTGGGCGGGTCAAAGCTTCCCGTAAAGAGAACCCTCATGCCTCGTCCTCCTCACCGATATAGCGCAGAATATGCACGAAGGTGCGCCCGTATTTTTTCGCCTTTACGACCTCAAAAAGTGCCTCGGGAAAGCGTTCATCCGCCAAAACGTCGTCCTCGCTCTCAAGAATAAAGAGCGTGCCGTATTTGGCAAGGTGCGCCTCGATCACGCGGCACGCCGCGTCCAGCGCGATGCATTCCGCATAGGGCGGGTCGATAAAAACGACGTCAAAGCGCTCGCCGCCCCGCGCTTTGCGCAGATAATTGCGGTAATCGCTGACGAGAAAATGCGACGCATCAAAAAAGCCCGTCTTTTTTGCGTTTGCCTTGACGATCTCCATCGCCTCGCGCGACTCGTCGATAAAGGTCGCGCGGCGCGCACCGCGCGAGAGTGCCTCAAGCCCCATCTGTCCGCTTCCCGCAAACAGATCTAGGAAGGAGCGCTCCTCAAGGTCAAACTGGATGGCGGAGAAGATCGCCTCCTTTACCTTTTCGGCGGTCGGGCGCGTGCGCTCGCCCTCCAGCGTTTTTAAGGGAATACCTCTTGCACTTCCCGTGATGATCCTCATGTGTTTTCCTCCTTGTGAAAATGCGTATAAACGTTGATGGCTGCCGTCTTCGTCATACCGCGCACGGCGGAAAGCTCCGGGACGGTGGCTTCCTTCACGCGGCGCAGCGTGCCGAAATAGGCAAGCAAGCGCTTGGCGCGCTCCGCACCCATCTCGGGGATCTTTTCAAGCGAGGAATGGCGCATCGACTTGCGCTTGGCGCCCATCGTAGCGGAAAGCGCGTAGCGATGGACCTCCTCTTGGAGCTTATAGAGAAAGACGAAGACCGCTTGCTCGTGCGCGATGCCCACCTCCTCGGTGTCCGTGCAAAGCGCGCGCGTCTTATGAAAATCGTCCTTGACCAAGCCGAAAACGGGAATATCAAGCCCCGCCTCGCGCAAAACCTCGCGCCCGACGGCAACGTGGGTGCGCCCGCCGTCGAGAAGAAGCAGGTCGGGAAGGCGACCGAAGCCCTCGTCGTCCTTGTGGGCAAAGCGCCGCGACAGTGCCTCGCGCATTGCGCCGTAATCGTCCTCGGCGGTGCTTTGAATGCGGAAGGTGCGGTACGCGTTCTTTTTGAGGGAGCCGTCCTCGTATACGATCATCCCCGCCGTGGTATGCTCCTTGCCGATGTTGGAAATATCAAACACCTCAATGCGCTCGGGCAAGACCTCAAGCGCAAGCAACGAAGCCAGCGTCACGAGCGTGCCTTCCTCGCGGACGGTCCGCTCGGATTCCTTTTCTGCGCGCTCGGCGGCGTTCTTTTGTGCCATCTCGCACAAGGCGCGCTTGTCGCCGCGCTTGGGCGTGAGCACCGAAACCCGCTTGCCGCGCCGCTCGGAGAGCACCGAGGCGACCGCGCGGACGCTCTCCTCGTCGGGAGAGAAGCCGAGCAGGATCTCCTTCGGAACGTCGGCGGTGTCCAAATAGCGCTCGCTCAAAAAGGAGAGTGCGCTCTCGGGGGAGAGAATGGCGCTTGCGGGGAATGTGTAGTCGTTTTTGCGGATGAGCTTGCCCTCGCGGACCGAAAGCACCGAAAGCACGCCGCAAAGATCCGTTTCGGCAAACGCCCACACGTCGCATCCCGTGGATGCGTCCGATAGCACCTTTTGCTCGTCGCGGAGCTTGCCGAGCGAGGTAATGGCGTCGCGCAAGCGCGCCGCGCTCTCAAACTGCTCCGCCTCGGCAGCGGCAAGCATCTCGGCACGCAAGCGGCGCTCCGCCTCGGCGGTGTTGCCCGAAAGCACCGAGATCGCCGCACGGATGGCGTCACCGAACTCCTTCTCGGTCACGTCGGCGGCACAGGGCGCCATACAACGCCCCATCTGTCGGTAAATACAGGGACGCTCGCGCCCGATGTCCTCGGGAAAGCGGCGTCGGCAGGTGGGAAGACGGAACAGCTTGCGCACCGTGTCAAGATTGGCGTACGCGTCCGCCGTCCCCGAATAAGGACCAAAGTAGCGCGTACCGTCCGACTGGCGGTCACGCGTTACGAATACACGGGGGTATGCACCGCCCGAAACGGCGATGTAGGGATAGCTTTTCGCATCCTTCAAGCGGATGTTATAACGGGGCGCGTATTTCTTGATGAGCGTGTTTTCGAGGGAAAGCGCCTCGATCTCGCTGTCGCAAAGAATGTAGTCGAAGTCCGCCACCTGCGACACCATCCGCGCCGTCTTGACGGCATGCTCCGAGCCCGTAAAATAGCTCGCCACGCGCGCGCAAAGACGCCGCGACTTTCCCACGTAGATCACGCGGCCGTCGCGGTTCTTCATCAAATATACACCCGGCGAGGGCGGAAGCGCCGTCGCCTTTTTGCGCAGAGTGGCGATCTTTGATTCCATACTCATAAAAAAACGGCAAGCTGTGCGCTTGCCGTATCCTTTCGTTTATGCCTTGCAGCCGCCGTCGATGAGCGCGCTCAGCCCGGCAAGAGCCTCGTCCTCATCCGCGCCGTCTGCGATCAGGGTCACGACGTCTCCCTTTGCGATGCCAAGGGAAAGAACGCCGAGCAAGCTCTTTGCGTTGATCTTGCGAACGCCGTCACCGTCTGCGAAGGTATCAATGCCGCCGCTAACGAGCTTGCCCTCTGCCGCAAGGCGCGCCTTTTCGGGATCCTTTGCGATCCAAAGCGTCGATGCGTAGCTGTTTGCCTTCTGAATAAAGAAGGTCGCGGGTCTTGCGTGCAGTCCCTCGCTGTTCTGAATAATGACGGTACAGGATTTCATAACCATTCCTCCGATGAAGAAAATCAGAATTTTTTGAAATAATTGTAAAATTGATATATACAGTATAGCAAAATCCCACCGTAAAATCAATAGGTTTTTTTATTTTTTTTCGGTTTTTTCAAGGAAAATGCGGTTTTTTTACGCGTTTTCCCCCACTGTGTGGCGTGAAATCTCCAAAATTTGTCCGCGAATGACGAAAGCCTCCCCCGAAAGCGTCACCTCGTCCCCGAGAAAAGAGGGCGTCGCGCCGAGAACGGGAAGGGCGTTTTGCTCCCTTGCGGTGAGAGAAAGGGTGAAGGTAACGCGCAAGGATAGACGCGACGGATAGCACCGCTCCCTCCCGTTTTCGCGTTCGCGGAGCAAAACGGGCTCGTGTGAGAGCGCCGTGATCCTAGCGTGCGTGTTTCCAAGATGCACCTGCTCTCCTACTGCGGGAAGAGAAGAAAGCAAAAGCGCATCCACCGCGTCTGCCCTCACCGTAAGGATAAAGGGGACTGCCTTCTGCGCGGGCGGGCGCAAAGCGACCCTTCCAAGACACCCTGCGGCAAAGAGCAAAAAGCAGAGCAAAAGAAAGCGCCGCCCCCTCATACGGCACGCACCCGTACGCAAAGCCCCTCAATGCGCGTTTTGCCAAGCAGATAAAGCCGCTCCCCCGCGCGCAAGCGTAGGGACCCCGCGCGAATGCCGTCCGCCTCGCGCCTGCCCAAAACGCCGACCGCGAGCTTGACGCGCACGCGCCCCGCCTTTTCGTAAACGCCGTGCGCATCCTCGGCGAGCGCGCCCTCGCGCGTGATGGCAAGCACCTCGCCCGCCGCTTCTTTGCCGCACGCATCCGTTAAGGCTTCCCCCACTGTAAGCGCGAGGGCGAGCGCTTCGTCCATCTCGGCAACCACCGTATAGACGGTATATCGTTCCCCCTTTGGCGCGCAAGCACCGAGAGATAAGAGGAAAGAAAGAGCAGATAGCGCTATAAAAGTCCGAAAGAAAGCCAAAAAATCACCTCCGTTTGACCCGAGTAGAGCGGGTCGTCAAAAATACCGTAGCATAAAAGCGCAAGCACCGCACTCACGGCGCCCGCGCGGCGGCTTTTCCATAAGGAGAGCGCGCAAAAAACCAAAAAGAACAAGAGTCCCACCAAGCCGTCCGCCACGAGAACGTGCAAAAAGAGCGAATGGGTATGCTCTATATGCAAAAGTCCCGAGGCAAGCACGGGTGACAGAAGCGCCATCATCGCCTCCTTTCCCTCGCCCCCGCCAAAAAGCAGGGAGCGAAGCGGAAGGCGAAGGACGCTTCGCCAAAGCGACAGACGGTATAAAACCGAGCTGTCTGGCGACAAAACGGACGATAGCCGCGCGCAAAGCGTATCGGGCAGAAGCAAAAGAAGCAAGGGCAAAGAAGAAAAAAACAAAAGCGCCGCCCGCCAAGCGCCCATCCGCCACACTGCCAAGAGCGCAACGCCAAGGCAAAGCGCCAGCAACGCGCCGCGGGAAAAGGTCGCGCAAATACCGCCCGCCCCGAGCAGGAAGACGGCACCCGAAAAAATGCGCCGCGTGCCGTCTTGGGAAGGGAAAAGCATTTCCCCCAGCGAAAGTAGCGTAGGCGGAAGCAAAAACGCCGCAAGCACGTTGGGGTTGCCAAAAACGGGCGCGGCACGCGCAAGCTCCCCCGCGAGAGTGGGGTCGGTATAGCCCGTCTTGCCATAGCCGAGCGCAAGTGATAATAGGGAAAGTGCGCCAAGCGCGCCCCCCGCAAAAAGCAGTCCCGTTTTGATCGCCCTTCGCGCAGAGCTTGCAAAAATCGGCAAAAAAAACACAAGGCGAAGCAGGGCAGAAAGCACCGACCGCGCCCTCGAGAGGGGAAGCACCGCCCCCGACAGCGAGCAAAGAAGAAAAAGCAAAAACACCCGCTCGCGCGCCGAAAAACGAATGGGAAGCGCGGGACGAACGAGCAAAAGCGCGCCCACGACCCAAAGCCCCGCCGCAAGATGCGAATGGGACAAAAGTGCGGAAAAGGGAAGCAGAAAAACGAAAAGAGGCAGAACGGCACCAAAGCTGTCCTGCCCCTTTAAAAGTAAAGAATTGTTTACGTTTTTTAGGTTCATTTCATACCAAAGATTACATTTTTGCCAAATACCGTTGCGCGGCGATACGGATTACTTGCCCTGCTCTTCGTCGGTCTTCGGCTTTTTGCGGCGGCTTTTCTTCACCTTGGGGGGATGCGCCGCCATATACGCCTCGTACAGCTCGGGACGGCGCTCCTTCGTGACCTTAAGCGCCTCTTCAAGCCGCCACGCGGCGATGTTTGCGTGATGCCCCGAAAGAAGCACCTCGGGGACCTCGCGTCCGTGGAAGGAAACGGGTCGGGTATATTGCGGATATTCGAGAAGCCCCGACGCGATGCTCTCCTCTTCAAAGCATTCGGGCATCGCAAGCACGCCGTCCACCATACGGGCAACCGTATCCACGAGCACGCAAGCGGGAAGCTCGCCGCCCGTAAGCACGTAGTCCCCGATGGAGATCTCCTCGTCCACGTACTCCTCAATGATGCGCTCGTCCACCCCCTCGTAATGACCGCAAAGAAGGATAAGGCGGTCAAACGCGAGAAGTGAGGACGCCTTTGCCTGCGTCAGCACGGAGCCCTTGGGCGAAAGATAGATCACGCGTCGGCGCTCCCCCTCGGGAAGGGTGGAAAAAAGATGCTCAAGGCATCCCGCGATGGGCGGTGCCGCCATTAACATTCCTCTGCCGCCGCCAAAGGGCGTGTCGTCCACGTTTCTATGCTTGTTCTCCGAAAAGTCGCGGATCTGGTGCGTGTTGATCTCGATCAGTCCCGCCTTTTGCGCTCTGCCGAGAATGCTCTCGCCGAGGATGCCGTTTACCATATCGGGGAAGAGGGTCAGAATGTCAAACTTCAAAGCGTCTCCTCCTCAAAAAAACCGGGGATGGGACGCACGAAAACGCCTGCATCGACGTCCACGCGGTCGATAAATTCCTTGATCTCGGGGAAAAGAACCTCTTTTCCGTCGGGCGTTTTTACCGTGTACATTCGTGAGGAGGGCATATCGTCCACCGAAACGATCTCGCCGTAAACGCGTCCCGTGTCCGCGTCGGTCATCGGAAGTCCGATGAGGTCTGCAATAAAGTATGCGCCGTCCGCAAGAGGAATATCCTCGCGACGGGCATAAACCGTCTTGCCCTTGAAGCGCAGCGCGCCGTCAAGGTCCGTAACGTCCGCAAAAAAGAGAAGCACCCGACCGCCGCCCACCGAAGCCTTCGTCACCTTGTGTGCCTCGTAGATTCCGTTTTTCTCCAAAAACAGTTGTGGGAGGGAAGCCAGCACCTGCGGCGTGTCACAATAGGATTCCACCTTAAGTCCGCCGCGCACTCCGTGCGTATTCAAAATTTTTCCGCATTCAAGATATGGCTTTTTCATACCATCACTATACCATATCCGACGGGAAAAAGCAACCTTTTCGGGGAAAAATGCGGGAAAAAAATGCAAAAAGCGCGTCGTATGCACGCGCGACCTCCCCCCAAGTGGGAAGCTCCCCGGCGCGCGCGAGGGCTAGATGCGAAAGATGCGCGCACCGCTTGGGCGTGAGCGTGCCGAGAAGCGAGGCGAGCGCCTCGTCCGCTCCCACGGGAAAAAGCACCCCGCCCCCGCCCAGCCGTGCGCGGTTTCCTTCGGTGTCCGACGCGAAGGTGGGACACCCCGCGCTCATCCCCTCTGCAAGCGCCAGCGAGGACGTTTCACTCCCGAGCGAGCAGGAAAGATGCGCGTCGATGGCGTGATAAAAGCTCTTTACATCCTCGCGAAAGCCGAGAAAATACACGCGCCCCGCAACGCCGCACGCGCGGGCAAACGCCGCAAGACGCGCGCGCTCCTCGCCCTCCCCGAGAAATACGAGGGAAGGGGCGGCGTCTTCTCCCAGCCGCGCCAGCGCACGGATGGCGCACGCGTGTCCCTTAACGGGCGCCAGCCGCCCCGACAGCCCCACGAGCAAGCCCTCTTGCGGAAGACCGAGCGCCCGCCGCGCCAGCCGCCTTTCCTCGTCACTCGGCACCCCGATGGGCGTATAGCCGTTTTCAATGCACGTAACGCGCTTTATCCCCGCTTCCCGAAGATGCTTTGCCGCCGCGCGCGAGGTCGCGACCGTCAGGTCGGTAACGGCGTTATAAAGCGGCACGTGGGCGCGCGGAATGGGCAGATCGCAATGCTTAACGGAAACGGTGGGGATCCCGAGCCGCTTCGCCGCCACGCGAAAGGCAAAGGATGCGTGCGAAACGGCAAGCGCGGGACGGTGACGCTTTAAAAGACGCGTACAGGGGAAAACGTCCCGCATCCCGCCCCCGAGCGGAGCAAAATAGCAAGGCGTCCCCAGCGCGCCAAGACGGGAAGAAAGAAGGCTCCCCTCGGGCAAAAGCACGGGAGAGCCTCTATTTTCTTCGCTATGGGAAAGAAGGGCGCAAAGAAAAGCGCCCGCACCGCCGACGTTTTTGTCGGTGATGGCGTGAAAAACAGTAGGCATAGAATTATTTTGCCCGCTTGTTTTTGAAATACGCTGTCAAAATCTGACTGCATTCCTCTTTTAAAACGCCCCCCACCGTTTCGGGATGGTGATTGAGCGGATAGTCGAGCAGATCAAAAAGCCCGCCGCACGCACCGCCCTTGGGGTCGGTGGCGCCGAACACCACGCGCTCAAAGCGCGCGTTCACGGCGGCGCCCATACACATCGGGCAGGGCTCAAGGGTGACGTACAGCGTTGACCCGGGAAGACGCCAGCCGCCGCGCACGCGGCACGCCTCGCGGATCGCGGAGATCTCTGCGTGGCAAACGGCGCACTTTTCCGTTTCGCGCGTGTTGCAGGCGCGCGCGATGACCATATCGTCAAAGGTGACGACCGCCCCGACGGGGACCTCGTCAAGCTCTGCGGCGCGGTATGCCTCGGCAAGCGCCTCGCGCATAAAGAAAATATCCTTTTCGTTTTGTGTCATAAAACCTCCGATAGCACGGCAAAGAGAAGCATCACCGCGCAAAAAGCAAAGATGGGAACGAGAGAAAGAAGTGGCAGGCGATTTCCCTTGCGGCGGGGAAAGGGGATGGGGTAGCGATCAACGAGCAAATAGACCGCCACGACGGAAAGCGGGATCCAGATGCCGAAAAGAAGCGGCGTGGGGATGCTAAAAAAGGAAAGCAGGTTGCTTGCCGCGTGGAAAAGAACGGGATAGAGGAGTGAGCCGCTCTCCTCGCGCAGATACCCGAGGAAAAGCCCCGCCAAAAAGGCGTAGGGAATTTGGTAAAGCGAGCCGTGCAAAAAGGAAAAAAGAAGTGCCGTTAAGAAAATGCTCCATCCCGCCCCAAAGGGGGAGAACACCCGAAAAAGAAGCCCGCGGCAAAGAAGCTCCTCCGCAAGCGGAGCCAGCACCACCGCCGAGACGAAAAACACGAAGGACTGCGGATATTCGGGAGTCGAGATGCCGAAAAGCGCAAGGCAGAGCGCCGTAAGAATTGCCGCAAGAAGAGAAAAAAGCTCAAACGGGGCGAACAAAAGGAATAGCCGCTTGCGGTCCTTTTTCACCCCGATAGGGCAAATGGGCGCCCCACCGTCCGCTTTGGCAAACAGTCGCCACTCTGCCACGCAAAGAAGAAGGACGGCGGCAAGAAACGAAAGCGAAAACAAAAGCTCGGGAAGCGGTAAAAGCAAAACGCAAAGCATCACCACAAGATACAAGGCGGCGCGGATGGTGGGAAAACGAAGCACGGGGTGTCTCCTTTTTTCAAAAAACATCGCGTATTTTGCAAAATAAGCCTTGCAAAGCGCGCGCTTTTATGATATAGTATTATATATAATTATTTTTTATACGGCGTCCGAGGGGAAAACGATCCCCGCCGCGCGGCGCAAGCTGTCGCAAATGCCGATCGCCGTGAGCGTAGGGCGCTCGGTCGGGGTTAAAACGCCCGCCGCAGCAAAGCGCGCAAACGCGCGCACCTCCTCGTGCATATTGTCGGGCGCGGGTGCATCCGTGCGCTCGAAGACGGTCGTTTCACCGCCGCGCAGGACGAGCTCGACGCGCGCAGGACCGCCTACCTTATCAATGCGGATGGCTCCCTTTTCACCGAGAATGACGGAGGGCGCCGCCGAGTCTGCGATCTTGGAATAGGAGATCGATACGGTATGCGTTTCGTAGCCGAGCACCGCTTCACCCGCCCCCTCAAATCCCGAGGGAAGCAGCACACTGCTCCCGCAAACGTGTTTCGGCTCCCCGAACAGCATCGCCGCCATCGAGATGGGATAAATGCCAATATCAAGCATCGCCGCATTCGAGAGGGCAGGGTCAAAGGCGTTGGTGTAGGCGCCCGCAAGATGGGCGTCGTAGCGCGAGGAATACTGACAGTAATCAAGGTGCGCACCGCGCACACGACCGATGCACGAAAGGTGCGAGACGACTTGCTTCCAAAGGTGGTCGTGGTGCGGACGCATCGCCTCCATCAGCGTTTTACCGCACGCCTTCGCCGCCTCCATCATCCTCTTTGCCCCCGCAAGGGAGGGCGCGAGCGGCTTTTCGCACAAAACGTGCTTGCCCGCGCGCAGTGCCGCGATCGATTGCTCCTCGTGACAGGCGTTGGGGGAAGCAATATAAACCGCCTCAAAGGCGTCCGACGCGAAAAACTCGTCAAGCGAGGAAAACGCGTGGGGAATACCGTTTTGCGCCGCAAACGCGCGCGCACGCGCGTCCGTGCGTGAGTACACCGCCGTCGCACGGCAATCCGCAAAGGGAAGGGACGCCAAAAAACGCTCGGAAATAAAGTTCGTTCCGATAATACCGAAGGTCATAAATACCTCCCAAAAAGCTTGTTACGAAAATTATAGCACAACGCGCGGAAAATTGCAACCCCCGCGCATAAAGGAGTAGGCGTATGAATTACCGCAAGGAACACGATTCGATGGGGGAGGTCCTCGTTCCCGAGGACGCCCTTTACGGCGCGCAGACCGCCCGCAGTGTTGAGAATTTTCCCATCGGCAGAGCGCACGAGCAGATGCCGACAGAGATCATCCGCGCCTTCGGCGTGCTCAAAGCGGCAGCGGCGGCAGTCAACGCGCGTCTTTTGCCCGCGCGTATGACCGAAAAAAAGCGGGACGCGATCCTCTGTGCCGCCGACGAGCTTCTTGCGGGCAAGCTTGACGGGCATTTTCCCCTCGTCGTTTTTCAGACGGGAAGCGGTACGCAAAGCAATATGAACGTCAACGAGGTGCTCGCATCCCGCGCAAACGTCCTTCTTGGCGAGGCGCTTTTGCACCCCAACGACGACGTCAATATGAGTCAGTCCTCTAACGACACCTTCCCAACGGCAATGCATATTGCCGCCGCCCTGTCCGTTACGGGCGCGCTTCTGCCCGCGCTTGACGCGCTGATCGGTGCGTTTTTGACGCTGGAAAAGGAGAACGAGGGGGTCGTCAAGTGTGGCAGAACGCATTTGCAGGACGCGACGCCCATCGCCTTCTCGCAAGAGATCTCGGGCTGGCGCGCAAGCCTCGAAGCCGACCGCGAGATGATCAAAAGCGCCCTCTCTCCTCTTTACGCGCTTGCCCTCGGCGGCACCGCCGTCGGCACGGGGCTCAACGCCCCTGCGGGCTTTGACGTGCTCGTGGCAGAGGAAATTGCCAAGAGAACGGGCTTGCCCTTCGTGACGGCAGACAATAAATTTTCCGCGCTCACCAGCAAAAACGCTCTCGTTTTTGCTCACGGCGCGCTCAAAGCGCTTGCCGCCGACCTCTTTAAGATCGCAAACGACGTCCGCCTGCTTGCCTCGGGTCCCCGCCTTGGCATCGGGGAGATCTTGATCCCCGAAAACGAGCCGGGCTCCTCTATTATGCCCGGCAAGGTCAATCCCACCCAGTGCGAGGCGGTCACGATGGTCGCCGCACAGGTGATGGGTAACGACGCGACGGTGGGCTTTGCCGCCTCGCAGGGGCATTTTGAGCTCAACGTCTTTATGCCCGTGATCGCCTACAACTTCTTGCAGTCCTGCCGCCTTCTTTCCGAGGTGATGGACTCCTTCCGCACGCGCTGTGTTGCGGGCATCCGTCCCAACCGTGCCAAAATGAAAGAAAATCTCGAGCGCTCGTTGATGCTCGTCACGGCGCTCTCTCCGCATATCGGTTATGAAAACGCCGCCCGCGTCGCACACTATGCACACGAAAAGGACGTTTCCCTTCGTGAGGCGACGCTTGCCCTAGGGTATCTTGACGGCGAGCGCTTTGACGCGCTCTTTCACCCCGAAGAAATGATCTGAAAGGAAAGCTATCTTGCATTACGAAGCCTTTGACGCCGCCGTCGCGCGCGTGCGCGAGCGCAATTTGCGGCTAGCCGAGCGCGGAACGCCCCCCTCGGTTTATATTCTCACCTTCGGCTGTCAGCAAAACGAAGCGGACAGCGAGCGCCTGCTCGGTATGGCGCACGCGATGGGCTATCACGACGCCGCCGACCCGAAGGACGCCTCGCTCATCCTGTTCAATACCTGCGCCATCCGTGAGCACGCGGAAAAGCGCACCCTCTCCATCATCGGCTCCTTCAAAAAGCAAAAGGAGGAAAACCCCTCGCTTTTGCTGGGCGTTTGCGGCTGTATGAGCGCCGAGGAGCATCGCACGGATGAGCTTCGCCGTCGCTACCCCTACGTGGATTTCACGCTCACTCCCGCCACCATCGGACTGCTTCCCGAGGCGATCGACGCCAGACAGTCAGGCGGACGCCGCCGCTTTTATCCCGACGCGCCCGACACCGTTTTGGAGGAATTGCCCGTCGCGCGCACGGGTGCGCATCGCGCAAGCGTGAGCATTATGTACGGGTGCAACAATTTCTGCACCTATTGCATCGTCCCCTACGTGCGGGGAAGGGAGCGCTCCCGCCCCTCTGCCGACGTCATCAAGGAAGTTCGCGCGCTCGTCGCGTCGGGTGTTAAGGATATCACCCTGCTTGGGCAGAACGTCAACTCCTACCGCTCGGATATGGATTTCCCCACGCTGCTTAAAGCGTTAGACGAAATCGAGGGCGACTACCTTTTGCGTTTTATGACCAGCCACCCGAAGGACGCCTCGGACGCGCTCGTCGAGGTCCTCCGCAAGGCAAAGCATATCGAGCCCCACTTCCATTTGCCGCTCCAATCGGGCTCGGACGCGGTGCTCTCTCGGATGAATCGCCGTTACGGAATGGCGCGCTATGAGAGTATCGTCGCCGCCTTGCGCGAGGCAAACCCCGATATTGCCATCACGAGCGACGTCATCGTGGGCTTCCCGGGGGAAACGGACGAGGATTACGAGGCGACGCTGGCGGCGCTTCACCGCATCCGCTTTGACAGCGTTTACGCCTTCATCTACTCCCCTCGCCGCGGCACCCCCGCCGCCGAAATGGCGGAGCAGGTTCCCCCCGCCGTGCAAAGCGCGCGTATGACGCGCCTGCTCGACGAACAGGCAGAGATCAGCCGCGAGAAAAACAAGCCCCTCGTAGGCAAGACCCTTCGCGTGCTGGTGGACGGTCCCTCCAAATCGGACGCCGCCGTATATAGCGGCAGAACGGACGCGGGCAAGCTCGTGCATTTCGATGCCGCGCCCGACGCCGTCGGCAACTTCGTTTTTATTGAAATCGAACGCGCGGAGGCATTCGCGCTCTACGGAAAAATCAAAAAATAGAGGAATAAAAAATGAACGAACAAATCAAGGAATGTGCAAAAAATCTGGGCGAGGCGATCGCCGCCTCCGAGCCCGTCAAGGATTACCTCGCCGCAAAGACGGCGTACGAAACGGACCCCGTGCTCTCTGCCGCCCTTCAGGAATACGGCGCACAGCGTATGGCGCTGGGCGAGGAGCAGATGAAGGACACCGCGATGCAGGACCTTGACTTAATGAAAAAGATCGAGGAGCGCATCGGCGCGCTTTACACGCAGATCACCACCTCGGACGCCTATCTTAATCTGCGCGCCGCACAGGAGGCGATCAATCTTTTGATGCAGTCGGTCAACTCCGAGATCAACTTCTACGCCTTCGGCGAGCGCCCCTGCACGCACGACTGCTCCTCTTGCTCTGCCGACTGTGCCTCGCGCGGATAAGCGACGAAAACCGTTCCATTTGTCAAAAAAGGAAGGACACCGTTATGACCGAAGTGATATCCTCTCGCTCTCTGCTCACCACCGTTACCCCGATGATGCAGCAGTATCTTGACGTCAAAGAGGATTATGAAGACTATATTTTGATGTACCGCCTCGGCGATTTCTTCGAGTGCTTTTTCGAGGACGCCGTCGTGGTATCCAAGACGCTTGAATTGACGCTCACCGCACGCGATTGCGGCGGCGGAAAGCGCGCCACGATGTGCGGCGTGCCGTTCCATAAAGCCGACGTCTATATCGGCAAGCTCGTGGAGCGCGGCTTCCGCGTTGCCGTTTGCGAGCAGACCGAGGACCCCGCGACCGCGCAGGGTATCGTGCGCCGCGAGGTGGTGCGCGTGGTCA
This sequence comes from Clostridia bacterium, assembly GCA_017456985.1. GTDB lineage: Bacteria > Bacillota > Clostridia > Oscillospirales > CAG-272 > UBA1740. The sequence goes on along the minus strand of JAFTIH010000043.1, from coordinate 10,496 downwards.
CCCCCGGCACCGTGACGGACGACGCCTGCCTATCCGACCGACGCAACAACTACCTCGCCTCGCTGTATCTGGGCGATGCGGGAACGGGGCTTGCCTTCGTGGATATCTCTACGGGCACGCTTTCTCTCACTTATCTTGACGGCGGGGAGGACCGCCTTCGCGCCGAGCTTGGCGCCTACGCGCCCCGCGAGCTTTTGACCAACGTCAAGGTCGCCGCGCTCGGTTCGCTTGCGCCCTATCTCAACGAAACCGTGGGTGCGCTCATCAGTGCCGCCCGCGCCGACCTGTTTGCCGAGGACGTTGCCGCCGCACTCGTGCGCGCGTGCTTTGAAGAAAAGGCGGAGCTCATCACCGACCGCGCCTCGCTTCTCGCCGTGGGCGCTCTGCTTGCCTACGTCAAGGAAACGCAAATGTGCGCGCCCACCTTCGTGCGCGACCTTAAAATTTACAGCGATGGGCAGTATATGGAGCTTGACCTCTCCACCCGTCGCAATTTGGAGCTTCTCGAATCTATGCGCACCAAGGAAAAGCGCGGCTCGCTCCTTTGGGTGTTAGATAAGACCGAAACCGCAATGGGCGGCAGACTTCTTCGCGCTTGGATCACCAAGCCGCTCCTCTCCGCTCCCGAGATCACCCACCGCCAGTCCGCCGTCACCGACCTTTACGGCGACTTCGTTCTGCGCGAAGAGTTAAAAAACGCACTCGGCACGGTGCTCGACCTCGAACGCCTGACCGCAAAGGCGGTCTATGGCTCGGCAAACGCCAAGGACCTGCGCGCCATCGGCGACAGCCTTGCCGCCGTCCCCGTCATCAAATCCCTCATTGCGCCGCTGGGCAGCGTCAAGATGAAGGAGCTGTACGGCTCGCTCGATACCCTCACCGATCTTTCGGGACTGCTTGAAAGCGCGCTCGTGGATGCGCCCCCCTTCACCGTGCGTGAGGGCGGTATGATCCGCGACGGCTACAACGCGGACGTCGATTATCTGCGCAAGATCCACGGCAACGCCGAATCCTGGATGCACGAGATCGAAGCGCGTGAGCGCGAGGCGAGTGGCATCAAGACCCTGCGCGTGGGCTATAACCGTGTCTTCGGCTACTATATTGAGGTCACAAAATCCCTGACCAAGGACGTCCCCGCGCGTTACATCCGCAAGCAAACGCTCACCAATTGCGAGCGCTACATCACCGAAGAATTAAAGGATATGGAGGCAACCGTGCTGGGTGCCTCGGACAAGCTCTGTGCGCTCGAGTTTGCGCTCTTCAACGAGCTGCGCGAGCAGGTCGCCGCGGCGGCACCCCGCATTCAAAGGACGGCGGCGGTCCTTGCCGAGCTTGACGTGCTTCTCTCCTTCGCCACCGTTGCGGTGGAGAACCGCTACGTCTGCCCCGAGATCGACCTGTCGGGCGACCTCGTCATCAAGGAAGGACGCCACCCCGTCGTCGAATGCTTCGCCAAGGACGCACTCTTCGTCCCCAACGACACCGACTTAAATCTCTCCGACCGCCGACTGATGCTCATCACGGGTCCCAATATGGCGGGTAAATCTACTTATATGCGCCAGGTCGCGCTCATCACCGTGATGGCGCAGATCGGCTCCTTCGTCCCCGCAAGCTCGGCAAGAATGGGTATCGTCGATAAGGTGTTCACCCGTGTGGGCGCCTCGGACGACCTCGCCTCGGGTCAGTCCACCTTTATGCTAGAGATGACCGAGGTCGCGCACATCTTAAAGACGGCGACCGCCCGCTCGCTCGTCATTTACGACGAGGTCGGACGCGGCACCTCGACCTACGACGGTATGTCCATCGCCCGCGCGGTGGTGGAATATACCCTTAGCAAAAAGATCGGCGCCAAGACCCTCTTTGCGACCCACTATCACGAGCTGACCGCGATGGAGGACGAGTTTGAGGGATTACTCAATTATAACATCGCCGCCAAGAAAAAGGGCGACGGCATCGTCTTTCTGCGCCGCATCGTGCGCGGTGCGACCGACGACAGCTACGGCATCGAGGTCGCCAAGCTCGCAGGCGTTCCCCGTGAGGTGACGCGCCGCGCCGAGGAGATCCTCGCCGCCATCGAATCGGGCGAGGCGGTCGCAATGCCCGCCCGCGCCGAAGGAAAGGCGCAAGCTCCCCAAAGAGAAGCGGATCTCTTTTCCGCCATCGAAAGCTCTGCCGCCGACGAGATCGCGGATGAGCTTCGCAAGCTAGACCCCGCAACGCTCACGCCCATCGAGGCGCTAAACCTTCTGTACGCCTACAAGAAGAAGCTCGGGGACTGATTTTCGTTACAGCAAAGGAGAAAACCGTATGGCAAAGATCAACCAGCTCGGTTTTGAGGTTGCCAACCTGATCGCCGCGGGCGAGGTCGTAGAACGTCCCGCCTCGGTCGTCAAGGAACTGCTTGAAAACGCCATTGACGCGGGCGCGCACGCCGTGACCGTGGAGATCGCGCGCGGGGGCGTTTCGCTCATCCGCGTTGCGGACGACGGGGAAGGAATGACGCGGGAGGATCTTCCACTCGCCATCCGTCGCCACGCCACGAGCAAGATCAAAACGGCGTCCGACCTTGACGCCATCGGCACGCTCGGCTTCCGCGGTGAGGCGCTCGCCGCCACCGCCGCCGTTTCCACCCTCACCATCATCTCCAAAACGCGGGAGAGTGAGGAGGGCGCGATGCTCGTCTGTCGTGCAGGCGAGGTCGAGGAGGTCAGCGAGGTGGGCTGTGCGGACGGCACCACCGTCACGGTGGAGGACTTGTTTATCAACGTCCCCGCCCGCCGCAAATTCCTCAAAAAGGACGTCACCGAAACCGCCGCCGTCACGGCAGTCGTGGAGAAGATCGCCATCTCACATCCCGAGGTTGCCATCCGCTATATCACGGACGGCACCGTGCGCTTTTCGACGGCGGGTGACGGAAAGCTCTTAAACACCCTTTACGCCCTCTACGGGCGCGAGTTTGCCTCCCGATTGCTCCCCGTTGAGGGAAGCGTCGGCGGCGTAGGCGTTTCGGGCCATATCGGACGCCCCGATAACGCAAGAGCCAACCGCAACCAGCAAAGCTTCTTTATCAACGGCAGATATGTCAAAAGCAAGACCGTCGGTGCGGCAGTCGAGCGCGCCTTTACCTCGTATATGGCGCCCGAGCGCTTTCCCGTCGCCGTCATCTTTCTCGATATTCCCACCTTCGCCGTGGACGTCAACGTGCATCCCGCCAAGCTCGAGGTCAAATTTGAAAACGAAAAGGCGGTCTTTGAGGCGGTCTATTACGCCGTAAGAGAAGCGCTTGAGGGGTGCGAGTCGCGTCCCTCGATGTCCTTTGACCGCACGAAGGGCGGCAAGCAGGACCTGACCCACCGCTTTGAAACGGAGAGCGCGAAGCAGATCGAAATGCCCCCCATCCTGCGCCCCGCAAAGCCGACCGCTCCCGACGAGCCCCCTGTTATTGCCCCCCAAAAGGCGCCCGCTCCCGTGCGCGTGACGCCCGCCACTGCCCCCGTTCCCGCCGCGCCCGTTTTACACGTCGCGGCAAAGGATACGCCCACGGCAAAGGCTCCCACGCTTTCGCCCGAGGAGTCGCTTGCCATTTGTGAAAAGTACGCCGACGCGATGAAGGGACCGAGCGCTCCCACCGCAAAAGCAGAGGAGAAGCTCATCCCCGTCGCACCTTCTCAAGCGGAAGCCACCGCGCCCGCGGCAACCGTGTCCAATACGGACGCCCCAAGCGAAACGCTTCCGCCCTATCGCATTCTCGGTACGGCGTTTCGCACCTACGTCTTCGTGGAGCTGTCCGAGGACAGGATGCTCGTCATCGACCAACACGCCGCCCACGAGCGCATTCTCTTTGAGCAGTTGAAGAAAAAGCAGGAAACGGCGCCCATCGCGAGCGAACCGCTCCTTTTGCCCGTGTCCTTCGCGGCAACGCCCGAGGAGATTGCCGTCGCCCAAACGGAAACGGCTTCCTTTGAGCGCCTCGGCTTTACCTATTCGCTCTCGGGTGATAAGGTGCATCTTCTTTCCATCCCCGCCGACGTGACGCCCCCCGACGCGCGCGATCTCTTCCTCTCGCTTTGCGCGGAGAGTGCCAAGGGCGAGGACCCCGCCATCGCAGAAAAAATGCGCCGCGAGAAGATGCTGTATCAAATGGCGTGCAAGGCGGCGATCAAGGGCGGCAGAATCTACGACGACGCCCACACCGTGTGGCTCGTCGAGCGCGTGCTCGCGCTCCCCGACGTTACCGTCTGCCCCCACGGGCGCCCCATCGCCTACTATCTCACCAAGAAAGAACTTGACCGTCAGTTTGACCGTCTGAAATAAGAAAGGAAAAGAGCCTTGTTTGAACTGTTAAAAACCGAAGGAAAGGCGCGCCGCGGTCGCTTTCACACCGTCCACGGTGTCATTGAGACCCCCGTCTTTATGAACGTCGGTACGAGTGCCGCCGTCAAGGGCGGCATCTCCACGATGGACTTAAAGGAGATCGGCTGTCAGGTTGAGCTTTCCAACACCTACCACCTGCACATCCGCCCGGGTGACGAGCTCATTTACCGTATGGGAGGACTGCATAAATTCTTCAACTGGGATCGCCCCATCCTCACCGATAGCGGCGGATTTCAGGTCTTCTCGCTCGCCAAGCTCCGCCGCATCAAGGAGGAGGGCGTTTACTTCCAGTCCCATATGGACGGTAAGCGCATCTTTATGGGTCCCGAGCAGTCTATGCAGATCCAATCCCACATCGCCTCTACCATCGCGATGGCGTTTGACGAGTGCGTCGAGAACCCCGCCACCTACAAGTACGCCAAGGCGTCGCACGAGCGCACCATCCGTTGGCTGCTGCGCTCCAAGGCAGAGCTTGAGCGCTTAAATTCTCTGCCCGAAACCATCAATAAAAAGCAGATGCTCTTCGGTATCAACCAGGGCGCCACCTTTGAGGACCTTCGCGTTGAAAATATGCAAAGAATTGCCGAAATTCCCCTCGACGGCTACGCCATCGGCGGTCTTGCCGTGGGCGAGGAGGCGGACGTAATGTACCACATCATCGACACCGTCGAGCCGCATATGCCCAAGGACAAGCCTCGTTACCTGATGGGCGTGGGTACGCCGCAAAACATCCTCGAGGCGGTCTATCGCGGTGTGGACTTCTTCGACTGCGTGATGCCCTCGCGCAACGCCCGCCACGGCAACCTCTTTACCTGGCACGGCAAAATGAACATCAACAACGAGCGCTACTTCGACGACCCCAAGCCCATCGACACCCGTTGCGGATGCCCCGCCTGCCGTAATTACAGCCGCTCGTATATCCGCCATCTTTTCAAGGCGCGTGAGGCGCTCGGTATGCGCCTTTGCGTGCTTCATAACCTGTATTTCTACAACGAGCTGATGCAAAAGATCCGCGACGCGCTGGATGCGGGATGCTTTGGTGCCTTCTATCACGCGCACGTTGACCTGCTTGCGATGCGAAGCGAGGACTAAATTTTTCAAAACGATCCCGAAAGGAGCCGTGCCGAATGAAAAAGTACATTCTTGCGCTCGACGAGGGAACGACCAGCGCCCGCGCGATCCTCTTTGATCAGGGCGGCACTGCCGTTTGCTCCGCGCAAAACGAGTTTCCCTTGTATTATCCCCACCCGGGATGGGTGGAGCAGGACCCGATGGAGATCTACGCCGCACAAATGGCGGCACTCACCGAGTGCGTTGCCAAAAGCGGCGTTTCTCCCGCAGAGATCGCCGCCATCGGTATCACCAACCAGCGCGAAACGACGGTGGTTTGGAACCGTGAAACGGGCGAGCCCATCGCCCCCGCTATCGTTTGGCAGTGCCGCCGCACCGCGCCGCTTTGCGAGCGCCTTGATGCCGAAGGGTACGGCGACGAGGTGCGCCAAAGGACGGGATTGCGCCTTGACCCCTATTTCAGCGCCACGAAGGTTGCTTGGATCCTAGAAAACACTGAGGGAGCGCGTGCGCTCGCTGGGGCGGGCAAGCTCGCCTTCGGTACGGTGGACACCTGGCTCATCTATAAAATGACAGAGGGGCGCGTGTTCGTGACCGACCGCACCAACGCCTCGCGCACGATGCTCTATAACATCCATACGGGAGATTGGGACGACGCGCTTTTGACCCTCTTCGGCGTGCCGCGCTCAATGCTTCCTTCGGTCAAAAGCAGTAGCGAGGTCTATGGCAGCTTTGCCTATATGGGAACCGAAATTCCCATCGCGGGCATCGCGGGTGACCAGCAGGCGGCACTTTTCGGGCAGGGTTGCTTCTCCTCGGGTGAAGCCAAAAACACCTACGGCACGGGATGCTTCCTGCTTGCCCACACGGGAGAGCGCGCGGTCGAAAGTCAGGCGGGACTTCTCACCACCGTCTGCGCGACCCAAAAGGACGCCCCCGTTGAGTACGCATTAGAAGGAAGCGTGTTCGTCGGCGGTGCCCTGATCGGCTGGCTGCGCGACGAAATGCGCCTTCTTTACGAATCCTCCGACAGCGAATATTACGCGCGCAAGGTCGCCGATAGCGGCGGCGTTTACGTCGTCCCCGCCTTCACGGGACTCGGCGCCCCTTATTGGAATATGCACGCGCGCGGCTCTATTTTCGGACTCACGCGCGGCGTGGGGAAGAATCATATCATCCGCGCCTCCTTGGAGGCGATCGCTTACCAAACCGAGGACGTGCTTCACGCGATGCGCGCGGATATGAAGCGCTCGCTCGGCGAAGGTGCGGACATCAATTCCTTGCGCGTTGACGGCGGTGCCTCGCGCAACGACCTTTTGATGCAAATACAAAGCGATATTTCCGCACTCCCCGTAGCGCGTGCCGAAAACACCGAGGCAACCGCCCTCGGCGCGGCGTTCCTCGCGGGACTTGCCGTGGGCTTTTATCCCTCGCGCGCGGCGCTTCGCTCCCTGCTTGGGGAAGGTAAGACCTTCCTTCCCAATATGACGGAAGCCGAGCGGGCGCACCGCCTTGACGGCTGGCACCGTGCGGTGCGTGCTTGTGAATGCTTTGCAAAAGGAGAAGAATGATGAGTAACACCTTGGCTTATAGCATTAAAATTCCTTCGTCCGACGGTATCCATACCCTATCGGGTATCGTCGTGCGTCCCTCGTCGGGCGCGCTGCGCGGCGTTTTGCACGTCGTCCACGGAATGACCGAGCATATCTCGCGCTACCGCGACTTTATGCGCGCCGTCGCCGAGCAGGGCTACGCCGTCTTCGGCTACGATAACCTCGGCCATGGCTATACCGCACGCGAGGACGAGCTTGGCTATATCGCGCCCAAGGACGGCTGGAAATACCTCGTGGGCGACGTCCTCGAAGGGAAGAAATACGCCCGTGACGCCTTTGGCGACGTCCCTTATTACCTGATGGGTCACAGTATGGGCTCCTTCATCGTGCGCCTTGCCGCCAAGGAGGCCCTTCCCGACAAGCTCATCGTGATGGGTACGGGCGCCAAAAATCCCGCGGCGGACGCGGCGCTTTTGCTCGTTTCTCTGCTCACGAAGCTCTACGGCGAAAAGCACGTCTCTTCGCTTTTGGAAACGCTCGCCTTCGGTAGCTATAACAACCGCTTTAAGGCGGACTTGAAGGTCGCGCCCAAGGCTTGGCTCACCACCCTCCCCGAGGTGCGGGAGCGCTACGCAAAGGACCCCTTCTGCTCGTATCGCTTTACCGTCAGCGCGATGGGCGACCTCGTACGCTTAATGAAATACGCAAACGGTGCGGACTTCTTTGACGGCGTACCCGCCGATCTCCCCATCCTGCTCGTTTCGGGCGAGGAGGACCCCGTCGGCGGCTACGGCAAGGGCGTGCGTGCGGTGTACGACACCCTTTGCGCAAAGAAAAAGGACGCGAAGATCATCCTGTATCCCACCGCCCGCCACGAGATCTTAAACGATATCTGCGCCGAGCGCGTTCTTTCGGATATTCTTAACTTTATGGAGAAATAAATGATGGAAAAGTATATCACCTGTTGGGGCGACAGCCTGACGGCAATGGGCGAATGGGTCGGACGCCTTTCGGAGCTTTCGGGGCTTCCTGCCTATAACGCCGGCACGGGCGGCGAGAGCACGCACACCATCACCGCACGACAGGGCGCGGACGCGATCATCCTTTCGGACGTCACTATCCCTGCCGAGCCCACCCCCGTACAGCTTGCCGACTTCGACCATCCGCTTCAAACCTATCTCGGAAACGCCGCCTTTCCCTTGCTTCAAAGCGGCGCTCACGTCAACCCCGTGAAGATCGGTGACGTCGAGGGTACGCTCGCCTTTACGGGCGCGCGCCACGACGATAAAACGGGTGTTTGGACCTTTACCCGCGCGCAAGCGGGCGAGGAGGTCGTCATTGACCGCCCCACCGCCCTCACCACCGATTTTGACCGCAATCGCAACGCCCCCTACTTAATGATCATCTTTATGGGGCAAAACGGCGGTTGGGATATGGATCCCCAAAAGCTCATCCGTCAGCACCGCCTGATGATCGACCACGCGAGGGCAGAGCATGTGCTCGTGCTGGGACTTTCCTCGGGTACGGCGGAGGGACGCACCGCCTACGAGCGCGCGATGAAGGAGGCGTTTGGCAGATACTTTATTTCCTTGCGCGAATACCTCTCAAAGTACGGCTTGGCAGATGCGGGCATCGCTCCCACCGAGGAGGACCTTGCGATGATGGCAGAGGGCAAGACACCGCAAAGCTTGCTCATCGATAGCGTACACTTCAAGCTTGAAACGCGAATCGTCATTGGCAATCTTATCTATAAGCGCGCTTGCGAGCTTGGCATTTTTTAAGAATGCTTCAAAATAAAAAAACTCTCCGAAAGGAGAGTTTTTTTATGCTTTTTACGTCAGTGTGATCTCACGAGCGAAGCCGTAATAGGTGCCGTGCGTGGTGATCTGCACGAGCCCCGAGGGAAAGACCTCTTCAAAGTTGTCGTGCGTGTGCCCTGCGACGATCAGCTTGATGCGCTTCTCGTTTTTGATATATTCGATGGCACGAAGCGTCGTTTCGTCGCAGGTCTGTTCCCGACGGTGTTCTTCTTTATAAAGACGAAGATGCTCCTCGGGAATGCCGAGCAGAAAACAGGACGGCTGACCGACGGTGTACTGCCTTGCCTCCTCATATAGCCTCTCTGCGTGCTCCTCGGAAAACAGAGGAATGTGCATACAAAGCACCACGGGATAGCCCTTTTCGACCTCGGTACGAAGCTTGGAGAGCTGTTTTTCGGTAATCTTATAAAAGGAGTTGTCCAGCGAAACGAAGTTGACACCGCCCATCACGCGAGAAGCGAAGATAAGATCGTTCCCTATGTGCGGTGCTACCAAGGGAAGCGTGCGCGTCTTGTAGCCCGACTCGCTGTATCCCTTTGGCGGCCAGGTGTGGAAAAAGTCGTGATTTCCCGCCGCAAAAAAGTAGTCAAGCGGCGCAAAATGCTCGTCGGTAAACGCAAACGCCCGCTCCGACTGAAAATCGTACAGGTCGCCCGTATGAACGATGGGAAGCCCCTTTTGCTTCGCGTGCTCGCAAAGCGCAAGAAAATACTCAATCTCGCAGTTTTCAAAATGCTGATGCACCCAAGACTGTCTGCCGCTCTCCATTCCCTCGTCGTCAAGACAGATGTGCGAGTCGGTCAGGTGTAAAAAGCGCACGGGCGCGTCAAGACCGATAGAAACGGTGGATTTTAAGATGGTGGTGGAATTTTTCATAATGATCTCCCAAGGACTTTAAAATCTATTTGAAGCGGTAGTAAACGCCAAAATGCGGGGGTTAGAGGAAGCGCTTATCGGTTATGATTCCAAAAACGTAAGAAGGACCGCGAAGATGCTTGATTTGGCGTAGCTCCGTTGGATGAATGTTGAAGGCTTCTTCAAAATTGCGTAACGAAATACTGTACTTTGTTCTGCTCGGAGTGATTGCGTTTTCCGATACGAACTTGAAGGTGTACGGCTTGCCCGTTACAGTATAAAAAACCTCACCTTCAAGTGCTTTTAGCTTTTTCTTAATAATCGTGTACATTAGCGTAAGAGCCTTTCTTTTTTAAAATATAGCATATCCTCTTGCGACGACAGCGCAGAAGGAGAGATTTTAGAACATATAATCAAACGAAGCCGAGACGGAGAATTTATTCTCCTGCGAGGCGAGTGCAGATTGGTTCACGAGCGTTGTGGCGTAGCCACAATAACGCACGAAGTGCGGACCGCCGACGGCGGTTGGCTCGTTGAACTATACTCCTGCGAGCGGCAAAAGCCTGCGGCTTTTGGGCGCGATGCGCCCCCGTTGCGCCAAAGGCGCAACGCTCGCGGAGCAATCGGCGCTCGCCTCGCTGACAAGCGAGCTTGCCGACTCGGCTTCGCTTGATTATCTGCGCCGCCGCGCGCATAGCGCGCTGCGACGCAGAGTTCCAAAATCTCTCCGTGCCAAAACAAAAGCACCCATAAAGGGTGCTTTTGTTTTGTGAAGGGGCGATAAAAAAGATATTTTCGCCTTTTTTTGTTTGGGTTTGAACTG
>JAFTIH010000042.1 GCA_017456985.1 Clostridia bacterium | reverse complement strand
GGACTCCTTATTCTTTTACCACCTTAACGGTGTCAAATCCGTAATAAAGAAGCGCATCTACCGTTTCGCTCGTGATGCGCTCGCCGCAAACGGCGATGGGGACGGCGGGAGGACAGGAAAGCGCCGCGTCGGCACAAATGCGCCCCTCGGCAAGCGTGGTGGGGATGCGCTCCGACGGCGCAAAAAGGGCTTCGCGGATGGAAAGCACCGCGTCGGCGGGTAAGGGAAGCGGCGCCCTCGTTTGGGGTGCTATTGCGTGTACTCCGTAGGGCGTGAGTACTGCGCAAAGCGTGTCGAGCTCCGCCGCCGTATTATGGGGCGAGAGCATCAAGACCAAATGCGTTCTGTCTGAAAACTCGCACTCGATCCCCGCAGAGCGAAGAAGGGTGGCAAGCGTTTTGGCATTCTCGTCAGCGATCACGATTTTAAGCGGCTCACCTTTTCGCACCGTAAAGCCTGCCGACGTAAGCGTTCGTTTTGCCTTGTCGATGGCTTCGATGATGGCGTCAAGCGTGTATGAAAAGCCGTTTTCGAGCGCGTGATTGCAAAGGTCGAGCGACGCGAGCTGTAAATACGAGGGACTGCTTGAGGAAAAGAGCGCCAATGCCTCGCGCGCCTCCGCAAGGGCTTCCTTTTCTTCAACAGACAAATGCAAGTAAGCACCGCCCGTCAAAACGGGAAGCGTCTTGTGCGCCGAATCGGCACACATCGTCGCCCCAAGATGAATGGGATGGCGCGAGGGGGATAAAAAGGCAAGGTACGCCCCGTGCGCGTTATCCACGAGCAAGGGCAGGGAATAACGGCGGCAGACGGCGGCGATGGCGCCCACGTCCGCAAGCTCTCCCAGATAATTCGGCGAGGTGATAAAAACGGCGAAGATGCGGTCCTTCCCCTCGCGAAGCGCCGCTTCGACCTCGCTTGCCGTCGGAACGCCACCGTAAAGATGGGTGGCACTCTCGGGAAGCAGAAACCTTACGGATAGGTCAAGGAGCGCTGCCGCGTGCAGAAAAGAGCGGTGCGCACACCTTGCGGCAAGCACGGTGTTTTTTTCTTTCGTGCGGTAGCGCTTTGCGGCAACCGCAAGCATCGCCTTGACGGCGGTGCTGGAGCCCTCGGTGGTATAAAGCGTGGCGCCCGTGTTAAACAGAGCGCTTGCGTTTTTTTCGCTCTCGGCAATGATTCCCGAGGCGCACGAGAGGACGTCCGCACCCTCGACCTCGGTCAAATCAAGATGCTCGATCCCCAGCGGACCGCATCCCTTATGCCCCGGCATATGAAACCGGATGCCGCCGCGCGCGGCGTAATCACTCAAAAAATCGTAAATGGGGGTTTTCATTCTTCCTCAGCCTCTGCAACACCAAGCATCACGGCGCACTCGATGCGCTTTTTGAACAGCTCACAGCCGTAGCGATAGACACCGCCCACGCTTCCCGTTGCGTGGTAGGCGTTAGCGGCACAGCCGCCCGAGCAGTACAGCTTCGCCCAGCAGTCGCGGCATTCCTCGCGTGCATACGCGTTGCAAGAGCGGAACTCATCCTGCTTTGCCGTGTTTTTGATACCGTCGAAGACGTTGCCGAGCAAATACGCCTCTTCGCCCACAAACTGGTGACAGGGGTAAAGATCGCCCCAGGGCGTGACGGCAAGATACTCCGTACCCGAGCCGCAGCCCGTGATACGCTTGTAGATGCAAGGACCGTTTTTGAGGTCTAACATATAGTGATAGAAGGTAAAGGGACGACCCTCGCGGCGACGGCGCAGCATCTCCTTTGCCAGGATTTCGTACTGTTCAAAGAGCACGGGCAGATCCTCCTCCGTCAGTGCGCAGGGATCGCTCGGCGCGCACACCACGGGCTCCATGCTGAGCTCGGTAAAGCCGAGGTCCGCCATATGGAAAATATCCTCGGTAAAATCGGTGTTATGATGCGTAAAGGTGCCGCGCATATAGTAATTCTTGCCCCCGCGGCTCTCAACGAAGCGCTGGAATTTCGGAAGGATCTTTTCATAACTGCCCTTGCCTGCATAGTCGCGGCGGAAGCGGTCGTGGACCTCGGGGCGCCCGTCAAGGCTTAAAACGACGTTGCTCATCTCGCGGTTGAGAAACTCGCCGATCTCATCGTCAAGAAGCACGCCGTTGGTCGTCAGCGTGAAGCGGAAATTCTTTCCGTGCTCCTTTTCGATGCTGCGCGCATAGGCAACGAGCTGCTTGACCACCTCGAAATTCATCAGCGGCTCGCCGCCGAAGAAATCTACCTCGAGATTGCGTCTGCCCTCGGAGTGTGCGATCAGAAAATCAAACGCCGCCTTACCCACCTCAAAGCTCATCAGCGCGCGGTCGCCGTGATATTTTCCCTGGCTTGCAAAGCAATACGAGCAGTTGAGATTGCAGGTGTGCGCCACGTGTAAGCAAAGCGCCTTGACGGTGTTGCTGTTGTTTTTATACGAGTAGGCAAGCGACTCGTAGCGATCCTCGGAAAAGAGCTTGCCTGCCGTCTCAAGCGCGCGGATGTCCTCGATGCAGTCAAGGATCTCCTCCCGCGTGACGGTGGCGTCGAGGGCGTATTTTGCCAAGATCGCCTCGACGATCTCGTCGGGTGACTTCTCCTTGTAAAGGGCGATAATGTCGTACGCCACCTCGTCCACCGCGTGGACGGAGCCGGAAGCCGTATCGAGCACGATATTGTAACCGTTCAGTTTATACTGATGTACCATGATTAACCTCTTTCATTCATACTCAAAAAGGGAAAGGGCTGTCGCATCAGCGACAGCCCTGCAGTCGAAATCAGTTGTCCTTCTTTGCGCTTTCGCACTGCTGGTTGGCAACGCCGCAGGAGGTCTTGCAAGCAGACTGGCAGGAGGTCTGGCACTCGCCGCAACCGCCGTTCTTGACCGACTTGCTCATATCTCTGGTTTCGATGGTCTTGATTCTTTTCATGGTGTATTCTCCTCTTTGATGATTTCTCACGTTACCATTTTAGCACATTATTTTAAAAATGTCAACGGGAAAACGCAAAGAAAAGCGATTTTTTGGGAAAATTATTCCACTTCCTCGCCACTGTGAAGCGCGTCGGTGGCATTCACGAGCACCTTCTTTTCGTAGCAAGCGAAGATGGCGTCCACCTCCGCCTTATCCTGCTTGGGCGTGAAAAGGCTGACGAGCGGCACGATAACAAGACCGCCCAGCATTGCAAACGCGCCCGAGTACAGGGGGTTGGTGAAGACGAAGCCGAGGAAGCCGCCGGGCATCGGGATAATGCCGAACATAATAAAGAGCTGTACCACCTCAAGCCCCACACCGAACACGAAAGAAGCCACAACGGACGCCTTGGTCGTTTTCTTGCTGTAAAGACCGTAGAGGAAGGGAGCGAGGAATGCGCCCGCCAGCGCGCCCCACGAAACGCCCATCATCTGTGCGATAAAGGTAAAGGTGGGGTTCAGGTCCTTGATGATGGCGATCGCCGCCGAAAGCAGAATGAAGAAGGCGATGAAGATCCGCATAATAAACAGCGTTTTCTTTTCATCGGGCTTTTTCTTCATAAAGGGAACGACGAGGTCAAGCGTCAAGGTGGATGCCGAGGTTAAAACGAGCGACGAGAGCGTGGACATCGAAGCCGCCAGCACCAGCATGATCACGACGGCGATCACGATGGGGGAGAGGGTCGAGAGCATCGTGGGAATGATGGAGTCGTAAACGATCGCACCGCTTGCCGTGGGCTTGATGTCGTAAAGACGACCGAAGCCGCCGAGGAAGTAGCAGCCGCCCGCCACGATGATGGCGAATACGGTAGAAATGATGGTACCCTTGCGAACGGCATCCTCATCCTTGATGGAGTAGAACTTGCCGATCATCTGGGGCAGTCCCCAGGTACCGAGAGAGGTTAAGATCACGACGAAAAGCAGGTACAGAGGCTGAGGGCCGAGGAATGCCGTATAAGCACCCTCAAAGCCTGCGGGCGCATCGCCCACGACTTGGGAGAGCTTGTTAACTGCCTCGGTAAAGCCGCCGTTGCTCGAAAGCACGGCACCCACCACGAGAACGATACCCACCAGCATAATAATGCCTTGGATAAAGTCGTTGATGGCAGTCGCCATATAGCCGCCGAAGATGACGTAAACGCCCGTCAGCACCGCCATCACGAGAATGCAGACCCAATAGGGAACGGAGAAGGCGATGTTAAAGAGGCTGGAAAGACCGTTGTAAAGGGAAGCGGTGTAGGGGATCAAGAAAATAAAGACGATGATGGACGCGGCGACCTTCAGCTTGTTCGAGCCGTAGCGCTTGGAGAAAAAGTCGGGCATCGTTTTGCTGCCGATGTGTTGGGTCATCAGACGTGTGCGTCTGCCAAGCAGGCTCCAAGCAAGGAGCGATCCGATAAAGGCGTTGCCAAGACCGATCCAAGTGGAGGCGAGTCCGAAGTTCCATCCGAACTGACCTGCGTAGCCGACGAAGATGACGGCAGAGAAATAGGAGGTGCCGAAGGCGAAGGCGGTCAGCCAGGGACCGACGCTTCTTCCGCCAAGGACGAAGCCGTTGACGTTGGTCGCATGACGGCGACAGTAAAGTCCGACGCCGATCATCAGGGCGAAGAAGCAGAAAAGGAGAATTGCGGTGAGGATAATTGCGGTTGTTTGCATCGTGGTGTCTTCCTTTCGTTTCGTTTTTTTGTGCGGTGGACGAAGCAAACAAAAAATCCGTCCTCCGCAAAACAGAGGACGGATGCTGATCCGTGGTACCACCTCTTTTTATCACGCTCTTGCAAGCGTGACCTCACAGAGCACAAGCATGCTCCTGCGCGCTGACGGGCGCCCCCGTACGTACCTGGCACTTGCGTGCTTTCGGCAGTCAGCTCCCGGAATGTATTCGTCACACCCGCCCTCTCCGTCTTGCACCGACCGACGGTTCTCTGTACAGCGCGTGGCGTGATTACTTGTTTCCGTTCTTCGCTTTATGTAGAAATCATAGCACAAAAAAAACGGCTTGTCAAGGGATAAATTCAAAAAAATGTCATAAAAAGTGAAAAAAACGGACAAGTACGCAAAATGCGCGGGAGGGAAAAACACGAAAGTTTTCTCGGAAATGCGAAAAAACTTAAAAAACCCTCTTGCGAATTGTTTTAGTATAGTATATAATATAATATTATAGCACAATTTTCCGCACGGATAAAACAGAAAGGAAACCGAATATGGCTGAAAACAAAAAGGGCGGCATCGCCGTCGAAACCGAACATATATTTCCCATCATCAAAAAATGGCTGTACTCCGAAAAGGAGATCTTTTTGCGTGAGATCGTATCCAACGCCTGCGACGCCGTCACCAAGCTGCGCCGTCTTGCGTCCTTGGGGCAGTACGAGCCCGACGGGGAGGGGTATCGCATCGACGTCACCTTTAACAAAACCGAAAAAACGCTCACGGTCTCGGATAACGGTATCGGTATGACCGAGGAGGAGTTAGAGAAGTATATCTGCAATATGGCGCTTTCGGGCGCGCTTGACTTCATAGAAAAATACGAGGGCGACAGCGCCGACAAGAACGGTATCATCGGACACTTTGGTCTAGGCTTTTATTCCTCGTTTATGGTTGCAGACCGCGTGGAGCTGATCACCGCCTCCTACACGGGCGCACCCGCCGTTCACTGGGTGTGTACCGACGATGGCAGTTATGAGCTTCTGCCCGACGCTGAGCGCACGCGCGGCACGTCGGTCGTGATGCACCTGACGGAGGATGGGGAAGAGTACCTGTCCGAAGGAAAGCTGCGTGAGGTGCTTGATAAGTACTGCGCCTTTATGCCTGTAGAGATCTATCTCACCGACGAGGAAAAAAAGGAGGAAGAGCCGAAAGAGGGAGAAGAGCCCGCCGCTCCTACGCCCGTCAACGACACCGAGCCGCTTTGGAACCGCCGCGCGTCCGACGTCACAGACGAGGAGTATAAGGCGTTTTATACCAAGCTCTTCCGCGACTTTAACGAGCCGCTCTTCCATATCCATTTGAACGCCGATTATCCCTTGAATTTGAAGGGCATCCTCTATTTCCCGAAAATCAAGGAAAATTACGAGAGCCTTGAAGGAAAGATCAAGCTCTTTTACAATCAAGTCTTCGTTGCCGAAAACATCAAGGAGGTCATTCCCGAATACCTTTTGATGCTCCGCGGTGTTTTAGATTGCCCCGAGCTGCCCCTTAACGTCTCGCGCTCGTATCTCCAAAACAGCGCATACGTTGCCAAGGTCTCACAATATATTGTAAAGAAGGTTGCCGATAAGCTCACAGGACTCTTCAAAAACGAAAGAGAAGCGTACGAGGCGCTGTGGAAGGATGTCAAGACCTTCGTGGAGTACGCCTCTATCTGCGATAAGAAGTTTTACGAGCGCGTCAAGGACGCCCTTCTCCTTTGCGATACCGAGGGCGGTCGCTACACGCTTGCCGAATGCCTTGAAGTGGCAGGGGAAGAAAAAACGCTTTACTATACCACCGATAAAACGGTGCAAGCGCAATACGTCGCGATGTACCGTGCGCGCGGGATCCGCGTACTCGTTGCCGAAACCCTTCTCGACGAGCGTTTCCTTGAGATGCTGGAAGGGGCAGGCGATGGCGTGAAGTTCTTGCGCGTGGATGCCGACACCGCCGCCATTCGCGGCGAGGGCGACGCTCCCGAAGCAAACGAGGCGCTGGAAGCTCTCTTTACCGCCTTTTCTACGGAAAACAATAAGATCACGGTCAAGCTTGAACGCCTTGCCGATGCGACCGTACCCGCGATCCTCACCCTTTCGGAGGAAAGCCGCCGTATGGAGCAGATGATGAAAATGTACGCACCCGATATGCCCGCTATGCCGCGCGAGTCGGTGCTCATCCTCAACGTGGCGTCGCCCCTGATCGCCCGTCTTGCCGAGGGGGGCTACGGAGATAAGGCTTCTGCCGTTGCCAAGCACGTTTATATGCTTGCAACGCTCTCCCACCGCACGCTGGATGCGGACGAAATGAACGCATTCCTTCAGGGATCCTACGAGATCCTCACGGACCTTTGATGAAGCGCCGCGCCGTTGTCGGGGAAAACCTTTCCCGCCTCTTTTCGGAGGGTGATCGCAATTTTGCGCTGATCCTTTATGAGCTTTCTGAGCTTGCTCGCCTTGCGGCGGAGCGCGTGCGCGGACTCTCCTTGGACGAGAGGGAGCGTGTCCTTTCCGAGATGCTTTCCCATTACGTGCAAAAGCGAGAGGGAGAGGGGGAGGCGCCCGATGCCTATGCACCCTTTTTCAAGGCTTCAGACCGCGCGGGCTTTTCCATCCGTGCGGCGGCGTTTTCCGTTTTTCTATGCGAGCTTGAAAAGGAGAGCGCGCGGCAGCTTCCGTTTCGCGAGCGCCGCGTTGGCGCACCCCGTATTTGCTACGTCAAGGGAGCGCGGACGGATGCGCTTTATCTTGCTCTTTCCGCCCGCCGTACGGGCGTTTCGGTCAGCTACGCCGAGCGGAGCGAGGACGCCGTGCGCGCCGTAGCATCCGAAAGAGCGGACTACGCCTTGCTTCCGTTTGCGCTGGACGGAGAGCGCCTTGCCGCTACGCTGTCCCTCGTCGATCGGCACGAGCTGTGTCTTGCGGGAACGATGGATGTGAAGGAAGGGGAGGGCGTGTTTACCTATGCACTCTTTTCCAAGGCTTGCGCCCCCTTCGAGGAGGGCGTTGATATGCGCCTTGACGTCCGTTTGACGGCTGACGAATTTGCTACCCTCGGCACCGTCTTTTCCACGCTTTCCGCCTTCGGATTTCGCGGAGCGGATTTTCTTCCCGAAAAGGAGGAGTATGGCAGAGCTTGCGGCAGAGTCACCCTGCAGGGTGACGGTAATCTTCCCGCACTTTGGCTGTATCTTTCCTTTCTTTCGGTCGGAGCCTCCTTCCTTGGACGCTATCCCCACCTTGTGATCTGATAATAAAAGATATACCGTTATAAAAAGAGAGGACAAACGAATGAAACAAAGCATTGATTACATTACCCACGGAACCTGCTCCCGTATGATCCACGTCGTCTTAAACGACGGATACGTGGAGAGCGTCCGCTTTGAGTCGGGCTGTGCAGGTAACACCAAGGGCGTCGCCGCCCTCGCCGTCGGTATGAAGGCAGAGGAAGCGATCGAGCGTCTTTCGGGCATCCGTTGCGGCTTCAAGAACACCTCTTGCCCCGACCAGCTTGCCAAGGCGATCGCGCTTTGCCTCAAAGAAGAGCCCGTTAATTCTTAACCCACCACCCCAACGTTTAGGAGAAATACTATGCTTGCACAAAAAGAATACGAGAGATGGTGCGCCTACGACGCACTGGATGATGCGACCAAAGCGGAGCTTGCCGCCATCAAAGCCGATGCCGATACCATCGCGTTGCGCTTCGGCTCCGCGATGAGCTTCGGCACGGCAGGATTGCGTGCTAAAATGTACGCGGGTACGGCTTGTATGAACGTCTATACCGTCGCGCAGGCGACGCAGGGCATCGCCGTTCTGGTAGAAAAGGCAAAGGGCGCCGCACGCGGCGTTGCCATCGCCTACGACAGCCGCAACAATTCGAAGCTCTTTGCCGAGGTTTGTGCCGAGGTGCTTGCCGCAAACGGCATTCGTGTGTACCTCTTTGACGGCGTACGCCCCACCCCCGAGCTTTCCTTCGCCGTGCGCGAGTGCGGATGCGTGGCGGGTATCAACATCACCGCCTCGCATAATCCCAAGGAATATAACGGCTATAAGGCGTATTGGGAGGACGGTGCGCAGATCTCGCCCGAGCAGAGCAAGATCGTTGCCGCCGCCATCGCCGAGGTCGACGTGCTTGGCGGTGCCAAGAGAATGCCGCTTGCCGAAGCGGTGGAAAAGGGACTCGTTACGATGCTCGACGAGAGCTTCGACGAGATCTATCTTGCCGCTGTGATGAAGACTGCCATCGCTCCCGAGAAGATCGCCGCCGTTGCGGACGATCTGAAGATTGTTTACACCCCCTTGCACGGCGCAGGACACCGCCTCGTGCCCGAGGTGCTTCGCCGCATGGGAATGAAGCATCTTTACACCGTTCCCGAGCAGATGGTGCTTGACGGTGATTTTCCCACCGTTGCCAAGCCCAATCCCGAGGATGCGCGCGTCTTTGCACTCGGTATTGCTATCGCCGAGCGCGAGGGAAGCGACCTCGTGATCGCTACCGACCCCGACGCAGACCGCGTGGGCGTCGTGAGCCGCACCGCAGACGGTAGCTTCGCCACCATCACGGGCAACCAGATGGGCGCACTTCTTCTGGATTACGTCATTCGTGCGCGCCGCGAGCGCAGATCGCTCGGCGCAGGGGATTACGCGGTAAAATCCTTCGTATCCACCGCGCTTGCCGAGAAGATCGCCACGGCACAGGGCATTCGCCTTTACGACGTTTTTACGGGCTTTAAGTTTATCGGTGAGGTCATCAAGAATTACGAAAAGAGCGGCGCGGAGGGAACCTTCCTTTGCGGCTTTGAGGAGAGCTATGGCTATCTCTTCGGTAGCTATGCCCGCGACAAGGACGCCGTTGGTGCGACGATGATGATCGTGGAGATGACGGCACATTACCGTCAGCGCGGTATGACGCTCTCGGACGCGCTGGAAAATCTCTATCGCGAATACGGGCTTTACCGTGAGGGCGTGCTCGATATTTATATGGAAGGGCTTGACGGCATTGAGCGCCGCCGCCGTGTGATGGCGTCCTTCCGCGAGACGCCCCCCGCAGCCTTTGGCGGCGTTCGCATTCTGACGGCAACCGATCACGCCCTACAAACGACCGTGACCCTCGCAACGGGCGAAAAGACGCCCACGGGTATGGGTGTGGCAGACGCGCTCTATTACACGATGGAAAACGGCGATAGGATCGTCGTGCGCCCCTCGGGCACGGAGCCCAAGATCAAATTCTACTTCCTTTGCCACGGCGAGGATGAAGCAACCCTTACCCAGAAGATCAATGCATACAAAGAGGAAGCCGAGGCGCGCGCCGCTCTTTGATTTCCTTCAAGAAAGGATTTAAGACGTGACAGATCAGCAGAAAAGAACGAGAAACTTCTCCATTATTGCGCATATCGACCACGGAAAAAGCACGCTTGCCGACCGCATTTTGGAGGCAACGCAGGCGGTGGCAAAGCGCGATATGGAAGCAAGACTTCTTGACAATATGGATCTCGAAAAGGAGCGCGGCATCACCATTAAGGCGCGTGCCGTGCGCCTGACCTATAAGACCGACGATGGGGAGTACTATCTCAACCTGATCGACACCCCGGGTCACGTGGACTTCGGCTACGAGGTCTCCCGCTCGCTCAGTGCGTGCGAGGGGGCGCTTCTCGTCGTCGATGCAACGCAGGGGGTGGAGGCGCAGACGCTCGCCAACGCCTATCTTGCGATCGATAACGACCTTGAGATCGTCCCCGTCATCAATAAGATCGACCTTCCCTCGGCGGACGTGGAGAACTGCCGTAAGGAGATCGAGGACATTATCGGCATTCCCGCTGACGGATGCCCTGCGGTATCCGCCAAAACGGGACAGAATATCGAGGACGTCCTTAAAAAGATCGTCAGCGATATTCCCGCCCCCAAGGGAGATCCCGCGGCGCCGCTCAAGTGTCTTATCTTCGACTCGTATTACGACAGCTATCTCGGCGTCGTGGTCAACGTGCGCGTGATGGACGGTACGCTCCGCGCGGGCGACCGTATCCTTTTGATGAGCACGGGCGCGACCTTTGAGGTCACAGAGGTCGGCACGATGGAGCCCTTCGGCGGTTTGCAAAAGTGCGAAATGCTTTCTGCGGGTGACGTGGGTTATCTCACCGCAAGCATCAAGACGGTCAGCGAAACGCGCGTTGGCGATACGGTAACCTCGGCAGAACGCCCCACGCCGGAGGCACTTCCGGGATTCCGTCCCGCACAGCCGATGGTCTTTGCAGGTATTTATACGCCCGACGGCGCGAAGTATCCCGATCTGCGTGACGCGCTCGAAAAGCTTCAGCTTAACGACGCCGCGCTCAGCTATGAGCCTGAAACCTCTGCGGCACTCGGCTTCGGCTTCCGTTGCGGCTTCCTCGGTCTTTTGCATATGGAGATCATCGAGGAGCGCCTTGAGCGAGAGTTTGGGCTTGACCTTATCACCACAGCCCCCGGCGTTATCTATAAGATAGAAAAGCGGGGTGGGGAAACGGTGTACGTGGACAACCCTGCAAACTATCCATCGCCCGACGAGATCGACACGGCGTACGAGCCCTTCGTCAAGGCGAATATTATCACTCCTTCCGACTATCTTGGCGGCATTATGGATCTTTGCAAGGAGCGCCGCGGCGTCTTTCTCGATATGAAGTATATTGATACGACGCGTGTGGAGCTGCACTACGTTTTGCCGCTCAACGAGATCATTTACGACTTCTTTGATGCGCTGAAAAGCCGTAGTAAGGGCTACGCTTCGCTCGACTATGAGTTCGATGAATATCGTCCGAGCAGGCTCGTTAAGCTTGACTTTTTGCTCAACGGCGAGCAGGTGGATGCGCTTTCCTTCATCGTTTTTGAAGAAAACGCCTACACACGCGCAAGAAAGATCACCGAGCGCTTGAAGGAGAATATCCCGCGCCAGATGTTTGAAATTCCCATCCAAGCGGCGATCGGCACCAAGGTTATCGCCCGCGAAACGGTCAAGGCAATGCGCAAGGACGTTCTTGCTAAGTGCTACGGCGGTGATATTACCCGTAAAAAGAAGCTCCTTGAAAAGCAAAAAGAGGGTAAAAAGAAGATGCGCAAGCTGGGAAGCGTCGAGGTCTCGCCCGAGGCGTTTATGGCAGTGCTTAAGCTCGACGATGAATAAAGGCGGTCTTTATTTTCACATCCCCTTTTGTCTGCGCAAATGCAACTATTGCGATTTCTGCTCCTATACGGGGGTAGCAGAAGAGCAAATGCGCGATTACGTCAGAGCACTTATTTGCGAGATGAAGCACGTCGCCCCCCGCGCGACGGCACTCTCCTTTGACACCGTCTTTTTCGGCGGCGGTACGCCCTCGCTCTTGCCTCCCGAACTCGTCGGAGAGCTCCTTACAGCGGCAAGGGACTGCTTTCAAATAGAACGCGATGCAGAGATCACGCTTGAAGCCAACCCCGCCTCGATTGACGGCGGCGGGCTTGCCGCACTACGCGCGCTCGGCGTCAACCGCCTTTCCGTGGGGATACAAAGCACCTCTGACGGGGAGCTTTCGGCGCTTGGCAGACTGCATACAGGGCGAGAGGCGCTTGCCTTTTTACGCCTTGCGCGCGAGGCGGGCTTTGACAACCTGAACGCCGACTTGATGTACGGCATCCCCTACCAAAGCACGGAGAGCGCAAAGCGCACGCTTGACGGGGTGCTCTCGCTCGCTCCCGAGCATATCTCGGCGTACAGCCTGATGCTAGAAGAGGGAACGCCGCTTTTCGCCAAAAAAGACGTCCTTCCCATCCCAAGTGAGGAAGAGGAGGACGCGATCGATACGCTCGTGCGGACGACGCTAAGCGAAGCGGGGTATTTGCACTACGAGATCAGCAATTACGCAAAAGAAGGCTATCCTTCGCGCCACAACTTGCATTATTGGCACTCGGATCCCTATCTCGGCTTCGGCGTGTCGGCGTACTCGTTTTTTGAAGGGGTGCGCTACGGCAACACGCGGGAGCTCTCACGCTACCTATCCTCGCCGACGGACGCCATTTGTGACGAAGAGGTTCTAAACGAGAGCGATCTTGCATACGAATGGATTATGCTGCGGCTCCGCCTTCGGGAGGGAATTGATCTTGACGCATATCGCGCGCGTTTCGGGATAGACTTATCCTTGCGATATCAAAAAGAGATCGACCGCTTCTGTTCGATGGGGCTGATGCGGGTGTCGGAGGGACGGCTTGCCCTGACGGAGAGTGGCTTTCGCCTTTCAAGCGGGATCCTCGTTGACTTTTTAGATGCGTAACGCATAAAAAACAGTTGACAAATCAAAAGAAATCTGATACAATAAGAACGGAAAACAACAAATCACGAAAGGATACGGCTATGGCAGAAATTTTGAATGAAAACGCAACCCCCGAGGAAGAGGTTGATATCGTTACGCTGACGGATGAAAACGGCAACGAGTACGAGTTTATCGTTTTGGGTGAGGCAGAGATCGAGGGTCAGGTCTATATGGCGCTCGAGCCCGTTGATAACCCCGACGGTGAGTACGTCGTTTTCAAGAAGACGGAGGCAGAGGACGGCGCGATCGACCTTATCAGCATCGACGATGATGAGGAGTTTGACCGCGTGACCGATTTCTTCGAGGATGAGCTGTTCGGCGAGGTCGATTACGACGCCGAGGGCGAAGAATAATTTGGTTTTTCATCCTGCTTTGCTCGTGCTTAAGGCATATTTGGGCCTACACGCAGTTAAATGGAGCTTTTATTCCGTCTTGGGACGCAGACCTCCCGCATAAGACCTGCCTTCGTGCCGTCTTATCGCGGACGTTGGGAGCGACAGAAAAGAGGAGCGAGCACCACCCTGACCATCAGGGCTGAACGATGCTTTACACGGCATAGCGGGAGTAGAGGAACGGCATCCGCCGTTCCTTTTTCGTTTTTACGGCAAAGTGAATATGAAAAAAGAGAACGAAACGGTTCGCCGCCTCATTCTCTTTTGCGTTATGCCTCGGTATGCTTATTTAAAAATGCCTTGATGGCGTAAAAGGAGGTGTCGCTGAACGCGTGTTCAAGCTTGCAGGCGTCCTGTGCCGCCGTTTCGGGATCCACGCCAATGGAAACGAGAAACGAGGTTAGCACCGTATGCCGCTCGTAGATCTTCGCGGCGATCGTTTCGCCCGCATCCGTCAGGGCAACGTGTCCCTCGCCGTCAACGGTGACGTAGCCGCCGCTCTTCAACAGACCAAGCGCACGGCTGACGCTGGGCTTGGAATAGCCCATCTCCTCGCCGATGTCGATCGCACGGACGGAGGCGCGTACCTTGAGCAGACGGTAAATGGTTTCGAGATACATCTCTCCCGATTCCTGAATGTGCATAAGGCGCCTCCTGTTCTTTTCGTTTATTTCTTTCTCGAACGGTTGAGAATGTCCATAATTAAACCGAACTCGTCGTCCGAAACGCGACCCGTGTCCGCAGAAGCGGGACGGACGGGCTCCTGCGCCGCAGGCTCCGCGGGCGTAGCGGGCGCTGCCTGTGCAGGCTCTGCGGGGGCGGGCTCCGTCTCACGGATCGGGTTCGAGAAGAGGGGCTGCTCAGCAGAGGGGGGAACTACGGGTGCGGGGGTGTAAGCGCCTGCCGAAAAGGTGGTGCGGGCAGGCATGGGCGTAGGCTTCTGGGGGATGGTGGTGCGATCGGCAGCGCTGGGGGTAGCAGCCGTATGCTGTGCATCCTCAAAGCCCGTAGCGATGATGGTAATGCGCATCTCGTCCTCGAGCGAGGGGTCGAAGGATGCACCGAAGATGATGTTGGCGTCGGGGTGTGCCTCGTCTGCCACCATCGCGCAGGCAATATCCACGTCCTCAAGGCTGAGGTTGGGGTCACCCGTGACGTTGAGCAGAATGCCCGTTGCGCCCGCGATAGAGGTTTCAAGCAGGGGAGAAGAGATGGCTGCCATCGCGGCAAGCTGCGCCTTGTTGGCACCCTGTGCGCTGCCAACACCCATATGTGCAAAGCCCGCGTCCTTCATAACCGAGGTCACGTCGGCAAAGTCAAGGTTGATGTAACCGGGAACGTTGATAAGCTCGGACACGCTCTGCACACCGCGACGGAGTACGTCGTCGGCGACCTCAAAGGCGTTGGTCATCGTGATGCGCGTGTCAGACACCTGCTTGAGTCGCTCGTTGGGGATGATGATCAAAGAGTCCACGTGCTGACGCAGATTCTTGATGCCTTCCTCCGCCTGGATCATTCTGCGGCGACCCTCAAAGTGGAAGGGCTTGGTCACGATACCTACCGTCAGGATGCCCATCTCGTGAGCCGCCTGCGCGATGATGGGCGTAGCGCCCGTACCCGTACCGCCGCCCATACCCGTGGTGATAAACACCATATCGGTGTCCTCGAGCATCTTCTTGATCTCCTCAATGCTCTCCTCAGCAGAGCGCTTGCCGTTCTCGGGGTTGGCGCCTGCGCCAAAGCCGCGCGTTACCTTCTCACCGATGATGAGCTTCTGCGAAGCGTTCGAGGTGATGAGTGCCTGCATATCCGTGTTCACCGTGACGAATTCCACGCCGCGGATGTCGTTCGAGATCATACGGTTTACCGCGTTGCCGCCACCGCCACCGACACCGATGACCTTGATACGGACACCGCAAGTTTGTCCCATGTTTGCCTGTTCGTAAGCCATAAAAAATCCTCCGTTTTTTCGTTTCTTTCGTTCAAGGAAAAAGCAACGTTTCCGTCGCTATATTTTACTCTTACTTTAATATTAACTTAAATGAAAAGCTTTTGCAAGGGTTTTTGCCAAACTTCATAAATAGTTAACAAATGAAAAATATTTTTCGACAAAAACGATCGTTATTTATCGGCAGAAATCGAATAGGACGAAAAAAGGCGAAAAAAACAAAAGCGCACCGCAAAAGGGCAAGCTTTGCGGTGCCACAACGGGAAGGTTTTTTAGCGAAATATTTGATTTTCTGTACATAAAACTTGGCAGATGTCAAAAATCGACGATTTCGGATAGCGCTTGCAGGATTCTTTTTTCAGCGTTTCCATCGCATAGGGAGGCGGCGTTTTTTTCCATCGCCGAGAGTAAATTCGGGTTCTCCTTCAAGAACAAAATGCGCTCGAAAAGGGTCTCGGCACAGAGGCGGCTTTCGGGGATGATCAGCGCCCCTCCCGCATCCTCGTAAAGGCGTGCGTTTTTCTCCTGATGGTTTTCCGCAACGTAGGGCGACGGGACCAAAACGGCGGCGCGCCCCACTTGGGAAAGCTCGGCAAGCGTCATGGCTCCCGCACGGCAAACGATGACGTTTGCCGCCGCCATATAGCAAGCCATATCGTTGATATAGGGGAGCAGGCGACGCCGCCGGCACAACTCGGGAAATTCTTTCTTTAATCCGTCGAAAAGCCTCCGCCCCGTCGCGTGGATCATCGTGATCCCTCGCTCTTGCAGTGGAAAAAAAGCACCCATCGCCGCGTCGCTGATGCGTTCCGCGCCAAGACTTCCCGCAAAGCAGAGCACGACGAAATCGCTCCCCGATAATCCGAGGCGCCGTCTAGCCTCCTCCCGCCTTTGCGTGGCAAAGCTCTTGCGCAGCGGCGCACCTACCACGCGCACGCGCTCCTTATACTTCAAATGAGAAGCACAGCCCTCAAACTGTAAGAGGATCCTATCGGCGTGCTTTTCCGTCAGCCGTACCGAAAGCCCGGGCACGGCGTTGGGCTCGTACAGGGCAGTCGGGATCCCCATTTTTTTTGCCGCGGGGATCATCGGATAGGAAACGTATCCTCCCGTGCCGACGACGAGGTCGGGGGAAAACGCCTTCAAGATCGCGCGCGCACGAAAGGGTGCCTTGGCGGCAAGGGCGAGCGTGCGAAAATTGCGAAAGGTGAGTGAACGGTGCAACCCTTCGATCGCGATGGGATAAAAGGGGTACCCCACGTCCTTCACCATACGGCGCTCTATTCCGTTCTCGTTTCCCACGAAGGCGATGGAAACCTCGGAGTGCTGTCTTGTGAGCATTTCGGCGATGGCGAGCGCGGGGGTAACGTGACCGCCGCTTCCGCCGCAAGCAAAAAGAACCTTCATACGGTGCGATCCTTTCGTTAACGTGCAATATGCGATGTACGGGATAAGGAGAGTAAGATCCCCATTTCGAGAAACAGCATCACGAGCGAGGAGCCGCCATAGCTGAAAAAGGGAAGCGAGATGCCCGTGTTGGGGAGCGTGTTGGTGATGACCCCTAAATTGAGAAGCACTTGAATGGCAAGCTTCGCACAAAGCCCCGAGCCGAGCAGTGCGCAAAAGCGGTTCGGGTTTCTGCCCGAAACGAAAAAGCCTCTCGCGACGAGCGCGGCAAACAGGGATAAAACGAGCGCGGCGCCAACGAAGCCCAGCTCCTCGCAAACGATGGTAAAGATAAAGTCGTTTTGCGGCTCGGAAACGTACATATGCTTCAAGCGGCTGTTACCAAAGCCAAGTCCAAAAAGACCGCCCGAGCCGATCGCCATCAGTCCTTGCAGGGTCTGCCATCCGCCGTCCTGCGGATATAACTCGGGGTTGCGCCAGATGGTGATACGCCGCCGCGTATATTCTACCGAAAGCGCAAACACCGTTACGGCACTGCCGCCGCCAAGGCACATCGCGGACAAAACGCGTCCGCTTCCGCCCGCAAGAAGGATCATGCAAACGGTGATGCAACCGAGAATGATCACGCAGGACAGATGCTTTTCAAGCACCACGAGAATGCACACGGCAAGAAAAAGGAGGATGGGATAAAGAATTCCGTAGCGCACCGAGCGCCATCCCCGCTTCGCCATATGCTCTTCGACGGTGGGCTTTGTGAAGTAGAAGGATAAAAACAAAACGAGCGCCGTTTTGGAGATCTCCGACGGCTGAAGCGTGACGGGCCCCAAGGTGATCCAGCGCGTCGCCCCGCCCGCCTCGCTTCCGATGATGGGAACGAGGGCAAGCAGAGCAAGGCTGACCAGATAGAAGGGAAGCGCGAGCTTGTAAAGACGGATGGGCGGCAGACGGGAGGAAAGAAGCATCGCCCCGATCCCGACCGCGAGCCACAGCGTTTGCCGCTTGACAAAATAGTACGCATCTCCAAAGCGGATCTCGGCATACGCCGTGCTTGCGCTGAACACCATCAGTGACCCGAAAAGCGCCAGCGCAAGAATCAAAAGCAGCAGCACCCTGTCGGGCGCACAATAATCGCCTTGCGTTGCGGATACCGTGCGCAAGGGGGCTTGTTTTTTCGTCATCCGACCCTCCTTTTTTATACGAGCGCGATCAGGGCAAGCGCCGCCCCGAGTGCTGTCAAAAGCGAAAAAGCAAAAACGATCCGCCGCTCGCTCCAGGCGCACTTTTCCAGATGATGGTGTAGCGGCGCCATACGGAAGAGCCGCCGTCCCGTGCGCTTGAAGCAAAGCACCTGCAGGATCACCGAGCCGCCCTCAATCAGAAACAGAAGGGTGTAAAGCGGTAAAACGCAGGGGTTGGGGAGTAAAAACGCCCCGCCCGACAAAAGCGCGCCAAGAAAAAGGGAGCCCGTGTCCCCCATAAAAATACGGGCGGGGTTCTTATTAAACAGAAGAAAAGCGAGCATCCCGCCCGAGAGCGCCCCGCCGAGCGATACGAGCGTACCGTCCGAAAAGAGAACGCCCACCGCAAGGAAAAAAACGCCGATGACCAGCGCAGACGAGCCTGTGAGTCCGTCGATGCCGTCGCTCAGATTGACGCAGTTGACCGTCCCCAAAAGCAAAATGAAAAAGAGAAAAAGAAGAGGGAAGGAAAAGGGAATGGCGACGTTGAAAAAGGGAAGACGGAAGTCGTGGAAAAAGCCCTCACGCATCCAGATCAGATACAAATACCCTAAAACGAAGAAGCTTTGCAAAAACAGCTTCTGCCAGGGTAAAAGCCCGAGATTTCGCTTGTTTTTGAGCTTTGTGGCGTCGTCAATAACGCCGATGAGTCCATTAGCAACGGCAAAGAGCAGAAGAAAAACAAGCGTGGGCGAGATCGACCCGTGAAATAAAAGCTCCCCCAAAAGCGCGCCAAGCGGAATAAAAACGAGAAAGACGATCCCCCCCATCGTGGGCGTCCCCTCCTTGGGCTTGTGCCAGACGGGACCGATGGCGAGAATGCTTTGGCCAAGCCGTTTCTTTTTTAAAACGGGAATCAGGATCGCCGTAAAAAGGAGCGTTCCGAAAAACGCTGTGACGAGGGCGATAAGGGGGAAAACGGCAACCATGTGGGGGACCTCACTTTATGAAAAATATTGTTCTAATTCCTCTGCAATAGCGTCTGCACCAAGCTCGTGCGACGCCTTGAATAATACGGTATCTTCTTTTTTTAGGTGCGGTGCGATCTTTTGTGCAAGCGTCCTCGTATCGCCGCAAAGCGTGAAAAAACAAGGCGCCCCCATCCCCCTTTCTCCCTCGGCGGCACCCTCTGCACGCGCGCCGTCAGCATAGGCGTCCGCAGACGCGCCGAAGAAAAAGAGCAGATCCGCACAGCGGACGGCAAAGCGCCCCATCGCGCGGTGAAAGGCGAAGGATTTCTCTCCAAGCTCTAACATATCCCCAAGCACGGCGACTCGCCGTCCCCTTGCGTGGGAAGAAAGATAGCGCAAGGACGCCATTACGGATTCGGGAGAAGCGTTGTAGCCGTCCTTCAAAAAAAGAAGGGAGCCGACGCACACCGCCTTGCGGCGGCTTTGTAAGGCGAGTGCCGCAGGGAGCGCGCGCTCGACGGCGTCCCTTGGGATCCCGAGCACCCCCGTAACGGCAAGACAAAAAGCAAAGCAAAGCGCGCGCGGTGGGTCGTCTGTAAGATCGGGAAGCCCGTTTCGTTGGCATTCCTCAACGCTTAGGGGAGAAACGGGAATACGGCGGATCCCGCGGGGCGGCAAGAAGGAAAGTAGTTGCTCCCCTGCGGGGACGAAGAAGAACCCGCCCTGCTCGGCGTGCGCAAGGATCGCCTTTTTCTCCTCTGCGATGGCGCGGCGGGAGCCAAAGGCGCCGATGTGCGCGTGTCCGATGCAGGTAATAAGCGACAGGTGCGGGGCAAGGATCTCCGACAGCCGCCGCATTTCTCCCCTGTGATTGACACCCATCTCGCAAAGGCAAAAGCGCGTATCCCTCGGCGCGGAAAGAATCGTCAAGGGTAGCCCGAGATCGTTGTTGAAGTTGCCGCTCGTCGCGTGGGTGGGCGCTGCCGCATCAAGCAGGACGGCAAGCGCGTCCTTGAGCGTGGTTTTGCCCACGCTCCCCGCGATCCCAATGCGCAAAAGCCCCTCCTTGCGGCTCGTTGCTTTCGCCCAATCGCCCAGCGCCCGTCGCACGGAGGGAACGAGCAGATGCGGAAGGCGTACGGCACAGGGATGCTCGGCGAGTACCGCGCACGCACCGCGCGCTTGTGCCTCCTCGGCAAAGGCGTGACCGTCCCGCTTGTCACGCAAAGCGCAAAAAAGATCTCCTCTTTGTACTTCTCCCGAATTCGTCGTCAAATAACGCGGAACAAAGCCGCCGCATCCGCCGCGAAAGGAGCCGCTCGTGATGGCGGCGATCTCACCAAGCGGAAGGGCGCCAAGCAAAAGCGGGATCCTCATAAAAGCCTCTTTCTTTTTACGTAGTTTTCGATAACCGTCCGCTCGGAAAACGGTACGCTCTGCCCGTCTTCGATCAGATATTCCTCGTGACCCTTTCCGAGCAAAAGAAGGACGTCGTCCTCTTGCATACGGTCAAGCGTCCAACAGATCGCCGCGGCACGGTCTGGAATCACGGTATATTTGTCGGGATGGCTCATTCCCGAAAGAATGTCTGCGAAAATGTCCTCTCTCGCTTCAGAGCGCGGGTTATCCGTGCTCACGACGGCAAAATCCGCAAGTTCCTCTGCGATGCGTCCCATAAAGGGGCGCTTTTCCTTTTCTCGGTCGCCGCCCGCGCCAAAAAGCACGAAAAGCTTGCCGCGCGTTTGGCGCCTTGTTGCCCTTATAACTTTCTCCATCGCATCTGGCGTGTGGGCGTAGTCGATAATAACGGTGAAGGGAAGGGGAAGAGAAAGCACCTCCGCCCGTCCGCGTGGCTTTGGGAGCGAAAGAAGGGCGTGTCGGATCTCTTCGGGGCATAACCCCGCTTTGATGGCGGCAGTCACGGCGAGAAGGGTGTTGTAGGCGTTAAAGGCGCCGTAGAGCGGATATTCCACGAAAAACTCATTATAGGGTGAGCAGTAGAGATATTTTGTGCTCTCTAAGCCGTTTTCATACCATTCCGAGAGGCGATAGTCCGCCGCTTGGATCGCTCCGACACGGCACACGCGCCCCCCGCGATCCGCAAGATGAGCGGCAAGGCGCTCGCCGTAGGCGTCGTCCACGTTGACGACGGCAAGCTCACTTTGCGAAAAGAGGGCTTGCTTGGCAAGATAATAGCTCTCCATATCCTTGTGAAAATCAAGGTGATCCTCAGTCAGATTGGTGAAGATCGCGCTCTCGAATGCGAGCGTCTTTACCCGCCCCAGCGCGAGCGCGTGCGAGGAAACCTCCATCACCACGGCGAGCGCTCCGCGCTGTTTCATTTTGCACAGAAGCGGAAACAAGGCATCGGGCTCGGGGGTCGTCATCGTTCCTCCTGCGGTGTCGAGCGTCACCCCCTCCAAGCTGGCACCAAGGGTGCCGATATAGCCGCACGGAACGCCAGACGCGGAAAACAAATGGGAGAGGATCTGTGCAACCGTCGTTTTTCCGTTGGTCCCCGTAACGGCAAAAAGGCGAAGCGATCTTGCGGGGTAGCCGTATAAGGCGTCAAAGACGTGACACGAAGCCCCGGCGAGATCCTCTGCGAAGAAGACGGGAAGGGGGAGGGTGGCTGGAATTTCCGTCCCCCTTGCGGTCAAGATCGCCGCTGCACCGCGCTCAACTACCGTATCAAGTAAGGATAGCGGGTCGGTGTGCGCGCCGCGCTTGGCGATAAACAGGTCCCCCGTCTTTATCTTATCCGTATGTACGGAAGCACCGAACACCTCTACGGCATCGGGTGCGATCGTGCCCGAGATCCCCTCGGGCGGGAAAAGCGTAGATAGTTTCATAAAAGCTCCTTCTTTACGCACTGTCGTTTAGATACCGCACGACGACGGTGATCTTGGTTCCGAGCGCGACGCGCTCTCCCTCTGCGTGCGAGAGAGAAACGACCACCGCCTCGGGTGCCGTCTTTCCCTCGGGCGACACGCCCGTTATAACGACGTTACACCCCGCGTTATTTAAGAGAACGAGGGCTTCGGCAAGCGTCCTTCCCATAACCTTGGGAACGGCGGTGTATTCCGTTTGGCTTTCGGTGTATAGGATCACCTTTGCCGTTGCGGGAAAAAGACGCGTCCCTGCGTTCGGCGCTTGGGAGAGGACCGTTTCGCCCTCGCCGATGACCAAAACCGAGAAGCCAAGCTTTGTCAGCGTCCCCTTTGCCTCCTTGACGGAGATGCCAGTGAGCGATGGAACGGTCAGCTCTGCCGCGCTCTTTTCCGCCTCAAATCCAAGATAGGGAAGTGCCTTTTCCAAATACGCGCCAACGAAGGGGGCGGCGACCGCACTGCCGTATTTGTTCGCCGAGGTAGGCTCATCCACGACGATGATCACAGCGATCTCAGCGTTATCAAAGGGGGCGAAGGCAACGCAAGAGCCGATGCGCAGGAAGGAGTTGCCGTTTGCGTCCAGAACCTCAAACTTTTCGCTCGTTCCCGTTTTCGCGGCAATGCGGTACCCCTCAACGTAGGCGTTTTTTGCACCGCCGTTTCCCGAAACGCCTGCTTCGAGGATCGCGGCGACCTCCTTGGCGGTCTTCTCGGAAATGGCGGGCTCCTTTTTCGTCATCGTATAAGTAAAGAGCGTCTCCCCCTCTTCGTTTTGCAAGGAGGAAAGCAAGTGCGGCGTCACGGGAACGCCGCCGTTTGCCACGACGGCAACGGCGCAAAGCTGTTGCAGAATGGAGACCTTGAAGCGCTGACCGAAGGACGCGGTCGCAAGCTCAGTGGAGCCGAGCGAGGAAAGACTGTGGAAAAGCCCCATTCCTTCTCCGGGCAGATCGATTCCCGTTTTTTTTCCGTATCCGAAGGCGAGGTAATAATGATAAAAGGTTTCGCGCCCCATCCGCTCGGCGATCTGCATCATCACGGGGTTACAGGAATGCATCAGCCCCTCGGCGAGCGTCAATGAGCCGTGCCCTGTGCGCTTGTGACAGCTGATGCGGCACCCGCCCACCATATAGTAGCCCGGGCAGTGAAAGTTCGCAGACGCCGTGACAGCACCCGATTCCAGTGCCGCTGAGACGGTCACGATCTTGAAGGTGGAGCCCGGCTCGTAAACCTCGCTGACCGCCTTGTTTGCCCACATTCCGTAAAGAAGCTCGCCTCTTAGCGCCTTGTATTCCTTGCTGTCGGGGGAGAGGGCGGAGGATGCGAGCGCTTGCGCGGATGCCTCGTCAAGCGTATAAGGATCGTTTAGGTCAAATCCCGGCGAGGTTGCCATCGCGAGGATGGCGCCCGTCTTGACGTTCATCACCACACCCGTGACGCGGTTTTGTGCGTCGGCACCGATGCGCGCGTTTTCTAGCTGATGCTCAAGCTCCTTTTGCAAATATAAGTCAAGCGTTGTAACGAGCGTGAGCCCGCTCTCTGCCTTTACGTAGTCGGTATAGGCGTTGGGGAGCTTCACCCCTTGGGAATCCACGGACGCAAGATATTTGCCGTCCGTTCCCGAAAGAACGGCGTTATAGTACGCCTCAAGGCCAAAAAGCCCTTGATTGTCGCTTCCCGTAAAGCCGATGGTATGAGAGGCGAGCGAGCCGAAGGGGTAATACCGCTCCGTCCCCGCCTCGGCGTGGATCATTGAGGAGAGCCCCTCGTCCCGCGCGAAAAGCAAGACTGCCTTGACGGTTGCCTCGTCTGCGCTCTTCGCGATGGTTTGATCAAGATAGGCGCTCTTTTGCGTTTTTTCGTACACGCTTTCGTAGCTCACGCCAAGAAGCTCGGAAAGTCCCTTTGCGATGATCTCGTCAAAGGCGACCCCTTTTCGCTTTTTCGCTTTGCGGATGTCAACGGGGGAAATGTAGATGCGCCACACCGTGCGGTTCTCGGCAAGCGTGATGCCGTTTCGGTCAAGGATCTCCCCGC
The DNA here is from genome assembly GCA_017456985.1 of Clostridia bacterium. Taxonomy (GTDB): domain Bacteria; phylum Bacillota; class Clostridia; order Oscillospirales; family CAG-272; genus UBA1740. The sequence continues at coordinate 32,395 of JAFTIH010000042.1, read as the reverse complement.
GCTCCGCCGCCAGGGAAGAGCCCACGGTGATCTGGTGAAGCACCTTGTCGCCGTAGCTGCCGTATTCAAAGATCTGAAGACGGAAGATAGCCGCTAAAAGATATAGCGCAAAGGTGGCAAAAAAAGAAAGCAGAAGAAGGCGGCGCCGTCGCGCGCGCCCCTCCGTGCGCAGGTGTGTGGTGAGAGCTTGACTGTTCACTGGTTTTCTCCGAAAACAAAAAGGTAGCGACTGCTTGCAACAGTCGCTACCATCGTATGAGCGCTATTTTGTGAATATTACAGAGAAAGCTCCTCGTGATCGCAGGCAAAACCGAGATTGGTGCCAAACTCGAGCGGAAGCTCGGCAACGAGGCTTTCTTCCTCGCCTGCCTGCCGCTCTTGCGCGGTTTCGATGAAGCCGTCCTTGATGCCCTCAAAGGTGGCACCCGTGAAAAAGACGGTTCCCGCGATCAGCATCGATACGGAAAGGATGCCAAGACGCTTTAAGCTGAAAAAGGTGCCGAAGCTGCTTTTCTTTTCTGCGTGGTGGCGCTTGGGAAGGGAATTGCCGTGTGTCATATGGTATTCGCTTGCACCCGCTCTTTTGGGGCGACGCTTGCAAAGACCCGCTTGCGCAGCCATTCTTTCGGCAACGGTGCCGTCGGCACAAAAGCGTTCCCTCATTTTTGCGAAAAGGGGGTTGCAGGCTGCATTATTCTGAAAATAAGGAATGCTTTGATTCATTGTCGTTTTTCCTTTCGTCGGTTTATTTTTTTTCGGCAACGCGGAGCTTTGCACTGCGCGAACGGGGGTTCACGGCAAGCTCGGCGGCGCCGGGAAGAATGGGCTTTCTTGTCAGGATCTCAATTTGGGGCGTCCGTCCGCAAACGCAAACGGGGAAGTCGCGGGGACACTCGCATCCGCTTGCAAGGTCGCGGTAGGTGTCCTTGATGATGCGGTCCTCAAGGGACTGAAAGGAGATAAATGCCGTTCTGCCGCTCGGTGCCAGATGGGAAACGGCGGCACGGATGGTCGGCTCGATCGCATCAAGCTCTCCGTTGACTTCAATGCGGATGGCTTGGAAGGTTCTTTTTGCGGGATGGTGACCGCCCTCGCGTGCAGACGCGGGAATGGCGGATTTGATGATGGCGACCAGCTCGTCGGTCGTCTTGATGGGGGCCAGGGCGCGTGCAGCAACGATCTTTGCCGCAATACGCGGCGCAAACTTTTCTTCTCCGTATTTCCAAAGGATCTGTTTCAGCTCTTCCTCGGAATAGCCGTTGACCACCTGCGCGGCAGAAAGCGGTGCGCTCTTATCCATTCGCATATCGAGCGGCGCGCTGTGCTGATAGGAAAAGCCGCGGGAGGGGGTATCAAACTGATACGAGGAGCAACCGAGATCGGCAAGCACGCCGCCAAGGTTCTGAATATCAAGATCGCGAAGCACGCGGTCAAGGGAAGAAAAGTTTTCGTTAATGAAGGTGATTTTATGCGCGTAATCGGCAAGTCTTCTGGACGCCGCCTCGATCGCATCGCCGTCGCGGTCAAAGCAGATCAAGCGCGAATCGGGACCCAGTCGCTTGGCGATCTCTAACGAGTGACCGCCGCCGCCCGTCGTGCAATCCACGTAGGTGTAGCCGTTGCGGATGTTAAGCGCTTCGATGCATTCGTTGAGCAAGACGGAATAATGCGAAAAAACGATGGTTTCCAACTGAAAACTCCTTTACAGATCGTGCTCGCGCAGAAGACGCTTGAGCTCTTCGAGGTCGATCTCCGCTTCCATCTTGTCCCACAGTGCCTCGTTCCAGATCTGTACGTGGTCGCCGTGTCCCGCGATCACAACGTTCTTATCGATCTGGGCGTAGGCGAGAAGAGAAGCGGGAATGAGGACTCTGCCGTGGGAGTCGGGGGTGACTTGGATGGTCTTGGAAAAGACGAAGCGCTTGATCATACCCACGTGAGAATCGGGAAGCGTATTTAATTTTTCGGAAAACCTTTGCCACTCCTCCTCGGAATAGATGGCAAGGCAGTTGTCAACGATCTTGCGCGTGATGTAGAAGGTTTCCCCGAGGTCTTCGCGAAGCTTAGCGGGGATAAAAAGACGGTTTTTTGCATCTACAACGTGTCGGTATTCACCGCTGAAGCGGAAGGCAGACATCGGTTTTCCTCCTTTCACAGTCATTTTTGTGGGGTGGCGGAACACTTTCGTCCCATTTTGGGACATTTTATCCCATTTCGCACCACCAAACTTATTATAAACGATGAAGGATTCTTTTGCAAGGGGTTTGTTAAAAAAAGTTTAAAAATTTTTCGTAGAAAATTTCGTTCATTTTTTGGGCGATTTGCACAAAGAAAAACGCGCATTCCCGTTTGCCGCGCGCCCCTTTGCGGGCAGATTGTAAATAATAAAAAAAATCAAAAAAGATGTTTACAACACGCGCAAAATATGCTATAATACAATTAATAATTAAAATTATAAATTACGGGGGCGCGATGGGACTGTTCGGCAAAAAGGAAAACGGCACGGCAGCACGCACACGCCGCGCGGCAGAGCTGCACGGTCAGGCGATCAAGTACGTCACGGAGCGCGTGGCGGATAACGATAACGTGGTGGGACGCGGTGGGTCAATTTCCGTAAGAAACGGAGAATTGCTCCTCTTTTCCTCGGATAAGATCCTTTTAAGAGCCCCCGTCGCGAAGCTTGACGCCTCGTATCTTTTGTCGGGCGACGGCGTCGTTCTCTCTGCTCCCAACTTGGAAGAAGGCGGTAAAGAGCGCCGCTACGTTGCTTATTTTGTGTATTACAGGAAGTAAAATATGGGTATTGCGAGTGGTATTGTAAAAGCCTTGCGTCTTCTTACGGGACGGGAGCGTCCCAAAACGGCGGCGGTCATCCTGGCGGCAGGACTGGGAACGCGAATGGGCGCCGCCGTCAAAAATAAAAAACAGTTTCTTTCCATCGAGGGCATTCCCGTTTTCATCCGCTCACTCCTCGCCTTTGACGCGTGTGAGGTGATCGACGAGCTGGTGCTCGTCATTGGGCGGGAGGATCTACGCCCCGTTAAGCGCGCTCTTGCTTCCTATACGATCAAAAAGCCCTTGCGCGTGGTTTACGGCGGTGCGGTGCGGCAGGAGTCGGCACGGCGCGGCTTTGAGGCGCTCTCCAAGGGAATGCGCTTCGTGGCGATCCACGATGCGGCACGTTGTCTTATTACGCCCGAGGCGATCCGCTCGGTGGTGCTGGCGGCACACGCAAGCCGCGCGGCAAGTGCGGCTTGCCGCTCCACGGACACGCTCAAACGCGTGAACGCAGACGGCTTCGTGCTCGAAACGGTAGATAGGGAAGAGATCTTCCGCGCGCAGACCCCGCAGGTCTTTGCGTGCGATCTTTACCGTACCGCGACTTACGTGGCACGGGAGCAGGGCGCCGCCGTCACGGACGATAATATGTTAGTGGAGCGCTTGGGACAAACGGTCAAAATGGTGGACGTGGGTCCCGAGAATATCAAGATCACCACGCCCGAGGATCTTTATTTTGCAAAAGCCGTTTTGCAAATGCAACGGGATCGGAAATAAACGGGCTTCTTTCAATACTTTAAAAGAACCAAAACAAACGGGGTAAGGTATGAAAAGGATCAGAGTCGGACACGGATATGACGTGCATCGTCTTACGGAGGGGCGGCTGCTTTTTCTCGGCGGGGTAGAGATCCCGTACGAAAAGGGGCTCCTCGGTCACTCGGATGCAGACGTTCTTTTGCACGCCGTGATGGACGCCGCGCTGGGCGCACTTGCTCTTGGCGACATCGGCAAGCTCTTTCCCGATACGAGCGACGAATATCTGGGGATCGACAGCAAAAAGCTTTGCCTTGCGGTCGCCGAGCGGATCGCCGCACAAGGGTATGAGATCGGCAACGTCGACGCCACGGTCATCGCGCAAAAGCCGCGCCTATCTCCCTATATTCCGCAAATGAGCGAGGTGATCGCCTCGCTCTTCGGTCTTGCCGTCGGGGACGTCAGCATCAAGGCGACTACGGAGGAGGGCTTGGGCTTTACGGGACAGGGCGAGGGAATTGCCGCCCACGCCGTTTGTCTTTGTTATCCTAAAGATTAAGTTGATTTCTGAAAAACGCCCACAAAAAAAGGGATGTTACCATCCCTTTCGGCAGCAAAGCGTCCTGCTCGGTTCTGCACACGTCTTTTCTTTTTCGTCGGCGAGCACGACCTCTTTGCGAGTTGTCGTTTTACGGTGTTCAAACCGTCTTTATTATGATATGAACGAGTGTGTTCTTGTGTTCCGAGAGCACGGAAAGGCAGACAGAAAGTATGGTTAAAATCTCACCCTCGGTGCTTGCTTGCGATTTCTCCCGTATGGGGGAGGAGGTCCGCAAGATCGAAGAAGGCGGCGCGGAATGGGTCCATCTTGACGTGATGGACGGCGCGTTCGTTCCCAATATCAGCTTTGGTGCGCCCATTGTCGGTGCGCTGCGTCCGCATTCCTCGCTCGTCTTTGACGTGCATCTGATGATCGAGGATCCCATCCGCTATATCGATCGCTTCGTGAAGGCGGGCGCGGATTATATCACCGTCCACGTGGAAGCCTGCACGGACGTCGCGGCAACGCTCCGCGCCATCCGCGAGAGCGGCGTAAAGGCGGGGCTTTCCGTCAAGCCCGCAACTCCTCTTTCCGCGATTGAGCCCTATTACGACCTTTGCGATATGATCCTTATTATGTCGGTCGAGCCGGGTTACGGTGGGCAGTCGCTCATTCCCGAAACGATGGAGAAGATGCGCATGCTCCGCGAAATTCTCTCTCACCGTGACAAGGATATTTTGATCGAGGTGGATGGCGGCATCAATGAGAAAACGGCGAAGGTGGCGCGTGAGTGCGGTGCCGACGTTCTGGTTGGAGGCTCTGCCGTGTTCGGCAAGCCCGATTACCGTGCCGCGATCGATGCGCTTCGCGGATAAAAACAAACAGTTATCAATTCGGGTGTGTATAACCGCCCAAGACAAAAGGGGATAAATCTTATGAATCAGAAACCGAAGTATCAGAGAGTCTTACTTAAGCTCTCGGGCGAGGCTCTTGCCAAGGGCGGCGAGGGCATCGTCAATCAGGAATTTGTTAAAACGATCGCAGGCGTGCTTCGCCGTTGTCTGGACGCGGGCGTCGAGATCGGTGTTATCGTGGGCGCGGGCAACATCTGGCGCGGTAGACAGGGCGTGAATATGGATCCTACCCGTGCCGACAGTATGGGCATGCTTGCTACCGCCATCAACGCGCTGGCGCTTGAGGATGCGTTCTGTCGCTACGGCGTAGAGGCACACGCGATGACTGCGGTCGAAATGACGCGCTTCGCCGAGCCGTACGCACGCGACAATGCGATCGCTCACTTGAAGGAGGGAAGCGTGGTCATCTTCGGATGCGGACTCGGTATCCCATTCCTTTCTACCGATACCGCCGCCGTCGTGCGTGCCGCAGAGATCGGCGCAGACATCGTTTTGATGGCAAAGAATATTGACGCCATCTATACGGCGGACCCCGTTAAGGACCCCACCGCCGTCCGTCTTGAGGAGATCAGCTGCCGCGAGATCCTAGAAAAGCAGCTTTCGGCGCTCGACTCTACGGCGACGGCGTTCTGTATGGACCATAAGATCCCCGTTCTTGCCTTCGGTCTTTCGGATCCCGAAAATATCTACCGCGCCGTTATGGGTGAAAAGATCGGCACGGTCATCACTCCGTAATTCTTAAAAAACAAATACATAATACCGAAAAGGAGAACCCTTATGAAACTCGATTGCAAGCCTTATGAAGAAAAAATGAAAAAGACCATCGACAGCTACGCCTATACGCTTTCCACGATGCGTGCAGGCCGTGCCAGCGCTGACGTTTTAGCTCCGGTAAAGTTTGAGTATTACGGATCTCCCACGCCCGTGTCGCAGATGGCGGAGATCAAGACTGCCGACGCCCGCACGCTGGTCATCCAGCCTTGGGACGGTAGCACCTTAAAGGCGATCGAAAAGGCGATCCTCGCCTCCGACCTCGGCATCACGCCCGTGAACGACGGCCGCGTGATCCGTCTGACCTTCCCTCAGCTGACGGAGGAGCGCCGTCGCGATCTGGCAAAGCAGATCTCGAAGTACGGTGAGGATGCCAAGGTTGCCATCCGCAACGTTCGCCGTGACGCCAACGACGCCACCAAGACTGCCAAGAAAAACGGCGAGATGACCGAGGACGAGGCTAAGGCAAGCGATAAGACCGTTCAGGATATGACGGACCGTTACATCAAGGAAATTGACCGTATGACGGACGATAAAACCAAGGAAATTATGGAAATCTGATATGTTTTTTCGGAAAAGAAGCAAGAAAACGATCGATAAGGACGCCGTCGCGGCGCGCTTACAGCATATTGCCTTTATTATGGACGGAAACGGCCGCTGGGCGAAGGCGCACGGGCTTCCGCGTGAGGGCGGTCACAAGGTGGGCGCCACCGTTTTTGAAAAGATCACGCGGCACTGCTTTGATCGCGGCATTCGTGTCGTGACGGTGTACGCCTTTTCTACGGAAAACTGGTCGCGCCCGCAAAAAGAGGTGGACGCGATCATGGCACTCCTTTCCGATTATCTTGATTATGCCGAAAAGAAATTCAAGGATTACGACGCGCGTCTTGTGATCCTCGGGGACAAAAGCCGCCTTTCTGCCGAGCTTCAAGAGAAGATCGACCGCATTGAGCGTGCTTCCGCCGACCGCGGTCACGTTTTGAATATCGCCCTCAACTACGGCGCCCGCAACGAGCTGGTCTCTGCTTGTAACGAGCTTATCCGTGCGGGTAAGAGCACCGTTACGGAGGCGGATATTTCCGACGCGCTTTACACACGCGGCTGTCCCGACCCCGATCTTGTGGTGCGGACGGGCGGGGATGTTCGGATCTCGAACTTCTTGCTTTGGCAGTCCGCGTATGCCGAATTTTATTTCACAAAGACTCTTTGGCCCGACCTTTCGACGGATGAAGTGGACCGCGCGATCTATGATTTTTGCGGACGGCACCGTCGTTTCGGCGGACTGTAATGAAAGGAATAGACGGAATGAAAACGAGAATCCTTTCCGCACTCGTCGGAATTGCGATCTTTATCCCCGTGCTTTGGTTTTCGGGCACGATCGCTTTCCCCATCGTAATTGCCCTCGTTTCTGCCATCGGCGCGTATGAAATGTGCGCCTGCGTTGGGGTAGGGAAGTGTCCCCTCTTCCTTGTGCCCATCGTCGCCTTTGCTTTTTTAGGACCGTTTTTGACCTGGTTCTTTCACTCCGCCGTCAAGTACGTCGCGTTCCTCGCAATGCTCGCCTTTGCGGTCTTCTTCCTTTGTATGACGATCGCGGTCTTTCGCGGCGGCAAGGATAGCTTTGCCACGATTGCTGAGGCGATGCTCGGCGTCGTATATATCACGGTGGGCTTTGCGTGCATCGCGCTCTTGCGGCGCCTTTCGAACGGTGCGTATCTTTACGGATTGGTGTTCGTGGGTGCGTGGGTAACGGATACGATGGCGTATTTTACGGGCTATTTCCTCGGCAAGCATAAGCTCTGCCCCACGATAAGCCCCAAAAAGACCGTAGAGGGAAGCATCGGCGGCGTTGTCTTCTGCGCCGGTGCCTTTGCGCTTTACGGCTGGATCATGCAGCTTGCGTTCGGCCTTACGCCGAATTACGGTATGCTTCTGATTGCGGGCGCCGTTCTCTCCGTGATCTCGCAGATCGGAGATCTCCTTGCCTCGCTCATTAAGCGTGAGCACGGGATCAAGGATTACGGCAAGCTGATGCCGGGACACGGCGGTGTGATGGATCGCTTTGATTCCATTCTTGCCGTCGCACCCTTCTTATTCCTTCTTTGTGCATTTGCTCACGCCTTTGCACTCTTTACTTAATGAATTTTTAGAGCGATATGCTCGCGACTGCCCTGTTCTTCCTTCGAGGGACGGGGCTTTTTAAGCCAAAGAAAGCGAGGTGCAGCTACCGTGAACAAAGCGCATCCAAACGAATATCTTCCCGAGCGTGTTGCCGTTCTCGGCGCGACGGGCTCGGTCGGCACCCAAGCACTTGAGGTGATCGCCGACAAAAAGCTTCCCGTTGAGTTTTTAACGGCGCACAAAAACGTCACCCTGGCGGAAGAACAGATCCGCGCCTTTATGCCCGAGACATACGTGATGACGGATGCGGCAAGCGCCAAGGATCTTGCCGTGCGCGTGCGCGATACGGCTACGCGCGTGTTTGGTCCCGATGCGCTCGACGAGGTCATTCGCTCCTCGAAAAGCCCGACGGTGATCCACTCGATTCTCGGCGAGGCGGGGCTATCCCCCTTGCTTTCGGCAATTGAGGCAGGGAAGCGTATCGGACTTGCCAACAAAGAAACGCTTGTGATCGGCGGCGATCTTCTTATGCCGCGTGCCGCGGCGTGCGGTGCCAAGATCATCCCCGTTGACAGCGAGCATAGCGCGATCTTTCAGTGCCTTGACGGAAAGCCGCGGGAAGAGATCCGCTCTATCCTGTTAACGGCGTCGGGTGGACCCTTCTACGGTTATTCCCGCGAACAGCTATCCCGCGTGACGCGCGAGCAAACGCTTGCCCACCCCACGTGGAAGATGGGCGCAAAGATCACCACCGATTCCGCTACGCTGATGAACAAGGGCTTTGAGGTGATTGAGGCGGTACGCCTGTTTGGGGTGCGCCCCGAGCAGATCGAGGTGCTCGTGCATCGCGAGAGTATAATTCATTCGGCAGTGGAATATATTGATTCTGCCGTGATCGCACAGCTGGGCGCGCCCGATATGCGCCTTTGCGTGCAATATGCGCTCACGTATCCGCACAGGCTTGAGGGGCTCACAGAACGGCTTTCCTTGACAAAGATCGGGAAGCTGACCTTTGCGTCCCCCGACGCGGAAGCGTTTCCGCTCCTTGCGCTCGCGTTCCGCGCGATCAGCCTTGGCGGCGGTGTTCCCGCCGTGCTTAACGCGGCAAACGAGATCGCGGTGGAGGCATTTTTGTCCGAAAAGCTTTCCTTCCTCGGCATCGCCGAGACCGTAACGCAAACGGTGGAGCGCCTGCCCGAGGCGGCGCGTGCCCGGAGTTTAGAAGAGCGTATCGCCTTTGACCGACAGGCGCGGCGCATCGCACAAGAACTAATTTTACACGGTTAAATAAGAGGTTTAGGTGTTTTCATGAGCATATTTACGATCCTTCTCGCCCTGCTTGCCTTCGGATTTCTGATCTTCGTTCACGAGCTTGGGCATTTTCTCGCGGCGCGTGCCTTTGGCATCCGCGTTTACGAATTTTCCATCGGTATGGGACCGAAGCTCCTTTGGTACGATTCCAAAAAGACGGGTATTCGGTATAAGCTGTGTATTTTGCCGTTTGGCGGCTACGTCAGCATGGCAGAGGCGGGGGAGGACGATTCCGCCCCCTCGACCGACCCGCGTGCCCTCGTCAATCAAAAGCCCTGGCGCCGCCTGATCGTGATGATAGCGGGCGGATTTGTCAATCTCGTCGTGGGCTTTCTCTTGATGGTCGCCGTCGTTGCGGGCGGTACGATAGGCTCTACCGTCGTTGCGGATTTCCCGAACGAGATCGCCGTAGAGGGCGTCAGCACCAACGCGCAGGGGCTCCTTTCGGGTGACGAGATCATAAAGGTCGGCGGTCGCCGCATTCGCACGGCACAGGAGCTTGATTACGAAATTATGCGGAAGGGAACGGCACCCCTTGAGGTCGTCGTGCTTCGCGATACCGACGGCGACGGCGTGCGGGAAACGGAGCTTCCTCTTACGATCACCTTCCCCACGGAAACGGCGGAGGGACAACTGCTCGGTACGCGCGATTTCCGTATTTATGCCCGTGAAAAAACGGTGGGTAGCGTCCTTAAGGATAGCTTTTTCCGCTCCGTGTGTCTGGTTAGGATGGTTTGGGAGTCGCTTTACGACCTTGTGACGGGACGCTACGGCGTGGAGGCGGTCAGTGGACCCATCGGCATTACGGGGACGATGGGAGAGGCGGTGTCCTACGGCGTCTTGCCCTTCCTATATCTGATCGCGATGATCAGTATCAATCTCGGCGTGGTCAATTTGCTCCCCATTCCCGCCCTCGACGGCGGCAGAGTGGTCTTCCTTCTGATTGAAATGATCTTCCGCAAGCCCGTACCCCGTCATATCGAGGCGCGGATCCACGCAATTGGATTGCTTTTGCTCTTGGGGCTGAGCGTTTTCGTGTCCTGTATGGACATCCGATCCTTTTTCTGACACCGACAAATTTTAAAAAACAGCAAGGAGATACGGTATGTTATACGAAGCAAGAAGAAAGGCAAGAGAAATTACGGTGGGCGCCGTGAAGATCGGCGGTCTTGCCCCCATTTCCGTGCAGTCGATGCTCAATACCGATCCCCTTGATTACGAGGCAACGCGCGCGCAGATCCTCGCCCTGAAGAATGCGGGATGCGACGTCGTGCGCCTTGCCGTCCCGAATAAGCGCGCCGTCGAAACCGTGCGCGCGTTGAAGAGGGAAGCACTTGGAGTGCCGCTCGTGGCGGACATCCATTTTGATTACCGTCTTGCCCTCGATTGCGTGGATGCGGGAATCGATAAGATCCGCATCAACCCGGGTAACATTGGGGACGAGGGGCGTGTTCGCGCCGTGGCAGACGCTTGCCGCGCAAAGCACGTCCCCATCCGCATCGGGGTCAACTCGGGGTCGCTTGAAAAGCATATTTTAGAAAAGCACGGCGCGCCGACGGCAGAAGCACTTGCAGAAAGTGCGCTGTACCACGCTGAGATCCTTGCGCGTTGCAATTTTTCCGACGTCGCCATTTCGGTCAAGGCGTCAACCGTTCGCGAAATGATCGCTGCCAACCGCATTCTTGCCAAGGAAACCGACTATCCCTTGCATCTCGGTGTGACCGAGGCGGGCGGCGCGCACACGGGTAGCATCAAAAGCGCCGTGGGAATCGGTGCGCTGTTATCCGAGGGCATCGGGGACACCATCCGCGTCTCTTTGACGGCGGATCCCGTTTTGGAGGTCAGGGAGGGACGAGCCATCCTTTCCGCCCTTGACCTTTTGCCCGAGCGGGAGCTGGATATTATTTCCTGCCCCACCTGCGGCAGAACGAAAATCGACCTGATCCCGCTTTTAGACGCGTTTGAGCGCGAGGTCGATCGACTGTCCTTACGCTCTCTTCCCGTGAAGGTCGCCTTTATGGGGTGCATCGTCAACGGTCCCGGGGAAGCAAGAGAAGCCGATATCGGCGTTGCGGGCGGTGACGGGGACGGCGTGATCTTTCGCCGCGGCGTTGCCATGGAGCGAGTAAAGATGGACGAGATCGTCCCCACCCTTATTCGAGAAATTCTTACGATGAAAGATAAGTTAGTATGAGCGAAACGACACAAAAGAAGTTTTTTGATTACTTCAAAAGATATAATCCCGATGAAAAAACGCGGCAGATGCTGTCTTCTGCCGAGCACGTGCGCGTTCGTGTGTCCAAAACTCCAAACGGAACGTCGGCGTCGCACATCGAAATATATATGACCTTCCCGATGGTTGTGCATAACCGTGCGCTGTACGCGGTCGAGGAGGAGATGCGCGAGCTTTACGAGGCAAGCTCGGTGCGTATTTTCCCGAGCTTTCCCACCTCGCTTTTCTCGCTCGAGGCGATGCCCGACGTGATCGAGGAGGCGGTTCGCTCCAACGTGATCGTTAAGGGCTTTTTTGAGGAAGCGGTCTATCAGGATGACAGCGAAACGATCGAGATCCTTTTGCCCTTTCTCGATCGGTCGCTTGCTTGGATGACCTCTTCGGGAACCTGTGAGGTTCTGGCAAAGATCCTTTTTTTGCGCTTTTCGGTAGAGCGAAGGATCGTGGTCCGTGCAACGGAGGACGCCGCATCCCGCGTCGAGGGACGGCGTGCGAAAAACGTTGAGATTCTGCGGGAAGCCGACCAGCGCGCATTAGAAGAGATGCGCGCGGCAATGCGCGCAGAGCTTGGGAGCGAGGGCGACGAGGAGGATCCCCACGCGGATTTTGCGCAGGTGCAAAACCTTTTGGGACACGAGCTTTCCCTCGTGCGCGAGGGAGAGAATTTATTCCGCATTGGCGGCGTGACCTTTGACGCCGAGGGAAGCGAGGTCATTTTAGGCGACGAGTTTTCTCTCGACCGCGTGAGCTTGATGAGCGAGGTAAGCGAATCCCGCGGCACCCACGTCTTTATCGGCGAGATCTTTTCAGTGGAAACGAAGGACCGCAACAACGGCGAGCGCATTCAGCTCACCGTCGGCTTTTCGGACGGTTCCTCCTCCTATTACGTCAAAAAGACGGTCGAGGCGGCAGACGCAGGCTTTATCTCCTCCTTGAAGGCGGGAAAATGCATCGCCGTTAAGGGAACGCTTTATACCGATAAGTATGACGGAGAAACGCAGATCTCCCCCCGCGCCATGATGTCGCTCAAAAAGCGCGTGCGCAAGGATACGGCGGAAGAGAAGCGTGTCGAGCTTCATTTGCATACGGTAATGTCCACGATGGACGCCGTCATCCACCCCGACCAGCTCGTCAATACGGCAATTGCTTGGGGGCATAAGGCGATCGCCGTCACCGACCACGGCAACGTGCAAGCGTACCCCGAAATTATGCTTGCCGTCGAAAAAGCCAAGTCCGACTTAAAAATCATTTACGGCATCGAGGCGTACTACGTCAACGACGAGGCGCCCGCCATCACAGGCTTTCGACAGATGGAATACGGTCAGCCCACCGTGGTCTTCGACCTGGAAACGACGGGTCTTTCCGCCGCCAACTGCCAGATCATCGAGTTTGGTGCGGTCAAGCTTTTGAACGGACAGATCGTGGACCGCTTCAGCTCCTTTTGCAACCCGGGTGTCCCGATTCCCGAAAAGATCACGGAGCTCACCTCCATTACCGACGATATGGTAAAGGATGCGCCCGCCGTGGGCGCGGTGCTTCGTGAGTTCCTTGCCTTTTCGGAGGGATGCCTTCTCGTGGCACATAACGCCAAGTTTGACACGGGCTTCGTCCGCGCCGCCGCAGAGCGCGAGGGCGTTCCCTTTGATCAGCCCTGGCTGGATACGGTCGCGCTTTCGCAATACATCAACGCCGATCTCAAAAAGCATACGCTGGATGCGATCGCAAGCTACTATCACCTAGACGATTTCCATCACCATCGCGCGGTGGACGATGCCGAGGTGCTGGCGGCGATCCTGCTTGAAATGCACGCCCGCCTTTCCAAAGAGGGTATCACGGATTACGCGATATTAGGGGAGAAGATGAGCGAAAGCTCGGATCCCCTGAAGCTCCGCACGCACCACGCCATTATCTTGGCGCAAAACGCGGTGGGACTTAAAAACCTGTACGAGCTTGTATCGGGCAGTTACCTTACCTATTATAAGCGATTTCCCCGTATCCCGAGAACCGAGATCGAAAAGCACCGCGAGGGGCTTCTGATCGGCTCCGCGTGCGAGGCGGGTGAGCTGTATCAGGCGATCCTCGACAACCGTTCCGAGGAGGATATCGAAAAGATTGCCTCCTTCTACGATTATCTTGAGATCCAGCCTCTTTCCAACAATATGTTTATGCTCTCGGAGGATAGAGGCGTTTCCTCGGTCGAGGACCTCAAAAACATTAACCGCCGTATCATCGCGCTCGGTAAGAAGCTCGGCAAGATGACGGTGGCGACCTGCGACGCGCACTTCCTTGAAAAGGACGACGAGATCTACCGCAAGATCCTGCTTGCGGGAATGAAGTTCAAGGATGCGGACAAGGATACGGGCATCTATTTGCGCACGACGGAGGAGATGCTTGCCGAGTTTGATTATCTCGGAGAAGAGCTTGCCCACGAGGTCGTTATTGAAAACCCGAATAAGATCGCAGATATGATAGAGCATCTGCGCCCCATCCCCAAGGGCTCCTACACGCCCAGCCTTCCGGGTGCGGACGAAGAGCTGCAAGAGCGCTGTTGGACGCGTGCGATGGATTGGTACGGATACGAGGGGAAGATCCCCGAGCTGGTTTCCGACCGCCTCAACCGTGAGCTGACCTCCATCATCAAAAACGGCTTCGCCGTGCTGTATATGATCGCGCAGAAGCTAGTGGCGTTCAGTGAGAAAAACGGCTATCTCGTCGGCTCGCGCGGCTCTGTCGGCTCCTCCTTCGTCGCGATCATGTCGGGTATTTCCGAGGTAAACCCTCTGCCGCCTCATTGGCGCTGCCCCTCTTGCCGTTACAACGAGTTCGTCACGGACGGCAGCTACGGCTCGGGCTTTGACCTTCCCGATAAGGATTGTCCGCATTGCGGCACGCGTATGATCGCCGACGGACAGGATATCCCCTTTGAGACCTTCTTAGGCTTCCACGGAGAAAAATCCCCCGATATCGACTTAAACTTCTCGGGTGACGTCCAGGGTAAGGTGCATAAATACACCGAGGAACTGTTTGGCGAAGGACACGTGTTCCGTGCGGGTACGCTCGGTACGCTTGCCACCAAAACGGCGTTTGGCTTCGTTGCCAAGTATTTAGAGGACCGCAAGCTCACGCTTCCCAAAGCGGAGATGTTCCACGTTATCAGCCGATGCGTGGGCGTCAAACGAACGACGGGACAGCACCCGGGCGGCATCATCGTCGTGCCGCGTGAGTACGACGTCCACGACTTTTCGCCCGTTCAGCACCCTGCTGACGACCCCAATTCAAACATTATCACCACCCACTTTCCCTTTGAATTTTTGCACGATACCATCTTAAAGCTGGACGAGCTCGGACACGATATGCCGACCAAGTACAAAATGCTTGAGCGCTATACAAATACCAGCGTCCTTGACGTCAAGATGAACGACGCGTCCATCTACCGCCTCTTTGAAACGACCGAGCCGCTCGGCGTTTCCCCCGAGGTGCTTGGCTGTCCCGTGGGGACCTACGGACTTCCCGAGATGGGAACCCGCTTTATCCAACAGGTTCTCGTAGATGCAAAGCCTAAAAACTTTGCCGACCTGATGCAGATCTCGGGACTCACCCACGGCACCAACGTATGGCTTGGAAACGCGCAGGACCTCATCAAAGAGGGCATTTGCGACATTTCCGAGGTCGTCGGTACGCGTGACGGCATTATGCTGTATCTTATCCGCCACGGTCTTGACAACGGTATGGCGTTTGACATTATGGAAAAGGTGCGTAAGGGCAAGGGCGTTGCGCCCGAGTACGAGAAGGCGATGCTAGAGCACGACGTGCCCGAATGGTACATCACCTCTTGTAAGAAGATCAAATATATGTTCCCCAAGGCGCACGCCGCGGCGTACGTTATGTCCGCGATCCGCCTTGGCTGGTATAAGATCTATTACCCGATGGAGTTTTACGCCGCATTTTTGTCGGTCGCTCCGGGCGGCTTTGACGCCGAGATCGTTATGGGCGGTATTCCGCGCATTGAGCGCACCTTGAAGGAGATCGAGGAGAAGGGAAATGAAGCCACGCAAAAAGAAGCAGAGCAAGTAACCACCCTGCTTCTCGTGCGTGAGAGCCTGCTTCGCGGTGTGAAGTATCTTCCCGTCGATCTTTATAAATCCGATTCCAAATACTTTCTGCCCGAGGACGGCAAGATCCGTATGCCCTTCAGCTCGCTCGGCGGGCTGGGAGAAACGGCGGCAAACAAGATCGTACAGCTGCGCGAGGAAGGCGAGATCTACTCGATCGAGGACCTGCGCGTGCGCGGCGGATTGACGAAAGCTGTGATCGAGCTTTTGCGCGGTTGCGGCGCCCTAAACGGTCTTTCCGAAACCAACCAGTTCTCCTTCTTCTAAAACAGAAGTAAAAGAAAAAGTAAAATGCTGAGATCCGAGTCGTTTTCGCTTTGTGCAAGCAGAACGGCGAGGAAGACGAGCAGGGCGTCCGAGGAAAACAGATGCTCTGCGCGCGGTAAAAGCTTTTCAAAAAAAGAGCGCTCGGTGCCGACCGTTTCTCTTCGCTCGGTCGGTGCGACCGCCGCTACCGCCCCTTCAACTGCGTCCTTCTGTTCGTTTTCAGTGGGCGGTGCGCTACGCTCTTCTTCCGTTGCGGCGGGCGGCTCAAAAAATGCGTTTCCCGCGTAATTCTCGGGAATGCTGACGCCCTCCTCGGTGACGGTGCTTCCCGTCAGGGGGCGCGGATGTCTTCCTATGTACATGGTGGCTCCTTTCCCGCAGAAAGCAGGGACAGCCCCTCAAGAACGAGCAAAAGGGTGTTGACCGCCTGACGGCGCTCGGGCGACAAAAAGGGCTTCAGCGCCATAAGCAAGCGGCGTCTTTCCTCGTTTTTATCGGGATGCTTACCCAAAGCAGAGGGCGGAAGACGGGGCGGCGTTTCCTTTCCTTCCTCCCGCTCTTCAAGGTCTTTGACGGGTGCCTTTTGCTCTGTCGGCGCACCGCCGAGCAGGGAAGAGAGCATCGCCATCGCCTTCGGGTTGGCGGACACCATTCCGATGATCTCGGAAAGGTCGGGTAACGCCTTGCCTTCTTCGCTCACGGTGCACCTCCCGCATTTCGCTTTCTCAAAATCTCCATCGCCTGCTCCTTACTTAACGCACCGCTGCGCAAAAGCTGCCGCAAGCGGTCCATTTCCGCCTTGGGAGGCGGTGATTGTGAAAGCGAAACACCGTTCATCGCCCCAACCGTTCGGATCATTTCCCATAAGCGCTCATCGCTTTGGGAGAGTAGCTTTTCTAAAACTTCGGGCTTGATATCCATTGTGACCCCCTCTGTGCTGATTTGTTTTCAGTATATGAAGGGGAAAGAAAAGAGGTACTTTTGGAAATTCTCATTTTTTCCGATTCCCACGGAAACGTGCAACCGATGCTCCGCGTGATCGCCGAGCATCCTTCCGCCACGCATTTGCTTTTTTGCGGTGACGGGGTCAAGGATCTTGCCGACGTAGAAGCCTGCTTCCCGCGCCTTATCGTGCTTGGCGTGCGCGGCAACTGTGACCTCTTTGGAGCAGACGGGTATCCGTACGAGCGCGAGGTGACGTTTGGCTCGCTTCGGATCTTAATGATGCACGGACATACCTACGGCACCAAGGGTGGCTACGGCGGCGCCGTGGCGCACGCGGGGAGAGAGGGCTTTGACCTTCTTTTATGCGGACACACCCATCAAGCGCTCGACACCCGCTACGATCTTGGCGACGGTAGCACGCTTCAGGTCTTTAACCCGGGTAGCATCGGGAAAAGGGAAGCGGGCGGATACAGCTACGGCGTTCTGACCATTCGCGACAACGGCTATTTACTATCGCACGGCTTGCTTTGTGCTGACCGTTTATAACGACAGAAAGAAAAGAGGTATGACCCATGGGACCGCGTTTTCGACCCTATAAGGAAGCCCCCAAACGGCAAAAGCCCAAAAACGCAAAAGAGTTTTTCTCGCTTTTATTTAAAAACGTAGGTGGCTTCTTTCAAAGGTTATTCTACATCATTAAGCTGGTTTGGGAAACCAATCCCTTTATCCTGCTCTTGATGACCTTTTTCTGCATTTGCGACGGCATTTTTCCCATCATCGGTGCCTACATCTCCAAGGAGCTGTTAAATGAGATCTCGCGCGTTTTGCACGCGGGGGACGCGACGGCGGCGCTGGTGGCGGGAAATATGAGCTTTGGCGCCCTGGTGGAATCCTTCCTTGGTGTCGTTGCCTTTTTGCTTCTTTTCTACTTCATCTATCAGGCGTTTACCAAGATCATGGCGCGTATTTCCACAACCGTCAACCAGCTTGCGGGTGATCTCGTATGCAACCACATCAAGATGAAGATCATCGAAAAAGCAAAAACGGTGGATATGGCGAGCTTTGACCGCCCCGAGTTTTATGAGAAGATGGAAAACGCCAACCGCGAGGCTGGTATGCGCCCCATTTGGATCCTGCAATCCACCTTCAACGTCATCAGCTCCATCATCACCGTGATCAGCTTTGCCTTGATTTTGATCGGACTACACCCCCTGGCGCCCGTAGTCATCGCCGTTATGGCGCTTCCCGGTGCCGTGGTCAACTACATCTATCGCGGCAAGCAGTTCCATTATGCGCGTCACCGCTCCAAGGAGCGCCGTCAGATGGAATACTTTTCTGCCCTCGTCGTCAACAAGGATATGGCGAAGGAAGTCCGTATTATGGGGCTTGCCGACACCTTTATCGGCAAATACCGTGCGGCGTTCCGCAAGTATTTTGCGGGTATCAAGCGCCTTGCTATCCAAGAGGCGATCTGGCACGTCGTGCTCGCCGTGATCTCCTTGATCGCCCACTTCGTGCTTTTTGCCTTCGTCATCTATCGCGTGATCGGCAGTGGAGAGCAGATCGGTGACTACTCACTCTATACGGGGGCACTCACCTCGATCTCTGCCGCCGTGACCACACTTGTCAACGCGACCGCGTCTATTTACGAGGGAACGCTCTTTATCGATAATATGATGGTGTTTATGCGTGAGCCGATCACCGTCGTACCGAACAGCGACGCCCCCAAAAAGCCCGTGCGCCACGCACCGCATACGATCGAATTTCGCGGGGTGTCCTTCCGTTATCCCGGTACGGAGCGCGACGTCATCAAAAACGTCAATCTCACCATTGAAGCGGGCGAAAACGTCGTGCTCGTCGGACTCAACGGCGCGGGAAAGACCACGCTCATCAAGCTCCTTACCCGTCTTTACGACCCCACCGAGGGCGTGATCTTGCTCGACGGCGTGGATCTGCGGGAATACGACGTGCGCGCCCTTTACGACATCTTTGGCATCATCTTCCAGGACTTCGGCAAGTATGCCGTGAGCGTCAAGGAAAATATCGCCTACGGTGACGTGGGCGCCGAGATGACGGATGAGCAGATCGCGCTTGCCGCCAAGAAGGGGAACGCCGACGGCTTTATCGAAAAGCTTCCCGCAGGCTTCGATACCCCCTTGATGCGCTACTTTGAAGAAAACGGCATCGAGCTCTCGATCGGTCAGTGGCAAAAGCTCTCCATCGCCCGTGCCTTCTATAAGGATTCTGACATTTTGATCCTCGATGAGCCCACCGCATCGCTCGACCCCTTGGCAGAGCAAGAGGTCTTCAACCGCTTTGCCGATCTCGGGGAAAACAAGATCGCCGTGTTCGTTTCCCACCGCCTTTCCAGCGCAACGGTGGCGGACAAGATCGTGGTGCTCGAAGCGGGTGAGGTCGTGGAGCTTGGCTCGCACGCCGACCTGATGGAGTTAAAGGGCAAGTACCATCATCTATTTTCTACCCAGGCACAGCATTACGTCAGCGCGGACACGGACGCCGCCAAGGACGATTGATTCTAAAAATAAAATACCCCGTTTTAGCTTGACGTCTTTTTTGACCAAATCACGCTAAAACGGGGCGTTTTATTTTATTCCTTAGATTTGCTTTCGCAATAAATGCACCGATAGGTGCGGTTTTCCTTGTCCGTCAGACGGAACACGTGCGGTAGCTCCTGTTCGGTCGTGGTGATGCAACGGGGGTTTTTGCACTTGACGATATCCACGATCTCCTCGGGAAGCCCGGGGTGATACTTGCGCGTTAGGATCCCGTTTTCGATCACGTTGACCGTCACATCGGGATCAATATAGCCCAGTGCATCCAATTCAAGAGGAAGATCCACGTCCACCTTGATGATGTCCTTCGCGCCCATGCGGCGGCTTGCCGCATTCATAATGATGGCGATGGGGCAGTTTAAGCGGTCAAGTCCCAAAAAACGGTAGATCGCCATACCGCGACCGGGGGTGATGTGGTCGATAACCACGCCGTTGCGAATCGAATCAACCTTCATCGTTTACGCCTCCTCGCTCGTAGATTCAAGAAGCATCTTGATTAACGCCATACGGATATATTTTCCGCAAAGCACCTGCTTGAAATAGCAGGCTCTGGGGTCTTTGTCAACGGCAACCGAGATCTCGTTGACACGGGGCAGAGGATGGAGCACCGTGCAATCCGCTTTCGCCTTGGCAAGCTTGAGGGGCGTCAGAATATAGCTGTCCTTCAAACGGATATAATCCTGCTCGTTGAAGAAGCGCTCTCTCTGCACGCGCGTCATATACAGCACGTCAAGGGAGGGAAGAACTGCTTCGAGATCCGTCGTTTCCTCGTAGGGGATGCCGTTCTTTTCCAGCACCTCGTGCTTGATGTAATCGGGCACGGGAAGCTCCTCGGGGGCGATCAGCACGAAGCGGATACCCTCGTAGCGGGACATCGCCTCGATCAGAGAGTGTACCGTTCTGCCGAACTTTAAATCGCCGCAAAGACCGATCGTCATATTGGTTAAGCGACCCTTTTCACGCTTGATGGTCAAAAGGTCGGTAAGCGTCTGGGTGGGGTGATTGTGTCCGCCGTCGCCCGCGTTGATGACGGGGATGGATGCGTTTCTTGCCGCGACCATGGGTGCGCCCTCCTTGAAGTGGCGCATAACCATAATATCCGCAAAGCAGGAAATGACCTTGGCGGTGTCGGCAACGCTCTCGCCCTTCGCGGCAGAGGAGCTTTGTGCCTCGGAAAAGCCGAGTACGCCGCCGCCAAGCTCCATCATCGCCGCCTCGAAGGACAGGCGGGTACGGGTGGAGGGCTCGTAAAAGAGCGTGGCGAGCTTTTTGCCGCGGCAAACGTCGCTGTATTTTTCGGGGGATGCGATAATGTCCTCCGCGGTAGCGATCAGCTTGTCGATATCCGCTACGGACAAGTCGTCCATACCAATCAGATGTCGCATACGATTCTCCTTATGCTTTTGCGCCGTTGACGGCAAGATAGTTCTTGATTCTCGTGACGTTTTCTTCGTTCTTGGGGTCCTCTTCCAGATATTCAATGATGTCGTACACGTCGACGATGGAGTAAACGGGGAAGCCGAACTGCTCCTCGATCTCCTGCATCGCGCCCTTTTCGCCCTGTCCCTTTTCTTTTCTGTCAACCATAATAAAGGTAGCGGCAACCTTCACACCCTGTAAGTGCGAGAGGATCTCCATGCTCTCGCGGATGGCGGTGCCTGCAGTGATCACGTCCTCAATAATGACGACTTCTTCGCCCTCCGTGGGAACGTAGCCCACGAACACGCCGCCCTCACCGTGGTCCTTGACCTCCTTGCGGTTGAAGAAGAAGGGAACGTTAAGACCGTTCTTCGACAGTGCGACGGCAGCGGAAACGGAAAGGGAAATGCCCTTATATGCGGGACCGTACAGCACGGCGTTCTTCTTGCCCAGCTTTTCAAAGTACGCACGCGCGTAAAACTCGCCGAGCGTCGCGATGTCGGCGCCCGTTTTGATCATGCCTGCGTTGATGAAGTAGGGGATCTTTCTGCCGCTTTTTGCGGTGAAGTCACCAAACTTCAATACGCCTGCGCTCTCCAAAAACTGGATAAATTCTCTCTTGTAGCTTTCCATCGTATTTCTCCTTTTTATCCAACGAATTCCGCGACACAACGGCGGTATGCGGCAACGGGGTCATCTGCTGCGGTGATGGGACGGCCCACGACGATGTAGTCCGAGCCGATCTTCTTTGCCTCTGCGGGCGTCATCACGCGCTTCTGGTCGCCAACGTCACCGTCAGCGAAGCGCACGCCGGGCGTTACCGTCAGAAAATCCTTACCGCAACGGTCGTGAACGATGCCTGCCTCAAGGGGAGAGCATACGACACCGTCAAGTCCGCTTGCCTTGGCGTTTTCGGCGTACTTCATAACGACCTCGCCGATGGGGAAGTCGATCAGAAGCTCCTTTTGCATTCTCTCTTCATCCGTAGAGGTCAGCTGCGTGACTGCGATCAGAAGGGGGCGGGTGCCGTCGGCACGGGTAAGACCCTCAAGTGCCGCCGTCATCATCGCCGAGGTGCCCGCTGCGTGCAGGTTGCACATATCCACGTCAAGCGAGGAAAGCACCGCCATCGATTTCTTTACGGTGTTGGGGATGTCGTGAAGCTTGAGGTCAAGGAAGATCTTGTGACCGCGCTCCTTGATCTGTCTTACGATCGAGGGACCTTCCGCATAGAAAAGCTCCATACCGATCTTAACGAAGGGCTTTTCCTCCTTGAATTTGTCAAGGAAGTTAAAAACTGCCTCCGCGCTCGCAAAATCGCAAGCAATAATAACGTCTTTTCCCATGACGTACTCCTTTCGTTAATGCGCCGCGCCGATGATCTCGGTGAGCGACGAAATCTTGTATTTCTCCATCGCGAGAGGAAGAGCCTCCACGATCTTTTTGGAAGCAAAGGGATCCACGAGGTTGGCAGCGCCCACCTCAACGGCAGTCGCGCCCGCCATCATCATTTCGATGACGTCCTCTGCGCTCGACACACCGCCCATGCCCACGATCGGGATCTTGACGGCGTTATAGACCTGATATACGCAACGAAGCGCAACGGGGAACACGCAAGGACCCGAAAGACCGCCCGTCACGTTGGCAAGCAGAGGTTTTCTTTTGGGCAGAGAAATGCGCATGCCCGAGAGCGTATTGATCAGAGAAACGCCGTCGGCGCCCTCCACCTCGACCGCCCGCGCGATCTCGCAAATATCCGTTACGTTGGGGGTAAGCTTGATGATGATAGGCTTTTTGGTCACCGCCTTGACAGCCTTCGTGACCGCCGCCGCGTTTTGTGCGGACGTGCCAAAGCTCATACCGCCGCCGTGAACGTTGGGGCAGCTGATATTGACCTCGATCCAACCGATCTGCTCTTCGTCGTCAAGTGCCGCGCAGGTGTAGGCGTAGTCCTCGATCGAAAAGCCGCTGACGTTTGCCATCACGGGCTTGTGAAAGACCTTGGCGAGTGCGGGAAGCTCCACTGCCTTGACGTGCGCTACACCGGGGTTTTGCAGACCGACCGCGTTGAGCATACCGCCCTCGGTCTCCGCGATGCGGGGCGTCGGGTTGCCAAAGCGTGCGTCCTTGGTCGTTCCCTTGAAGGAGAAGGAGCCTAAAACGTTGATGTCGTACAGCTCGGCAAATTCAAGACCGAAGCCAAAGGTACCGCTTGCGGGGATGACGGGATTGTCGATCGTAATGCCGCAAAGCGAAACGGACGTCTTTACCATATGATCTCCTCCTTTTCCAGCACGGGACCGTCGCGGCAGATGCGCTTGTTGCCGTACTTGGTTTCGCAAGAACAGCCCATGCAAGCACCGAAGCCGCATCCCATACGCTCTTCAAAGCTGAACTGTCCCGAGGTGACGGACTTGTCGTACACCGCCTTTAACATCGGCTCGGGACCGCAGGTGTAGAAGTAGGAGTAGTTAAGACCCGCCAAGGCATCCGTAACGAAGCCACGAATGCCGTAGTCGCCCGAAACGGTGGTGACGAATACGTCAGCGCCGAGCGCGCGGAACTTTTCCTCGTAAAAGACCTCGTCCTTCGCGCCGAAGCCGAGGATCACGGACACCTTTTTGCCCGCCGCGATCAGCTCACGGCAAAGATGAAACATAGGGGGCACGCCGGCACCGCCGCCAATCAGAAGGGGAGCATCCCCTGCCTTCGTGACGTCGTAGCCGTTGCCAAGTCCCGTCAGAACGGCAAGCTCCTCGCCGCCCTTCATCTGCGCCATCTTGTCGGTACCCTTGCCCACGACCTTGTAGATGATCGTCAGGGTATCTCCGTCAAAATCACAGACGGAAATGGGGCGGCGCAGATAAAAGCCGTCAAGCTTGATGTTGACGAAGCCGCCCGATGCGAGTCCTTCGGTGTCGCCGCGCATCACCATCTCATAGGTGTTCTTGGCGATCATTTTATTGTTGAGTACAGTAAAAATCGTATCCTTCATATCAGCTGTCAATGGTAGAAACGGTCATCGTGATGTCCTCAAGCACGTCGAGGAGAATACGGACGGTATCCAGAGAAGAGAAGAGGGTGGTATTGGTCTCGGTCGCTAACTGACGGATCTCATAACCGTCCTTCTGCTGCGAGGTGGAGGCGATGTTGCTGGTGTTGATCACGTACGAGATATGACCCTGGCGGATCGCCTTGGGAATATCGTCACTGCCCTCGCTGATCTTCTTCATCACACGCGTACGCACGCCGTGCTCCTTGAAGAATTTCGCGGTGCCGCTGGTTGCCTCAATGTTGAAGCCGAGGTCGTAGAAGCGGCGGATCAGAGGAAGCGCCTCCTCCTTGTCGCCGTCTGCCAGCGTGACGAATACGGTACCGTAGTTCTGTACCTGGATGCCGCCCGCCTGGAGTGCTTTATAGAAGGCGCGGTTGAGGTCGTCGTCGTAGCCGATCGCCTCGCCCGTGGATTTCATCTCGGGAGAGAGATAGGGGTCAACGCCGTTGATCTTCTTGAAGGAGAAGACGGGAACCTTGCAATACCAGCGCTTTTTTTCAGCGGGATACAGATCAAAGATGCCAAGCTCCTTAAGCGATTTGCCGAGAATGACCTCGGTCGCAATGTCGGCAAGGGAGTAGCCCGTGGATTTGGAAAGGAAGGGAACGGTGCGCGAGGAGCGGGGGTTGACCTCGATGATATACACGTCTTCCTTGCTGTCAACGATAAACTGAATGTTAAACAGACCCACAATGCCGATGCCAAGACCCAGCTTCTTGGAGTAGGTCAGGATCTTGCCCTTGACCTTGTCCGAAATGCTGAAGGCGGGGTATACGCTGATCGAGTCACCCGAGTGGACGCCCGTGCGCTCAACGAGCTCCATAATGCCTGCAACGAACACGTCGCGTCCGTCACAGATAGCATCGACCTCGACCTCTTTACCCTGAATATAGTGGTCAACCAGAACGGGCTTGTCCTCGTCGATCTCAACGGCAGTGCGCAGGTAGTTGCGAAGCTGTCCTTCGTTGGCTACGAGCTGCATCGCTCTGCCACCCAGCACGAAGCTGGGGCGGACGAGAACGGGGTAGCCGATCTCCTTGGCAACGCGCACGCCGTCTTCGATCTTGGTAACGGCTTCGCCGCGAGGTTGAGGAATGTTAAGCTCCTCAAGGATCTTTTCAAAGGCATCTCTGTTTTCGGCGCGCTCGATCGCCTCGCAATCGGTGCCGATGATCTTGACACCGCGTGCGGCAAGAGGTGCGGCAAGGTTGATGGCGGTCTGACCGCCAAGCGATGCGATGACACCGTCGGGCTTTTCAAAGTCGATGACGTTCATAACGTCCTCTACCGTCAGCGGATCGAAGTAGAGCTTGTCCGAGGTGGTGTAGTCGGTGGAAACCGTTTCGGGGTTGTTGTTGATGATGATCGCCTCGTAGCCGCAACGGCGAATGGTGTTGACGGCGTGAACGGTCGAATAATCGAACTCAACGCCCTGACCGATACGGATAGGACCTGCGCCCAGCACGACGATCTTCTTGCGGTCGGCAAAGCGGGAGGCATTTTCTCCCGTGTAGGAGGAGTAGAAGTAGGGAATGTACGCGCCGACGTGTGCGGTATCTACCATACGGAACGCGGGGATGATACCGTTTGCCTTGCGCAGGTCAACCACGGAAAGCTCGTCCGTTTTCCAGAGCTTTGCGATAAACTTGTCCGAGAAGCCCATGATCTTGGCTTTCTTCAAAACGTTTGCATCTCCGACGTTTGCGGAGAGCGCGTTTTCCATATCCACGATCTTCTTCATGGAAAGGAGGAAGAGCTCCGTGATCATCGTGATGCGGTGAAGCTCCTCGACCGAAACGCCGCGGCGGAGTGCCTCCGTTACGGCAAAGATGTTGTCGTCGTGGAATTCTTCAAGGTATACGAGGAGCGCATCCCTTTCCATCGCGGCGAATTTTTCCATATAAAGGTGGCAAACGCCGATCTCCAGCGAGCGCACCGATTTGAGCATGCATTCCTCAAGCGTTGCACCGATGCCCATACATTCGCCCGTTGCCTTCATCTGCGTGCCGAGCTTGTTGGGCACGGAGGGGAACTTGTCGAACGGGAAGCGGGGGAACTTGGCAACCACGTAGTCAAGGCTGGGCTCAAAGGAAGCCATAGCGCCCGATACGGGGATCTCGTCCAGCGTCATACCCACGGCGATCTTTGCCGTGACGCGGGCGATGGGGTAGCCGCTCGCCTTGGATGCGAGGGCAGAGGAACGGGAAACGCGGGGATTGACCTCGATAAGATAATATTCGGAGGATTCGGGGTTGAGTGCAAACTGTACGTTACAGCCGCCCTCGATCTTAAGCGCACGAATGAGCTTGATGGCACTGTCGTTGAGCATTTTGAGATCGTGATCGGACAGGGACATAATGGGGGCTACGACCACGCTGTCGCCCGTGTGGACGCCGACGGGGTCGATGTTTTCCATACCGCAGATGGTAATGGCGTTGTCCGCACCGTCGCGCATAACCTCAAATTCGATCTCCTTGAAGCCGCGCACGCTGCGCTCTACGAGCACCTGATGCACGGGGGAAGCCTCAAGCGCGCCCTTGGCAAGATCGCGAAGCTCGTCCATATCGTTTGCAAAGCCGCCACCCGTACCGCCGAGCGTAAAGGCGGGACGGAGCACGAGGGGGAAGCCGATGTGCTCAGCCGCGGTGATCGCTTCGTCAAGGGTGTTGGCAATTTCCGAGGGAATGACGGGCTCGCCGATCTCCTCGCACAGCTCCTTGAAAAGCTCGCGGTCCTCGGCGCGCTCAATGCTTTCGCTGGACGTACCGAGCAGCTCTACGTTCGCTTCCTTCAAGACGCCCTTCTTTTCGAGGAGCATTGCCATATTCAGACCCGTCTGACCGCCGATGCCGGGAAGAATGGCGTCGGGACGCTCATAACGGATGATCTTGGCGATATATTCGAGCGTCAGGGGCTCCATATAGACCTTGTCCGCAATCGTCGTATCGGTCATAATGGTTGCGGGGTTGGAGTTGACGAGAATGACCTCGTAGCCCTCTTCGCGCAACGCAAGACACGCTTGCGTGCCGGCATAGTCAAACTCTGCCGCCTGTCCGATGACGATGGGGCCCGAGCCGATGATCATAATGCGCTTTAAATCAGTTCTTTTTGCCATGTGCTGTTTCCTCCGTATATCATAAAAGCAAATTTATTATTTCAAAAGGTTGGGATCAAGGTACACCGCTTTTCCGTCGAAGACGGTCGCAACGCACCTGCCGTAAAGGGTATCTCCCGCAAAGGGAGAGCTTCTGCCCATCGTGAGAAATTCGTCAGGACGAACGGTGTAAGCCGTATCCAGATCAAAGACGGTGTAGCCGCGAATGGGAATGCCGAAGCGATCGGCAGGCGCCGTGCTCATCAAGCGGATGAGAGCGGGAAGGGAAAGCAGTCCCGTTTTTACGAAGTGCGAATACATCGTGGGGAAGGAGGTTTCAAGTCCTACCACGCCGTTTAAGCTCTTTTCAAATCCGCGGCCCTTTTCTTCTGCCGAGTGCGGGGCGTGGTCGGTCGCGATCATATCCACGGTCCCGTCAAGGATGCCCTCGACAAGCGCAAGGCGGTCAGCTTCCTCGCGTAAAGGCGGGTTCATTTTGAATCTGCCTCCCTCGCCGCGCGTCTTGTCGGTAAGAAGCAGATAGTGGGGTGCCGTTTCCGCGGTGATGTCAACGCCGCTTTTTTTGGCATCGCGGATGAGCGCAACGCTTTCCTTGGTAGAGATGTGGCATACGTGGAATTTTACCTTCGTATCCGAAGCAAGCGTGATATCGCGCTCGATCTCACGCCATTCCGCCTCGGGCGAATCCTTGGGGGCGGTGCCGTCCTCGCAGTGTGCGGAGATGACCCGTCCGACTGCCGCCGCGCGTTCCATTGCTTCTCGCATAAGACCGCTGTCATCCACGCCGCGACCGTCATCGGAAAAGCCACAAACGAAGGGGGCGAGCGCCTCAATATCAGAGAGCCTTTTGCCCTCCTCGCCGCACGTGATCGTTCCAAAGGGGCGAACGTCGATGCAGGCGTCCCGCTCGATCAAGCTCAACTGCTCGCGCAGGTGTTCCAGAGAGTCGGGCGTCGGGGAGAGGTTGGGCATCGTGCAGACCGCGGTAAAACCGCCGTGTGCCGCCGCGCGGCTTCCGCTCCCGATGGTCTCCTTATAAGAAAAGCCCGGCTCACGGAAATGCACGTGCACGTCGGTGAAGCCGGGGAAAACGGAAAAGGAATGACCGTCGATAGAAATAGCATCGGACAAAGAAAAAGGGAAGTCCGTCAAAAACGACGTATCCCCCGCAAAAAATCGATCGCCCGAAAAGATGTTGGTATCCATCAGCGTAAGCTTCATATTGCCATATCCTCCTCGGTGTTCTCTATTATCAATTTATAATAACATATGCAAGCAAAAAAGTCAAGAGAAAAAGACGAAAAAGCCTTTGTAATTTTTCACAAAAATCGTTACCGTTTTTGTGCTTGTATAAGCGGAAATGGAAGAGGATGAAAAAAAGCGCGCAAAGGACTTGCAAGAAGGGAAGATTTGTGCTATAATTTCTACGTATTTATTTTTTGAAGGGGGATGCCGTGATGCAAAGGCTTGTGCCGTGTATGGATAAAATACGTGCCGCGATCAATTCGCCGCGGGCTACGGTGGCATACTTCCTTTTGGCGGCTCTCACCGTAACGCTGTCGATCGAGCAATACGTTATTCCTCTTTGGATCCTTTGGCTTTTGTTCGTGCTTTTGATCGAGAAAAACTTTTTAAGCATTTTCTTCCCGATGCTTCTTCTTAATGCCTTTGCCCTACGCACGGCGGGGCACGACCTTGCTCTGATGCGCCACGTATGGCTGATCGTTCCCGTTCTTGCGGCGATCTCTCTGCATTTCGTGATCCATTATCGCAAATTCGTGCGAGGAAGGCAGTTTTGGTCTCACGTTGCCCTTTCGGTCGCGCTTGTGCTTGGCGGCGCCTTTTCGATCTCTGCCAAGGAATACTTTTCTGCCGATGCGCTGTACTACGTGGGACTTCTCGGCCCCGGAATGCTGTTCTTTTATTTGTGGTTCCGCAACTCGTTGGAGGACGCGGGAGCGTATGATATAAAGGAAAAGCTGATGGAGAGCCTTTACGGGCTGGGCTTTTTCTGCTTTTATTCTATCGTAGATCAAGCGATCCGCAATCTTCTGGCGCACGGCACGGTGAACGTTCCCTATATTTGGGGAAACGACATCAGCGTGCTGATGCTCTTCGCCATCCCCGCCGCGCTGTACTATGCAAGAGGGCGTTACGCACACCTGATCTCGGCGTTTCTCTTCGTAGCGGTGCTTCCGCTGACACGCTCTTATGCAGGGATCCTCGTCGGTTGCGGGATGCTCGTTTTATCGCTCGGGTATCTTGCCTTTTATCGCAAAAAAACGCGTGCCCTCACGCTTTCGCTTCTTGGCGGACTTTGCCTTGCGGGAATAGCGGCGTTCGTTTTCCTGTGCGTCCGTGCGGGCGGACTTTCGGCACTCTTCCGTGCGGAGGAAAACGGTAGGCTTTCCTTGCTTGCCGAGGCGTGGAGAAACTTTTGTGCATCGCCCGTGTTCGGCGCGGGACTCGGTGAAAAGGGAGATGCCGAGGTGCATTTTTTAGCGATCAAATGGACGCATAACTACTTGATGCAGATCGTTGGCAGCTTGGGGCTCGTAGGCGTTGCGGCATACGGCTACCAAATGTACTTACGGGCGCGGCTCGCCCTTGCAAAGCGCGACGCCTTCACGGTCGCGGCAACGCTCACCTATCTTTCGCTTTTCTTCGTTTCTATGCTGCAACCCGGAGAGTTTTGTCCGATGCCGTACGCAACGATGGCGGTGATGATCTTTACCGTGCTTGAAATAAACGCCGAAAAGGAAAAAAACGCGACGCCTTCTTGACAAATGCATAAGCGGCGGTTATAATTATTCTTATCAAAAATCTAATGGATCGATTCAAAAAAGGAAAAAGGACGTTATGGTGGTAAATATTCCCGAGATCTTCGGAACGATGGTCTTTGATGACAAGGAGATGAAGGCACGCCTTCCCGAGGAGGTCTATATCTCCATAAAAAAGACGATAAAGGACGGCAGAAGCTTAAAGCTGGAAACGGCAAACGTGATCGCCGCGGCGATGCGTGATTGGGCGATCGAGAAGGGGGCTACCCACTTTACCCACTGGTTTCAGCCGATGACGGGCATCACCGCCGAAAAGCACGACAGCTTCATCAGCCCCACCGAGGACGGCGGCGTGATCATGGATTTCCGCGGTAATGCGCTCGTCAAGGGCGAGTCGGATGCCTCATCCTTTCCGTCGGGCGGTCTGCGCGCGACCTTTGAGGCGCGCGGCTACACGGCGTGGGATCCTACCTCTTACGCCTTTGTCAAGGATCACGTGTTATACATTCCCACCGCCTTTTGCTCTTGGGGTGGGGAAGCGCTCGACCAGAAGACGCCGCTTTTGCGCTCAATCGAGGCGCTCAACCGTCAAGCGATGCGCGTTTTAAAGCTCTTCGGTAACGAGGACGTGACCAGTGTGCAGACCACCGTCGGTCCCGAACAGGAATACTTCCTTGTGGATGCAGAGATCTACAATCAAAGAAAGGATCTGCTCTATACGGGAAGGACCTTGTTCGGCGCCAAGCCTCCCAAGGGACAGGACCTCGGCGACCACTATTACGGCAGCATCAAGCCCCGCGTGCAAGCATTTATGCGCGAGCTTGACGAGGAGCTTTGGCGCGTGGGCGTCCTTGCCAAGACGGAGCATAACGAGGCGGCACCCGCACAGCACGAGCTTGCTCCCGTCTATACCACGGGAAATCTTGCCGTGGACCACAACCAGCTGACGATGGAGCTGATGCAGAAGATCGCCAAGCGTCACGGTATGGTGTGCCTTCTGCACGAAAAGCCCTTTGCAGGGGTGAACGGATCGGGCAAGCATAATAACTGGTCCATTTCTACCAATACGGGTGTAAATCTGTTTGAGCCCGGAGAAACGCCCCACGAAAACGCACAGTTCTTGCTCTTCCTTTGTGCGGTGATCCGCGCGGTTGATGAATATCAAGAGCTTTTGCGTATTTCCGTTGCCAGTGCAGGCAACGATCACCGTCTTGGTGCCAATGAGGCGCCCCCCGCGATCGTGTCTATCTTCATTGGTGAGGAGCTTGAGGCGATCTTAAAGTCTATCGAGCAGGAAAGCGCCTACGCGATGCAGGAAAAAACGCAAATGCGTATCGGCGTCCACGTGCTTCCCAAATTTTCCAAGGATACTACCGACCGTAACCGTACCTCTCCCTTCGCCTTTACGGGAAACAAGTTTGAGTTCCGTATGCCCGGCTCCTCTGCCTCCGTCGCGCCGCCGAACGTGATGCTCAACGCGGCAGTTGCCGAGGTCCTTTCGGATTTTGCCGACATTCTTGAAGGGGCTGTTGATTTCAAGGCGGTCCTGCACGACCTCATCCGCGACACCATCCGCCAACACAAGCGCATCATTTTCAACGGCAACGGATACGGTGACGAGTGGGTGGAGGAGGCGGCACGCCGCGGACTTGCCAACCATAGAACTACGCCCGACGCGGTTGCCCATTTTACGGATGCAAAGTACGTCGCGCTTTTTGCCAAGCACCGCATCTTCTCGCAGGGAGAGATCGTTTCGCGTCACCGCATTTTGCTCAGCAACTATTGTAAGGTAAACAATATCGAAGCACTCACGATGAGTGAGATGGCGGAGCGTGAATTTATTCCCGCTATTTGCAAGTACACCAAGGTGCTCTCGGAGGGGCTTCTCGCAAAGCGCTCCTTGGGCTTCGTTCCGCCCCTCGATACCGCGTACGAGGAGGAGGTCATTCGCACGCTCAGTGCTATCACGTCTGAGGCGCACGAGCAGGCAAAGAAGCTCTCTTCGCTCGTCGTGGAGATCCGCAAGGAAAAGAACATTACCATCCGCGCCGAGCGCGTGAGAGATGAAATTTGCCCCTTGATGGAAACGCTCCGAGAGCGGATCGACCGTGCCGAGGGCTTGACGGACCGTGCCTTCTGGCCCGTTCCGACCTACGGCGAGCTTCTTTACGGCGTTCGATAAAAGCAAAAAGAAAACGAGCAGAGGAATATCTGCTCGTTTTTTAATGCCGAAAATAACGATTATTCGCTCTTGCGTTCGTAGTCAAGGTCGGCGGCAACCTCATACATCAGCTTGAATGCCAACGCACGCATCGTGGAGGGAATGTTGTGCATTACACTTGTCTCAAGCATAATCGGGCCGGTATAGCCGACTTCCTTTAATGCCGAGCGGAAGGCAGCCCAATCAATGTTTCCGCGCGTGTAGGGAATGGAGTGGAAGTCCCAATATCCGTAATTGTCATGCACGTGCAGGCAAGCAAGCTTGTCGCCGCAAGCAAGCACCATTTCGTCGCCCTTGGTGCCGTAGAAGTTTGCGTGACCCGTGTCAAGGCAGATTTTAACGTTATCGCGGTCGATCTCTCGGACGAGGTCTGCGACCTCGCTGATGGGAGAAAGCTTATGCGCCTTAAAGGGCATGTTTTCAAGGCAAACGTTGATGCCGTAGGGCTCTGCCACGTCTGCAAGTGCGATCAAGCGCTCCTTGGTC
>JAFTIH010000041.1 GCA_017456985.1 Clostridia bacterium | reverse complement strand
CCCTCCTAAGGGTTAGTTGTGAGTTCGATTCTCGCTGGGAGTGCCATAAAATTCCGCACACGAAAGTGTGCGGAATTTTTGTTTTTTTGCCTTTTCATTCTTTTGTCACCGATTCGGCGCTTGCGAAATTAAGGTGAGAAGCAATAGCGAAAACAGAAAAAGTGATTGGTGTTTTTATGCGTGAGATATTGATGAAAAGCATTGACTTCTTTTGCCGCCTGTGATATAATCCACGTAGAACGACCAAGGAGGACGTATGAAACCGCAAGATCTTGTTTTTTATCAGATATATCCCCGTAGCTTTTGCGATGCAAACGGCGATGGCGAGGGCGACGTTGCGGGTATTATCTCAAAAATTCCGTATTTGAAGGATCTGGGCGTGAACGCTGTTTGGATCTCACCCTGCTTCCGCAGTCCCGGTGTAGATTCGGGCTACGATATTTCCGATTATCGGGATATTGATCCGAGAACCGGTGACCTTTCTTCTTTTTGCAGGATGATCGACGCCTTCCATGCGGTCGGCATCAAGGTTATACTTGACTTCGTTGCAAATCATACCTCGACGGAGCATCCGTGGTTTTTGGAAGCCAAAAGCTCCAAGGATAATCCTTATCGAGATTATTACATCTGGCGTAAAACGCCGCCCAACGATTGGCAGAGCGCCTTCGGCGGCTCGGCGTGGGAGTATGATGCGGCGACGGAGGAGTATTATCTGCACTCCTACGCCGTTGAGCAGGCGGATCTGAATTGGGAAAACCCCAAGGTTCGCGAGGAAATGTGCGCTGTCGTAGATTTTTGGCTTGACCTTGGCGTCGATGGCTTTCGCTGCGACGTGCTCGATCAGATCTCCAAGGATTTTGCGGGACAAAACGGCAACGGTCCGCGCTTGCACGAGTTTATTCGCGAGCTTTTTGGCAGAGAGAAAACGAAAGATATCTTTACAGTCGGTGAGTGTTGGTCGGCAGACGGTGAGAACGTACGCCAGCTTTGCGGTGCTGACAGGGGAGAGCTTACTACCGTTTTCACCTTCGGACACCTTTGCCTCGACGGCGGGAAATTTACAACGGACCGCGCATCCCTGAAGGAAGCTTGTCGCCGCCTCGCCGAATGGCAAACGCTTTGTGAGACGCTTGGCGTCATCAATACCGCCTTCTTTGAGAACCATGATCTGCCGCGCGCCGTCAGCCGCTTTGGCGACGACGGGCAGTATCGCTATGAAAGTGCGACGCTGCTTGGGGCGATCGTTTTGCTCTCGCGCGGCGTCCCCTTTCTCTACCAGGGACAGGAGCTTGGCTTGACCAATTCCCACTACACGGACGTCTCTATGTTCCGAGACGTGGAGATCCTCAACTATTATGAAACGAACAAGGACACCCTTTCTCCCGACGAGCTCTTTGCCCGTATTTGTGCGGGGGGGCGTGATAACGCCCGCCGTCCGATGCCGTGGGACGAAATTTCACAAGACAATTTCTGGATCCCCGACGGCACGCGGCGCGCAGAGATCAACGCAAGGGCGGATCTTAGCGCGCAACGATCCGTATATCGCACGTTTCAAAGGCTGATCGATCTGCGCAAAGCGGAACCCGCGTTGCGAGAGGGCGGATTTGTGTGCCGCGAGATCACGGATGATCGCTTCGTCTTTTCCCGCGTTACGGCAGAGGAGGAGATCACGCTCGTTTGTAGTCTGGGCAAATCTACGCCCATCCCTTCGTGCGAGGGTGAGCTTCTTTTTAGCAATTACGAAAAGGTTGGCGAGGATCTTCTCCCTTACCAATTCGTCATTTTCAAAAAGAGATCTTAATCAAAAAGCACTGCGAAATTTTCGCAGTGCTTTTTCTTTCAGTTTTCCCCGTGAACGTAGAAGAGCTTGCCGCCTGCAAGACGGGACTCCTCGGCGTAAATGCCCATCAGATGGCTCTCGACCGAGCGCTCGAGCGAGGTCTCTGCCGTCGCCTTGCCCTCCAGCATATCGTAAAGACCCTCTACCAGGCACAAATCGCCGCCGCCGTGACCGTAGCCGTTATCCTCAATGATCTTAGTGTCGATGCGCTGGGGCTCCTCGCCGAAGCGTTCAACGAAGATCGCATGCTCCTTCTCGTCCAGCGTCATCTCGCCCGCCGTGCCGTAGAAGGTGATCCTTCTGCCCATCACCGAGGTAAAGCCCATCATCGTGAGCGTCGCCTTGACACCGTTTTCAAAGGTCATTTGCGTGATCTGATGGTCCACGACGTTGTTGTCGCAGAAATAGACGCATCTGCCGTAAGGACCGCTCTTGACCGCCTCGACGAGCGCCTCCTCGCGAACGGGAACGGGAGCAAGCACCGTATAGGGCCAGCAATCGGTCGGCTTGCCTTCCTCTGCCCACTTGTCGAGATAAAAGCTCGTTGCGCTGTAAGTACAGGTATCCTTGTGCGGACAATCAACGCAACGCGCCGCCGCACCCTCGGGCGCGTTTTCCTTCTTGAAGAAGGTGAGGTCGCCTACCGAGGAAATGCTCTTGCACCGTGCGCCTGCATAGTATTGCAAAAGGTCGAGGTCGTGACAGCATTTGGCAAGGATCATAGGCGTTGACGACTCGCGATTGCGCCAGTTGCCGCGCACGTAGCTGTGCGCCTGGTGCCAATATGCAACGCGCTCGGTCGCATCAATGGAAACGAGTCTGCCGATGGCACCGCTCTTTAAAAGCTCGTTCATTTTCACGAAGGCGGGCGCATAGCGAAGCACGTGGCACACGAGCGCCTTGCCGCCGTATTTCTTTTGCGCCGCAAGCAGCTCCTCGCATTCCGTCGCGATATCAGAGAGGGGCTTTTCCGTCATAATATCGTATCCGAGGCGGAACGCCGCGAGTGCGTGACGCACGTGATCGCGGTCTTGCGTGGCGATAACGCAAAGGTCAGCGCGCTTTTCGGCGAAGAACGCCTCCTCGCTTAAAAAGCGAAGCGCGGGATCCACGCCAAACTCGTCGCCAAACAGGGAAAGACGGTCCTCCTTCGCGTCACAAAGGGAAACGATCTTAAACTGCTCGGGAAACTGCATCAAAAGGCGACCGTAAACGTCGCCGCCGCGATTGCCGACGCCGATGATAGCAACGGTATATTTTTTCATTGGGAAGTCCTCCGTTTTTCTTTTCTGTCTTCACTATACCAAAAAAAGAAAAGTCCCGCTCCCCGTTAGAGGATAAGGACTTGTCAAAAATTGATACTATTTTCGCACGGGCGGTGCGCCAAACTCCCGCTCGTATGCGCGATAGAAGGTGTTAAGGCTTGAAAAGCCAGCCGCTAACGCCGCCTCCGTGACGGAGCAGCCCTCGCCCGTAATGAGCTTGTGCGCGCGCCGCGCGCGAAGGCGACCGAGATAGCTGTTCCAGTTCTCCGAAAGGTATTTCCCAAGCAAGCGCGACAGATGCTCGCGCGAATACCCAAAGCGTGCCGAAAGCGCCCCGAGCGAAAGGTCACGCGCAAGGTTTTCCGATGCGTAGGTGAGCACGTCGCAAATCAGCTCCTCCTTGCGGTCGGTGCGCTTTGGGGCGAACGGCACGTCGCGGGCAAGGGAAGAGAGCAAAAGCGAAAGCACACCCGCAAAAAAAGCCGCGTCTGCGGGATCTTTTAGCGGCTCCTTTTCAAAGGAGCCGTCAAGCAAATGCAAAACGTCCGTGTCACGAAACGTGAAAAATCTGGGCGGGCGGCATCCGTCAAAGAGAGAAAAGACGCGCTCGAAATAGCACCCCTCGCCAAGAAGCACATAGCCGCGCGTCGTGTCGCTCTCCGCGTATCCGTGCAGGCAAAAGCCGTCCGAAAAGCAGCCTTCTCCTGCGTGAAGCGTTCTTCGGTCACCGCCCACCGTCACGTCAAGCACGCCCCCCGTCACGAAAACGATCTCGGGTGCCGCGTGAAAATGGCATTCGCCCCTCGTTCCGACGAAGTCTGCGTAATGGTAATAGCCTTTGGCGTCTGCGGGAAGCTCGTAGTAGCTCACGGCTTTTCTCCTTTTTCAAATCTTGATAATTTATTGTAGCACAACAAAATGAAAAAGTCAATAAAAAAACACGGCACCGTGCAGTGCCGTGTCAGAAAAGCTTATTCGACTATCAGCTTCTCAAGGAACTTGATCTCGTCCACCGTGATGGTCTCGTCAATGGCGAGGAAGCACAGGCAAGCGCTGAGCAGAACGCTCTTTTCCTCAGCGGGAAGAGCATCCGCGATGGAGTCGATGAAGTTTGCCGCGTTGGTGTTTACACAGCTCT
Organism: Clostridia bacterium; assembly: GCA_017456985.1. Classification (GTDB taxonomy): domain Bacteria; phylum Bacillota; class Clostridia; order Oscillospirales; family CAG-272; genus UBA1740. The sequence continues at coordinate 4,579 of JAFTIH010000041.1, read as the reverse complement.
GTGCGAGCTTCATGATCTCGTCGCTGCTCATATTGGCGCCAAGCAGGTCGTTGATGAACTTGCACTCAAGACCGTTTAACTTGCCGTCAACGCTGATGCAGGTGCCGAAGAGGATCATCAGCGTGGTGCTGGTCTGCTCCTGACCGAAGTACTTACCGAGAATGCCGCAAAGCTCGCCAAGGTTTGCCTTGCAGAGGTTGAGCAGCTCGTCATAGGAAGAATTTACGTACTTTTTCAAAAGGGATTCGAACGTTGCCATAGTGGAAATCCTCCGTTTTTTAGATTTGTAATTTTATTTTACCATATGTCAGCGGGGCTTGTCAATCCTTTTATGAAAAACAATGAAAAAAAGTGTGTATAATTGTGTATAAGAAGGGAACTTTTTGGATCAAAGTATTGACTTTTCTCACCCCGTGTGATAGGATAACCTTATGAAAAAACTCGGAGGAACCGTTATGGAAGAAAAGACCGCGCTCGCCCCGATCATCGAGAGAAACCGCGACGTTGAGCACGTGATGCTCGCCGCTTGCCGCTACGGTCACCACGGACTTGGCGTAAAAAACAAGGATAAGCGCCTTTCGCTTCTTGCCGTTACCGACGTGCACGGCTCGGAAACGCAAATGCGCTCTGCTATCGCGTACTTAAATCATTACGACGCCTTTGACGGCGGCATTTGCCTTGGCGATATTATGCCCGCGCACTTTAATTCTCCCGCCGATTGGTACGTAGATGCCGTTCTTTCGGCAAACAAGCCCTTCTATACCGTGCTTGGCAATCACGACCACGGTAACAGTGCCGACGCCACGCTTGCCGCAACGCCCAAAATGGCGTTTGATAAATTTATCGCTCCCACACTTGAGAAGATGGAAATGCCTGCGCTTGATCAGCCCTACTATTGCAAGCTTTTTGAAAAGTACGGTGTCGCGCTCATCGTCCTCAACGGCAACGATACGCCCGACGGCACGGATGAAAAGGGAAATTATAAGATCCATCGCGGCGTTGAGATGTACGGACAGGCGCAGATCGACTGGCTCGTCCGCACGCTTGCCGAGATACCCGAGGGGTATCATCTGCTTCTCGCCTCGCACACCTTCCTCCACGCGCACGACGTCGTGGAGTGCGCCTTCTCGCAAAAGGGAAAGCGCCTCAACTGGTCGCATTCGGGCAACCCCTACCACGACACCGAGCTTTTGACGGATATTATCCACGCGTGGACGTGCGGTACCCGCCTTTCGGGCGTCTATACGCCCATCCGCGAGGACCTGCCCGCTATCACCGTGGACGTTGACTTCTCGGCGCGCGGAGAGGGCATCTTCGTCGCCCACCTGATCGGTCACTTCCACCGCGATACGATAGCAAGAAGCAAAAAATATCCCGAGCAGATGATCGTTTCGCTCATCTCCACCGCGAACGACGTCTGGCAAAATCACGCGTGCGATCTGCCGCGCGCCGCAGGCACCAAGGCAGAGGACGCCATCACCGCCGTCACCGTGGATACGGGCGCAAGAGAGCTTCGCCTCGTGCGCATCGGCAGCAATATGACGATGGATCTCACAGAACGCACCTATATCGCCCTTCCTTACTAAACGAAACCGCCTCGCTCGCGCGAGGCGGTTTTTTACGGATGCTCCGTTTTTGTCGCAAATTCCTTGGGGGACATCCCGAAATGCTTGACGTACAGACGGTAGAAGTTTGAATAATTATGAAAGGCAGATGCGCGGCAGGCGTCTTCAATCGTCATACCGCACCGCACGCACTCGTTGAAATGAAGCAAGCGCCGCCAGATCACGTATTCCCAAAGCGAGACTCCCGTGCTTTCCTTAAAGGCGCGGCACAGGTGGTATTTGCTGATAAAAAAGCGTGCGGCGACCGTATCGACGGTGATCTCTTCCAAAAAGGCGCCGTCAAGATATTTTAAGACCTCGTTCATCTTGCCGCTGTGCGGAACGGGTGCGCTTTGTCCGCCGTTCTTCGTTGCCTCCAAAAGAACGTCAAGCAGCTCAATGATCTTACAAGCGGCAAGTACGTCGTCCTTCGGGGTGCCGCATTTTGCCTTTTGCAGGATTTCGTCAAACAGTTGATCTATCCCGTATTCCTTGACCGTATGGGCGAAAATCAAATTGCCGTATCCCTTCTTTCGCCCCAAGATAGGCGCAAGAAGAGCATCCGCTTCGGGAAAACGGGATAAAAGTCCCTCGCGGATATATAGGGCAAAGCGCTCGTGCTTTTCTTCCTCCTTGATAAAAAAGCGGTGTAGCTCGTACGGGGAAACGAGAAAAACAGTCCCCTCGGTGATCTCGTAATGCCGTCCCTCAAGCTTTGCTTCCCCCGAGCCGTGCTTAAAATATACCAGACAAGGGCTGTCGTCATAATGCAGTTTTTTTAAGTTAAAGTCCGCAACGACGGACGCGGTATAATGCCGCAGATCGTATAATCCCGTGCCAACGTACCGCTCGACTTTGCTTTTCATCCCGCTATCACCTCTTTACAGCAATATTATACATAATTAAAGCAAAAATGTCAATTGTATTTTTTATATTTGTATGTTATGATAGAGCCGAAAAATGCGAAGGAAGGCAAAGCATGGTTACCTTTATTCTTGTTCGCCACGGTTACAGCGCCTTTAACAAGACGCGCAAATTTTCGGGACAGTGTGACGTACCGCTCGATGAGATCGGGCGCCTACAGGCGGCAGATACCGCCAAATACATTCTTTCTAATTATGGGATCGATACGATCGTTTCGAGTGATCTTTCCCGTGCACTGGATACGGCAAAGCCCATTGCCGATGCGCTGGGGCTCCCCATCAAGCTTGACGAGGATTTGCGTGAGCTTAACACCGGGGATTGGACGGGACTCACCTTTGTGGAGATCGCCGCACGCTATCCCGAAAGCTTTGCTCTATACTGCGATAACGTCGGTTATAGTCGCCCCGATGGGGGAGAGAGCTATGAAGAGCTGATTGCCCGCGCTACGCGTGCGATGATACGTATTGCGGCAGAAAACGAGGGCAAGACCGTGCTCGTTTCCACTCACGGCGGCTTTATCCGTTGCTTGCGCTGTGCGCTTCTCGGGGTGGCGCTTGACGAGGTCAAAAATGTTCCGCACGTCGCCAACGCCTCCGTGAGCGTTTGTGAGTACGAAAACGGTGAGGGGCGCTTCACGCTTGTGGGCTATAAAGATCATTTAACAAACGGAACGACGGAGTTTCGCGTGAGTGTTGTATGATAGCGTATCTATATCTCGTCGGTGCGATGCTCGGCTCCACGATGATCAGTGTGTCGAGCACCTTCTACACCAAAAGAAATCTTTTGCGCCCTCACGTTTCCCGCCTTTACAGCCTGATCGTTTCGATCAGCGTGACGCTCGGTTGGCTTTGTATCTTTCTTATCGATCCATCCTTTGATGCGCGTGTACTCCTGTATTCCTTGGGCTACGGTGTCCTTTATACCGTTGCGATGCTTGGACTTGTGGGTGCGCTCGGCAATGGCTCGGTGGCGCTCACGGCATTCTTCAAGCAGCTTTCGCTCGTCGCCGTTTCCGTTTGGGGCTTTTTCTTCTGGAATACGCCCGTGACGGCGACAGTCATTACGGGCATAGCCCTCATCGTTGTCGCGCTTGCTTTGTGCCTGTCCGGCAAGAAGGATGGAGTGGAGAGGGGACGCATCACCCTCAAATGGGTGCTATATATTCTGATGCTGCTTGTCGGAAACGCAGGGTGCTCCATCATCCAAAAATATCAGCAAATGGCGTTTGACGGCAAGCACGGTAGTATGATGATGCTCTTTGCCACCGCCTTTTCCATCGTCGTTTCTTTTCTTTTGTGTCTGCGCGAGGACAAAACGCACTACCGTGAGGCAATGAAAAAAACCTGGCATTTTCCCGCACTTGCGGGCTTAGGAAGCGCCTTGCTGAATTTTCTCGTGATCCTGCTTGCCGTGACCGCGATGTCCCCCGCTCTCATTTATCCCGGTATCGCCGTGGGCGGCTTTATTCTGACGACGCTCGCCTCGGTTGCCTTGTTTGGTGAGCGCCCCACACCCCGTCAATGGGTGGGACTTTCGGTCGGCGCCGTTGCCATCGTTTTTCTAAACCTATAAACAAAGACCCCACACGGCTTTTTGCGCAAGGAGCGCCGCCGTGCGGGCGTTTTTATTTCATAAGCTCGTCGGAAAGACGGAGAATTTCGGGCGCGTAGCGCTTGCGCATCAGCGCCAGAACCGCACCGTAAACGGGGTAGGCAAGCGCGGCAAGCACGCCGCCCGCGATCCCGACGGGGATCCCGACCCAAAGCGTCGTTTTGCCCGTTAGTCCAAGCGCCGACGCAAGGTCGCTTAAAATGATGCTCATTCCAAAGCCGAGCAAAAGCGTTCCGAGCATGCCAACGGCGAGTGCCACCGCCTGCGCGGTGCCGCCAACACACGCGTCAAGTCGGCGCAAGCGCGCCATTTTGTCCTCTGCTTCTGAGGGGGCGGTGTATTTTTCGCGGATCTTTTTGATCTCCGCCTGCTCCTTTGCCGAATAGCAGTAAGAAAAGCCGCTTTCTTTGTTGTTATTTTCCATGGGGGTTCTCATCCTT
>JAFTIH010000040.1 GCA_017456985.1 Clostridia bacterium | reverse complement strand
TGCGCGCTCGGCACAGCCTCGCTTCATTTCTCCTTATTTCAGTTAAGCACTTCGTGAAAACAGTTATCAACTGTTTTCGCTCGTTTACCCAAAGCACGCGCGCTACCAACTGCGCCACACCCCGATGCTATTAAGTTGATGTTGGTGAGAAAGGGAAGGGGCTTTTCCTTGACAAATCCGATTGTCGCCCTTCCTGAAATATAGTCGAAATGCGCGCTCGGCACAGCCTCGCTTCATTTCTCCTTATTTCAGTTAAGCACTTCGTGAAAACAGTTATCAACTGTTTTCGCTCGTTTACCCAATTAGGGAGAAAATAAGGGCTTTGCAAAAAAGCCCTTATTTTCATTTTGCTTATTAGTCGATGGTCTTAACGATGTAAGGAGCCATTTCCTCGCGCAGGCGAGCTTCTTCCTCTTCCTCAGCCTTGCGAGCTGCGGCACGCTCAGCGCGCTCTGCCTCGTAAGCTGCCTTCTCCTCAGCGCGGCGGGCTTCCTCAAGAAGTGCGCGGATGGAGAGAGAGAGCTTGCGGTTCTCGCGGTCAATGTCGGTGATCTTTACCGTAACGATCTGACCCATGGTGAGAACGTCCTCGGGACGAGCGACCTTCTCAAGTGCGATCTTAGAGATGTGGATCAAGCCGTCCACGTTGGGAGCAACCTCAGCGAACGCACCGAAGGGCGTCATGCTGACGATCTTTGCCTCAACGACGTCACCAACTGCGTGGTCCTTGACAAACTGATAGAACTCATCCATCTCGGGCGTCTTGTAGCCGAGAGAAATTCTGCCCTTCTCGACGTCGATCTCCTTGATATAGACCTCGATCTCCTGACCGACGGATACGACCTGAGAGGGATGCTTGATGGGGCGCCAGGACAGCTCGGAGTTGTGAACCATACCGTCTACGCCGCCGATGTCAACGAATGCACCGTACTTGGTGAGGTTCTTGACGATACCCGTGAAGCGCTGACCTACCTCGAGGGTTGCACGAAGTGCCTCTTCCTTTGCCTTGCGCTCTTCTCTCTGAATAGCGCGGATGGAAGCAACGGCACGCTTTTTCTGCTTATCAATGTCGATGATGCGGACCTTCTGAACGGTACCGACCAGAGGAGTGAGGTCGCCGTCTCTTTCCACACCGCTCTGCGATGCGGGAACGAATACGCGGTAGCCTGCTGCGATCATCACAAGACCGCCCTTAACGGCGTCGATGACCTTGCCCTCAATAGCCTCGCCCGACTCAGCGAGTGCCTGGATGTTTTCCCAAGACTTGTCGCTGTCAACGCGCTTCTTGGACAGGGTTGCAACACCCTTACCGTCGTCAACGCGGATAACGAAGACGCGGACTTCCTCGCCAACCTTAAACATAGCAGCGAGATCTGCGTTAGGCTCGTCGGTGATCTGATCGTAAGCGATCACGCCGGTTACTTTTGCGCCGAGGTCAAGATAGACTTCGTTCTTGGCGATTGCCGTAACAATACCGGTAACGGTTTCTCCTGTATGTAAAGTTTTGAGAGATTCTTCCAACATTTGTTCAAAGTTTTCCATAGCTTTGTACACCTCCAATATTATACCGCGCGGTGTGGAAGCGCCGGCGGCAATTCCAACGTTTTTGTGGGCATCCTTTTTGTACTCTTCCGGAAGCTCGGATGCCGATTCGATCCGGATGGTATCAGGGCAAACGCCGCGGCAAAGCTCGTACAGCTTTCCCGTGTTCGAGCTGTCGGTACCGCCTACGACCACCATACGGTCGGAGGATGCGGCAAGGGCGACGGCTTCGGTCTGCTTGTTTTCAGTAACACTACATATTGTATCAAAAATTTTTGATTTTGTATATAGTTTTTCGAGATTTTTTTGAGTTTTTTTCCATTCTTGAAGATTTTGCGTAGTTTGTGCCGCCAAAATCAAGGTTTTTTGGTCATTTTGACGAAGCGAAAGGTACCCTTCGATCTCGGAAAAGGAGGGAAGTGCCACCTTTTCGCCCACGGCGTGGCTCATAATGCCCAAAACCTCGGGATGCGTGGGGGTGCCGAGCAAAATAAAGCGCGTGTCCTCGTTCGTCTCTTCGGCGGCGATCTTGTGAATACGCTTGACGAAGGGACAGGTCATATCCTCGATCCGTACGGAGGGAAAGCGCTCCGCGATCGCGTGCAGCCTCTCCTCGTCCTCCTTGGGAACGCCGTGCGTGCGAATGATAAAAACGCACGCGCGCCCCGCTGCTACGGCTTTCTCTGCCGCCGCCGCGGCGTCGGCGATCTCGATGGCGCGCACCCCGCGCGCGGCGAGCGCTTCGTTATAATGGCGGTTGTGGATCAGGGACCCCAGCGTGTAAATATCGGTACGCGAGCCCTCGCGTGCGGCAAGCGCCTCCACGAAATCCGTGGCGCGCTTTACCCCGAAGCAAAAGCCTGCGTTTTTGGCAATCGTAACGGACATCGGCGCCCTCACGCGCGCTCGCAAAGGGCAAGGCGCTCTTCGATAATGTGCAACGCCGCCTCGACCGTTCCCGCAAGGTCGAGCAGGGAATTGTCAAGCACCGTCGCGTCGGCGGCGGCAACGGCGGGCGCAACGTCGCGCTCGCGGTCGTTCTTATCGCGCTGCTCGATGTCGCGAAGCACCTCCTCAAAGGAGGTCGCGATCCCCTTTTCAAGAAGCTCGGCGGTGCGGCGGTGCGCACGCGCCTCGGCGGATGCGGTTAAAAAGATCTTGACCTCGGCGTCGGGGAAGATCACCGTGCCAATGTCCCGCCCATCCATAATCACGGATGCGCTCTTCGCAAGATCTCTTTGCGTGTCAAGCAAGAAGGTGCGCACGGCGGGAATCGCCGAAACGCGGGACGCCGCCATCGAGATCTCGGGCGTGCGGATATAAGGGGTCACGTCCTCGTCGCACAGATAGATGCGTTGCTCGCCCCCATCAAAGCGGACGGATAAGCGGATCTCGGACAAAAGTGCGCAAACGGCTTCCTCGTCGGCGGGTGCAACGCCGCGGCGAAGCACGAAAAGTCCGATGGAGCGGTACATCGCGCCCGTATCCACGTAAACGATCCCAAGGCGCTTCGCGATCATCTTGGCAAGCGTACTCTTGCCCGCGCCGCTCGGACCGTCCAAAGCAATTTTATAGAACATCTGTTTCGTCCTCCAAAATATATTCTGCCGCGCTCTTTCCTGCCAGATGCCCCGTTGAGAAGGCGATCTGCAGGTTGTAGCCGCCCGTATAGGCGTCCGTGTCGATCATCTCACCCGCGAAGAAAAGCCCCGCGCAGAGCTTGGACATCATCGTTTTCGGGTCGATCTCCTTCACGGCAACGCCGCCCGAGGTGATCACCGCCTCCTCGATAGGGCGGAAGCCCGAGAGCGGAACGGTGAAGCCCTTCAAGGCGCGAAGCAGCGTGCGTCGCTCCTCCTTCGTGATGAGGTTGACCTTTTTCGTTCCCGAAATGCCCGTGTAAAGGAGCATCGCCTCGATCATTTTCGCGGGAAGCAGTCCTCCCAGCGCGTTTTCAAAATTGCGGTTCGCATTTTTTGCAAAGTCCGAAAGGAGCCTTGCGTCTAACGTCCCCTCGTCGAGCGCGGGCTTTAAGTCGATTTCAAGGACCAGCGTATCAAGCTTGCGTCCCTGCAAATGCGCCGACGCCGAAAGGATCATCGGACCCGTCACGCCGAAGTGCGTGAACATCATCTCGCCGAAGTCCTCGTAAAGCGGCTTGCCGCCGTCCCGGCTTAAAACGCGCAGTCGCACGTTTTTGAGCGAAAGCCCCTGCATCATCGGGCAGAGCGGGGAGGGTGAGGTGAGCGGCACGAGGGAAGGAGAGAGCGGCGTGACGGTGTGTCCCGCCTCGCGCGCAAGCGCATATCCCGAGCCGTCCGACCCCGTGACGGGGTAGGAGCGACCGCCCGTCGCAAGAATTACGGCGTCCGCCTCGTGGAGCGTCTTTCCAAGCACGCCCTTCACCCGCCCGTTTTCCGTCACGAGCGCGCGCGCGTGCTCTTCAAGCACCGTCGCCCCCGCAGCGTAACGGCGAAGCGCGCGCACCACGTCGGACGCCTTGTCCGACACGGGAAAAACGCGCCTGCCGCGCTCCGTTTTGAGCGGCACGCCCAGCTCCTCAAACAGCGCCATCACGTCCTCGGGCGAGAACGCGGAAAACGCCGTATAAAGAAAACGCGGATTGTGGACTACGTTTTCGATCAGCTCGTTTAACTGACAGTTGTTGGTAAGGTTGCATCTGCCCTTGCCCGTGATGCCTACTTTAAGGAGCGTGCGGTCCTTGTGTTCTAATACCGTTACCTCGGCGCCTGCGCGCAGAGCCGTTCCTGCAGCGAGCATTCCTGCGGCACCGCCGCCTACGACGAGAACGCGTTTAGTGCTTGTCATAGACGTCGTATTCCTCCCAAAGACGCTCAAGACGGTCGAAGCGCTCGGTGATGTCGCTTTGCTTGGCACGTGCCACCGAAACGAGCAGGGCGTTGAGAATGGACAGCGGCGCGACGAGAGAGTCCACGAAGGACGCCATGTCGCTTTGCGCCGTCAGAAGAAGATCCGCGTAGCCCGCAAGCGGGGACTGCGCCGAATCGGAAAGCGCGATCACCGTCGCACCGCGCTCTCTGGCAAAGCGTGCGGCGTCCACGGCGGTCTTGGAGTAGCGCGGAAAGGACGAAATAAATAAAACGTCCCCCTCTCCCAAGGAAAAGAGCTTTTCAAACACCTCACCCGAGGTGGAAACGTCCACGCGCTTGACGTTGTCGAAAATAAGCTCTAAGTTAAAGCTGAGAAAATACGAGAGCATCGCCGAGGAGCGCGAGCCGAAAATGTAAATGCGGCGCGCCGAAAGAATGGCGTCCACCGCCTTGTTAAAGACGGCGCGGTCGGTGTGCTCTAAGGTGTATTTGATCTTGTCCATATCGGCGCAAAGCACGTTGGAAAGCAGATCCCCATGCTCAAGATGCTCTCCCGATACCGCGATGCGCTGGCTGGAGGTCAGCTTGGTGCGGAGCAATTCGCGGATCGCGCGTTGCATCTCGGGATAACCCTCGTAGCCGATCTCGCCCGCAAAGCGGACGACGGTGGACTCGGACACCTCGCAAAAGGCGCCCAGCTTGGAGGCGGTCATATACGCCGTTTTTTCATAATTGTTTAAGATCGCGCTTGCGATGCGCTTTTGCCCCTTGGAGAAGGAGGCGTAGCGCGCTTCGATCCGCTCGGTAATATTTCCCGTCATAAGCCCTCCTTTTCTGCCGCGGGGCAGGGAATTATTTTTGTGCGCCGATGCGCAGTCGACGGAGCGTTTCCTCCTTGCCGAGGACCTCCATGATTTCGGTAGCACCGCCCGGCGTTACGGCAAGACCTGCCGCCGCGATGCGCAAGCACCACAGCACGGCACCCGACTTGACGCCCTTTTCCTCGGCAAGGGCAAGGAGCGCTGCGTAAAGCGTGTCGTTGTTCCAATCCGAAACGCACTCAAGCGCGGGGATCGCGGCGGCGAGGATCTCCTTGGCAAGCTCCTCGGTCACCTTGTTCTTCTTGTTGAAGAAGAGCGCCCGCTCGTAGTCGGGAAGCGCAAGGAAAAAGCCGATCTTGTCCTCGATCTCGGAGAATTTCTGAATTCTGCCGTGAAGCAGAAGAAGCATTTTTTCTTTTGCAATGTGTGCGGGGATCTCGCTCTTTACAAAGCGCTCCGCCTTGGCGAGAAATTCCTCGTCGGACAGACGCTTGATATACTCGCCGTTAAAATAAAGCAGCTTGTCGTAATCAAATACGGCGGGGGACTTGTTGATCGCGCCGACGGAGAACGCTGCGCGAAGCTCCTCGGGCGTGAAGAACTCCTTCTCGCTCTCTTCCCCCTTGGGGCACCAGCCGAGCAGAGCGATATAGTTGACGATCGCCTCGGGCAGGTAGCCGTCCGCTACGAGGTCGGCGAAGGAAACGGCGCCGTGGCGCTTGGAAAGCTTGGAAACGACGATCTTCTTTTCTCCCGTTTCTGCATCGATCTCCTCGCTCTTGCCCATCAAAAGGGGCAGATGCACGTAGGTGGGACGCTCCCAGCCGAACGCATCGTAAAGAAGCGCGTACTTGGGCGTGCTCGTCAGATATTCGCTACCGCGCACGACGTGGGTGACACCCATCAGATAGTCATCCACCACGTGGGCGAAGTTGTAGGTAGGATATCCGTCCGCCTTCATTAAGATCTGGTCCTGCAGCTCGGCGTTGTCGCAGCCGATCTCGCCGAACACCGCATCGGTATATACCGTGCGTCCCTCAAGCGGCATCTTCTGACGGATGACGAAGGGAAGACCCGCCGCAAGGTTTGCCTCCACCTCCTCGGGGGAAAGGTCACGGCAGTGGCGGTCGTAGCCGCCCACGGCGTCCTCCTCGTGCAGTGCTTCAAGGCGCTCCTTGGAGCAGAAGCAATAATAAGCCGCGCCCGACTCAACGAGCTGCTTGGCGTACTCCATATAAATAGGCTTGCGCTCGCTTTGTACGTAAGGACCGTGGTCGCCGCCCTTGTCGGGACCCTCGTCGTAGGTAAGACCCGTCACGGCAAGCGTGTCCTTGATCAGCTCAACGGCGCCCTCCACCAAGCGCTCGCGGTCGGTATCCTCAATGCGTAAGATAAAGGTACCGTCGTCGTGCTTGGCGATCAGGTAGGAATAAAGCGCGGTGCGCAGGTTTCCAATATGCATATACCCCGTAGGACTGGGGGCAAAGCGTGTAACAACAGAGGACTTCATAGAAAAACTCTCCTATCGCATAGTAATCTATTCTACATCTTACCACAAAATCTCGCTCCCGTCAAGAAAAAAACGAAAAATAATTGACTTAATGAACGAAATTATTGTATAATATATTTTGTAAACGCTAGTTCAAGGGGAAAACGATATGTTCAAGAGCATTTTTTCCAAATACATAACCGCGATGTCCTTGATCATCGTGGCAAGCTTTCTGATCCTTGCCACGCTGATCTCGGCGGTCATCGGTGACTATACCAAGGATATGCGCCACGACGACGTCCGTCATATGGCGACGCTCGCCTCGGAGATCTTTTTGCACGAATATCCGGGTGAGAAGGTCATATCGCTCAAGGTTTGGGCAGATAGCCACGGCTATTTCCACACCGCCGCCAATTCCATCGTCGAGGCGGACGACGGCGCTACGCTCTTTATCGCGGATAAGAACGGACATCTTCTGGTCGCCGCCAAGGGAAACGAGGAGGCTGCAGCCCTTCTGATCGCCAACACGGCGTATTGGCGCGCCGTCGTAAAAACGGTGTCCTTCGGTGGCACCTACAGCGCCAATGAAAAGATCGCCGAGCTGGGTCCCGATAACTATTTCGTCCACGCGGAGCCCCTGATCGACAAAAACGGAAACTATCTCGGCTGCACCTACGCCGCCGTCTCCGTGCGAAGCGCGGAGCAGATCACGAGCGTCGCGACCCAGACCGTCGTTATGTCCTGCCTTTGGATCACCATCGCGATGCTCATCGCCGTTTACTTTATCACCGAGCGCCACGTAAACCCCATCCGCCGTATGAACCGCGCGGCGCGCAAGTATGCAAAAGGAAACTTCGAGGATCGCGTTGAGGCGGTGGGCGGTGACGAGATCGCCGAGCTTGCCGCCAGCATCAACTATATGGCAAACGAGCTTGAAAATCTGGAGCAAAAGCGCAATCGCTTCCTCTCGGACGTGGCACACGAGCTGCGCTCCCCGATGACCTCGATGCTCGGGTTCGTGGAGGCGGTTGCGGACGGCTCCTGCCCGCCCGAAAAGCAGTCGTATTATCTGTCGCTCGTGGCGGAGGAGATCAAACGCCTGTCCCGCCTCGTTGGTGACCTGCTGGACGTCTCCCGCTTAGAAATGGGCGAAAAGAAAATGAACTTCACCAAGTACGATCTGGCGGACAACGCCGCAACGGTGCTCTTTTCCCTCGAGTCGCGCATCAACGAGAAGGAGCTTGACGTTTCCTTTGAATCGGACGGCGACGGCGTCGTTAGTGCCGACGGGGACGCGATGTACCGCGTTCTTTATAATCTGATCGAAAACGCCGTCAAGTTTTCCACCCCCAAGGGACGGCTCGCGATCGACCTTCACACAGAGGACAAAACGGTATCGCTCTCCATCTATAACGAGGGCATCGGTATTCCCGCCGAGGACCTGCCAAACATCTTCGACCGCTTCTATAAGAGCGACAAGAGCCGCGGTATCGACAAAAAGGGCGTAGGTCTTGGACTGTACTTCGTGAAGACCATCATCGTGGCACACGGCGGAAGCATCCGCGCCGAGAGCGTGGAGGGCAAGGACTGCCGCTTTATCGTCGAGATGCCGCGCTATAAGGAGCCTTAACGCCTTATAAGACAAAAGGACCCCAAGATCACGCTACGAAAGGAGCAACGCCGTGGACCGCACCGTTTTACACGTGGATTGCAATAACTTTTTTGCCTCGGTGGAGCTGCTCCACCGCCCCGAGCTGCGCGACGTTCCGATGGCGGTCGCGGGCGACGAGGAAGCACGCCGCGGGATCATCCTCGCCAAAAATCAGGTTGCCAAGGAGCTTGGCATCGTTACGGCACAGACCGTCTGGTCCGCCAAAAAGAAATGTCCCTCGCTCGTGCTCGTTCCGCCGCGCCACGGCGAATATGCACGCGTCTCGCGGCTCGTCAGAGAGATCTTCGCACGCTACACCGACCGCATCGAGCCCTTCGGCATCGACGAGGCGTGGCTTGACGTAACGGGAAGCCGCACGCTCTTCGGTGACGGAAAAACGATCGCCGAGCGCATCCGTAAGGAGGTCAAGGCAGAGATCGGGATCACCGTTTCGGTGGGCGTATCCTTCAATAAAATTTTTGCTAAGCTCGGAAGCGATTACAAAAAGCCGGACGCCGTGACCGTGATCGGCAGAGAGGACGTTGCCCGCATCGCCTATCCCTTGCCCGTCGGAGACCTTCTTTTCGTGGGACGCCATACGCAAGAAGCGTTAGAAAAATACAACATCCGCACCATCGGCGACCTCGCCGCGGCAAGCCCCGCCTTTCTTACCTCTCGTTTCGGCAAGGCGGGCGCGATGCTCTCCCGTTACGCGAGAGGGGAGGACGACAGCCCCGTCAGCCGTTCCGACGAGCGCGAGGATGCCAAAAGCGTCAGCCGCGGAATGACCTTCCGCCACGATCTCGTTTTGCGCGACGAGCTATCGCTTGGTGTGCGCGTTCTTTCGGAGGACGTCGCCGCGCGACTGCGTAAAACGGGGGTGAAATGCACTGCCGTGGGCGTCACCGTCAAGGACGAGCTTCTACGCTCGGTATCGCGGCAGGTACAGCTTGATACGCCCAGCGACCTTGCTCGCGAGATCGGGGAAGCGGCGCTTGCCCTCGTTTTGGCGGTCACGCGCGGCGGAAAACGCGTGCGGATGATCAGCGTTTGCGCGATGGGACTTCTGCGCAAGGAGGACGCCACGGAGCAGTTAGCGCTCTTTGACGGGGGCAACAAAGAAAAAAGAGAAAAGCAAGAAAGGCTCGAGCACGCCCTTGACGGCATCCGTGCCCGCTACGGCTCGCACGCGGTGCAAAGCGGCGACGTGCTGGGCAACGATATTGGAATTGAGAGCGAAAAGGAGGAAACGAAACAAAATGGCGATCGCGGTTTTGTATGAGGATAAGGACGTCCTTGTGATCTGTAAGCCGAGCGGCATGCTTTCCGAAGCCTCCGAGAGGGAAGCGTCCGTCGTAACCGCCCTTCTTTCCGAGGGGGGGTGTGAAACGCCCCCCGCACCCATCACCCGCCTCGACCGCGAGGTCTCGGGGGTCATGATGCTCGCAAAGACCAAGGAGGGTGCGGCATTCTATTCCGCGCAAATGAGCGACCGCACGCTCTTTCGTAAGGAATACCTCGCCCTCGTTTCGGGACGGCTTGACGAGCAAGAGGGAAGAATGCAGGACCTTCTTTTCAAGGATTCCTTCAAAAATAAAAGCTACGTCGTAAAGCGGATGCGGCGCGGGGTCAAGGCGGCGTCGCTTTCTTACCGCGTGATCGCCGAGGCACAGGCGAACGGTACGCCCGTCAGCCTTTTACATATCACGCTTGAAACGGGAAGAACGCACCAGATCCGCGTGCAATGCTCCTCGCGCCGCCACCCGCTCCTCGGGGACGGCAGATACGGCGGTGACCCCTCCTACCCGATGGGGCTCCTTTCCTACCGCTTGTCCTTCCGTGCAAAAGACGGAAAAACGCATAGCGTTTGCCTTCCTTACCCCCAAAACGAGCCGTTTTCGATTTTTGACGCACAAACGGTGCAAAAATCCCTTTAAAAAATAATTTTTTAACTTTTTTTGGAAAAGCTCTTGACAACAAGGGCTTTTTTGTATATAATAGTAAACTGCGCAAATGTTGCTTGGACACAGTTTAAAGCGGTTAAAATTTACACTTTGTTCACAGAAAACGGGCAAATTTTCCGTGCAAAAACGGTTAATTTTTTGTAAATTTTGCGCGTAGCGCGTGAAAAACGCTACATTAAATTTTATTTCGTTTTACAAGCGGTTTCAAAATCCGAAAAGAAATGGAGAAAAGCTGTCAATGGAACTGAAAGAAAGAAAGCTTGGTACCACGATCCGAAAGAGCTTCGCACGAATCGACGATTCGCTGGAGATGCCCGATCTGATCGAGGTGCAAAAGAAATCCTACGAGTGGTTTCTTGCGGAGGGTTTGGACGAGGTTCTGCACGACGTCTCTCCCATCGTGGATTATTCGGGTAATCTCACGGTGGACTTCGTGTCCTATTCTCTCGACTCGACGCCCAAGTATTCCATCGAGGAGTGCAAGCGCCGCGGCGTGACCTACGAGGCACCGCTGCGCATGGTCGTCCGCCTGCGCAACACGGAAACGGGCGAGATCAAATCCTCCGAAATCTACATGGGTAACTTCCCTCTGATGACCGACAACGGCACCTTCGTCATCAACGGTGCGGAGCGCGTTATCGTGTCGCAGATCGTCCGCTCTCCCGGCATCTACTACGCCGCAGAGATGGATAAGACGGGTAAGCACAGCTACAGCGCACAGGTGATCCCTTACCGCGGTGCGTGGTTAGAATACGAAACCGACGCTTCGGGCATTTTCTACGTCAAGATCGATAAGAACAAAAAGATGCCCATCACCGTTCTCGTCCGTGCGCTCGGCGCCGATACCGACGAGGCAATCGACGAGCTGTTCGGCGGAGAAGAGCTTCTGCTCCCCACGCTCGATAAGGATGACAGCCGTCGCCTTGCCGAGGAAAGCGGCAAGTCCATCCAAGAGGAAGCCCTCAAAAATATCTATAAAAAGATGCGTCCCGGTGAGCCGCCCACGGCGGAGAGCGCCCAGACGCTCATCAGCAATACCTTTTTTGACCCCAAGCGCTACGCTCTGGCTCCCGTCGGACGCTACAAGTTCGATAAGAAGCTCGCTATCGCAGGCAGAATTCGCGGCTGCAAGCTGACCCGCCCCGCCGTCAGCCCCTTCACGGGTGAGGTGATCGCAGAGGCAGGCACGCTCATCACGCGCGAGCTTTCTTTCCAGATCGAGAAGGAGGGCATCAACGAGCTTTACGTCACCAACGAGCAGTCCGAGGGGAAGGAGATCAAGGTCTTCTCCAACGGCACCGTGAGCCCCGAAACCGTTCTCGGCTACTCGCTCAAGGACTGCGGCATCTCGGGCAAGGTCCGTCTGTCCGTGCTCCAAGAGATCCTCGAAGAGACCGCAGGCGATGAGGAAGCTACCAAGAAGCTTTGCCGCGAGCGCGCTTACGACCTCGCTCCCAGACACATCACCAAGGACGATATTTTGGCGTCCATCAACTATCTCTTCAACCTCGCACACGGCGTGGGCAACATCGACGACATCGACCACCTTGGCAACCGCCGTCTGCGTTGCGTCGGTGAGCTGTTGCAGAACCAGCTGCGCATCGGTATGTCCCGTATGGACAAGAACATCAAGGAGCGCATGCAGATGCACGACTCCTCCGAGATGACGCCCGCGGCGCTGATCAACTCCCGTCCCGTAACCACGGCGATCCGTGAGTTCTTCGGCTCCTCGCCCCTGTCGCAGTTCATGGACCAGAACAACCCTCTGGCAGAGCTGACCCACAAGCGCCGTCTCTCCGCCCTCGGTCCCGGCGGTCTTTCCCGTGACCGTGCAGGCTTCGACGTGCGTGACGTCCACTATACGCAATACGGTAGAATGTGCCCGATCGAGACCCCCGAAGGTCCGAACATCGGTCTGATCTCCTACCTTTCCACCTATGCCCGTATCAGCGAATACGGCTTCCTTGAGGCTCCCTACCGCAAGGTAGATAAGGAGCGCGGCGTCGTCACGAACGAGGTCGAGTATATGACCGCAGACGTAGAGGACAACTACATCGTTGCCCAGGCAAACGAGCCGCTTGACGAGGAAGGACACTTCATCAACCGCCGCGTTATCGCACGCGACAAGTCCGAGATCGGCGAGTTTGACGCCGCCGACATCGACTATATGGACGCATCCCCCCGTATGCTCGTTTCGGTTGCGACCGCAATGATCCCCTTCCTTGAGAACGACGATAACACCCGTGCGCTCATGGGCTCGAACATGCAGAAGCAGGCAGTGCCGCTGATGATGACCGATTCGCCCTACGTCGGAACGGGTATGGAGTACAAGGCAGCCGTTGACTCGGGTGCCATGGTCATCGCGAAGGAAAGCGGTATCGTCGAGAAGGTTTCCTCCGATAAGATCGTTATCCTGAACGACGAGGGTCAGAAGGACGTTTACTATCTGATCAAGTTCAAGCGCTCCAACCAGAGCACCTCCGTCAACCAGCGCCCCATCGTCAACGAGGGCGATCGCGTGATCAAGGGACAGGTCATCGCCGACGGTCCCGGTACCTCCAACGGTGAGATCTCGCTGGGTAAGAACGCCCTGATCGGCTTTATGACCTGGGAGGGCTACAACTACGAGGACGCCGTTCTTCTGAACGAGCGCCTTGTCCGCGATGACGTTTACACTTCCATTCATATTGAAAAGTACGAGTGGGAAGCAAGAGATACCAAGCTCGGTCCGCAGGAGATCACCCGCGAGGTTCCCAACGTCGGTGACGACGCGCTTAAGAACCTGGATGCCGACGGTATCGTCCGCATCGGTACGGAGGTCCACGCCAACGACATCCTCGTCGGTAAGGTATCGCCTAAGGGTGAGACCGATCTTTCCCCCGAGGACCGTCTGCTTCGCGCCATCTTCGGCGAGAAGGCAAGAGAGGTCAAGGACTCCTCCAAGCGTATGCCTCACGGCGCATCGGGCGTCGTCGTCGGCGTTGACGTGTTCACGCGCGACAATGCTCCCGACCTTGCCCCCGGCATCAGCAAGAAGGTCGTCGTTTACGTCGCACAGAAGAGAAAGATCTCCGTCGGCGACAAAATGGCAGGCCGTCACGGTAACAAGGGTGTCGTTTCGCGCATCCTTCCTCCCGAGGATATGCCCTTCCTTCCCGACGGTACGCCCTTAGATATCGTCCTGAACCCCCTGGGCGTTCCTTCCCGAATGAACATCGGTCAGGTGTTCGAGGTGCACCTCGGTATCGCCGCACGCGAGCTGGGCATGAAGATCATGACCCCCGTCTTCGACGGCGCCAAGGAGGGCGACATCATCGAGTGCCTGCGCGAAGCAGGTCTTTGCCGTAAGATCCGCCCCGGCGAGTGCGTCGACGGTAAGTCCGTCTTTATGGAAGAAGAGGACGAGAGCGGCAAGAAGATCCTGATGAACCTTGATCCCGGCGTGCGCGAGAACCCCGAGGAGTTTAACAAGCTTCTCGCAGAGGGCAAGCTCCGCGTCATCGACGGTAAGAGCGACCTGTACGACGGTAGAACGGGCGAGCTGTTCGACAACCCCGTTACCGTTGGTATTATGTACTACCTCAAGCTTCACCATCTGGTTGACGATAAGATCCACGCCCGTTCCAACGGTCCGTACTCCCTCGTTACGCAGCAGCCTCTGGGCGGTAAGGCTCAGTTCGGCGGTCAGCGCTTCGGTGAGATGGAGGTTTGGGCTCTGGAGGCGTACGGTGCTGCATACACCCTTCAGGAGATCCTGACTGTCAAGTCGGACGACAGAAGCGGCAGAACCAAGGCGTTTGATGCGATCGTCCGTGGCGAAAACATCCCCACACCCGGTATTCCCGAATCCTTTAAGGTGCTCGTGAAGGAGCTGCAGTCGCTGGCACTTGATATCCGCATCTTCGACGAGAAGGGCGAGGAGATCAAGCTTTCCGACCTGATCGACGACAACCTCCCGAGCTACGCCACCATCGAAGAGGTCGAAACGGCTGTTGACGCCGCTCTGGCAGGCGAAACGGCAGACGATGATCTCGTTGACGACGAAGACCTCGAAGACGGCGAGTATGACGACGAGTACGAGGACGACCTCGAAGACGAGGGCTACGACGACTTCGACGACAACTGATTTTGGAACCTACCAAATAATAGAGAGGGGTATTTGATATCCGATGAAAACATTTGATTCTGTAAAGATCGGTCTGGCATCTCCCGATATGATCCGAAGCTGGTCGCACGGTGAGGTTACCAAGGCAGAAACCATCAACTACCGCACGCTCAAGCCCGAAAAGGGAGGTCTGTTCTGCGAGCAGATCTTTGGTCCCCAAAAGGACTGGGAGTGCTTCTGCGGTAAATATAAGCGCGCCCGCTTTAAGGGCAAGGTCTGCGAGAAGTGCGGCGTCGAGGTCACGACCAAAATGGTACGCCGTGAGAGAATGGGACACATCGAGCTCGCCGCTCCCGTGTCGCATATCTGGTATTTCAAGGCGGTGCCCTCGCGCATCGGTCTGATGCTTGATATTTCTCCCAAGCTTCTCGAGCGTGTGCTGTACTTCGGTGACGCGTATATCGTCCTCGATCCCGGCAGCACGCCCTTGACCAAAATGCAGATCCTCACCGAGGCTGAGTATAAGCTCAACCGCGAAAAGTATGAGGACGATTTCCGCGTCGGCGCAGGCGCAGAAGCCATCAAGGAGCTTCTTGCAGGCATCGACGTCGAGGCGCTCTCTGCACAGCTGAAGACCGAGCTGCTGAACGCCTCGGGTCAGAAGCAGGAGCGCTTGATCAAGCGCCTTTCCGTCGTCGAAGCCTTCCGCAAGTCGGGCAACCGTCCCGAGTGGATGATCCTCGACGTCATTCCCGTGCTTCCGCCCGACATCCGTCCTATGGTTATGCTGGACGGTGGCCGCTTCGCCGCATCCGACTTAAACGAGCTGTATCGCCGTGTCATCAACCGTAACAACCGCTTGAAGAAGATGATCGAGATGCGCGCTCCCGAGCTCATCATCCGCAACGAAAAGCGTATGCTTCAGGAGTTCGTGGACGCTCTGATCGATAACGGCAAGCGCGGTAAGCCCGTCCTCGGTGCCTCCAACCGTCCGCTCAAATCGCTCTCCGAGATGCTTCGCGGTAAGCAGGGACGCTTCCGTCAGAACCTGCTCGGTAAGCGCGTTGACTTCTCGGGCCGTTCCGTTATCGTCGTCGGTCCCGAGCTGAAGATCTACCAGTGCGGTCTTCCTAAGGAAATGGCACTCGAGCTCTTCAAGCCCTTCGTAATGAAGCGCCTCTTGGAAACGCAGAACGCGACCTCCATCAAGGACGCAAAGAAGCGCGTTGAGCGCGTTTCTCCCGAGGTTTGGGACGCTCTTGACTACGTCATCAAGGAGCACCCCGTGCTCTTAAACCGTGCGCCTACGCTTCACCGTCTGTCCATCCAGGCGTTTGAGCCCGTGCTCGTAGAGGGCAGAGCCATCAAGCTCCATCCTCTCGTTTGTACCGCATTCAACGCCGACTTCGACGGCGACCAGATGCCTGTTCACGTGCCGCTCTCCGCAGAGGCACAGGCAGAGGCGCGCTTCTTGATGCTCTCCGCCAACAACCTCTTGAAGCCTCTGAATGGCCGCGCCGTCACCGTTCCCTCGCAGGATATGGTGCTTGGCTCCTACTATCTGACGCTTGAGAAGCCCGGCTACGAGCCCGGTGAAGGGAAGTACTTCCGTAACTTCGACGAAGCAATTATGGCTTACGAAAACGGCGAGCTGGGCCTGCACGCACCCATCAAGGTGCGCCGCACGCTTGAGGTCGGCGGCAAGAGCTATACCCGCATCATCGACGCAACGCTCGGTCGCTTGATCTTCAACTCCAAGCTTCCCCAGGACCTTGGCTACGTCACCCGTCTTGACGAAAACGGCGAGCCTACGGCAGAGGTCTGCGACCTTGAGGTCAACTTCCTCACCGATTCGGGCAAGCTTAAGAAGATCGTTGACCTGACCATTCAGCACCACGACTTCGCCACCGCCGCCGCCGTCCTCGACGACATCAAGGCGATGGGCTATAAGTACTCCACGCGCTCCGCGATCTCCATCGCGATCTACGATATGCGTATCCCGCCCGAGAAGAAGCAGATCCTTGCCGACGCTCAGGCAAAGGTTGACGAAGCGCTTGAGCTTTACCTGATGGGTGAGTACTCCGACGAGGAGCGCTACGCAAAGACCATCAAGATCTGGGAAAAGGCAACGGATGAGCTGTCCGACAAGCTGATCGCAGGCTTCGATGCGTACAACGCCATCAATATGATCTGCTCCTCGGGAGCCCGTGGTTCGATGAAGCAGACCCGTCAGCTCGCAGGTATGCGCGGACTGATGTTCTCCACGGACGGTAAGACGATCGAGATCCCGATCAAGTCCAACTTCCGTGAAGGTCTTACGATGCTCGAGTACTTTATGGGTGCAAAGGGCTCTCGTAAGTCGCTCTCCGATACGGCACTGCGTACCGCAGACTCGGGTTACCTGACCCGCCGTCTGGTCGACGTTTCGCAGGAGGTCATCATCCGCGAGGAGAACTGCGGTTCTACGAACGGTATCGTGATGTCCAAGATCGTCAGCGGCGACCGCGTCCTTGAGGAATTCGAGGAGCGTATCGTCGGACGCTTCACCATCGGTGACGTCGTGAACCCCAAGACGGGCGAAGTGATCGTTCCCGATGACCATATGATCAGCACCGCAGACGCCAAGGCGATCGTTGCCGCAGGCATTGAAAGCCTCGAAGTCCGCTCCGTGCTGCGTTGTAACGCCAAGTACGGCGTATGTGCGCACTGCTACGGTGCCGACCTTGCCTCGGGTCAGGTCGTCAACATCGGTGAAGCCGTCGGCGTTATCGCCGCACAGTCCATCGGTGAGCCGGGTACGCAGTTGACGATGAGAACCTTCCACACGGGTGGTGTCGCAGGCTCGGATATCACGCAGGGTCTTCCCCGCGTGGTCGAGCTGTTCGAGGCACGCAAGCCGAAGAAGGGCGCCATCGTTTCCGAGCACGAGGGTACGGTTCACATCGATACCGACCGCCGCCTCAGCAAGATCTCCATCATCTCTCCCGACGTCCCCAAGGGACAGGAGCCCGTGTACGACATTCCCTTCGGTATGGATATCACGGTCAAGGAGGGCGACCACGTCCGTCCGGGTAGCGCGATGACCAAGGGCTTTATCGATCCCCAGGAGATCCTCCGCCTGAACGGTATGGACGCCGTGTACGATTATATCGTCCGCGAGGTCCAGAGCGTGTACCGCGGTGAGAACGTTGAGGTCAACGATAAGCACGTCGAGGTGATCACCCGCCAGATGACCAACCGCGTCCGCATCGAGGACGGCGGCGATACCACGCTTCTGCGCGGTATGATGGTCAGCGTGGCAGAGGTCACCGAGGAGAATAACGCCATCCAGGCTCGCATCGACGCGGGCGAGCGCGATATTCGCCCCGCAACCTACAAAAAGCTGCTCCTTGGTATCACCAAGGCGGCACTCAATACCGACTCCTTCCTCTCCGCAGCCTCCTTCCAGGAGACCACCAAGGTCCTCACCGAAGCGGCTCTCGCAGGTAAGGTCGACCACCTGCTGGGTCTGAAGGAGAACGTCATCATCGGTAAGCTCATCCCCGCAGGTACGGGTCTTGCCCGCTACCGCAACGTCGAGATCGTCGAAGCCGACGATTCCGCCTACGTCGAGGACGCCATCGAGGATAACGCTTGATTGGCGCGTCCCGCGCCAATCAATAAAAAATCCGCCTTCGGGCGGATTTTTTATTTCAAGCGTGCTTCGCACGCATTTCAAGCTCCGCACCGCGGAGCATTTCAAGCGCGTAGCGCATTTCAAGCAAACCCCGCTCTGCCTCGCAGAGCGGGGCTTGCTGTTCCGTAACGAAAAAAGTTTAAAAATCCCCGAAAAAAATCAACTTTTTTCTCCCAAACCCTTGACAAAACACCTCTACTTTGCTATAATAGCAAAAGAATGGCGTCCTATGGGATAATTATGCCTTTTTTAAGGTCGCCGTCAAAAAGTTTATACCTGCGCCCTCAACCAAGCGCGGTGTAAATAAACACTATTATTCAGAGAAGGAGGAACAAAATGCCAACGTTTAACCAGCTCGTAAAGCAGGGCCGTGCAAAGAGCCAGTACAAGTCTAAGGCTCCCGTACTTCAGAAGGGCTTCAATGCGCTGAACAACGAGGCAACCAACCAGAGCTCTCCCCAGAAGAGAGGCGTCTGCACCAAGGTTACCACGACCAGCCCTAAAAAGCCTAACTCCGCACTTCGTAAGATCGCGAGAGTCCGTCTGACCAACGGTATGGAATGTACCACCTACATTCCCGGTATCGGTCACAACCTGCAGGAGCACTCTGTTGTGCTGATTCGTGGAGGTCGTGTCCGTGACCTTCCCGGTTGCCGTTACCATATCATTCGCGGTACGCTAGACGCACAGGGTGTTGCCAACCGTAACCAGAGCCGTTCCAAGTACGGCGCAAAGCGTCCTAAGAAGAAGTAATTCTTAAACGCTACCAAGTGTTTCGCACGAGCAAGCTGAGATAATAGATGTTTATTTATTGATTCCCGCGCCTGCGAGCACTTACGAAGACAAATCTTCGAGTACCTGTGATATCATGAAAATAATATGAAGGAGGGAAGTACAGTGCCAAGAAGAGGTCAAATTTCCAAAAGAGACGTATTGCCGGATCCTATGTACGGATCTAAGCTTGTTACCAATCTGATCAACAACATTATGCTTGACGGTAAGAAGGGCGTAGCACAGAAGATCGTTTACGACGCATTCGCTATGGTTGAAGCGAAGCTCGGCCAGGATCCTCTGGAGGTCTTCACCGCAGCTCTTGAAAACGTAATGCCTGTCTTAGAGGTCAAGGCTCGCCGTGTCGGCGGCTCGAACTATCAGGTTCCTATGGAGGTTCGTGCTGAAAGACGTCAGACTCTCGGTCTGCGTTGGATCACCACCTACTCCAGAAACCGTGGTGAGCGCACGATGGCAGAGCGCCTTGCTGCAGAGATTATGGATGCTAAGGCCGGTATGGGCGGCGCCTTCAAGAAGAAGGAAGAAACCCACCGTATGGCTGAGGCAAACAAGGCGTTTGCACACTACAGATTCTAATCTAACCCAATAAAACAAGGAGAAAACGAAAATGCCACTTGGTGTAAGAGAAGTATCTCTCGAAAAAACCCGTAATATCGGTATCATGGCACACATCGATGCCGGTAAGACGACGACGACCGAGCGTATCCTGTTTTATACGGGTAAAACACACCGTATCGGTGAAACGCACGACGGTACCGCTACCATGGACTGGATGGTCCAAGAGCAGGAGCGCGGTATCACCATCACCTCTGCGGCTACCACCTGCTTTTGGGCTCCCTCGGAGTTCCACGGCGATCCCGCAAAGGTAAAAGAGAACACCTACCGCGTCAACATCATCGATACCCCCGGTCACGTTGACTTCACGGTTGAGGTTGAGCGTTCGCTCCGCGTGCTTGACGGTTCCGTAACCGTCCTTTGCGCAAAGGGTGGCGTTGAGCCCCAGACTGAAACTGTTTGGCGTCAGGCAAACAAGTATTTCGTCCCCCGTATGGCATACATCAACAAGATGGACATTACGGGCGCCGATTTCTTCCGCGTTGTTGCTATGATGAAGGAAAGACTGAAGGCGAACGCAGTTCCCGTACAGCTTCCCATCGGTGCGGAATCCTCTTTCCGCGGCATCATCGACCTGATGGAAATGAAGGCGGACGTCTACTACGACGACCTCGGCAAGGATATGCGCGTCGAGGACATCCCCGCTGATATGATGGAAATGGCACAGGAGTACCACGACGCGATGGTCGAGTCCATCGCCGAGACGGACGACGAGCTGCTTGACAAGTTCTTCAACGGCGACGAGATCACCGTCGAGGAGCTCCGCGCAGCACTCCGCCGTGCAACCATCGACAACAAGATCGTACCCGTTTGCTGCGGTACGTCTTACAAGAACAAGGGCGTTCAGAAGATGCTCGACAACGTCATCTATTATATGCCCGCTCCTACCGACATCGCCGCGATCAAGGGTATTAACCCCGATACGGGCGAGGAGTGCGAGCGCCATGCGGGTGACGATCAGCCCTTCTCCGCACTTGCATTCAAGATCGCTACCGACCCGTTCGTCGGTAAGCTCTGCTTCTTCCGCGTATATTCCGGCTTCGTCGACAAGGGCACCGGCGTATACAACTCTACCAAGGGTAAGGAAGAGCGCTTCGGCAGAATTCTGCAGATGCACTCCAACAACCGTTCCGATATCGATACCTGCTTCTGCGGTGATATCGCGGCAGTCGTTGGTGTTCGTTACACCACCACGGGTGACACCTTCTGTGATGAGAAGTACCCCGTTATCCTCGAGTCGATGGAGTTCCCCGAGCCCGTTATCCGCGTAGCCATCGAGCCCAAGACCAAGGCTGGTCAGGAGAAGATGGGTATCGCGCTTTCGAAGCTCGCAGAGGAAGACCCCACGTTCCGCACCTATACGGACGACGAAACGGGTCAGACCATCATCGCAGGTATGGGTGAGCTCCACCTTGAGATCATCGTTGACCGTCTGCTTCGCGAATTTAAGGTCGAGGCAAACGTAGGCGCACCTCAGGTTGCTTACAAGGAGACCATCCGCAAGAAGGTTGATCACGAGTGCAAGTACGCTCGTCAGTCCGGCGGTAAGGGTC
>JAFTIH010000008.1 GCA_017456985.1 Clostridia bacterium | reverse complement strand
TTTGATCTTGCACCAACCGGTTTGAGCCGAAGGCACATAATCCAGCGCGAGCGAGTCTGTGCTCGCACAAGCGAGCCGCGCGCAGATTGCTCCGCGAGCGTTTCGCCTTGCGGCGAAACAAAGCGCACCGCGCCGCCGCGGAAGCGGCGTTGCTCGCAAGGAGCATGGCCCAAAGCACCCCTTGCGGGTGCTTTTGTGTTTTGATCAGCCGTAGCTGCCTACGAAGAGCCCTTTTATTTTCTCGCGGTGCGAGAAAATAAACAAGCGTTGCGAGCAGAAGGTAAAGAAACGCGCGAGTTTTACGCAACGCATGGGTTTAGAGTCTCCCATGAAAAGATATATTTAGACAAATGATATCCTTGACTTTTTCTAAATAAAGAGTATAATAATAAACGGAATTATATTCAAAAGGAAACATTTATAAATTTACGGAGGACATCATGAAAAGAATAGTTTGCTTGCTTTTAGTTTTAGTGCTCATTTTCACGCTTGTTGCTTGCGACGGAGGCAAGGATGGCGTCGATGGTGCTGATGGTAAGGACGGTATCAATGGCGTTGACGGAGTGGATGGAGCTGACGGCAAGGATGGTGAAGACGGCAAAGATGGTGCTGATGGCAAGGATGGTGAAGATGGCAAAGACGGCGCTGATGGCGAAGACGGCAAAGACGGTGCTGATGGCGCTGACGGAAAAACCCCTTATATCGGTGCAAACGGAAACTGGTGGATCGGTGACGTTGATACGGGTGTACTTGCAGACTACTCGGCGGATGACCGAAAAATCAGCGACGGATTGATCTTTGTAACGGCTACCGTAGGCGGAAAAGCGGGTATGGTTGTCACCGATTATGAGGGAAGTGATACTGCTGTTGTGATTCCTAACTATGTCGGTTCTGTTCCTGTTATCGGTATATCGGAAGACGCCTTTTACGGTAATACAAGGATTGAATCTGTTTCGCTGTCCAAAAACACCGTTTGGATGGATAAATATGTTTTTCGCGGTTGTACAAAGCTTACAAGCATTGATTTCAATGGTGCAAAGCTGACGGAGATTCCTGCGTATGCTTTCTATGATACGGCGATTCAAAAGATTGTTCTTCCCGAAACGGTGACGAAGCTTGGTGACTATGCTTTCTGTGGAAGCGGTCTTATCGACATCAATTATGAAAATATATCCTATTTCGGCTCTCATTCACTTTATAATACGCCGTTTACATACGTTTTCCTTGATAAAGATGTTGAATATGTAGGCGATTATGCTTTCTCTGACAGCTTTGTTTTTGTAGAGCACGAAACGATTCCTTCCACTTGGAAAAGCAACTTTTACGGAAGCTCCAGCATGTTCCGTCCTGTGACAAATGCCAGAATATCTGCCGATGGCAACTACGTATACTCTATTAATGATGTCGCAAACGGAACGGTTGCGGTAAACCGTTATATCGGTACTGCCACAAGAATTCAAGTTCCAAAGACCATCGACGGACATACGGTAACGGAGATAGGACACGGTTTTGATTCTGTTTCGGATGATGATTTTATCCAATTATCAACAACAGAAGCGGTTATTATTCCAGATACCGTTAAGAAAATTGATTGCTATGCGTTCTATTATTCTCATAGCTTTATCTATGTGCCTTCCTCGGTAGAAATAATTGAGTGGAATGAAGAGAACTTGTTTGCCTTCTATGCGTTTGAAAGTGCGGATTTCTTTACCGAGGAGCAGAAAGAAGATTTCTTGGGAGATATTCGCTTTGCACTTGGCATTGACTATAGCAAACTGGTTTATGACACCGAGAACAAAATCTATCTTTACGAAGATTTCTTTGGCTATTCTGTGCTTGCATCGGTGCAGGTATTTGCAAAAGAGATCACAATTCCCGCCACTTATAACGGCAAGAAGATTCATACGATCAACTCGTGGTCCGTTTACACTTTGGCAGAGGTAAGAATTTCTGACGGCGTTAGCAAAATCCAAAAAGAAGCTATTCACACGGATTCCAGTGTATACATTCCCAAAAGTGTGACGACCATTCATGCCTACGGTGTAGAGGCTGACGGCTATTATTTGGTCGAAGCGAAAACCAAGCCTGATGAATGGGATACGTATTGGAACAATAGAGATTCAAGTGTGATCTATGATGCAAAGGATTGGCGCATCGATTCCGAAAGTGAAATGATTTACACCGTTGTCGGTGATGAAGCTACGCTGGTTAAGTACCTTGGCTCCAATAGCACAATTCGTATTCCCAGACAAATCAATGGGTATACGGTTGCTAAAATTGCTACAGGCTTTTATTCTTGCTCGAATTCGAGAACCATTTATATTCCAAAAGAGGTAAAGACAATCGCTTCCAAGGCTTTTACGAACACCGGTTATTCTTATTACTATTATTGTTATTTTACTTTTTATGTGGAAGCAGCAGAGCAACCCGCTGACTGGAGTGATGAATGGTATTATAATTCTTATTACGAAAATTCTACAGAATGTGTAGAAAAAAACTGGGGACAAACGCTTTCATATTAAAAGTTCAAAAGTTCGACCCTCGTTAAGCATACTCCACCAGAAAACAAAAAGCACCCCTCGCGGGTGCTTTTTGTTTTCTGACAGGTCGTTGGGCTTTGATCTTGCACCAACCGGTTTGCGCCGAAGGCACATAATCCAGCGCGAGCGAGTCTATGCTCGCACAAGCGAGCCACGCGAAAAGACAAGAACCGCAGGATCAAGCCTGCGGTTCTCTTTTCGTCAATATGAATTTGCTTTAAAGCAGTTTCTAACGGTTTGATATCCTTTTAACCTATCAAATCAGCCAGCTTGCCCTCGGCAATCTCTTGGGCGAGTGCTTCCCATTCTTCCGCAGTCAGAACCATAATATCCTTTGTATCTGCGGGACGATCGGGCATGGTTGCTTCTTTGTTAAAGGTCAAAGAAACCTTGAAATTATAGGTCTCCTCATCGATTACAAGGGAGGTAAACTCGATTTTAGCCTCGGTTTTATCGGTTGTCATCGAGCCGTTCAATGTTACGGTCGCTCTCTCCTCCTCGCCGTAAAGGTCCGCTGCAACAACGATTGCGCCCGTGCTCTTGGTGTAAGTGTAGGTAACATTGAGGAAATTCACAACCGCGCCCTTGCCGTCGCCTGCATTCACAACCAGCTTATAGGCTTCGCTTCCGTTTTTCTCTTCCTTTGTGAGCGTGATGTCGGCAGTAGCTGTAGTGCCCGCAACATCAAACGTTCCCATCAGCTTGATCTCGGTATCACCAAACACAAGTTCTACATCCACGGTTCCGTTGGAATCTTCTTCGTCCAAACGCACAACGGTACCGTTGATGGTTTCTTTCACTACTTTGTTGGTCTTTTGATTGATATAAATTTTTTCGGTGAGGGCAAAGCTTACTGCTTTGTTGATCTCCGCAATTGCTTCGTCCAGCGCAGCCTCTGCATCTGTTTTCTGGTCACCGGTTAAGTTTGCCTTGGCAAGAATCTTTTCTGCCAGCTCCTTAAGAGTTGCGTTCGTAAGCGTATAAGTAATCACTACGCAATCCGCGCTCTTTCCGTCAGCCATTTCAACTGTCTCTTCAGAAACGACCCGCCCCATCAAAGCGTATATCTCGTTGATCTCCTCGGCAAGATTCTCCTCCGAAGCATCTGCGAACAGCGCCTCATATTCCGTTTTCAACGTGCCAAGCATCTGAACGATCTGGGCAAGTTCTTCTTCCTCTGCACCGTTGGGAAGGATCAATTCCTTCAATGCGCTGGTTTCAAACTTTTCTGCCAGTGTTGCAACGTTGATCGCCAACGTTCTGTCGCTTCCCAGAAGCGCCTGACTATTGAACGCGATTCCCGTTTTGTCAAGGAATATACGCGCGTTAAGCGTTTCTCCGCCAAACGTTACGGTTGTATCAGAAACGTATTCTTTATCCTTTTGATTGGAGTAAATCGTTTCAAGAACCTTTACGTCCTCACCAAGCAGATCCTCGTTCCCCTCAAAACCAACAGTCAACGAGCCGGACGTAAGAGCTTTTTTAATGATCTTACTCGTGTCAGCATTGCCGGAAAAGAAACCCGACATGGTGTTTTTCATAGCTTCGCTCAATACAGATTGGGTATTTGTCTCTGCATCCTTTATGGTCACCTGCGAACAGGACGAGAACACAAAACAAGCCGTAACGAGCATGCACAAAACAAGAATGAGCGATAAAGTCTTTTTCATGGTTAATACCTCCTGTTTTTTTTGGATTTTCATCCTCTTACAGCATAGCACAAAATCGCCAAATTGTCAATATAAAACCAATGTAAATATGGATAATGACTATTCTCTTGCGGAGTTTGTTCTATCAATATGCGGAGCAACTTGCCAATGATCAAGCATTTTTTGATATTATGATGAAAAGAATACTCACGGCATCTTGTGTTACAATTGAAAACAAATTAAAGCAGGGTTAACCCCCTTGCTTTTTTTTTGCGAAATGGAACCGACTTGTAGGGGGACAAGCACACACCACGGTGCCAAAATAGATTTATTTTTGTAAATGCTTGAAATATTTTCTAAAGTGTGGTATACTAATTACGCGACACAGTTGAATATTTTTCGTCCGAAGTTTACGTTTGGTAAAAACGTAGGCTTTGCTTGTCATATCTTCGGACGATGTGAACTGTGTCGCAGCAGAAGCAAACCACGTTTTTCGGTGCGCGGTTTCGGCTGCGCACTTTTTATTGTTTCATCGGGAGGAAAAAATGTACGCTAAACTTTTAGAAAAAATGAAAACAGACGCATGCATTATACAAGCACTAAAAGCAAAGCACAAAAAAACGCGAAAAAGCCTTCTCATTTACGCGGCTGTTGTATTTCTTTTTGCTATTGTCCTTTGTTTTTCGGCAAAATGGGGTGAGCTCGGATGGTTCATTGCCTTATTTGGTGCAGCAATAGCAACATTACTCCCCCTTTGCTTCCTGCATTACAAGAAAGGCGAACCAAAGATTTTTTGCGGAAACATTACAAGAATGGAAGAAGATCGCAAAATTGTTCCTCAAAAGGGAACGGGCGCCTTTGGACGCGGTCAACTGCGAACGACCGAGGTGTACGAATTACTTGTTGCCATCACAAATGAAAAAGGGGAAACTCACGTGATCTTTTGCCCGCCCCAATACGAAAAGATATGTAAGGTAGGTGACACGCTGCTGTGTCATTCGGCACTCCCTTACCCCGCTCATTTATCTAACCCCACCACGTGTATTTGTATGCACTGCGGCACAATGCAAGCCTCGGAAAACACGACCTGCATTACCTGCAAAGCGAAGATATATAGCCTACACACGTCAAAACAATAGTTTGAAGTTTGTCTTCACAAAGAAGGAGGTCCCCTGTGAAAGTTTTTCTCACGATCGTTTTTTACATCGTCGTTTTCTTTGTCGCGTTAAAGCTTTGGCGCGTGCTCGGTTGCTTATTTCACCGCCTTTGTTTCGTTGCGAAGCTCAAGCGAGCAGTCAAAAGGAAGGGCGGCAGCGTTACGGTGCTTCACTGTCCCCTGCGCTCGTTTTTCTCCGTATACGACGGGGAAGATGTCTTATTGAAAATTCCAAAAGAAAAGCCCATCAAGATTAAATTTTTCCCCGGTTGGATCAAATCAAAAAATGTTTCTTTGCAAGATGCATCTTCCGCAATCATCAGTCGCAATTTGTTTTTATTTACTCCGCATCAAGCACGGTTTGGAACGGTGAAAACGAAATACGTTTCTTCCTCGGATGCTTTTAACGGCAAAAAGAAGCGATATTCTTCCGTTTTTTCTAACAGGGACGGCGAAAACGTTTTGATGTTTTCACCCTCACCAATCTCCTTGAAGGGTTTGGAAGGCAACAAGCAAGCCGAGTTGGATAGCGGTGCTTTGATTTATAAATTTTCCGTCTATTCCACAAAAATCTTTTTACAAAAGCTCGATCGGTAATTCAAAAAAACATTTCGCGAGGAACACATATGAAGAAAATAAAATACTTCTTTTGGCGGCTTGACATTCCCAAAAAGATCTGTTTCATTGCCTTTATACCCCTGTTTTACGTTACCTTATGGACGTGGATCGGTATGCGCTTCGGGTTTATCCTTGTTCCACTTTTCATTTTGGATTTTATCATTTGCTTGATTCCCATACGGGTTCCAAAAGAAAAAGAAATCGAAGCCTTGCTTTCGGAGCATTATGAAGGTCATCGAGTCTATATTTTGAACCGCTTAGACAAGCAAACGCAGAAAAGCTTAATTCTGTTTCAAGGATTTTCCGACCGCAAAGCAGCTTTTAACCGAAGAATCGGTTCAAGAGTGATCTTCCCTGTTTGCCGCACGCTTGGCTTTGCGTTTCAAGAAGACAAAGCGATCGTCTTTTTACGCGACAACGCCCTTTGGGAAGGAATTGAGGGCGAGAACGGCGAGTTTGAGATCTTGCGCGGAACCCCCGCAACGGTGACGCGCCCCGCATACGAAGAAGGAACCAATATAAACCTCTTTGCTTTTCGCATAGGTGATGGAACGTTTGAATTTTGCACGAAAAACAGGTTTGAAATACAGGAAATGATAGAAACATACAAGGACTTTTTCATCATAGGAGAAGGTTGGAGTTAGGCGCGTTCTTAAATAGCTTACAGCACGTATGTTGATCAAAAAGGCGTGCCCGCAAGGGCACGCCTTTTCTTTTTGCCACCTTGACAAACCCCGCCAGCCACGCTATAATGAAACTAACGCATCCCTTATCAACAAAAGGAGCTTTTGCTATGAAATGCTACGTTTTAAAACAAGGACAAACGTTTACCGCAGGCATGGAAAAATCTGAAATTCCCGCAGAGTTAGAGCGGGAGATCTTAGCGCTTTGCTTAAATTGGCAGGCGCGCGATCTTCACCAAGAAGGACACAACACCGACGACTACGAGGGACAAACGCGCTACGACCCTCTCGATGCGGAAAGCTTCGTGGTATCTGCGGGGCGCGTGGTGGGATATTACGCCGTGCATTTCGATCAAACGGCGTTCGTACCCTTCCCCATCACGGCGGGAAAATACCGTCTTGGGGACTACGACTACACCGATTACCGCAATTCAGGACGGGTAAATCGGGGACACGTCGATCTCGTGCCGAAGCCCGACACGGACCTCAACCCCTATCACGACGAGCCCCGTTTCCACAGCCAAGAGGAATACGACGACTATATCAAGTGGCGCGACTGATAAACGCCGAGACGCGGAGCAAATCCGCATAAAAACCGATCGATCACGAAGGAGGGCGTGCTCTTGAACATTATGCTGACAAGCTGTTTTTGCGATTTTCACTTGGTGGACGGAAAGGAGGCTCCTTCCGTTTTGATTCGGCGCAACGGGCTGCTTGACACGCTGCAATCCATCTGGGCGGAGCGGGCGCGCGTGCTTGTGGTCTGCTCCGATCCCTGCAATCACGCGGGCAACGATGCCGTTTGCGCGTGTATGAAGGAGTCCTTTCTGATGAGCGGACTCAGCATAGGGACGTTTGCGCTGTGCGACGGCAGAAATCCCGATGCCGTTTGCGGCTTGCAAGACGTGGACGTCCTTGTGCTTGCGGGCGGACACGTGCCGACGCAAAACGCCTTTATGAAGCAGCTTGGCTTGCGGGAGAAGCTGCGCGGGTATGACGGCGTTATCCTCGCGCTCAGCGCAGGATCGATGAACTGCGCGGAGACAGTATACGCCATTCCCGAGCTTGCGGGCGAGGCGGTCAACCCGCATTATGAACGATGGCTCACAGGGCTTGGGCTCACAACGATCAATATTTTTCCGCATTATCAATATTTGAAGACCGTCGAGCTTGACGGACTTTGTATGGCAAGCGATATCGCCTTTCCCGACAGCTACGGCAAGGAGATCCTCGCGCTGAATGACGGAAGCTACCTCCTGCTCTCCGACGGCAACACCACGCTGTACGGCGAGGCGTACCGTATCCGTGACGGCAAAGAGTATCCTCTTTGTAAGGACGGCGAGTGGGTTTCTCTCTCATAAAAAACAACGGCTCTTTTGGGAGCCGTTGTTTTTCTTTTTTAATATCCAAGTGCTTTGATCTTCGCGCACATCGCGTCTGCTTCGTCGAGGCTCAGCAGGCCTGTTTGCATATGATACGTGACGGTTTCACCCTTGTTTAAGAAGCGCGACTGACCGTTTCTCTGACAGTAGAGCTTGCCGAGATGCTCCGCGGTTGCAGGGAGAAGCATACCCAGCGTGTCCTCGTCGTCCGTGCGGGAGATCCAGCGGATGCCGTAGGGAAGCTCCTCGGGGCGGTGGATGACGAAGGTGGAGTGGCCGCCCTTGTCGTACTGCATCGTATAGGCGCTTCCGTCCTTGTCAGCGTCATACTGGCAGTAGAAGACGATCTCGGGGCGATAGCACTGTCCCGCAGCACCCATATCGTCCATGATGCCGGGGTCCGCGTCCAGCGCGTCGAGGTAGCGGTTGGTCGCCGCGGCGTCTGCCTCGGAGAAGTAGCCGTCGGGAACCTCGTGGTTGACCTTGATCTTCGCGCGGTCTGCCGTATATTCAAGGCGCGCGCCGTCAATGGGGCGATGATTGATATGGCAGAGGTAGTAGTATTCGAGCGGCACGTCCTTGTGGTTGGTGAAGGACGCCGTCACGTCGATGACCGTCTTACCCTCGTAGATCTTCACAAGGGGGGTAAACTCGTAATTGATCGCGTAGCAGCTTTGTCTTGTATAAGTACCCGAAAGACCGATATACTTGCCCTTCTCGTCCTCGCCCGACACGATAAACGCCGACTGATACTTACAGATGGGAAGCTCGCCGTGGGGGGTGTGATCGTCCTCGGCGGTGGGGTTGCCCATCGCAGTCAGACCGCAGTGCATAAGGAAACAGCCGTAGGTTTCCTCAAAGGAATATTTTGCCGCGATCGGCTCGTCAAAGATGGTCTTCATCGTCATCTCGTACCCGTCAAATGCGGCGCGCCAGATCATCTGACCCATATAGGGAAGCATCACGATGGCGCCGCGGTCGTTTTGCAGGCGAACCGCCTTCACGCCCGTCGAATAGGTAAAAAGCGACGCCGAGAGCTTGCCGAAGGAAACGACTTCCTTTTCGTCGCGGGTGAAGAAATCCTCGTATAAAAACAGCTTGTTCATAACGTCCTCCGTGAAAATTTTGTTATCGCTTCCATTATAAAGCAAATTGAAAGAAAAATCAAGTTTTTCGGGGAAATAAACGAAAAAACGCCGCATCATTTTCCCTTCTCTTGACAAATCCCCCGCGCCGTGCTATAATGAAGGCGTAAGACCCCTTTTACATCCTACTTTTTAACACCACGAAAAAGGAGATCATCATGGCATTTTGTACGAATTGCGGAAATGAATTAAAGGAAAACGAAAAGTTCTGCCCCGAGTGCGGTGCAGAGCAGGTTAAGACGGGCAGCGCCGAGGCGCCCTATATCCCCCCATCGCTGACATTCCTACGGCAGGCGCGGCAGCAGGCGGCAATCCCGAATCCCCCGCCGTCAGCACGCACAAGGAGCGCCCGCTGAATATCGCGCAGCTCGTTTGGGCGCTCATCAACGTCGTTCTCTGCTGTATGCCTCTTGGCGTAGCATCGCTCGTTATGACGATCATGGCGAAGGATGCGCCCACCGAGGAAGAGTCGGCAAAGAAGTTAAAGACGGCAAAGATCTGCAACATCATCGGCACCATCGGCGGCGTCGTGATCTACGCACTGTACATCTTCTTAATGGTCGTCGGTATGCTTCTTGGCGACGGCGGCGCGGCATAAGCTCTGCAAGATCCATAAAAATCGACCTGCTCTTCGCTTAGTGCCTTTAAGGGCACTACGCATTGCGGGTCGATTTTGTTTTTCCGTCAAGATTTCTTGACATCCCTCTTGGCGCGTGCTATAATAAAAAGCGAGGACAAAGCGAAAAGGAGTGCGCAATGGAAAAACCGTATCAAAGCAAACGCTTGCGCCTTCTCGTCGGCATCGGGGTACCGCTCGACTGTGCGCTCTTTCTTCTTTTGACCTGGTGGACGAAGAAGACGCCGCCCTGCCTTTTTCAAGCCCTGACGGGGCTCCACTGCTTTGGCTGTGGCTCGGGGCGCGCACTGCTTGCGCTGTTGCGCTTAGATTTTTACGCAGCATTCCGTTTCCACCCCTTAATGATCCTCTCTCTGCCCTTCATTGGGTATTACTTATGCGCTGTTTACCTTTCCTTCGTATTTGGAAAGCCCCTGCTTCCCCTCCCCACGATCAAAAGCCGCGCCTTTGGCATCGTGATCCTCGTCGTGGTGCTTGCCTTTGGTATTCTGCGCAATATCCCCGTTTTTCCCTTTACGCTTCTCGCCCCCACGGCGGTTTGACGATTATGAAAGGAGCCGTTTTCTATGACAAGCAATCTCGCGCATAAAAATGCGCTGCGCAAAAATTATCTGCGCGTTGGCTGGGCAACCGTTGCCATCGTTCTTTTCTCCACTCTCGTATCGATCGCTCTCGCGGTGCTTTTCGAGATCCCCGCACTCGAAGACTTTATGGCTGCCTTAACGGGAGAATATTTTCTTTTGTTCAATGAAGCCGTCGTCGGCTGTGCGATCCTCGTCGGCTCTTTGGTCCTGCTTGGCACCGAGGCACAAGCCCCCGAGCGAAAGCGGATCTCCGTGCGCGCGTTTTTCGCCATCTTTGCCGTTTGCATCTTTCTGTCAACGGTCGGCAACTACGTCGGGCAAGCGTGGACGATCCCCTACCAGATCGCCTTCGGGCAGAGCAGTGAGGACATCACCGCCGTCATCATTACGCAAAGCCCCTGGCAGGTCGCTCTTTGCGTGGGCATTTTAGCCCCGATCATAGAGGAATTCTTCTTCCGCAAGCTCTTGATCGACCGCCTGCACAAGTACGGCGAATTTCTCGCGATCTTAACCTCGGGTCTGCTTTTCGGGCTCTTCCACCAAAACGTCGGACAATATTTTTACACCTTTCTCGTGGGACTCGTCATCGCCTATCTCTATTGCCGCACGGGCAGCTACCCCTTGGCGGTGCTGATGCACGCGCTCTTTAATTTCTTTAGCGGCGTATTCCCCTCCTTCGCCATCCCCAAGGTCACGGAATTTCTTGAAAAAATGGAGAGCGTGACCTCCCTCGACGCGCTGTTACCGCTCTTGCCCGACTATGCGCTTCCTTTGCTATACTACGGCATTCACGCGCTTTTGCTCAACGTGCTGAACATCCTCGGACTCGTCCTTTTGCTCGTCCATCTCAAAAAGCTCCGCATCAAGGCACCCGCTATCCATCTTTCGGTCTGGGACACGGGAACGAATGCCTACTTAAACGGCGGTATGCTCACCGCCCTGATCCTCTTGTTCGGCGCAACGGGGCTCTCCCTCTTTTTGTAACGAATCAGCACGTAAAAAAACGCACCCGAGGGTGCGTTTTTTTAATCAGGAATAAATTCCATAATTTCTTCCACGTTGCAATGAAGAGCTTGGCAAAGCTTGTTAATGGTTTTTGTTTCGATATTATCATTTGCACGCAAGCGACGAACCGTTTTACTATCAATACCGCATTTTTCGCGCAACTGATACGTACTGAATCCTTTTTTCTCCATCGTTTCCCACAATTTATCAAAAACAATCATCGGTTTTCCCCTTTGAAAATAAAATCCTTGACAAATCTTATTATGGGGGTTATAATCTAAAATATTAAGGGGATATAATCCCCATATCGATAAAAGGAGAAAAAAGAATGGAGCTTTGGCAAGAAATTCTATCCTATCTATTGACAGAAGAGAGGGTGAAAATTTATTTTCCGCAAATGAAAAGGATTGAAAGGGTATTCGAAAAAACGTGTTATAAGGCACTGTGCGAAATCAAAGAAGTTTTAAAGAATCCTGCTTTGACGGATACCGACTGCTTCAATCGAATAGAAGAAATCGTTTGCATTTTTGAAAACATAGGATGCTCTTGCGGATCAAGACACGACTTTTAATCATCTACTTGAAGAAAAAACGCACCCGTGGGTGCGTTTTTTCTTATTTTATATACTTATTTTTATATTCTTACGAGGCGCGGCTTGCCGACGTAATTGAGCCCGTACCGTTCCACTATCGCCATCGCGGCGGGGAACGACGCGAGGTCTGCGGCGCCGTCGGGGTCGTGGGCATCCATACCGAAGGTAACGGGGCACCCCACCTCACCCGCAAGCTGCCAGAAGAGCGGCGTGGGATAATAGCGGCTCGTGCGGATGCCGAGGAAATTGATCTCAAGCGGCACGCCGTGCGCGCGCGAGGCTTGGCAGAGACGGCGCATCTGGGAGGTATAGAAGTCCTCGTCCTTTTGCTCAAAGCACCCGAAGACGTCGGGGTGCGCCACGTAGGTAAAGGCGCCCGTACCGATGCCCTCCACGATCGCATCCACGTAGTAAGGGAGCAGATCCATCCGTCCGTGGTTGCCTCCCACGTAAAACTCGTTGCCCGCGCCGTCCAAAATAAAGTGGTTGCCGAGGATCAGATACTCCGCACCCAGCGCGCGGAACTCGTCAAGGCGGGCGGGATAGCTGCCTTGGAAGTATTCCGTTTCAAAGCCGACGTGGAGCGCGATCCGATCACGGTATTCCTCACGCAGGGCGCGGAGCGTCGCGACGTACTTTGGCACGTCCTCGTAAAACACGCAATAGGTATATTGCCGTCCCTCGGGCGTGACGTACTGCCCATTCTTTGCCCACCAAGGCGCGTGGTCCGAAAAGCCCATCTCCTGGATGCCTGCGGCGATCGCGCGCTCGATATACGCGCGCTCCGTCCCCACCGCGTGGTGGGAAAGCGTCGTATGCGAATGATAATTATACTCCATTTTGTAAACCATAGTTTACAAAACACCTCTTTCCAGAATATGATTGAGGGCAAAACCGTGCGGTTTTGCCCTTTGCTTTTAGTTTTTGAGCGAGTGAATGGGTGCGGGGATTCTGCCGCCGCGTGCGATGAACTGTGCGGGAGAATAGGGACGCACGGGCATCACGGGAGCGTCACCGAGCAAGCCGCCGAAGGAAACGCTATCGCCCACCGTCTTACCGATGGCGGGAATGATACGCACAGCCGTGGTCTTGGTGTTGGCAACGCCGATGGAAAGCTCGTCCGCAATAATGGCAGAGAGGATCTCGGCGGAGGTGTCGCCCGGGACGGCGATCATATCAAGGCCCACCGAGCAAACGGCGGTCATCGCCTCTAATTTTTCCAGCGAGAGCGCGCCCATTGCCGCCGCCTCGATCATACCCTCGTCCTCGGACACGGGAATAAAGGCGCCCGAAAGACCGCCCACGTGGGAGGATGCCATCACGCCGCCCTTTTTGACGGCGTCGTTGAGCAGGGCAAGCGCCGCGGTGGTGCCGTGACCGCCCACGCGCTCAAGTCCCATATTTTCAAGGATACGCGCGACCGAGTCGCCCACCGCAGGGGTGGGTGCCAGCGAGAGGTCCACGATACCGAACGGCACGCCAAGACGGCGCGACGCCTCGGAGGCAACGAGCTGACCCATACGCGTGATCTTAAACGCGGTCTTCTTGATGGTCTCGGCAAGCGTGGAAAAATCGCACGCGCCCGCCGCTTTGATGGCAGAGGCGACCACGCCGGGACCCGAAACGCCTACGTTGATGACGTTCTCACCCTCGCCGACACCGTGGAAGGCGCCCGCCATAAAGGGGTTATCCTCGGGGACGTTGGCGAAGACGACGAGCTTGGCACAGCCGATGGACTCACGGTCCGCCGTGCGTTCGGCGCAAAGACGGATGATCTCACCCATACGGGCAACCATATCCATATTGATGCCCGCCTTGGTGGAGGCGAGGTTGACGGAGGCGCACACCTTGCCCGTTTCGGCAAGTGCCTCGGGCAGGCTCTCAATGAGCGCACGCGCCACGCGGGGAGTTCCCTTCTGTACCAGAGCGCTGTAGCCGCCGATAAAATTGATGCCGAGCGTGTCGGCGGCGCGGTCCATCGCACGGGCAACGTCGATGACGCGGTCCTCGGAAATGCCGCCCGCAACGAGCGACACAGGGGTCACGGACACGCGCTTGTTGATGATCGGAATGCCGTATTCCTTTTCGATCGTCTCGGCGGTGGGGCAAAGATGCTCCGCCGTTTTGGTGATCTTGTCGTAGATCTTGTCGCAAAGACGGTCCGCGTCCTCGCTCACACAGTCGTACAGGGAAATGCCCATCGTTACGGTGCGGATATCGAGGTTTTCGTCGCGGATCATCCGTATAGTTTCGTGTATTTCTTCGGTGTTATACATAGCGTCTTTTCCTTAAATTTTGTGCATTGCGGCGAAGATATCCTCGTGCATCGTGTGGATCTCCAAGCCCGATTCCTCACCGAGCACCTTCATCGTATCCACGAAGGAGGCAAAGGGTACGGTCATGTTGTCGATCTCCACGACCATCACCATCGAGAAAAATTCCTTCATAACGGATTGCGAAACGTCAAGAATGTTGGCGCCCGCCTCGGCGCACTTGCCGCTGACCTTGTTGATGATGCCGATCGCATCACGGCCGATGACACTGATAACAGCTTTCATAATGCTTTTCCTTCCTTTATCTTTAATACAGCACAAGTATATCACATCCAACGGGCAAAATCAAGAGCAAATCGAACAAAAAGAGGAAATCTTTCTCCCCTCCGCTCTTGTAAAAAACGACGAATTTTTCATTTTAGTCTTTACAAATCGAATTTTATCCGATATAATAAAATCGCAGAATTTCGGTTTTTTTATCCTGATTTTTTTACAGAAAGGATTTTGATATGAGCTTTTTCAATCCGTCTTCCCCCTTTAGCATCTTCAACATTTTCACGTTGCTCGGCGGCCTTGCTTTGTTCTTGTACGGAATGAAGATCATGTCCTCGGGACTTGAAAAGCTTGCGGGCGGTAAGCTTGAGGGTCTTCTCAAAAAGATGACCTCCAATCCCTTCAAGAGCCTTGCGCTGGGCGCGGGCATCACCATCGCCATCCAATCCTCCTCTGCACTGACGGTTATGCTCGTGGGTCTTGTCAACTCGGGCATTATGCAGCTGCCCCAGACGGTGGGCATCATTATGGGCTCCAACATCGGCACCACGCTGACGGCGTGGATCACCTCGCTTGCGGGCATCGACGGCGGCAACTTCTTTATGACGCTGCTCAAGCCCTCCTCCTTCTCCCCCATCATCGCCCTCATCGGCGTGCTTCTCATTATGGTGGCGAAGTCGGACAAGCGTCGCTCGGTCGGCTCCATCTTCATCGGCTTTGCCGTTCTGATGTTCGGTATGGGCTTTATGTCCGACGCGATGGAAAGCCTTGCGGAGCTTGAGGGCTTCACGAGCGTTCTGACCGCCTTCAACAATCCCCTTCTCGGCGTGCTCGTCGGTACCGTCTTCACGGGTATCATCCAGAGCTCTGCCGCATCCGTTGCCGTATTGCAGGGCCTTGCGGGTACGGGTCACGTCACCTTCGCAATGGCGTTCCCCATTATTATGGGTCAGAATATCGGTACGACCGTGACCGCCGCCATCTCCTCCATCGGCGTTAATAAGAGCGCCAAGCGCGTTGC
Source organism: Clostridia bacterium (assembly GCA_017456985.1). Taxonomy (GTDB): domain Bacteria; phylum Bacillota; class Clostridia; order Oscillospirales; family CAG-272; genus UBA1740. Next base: position 3,095 of record JAFTIH010000008.1, on the reverse strand, counting down.
CGTGGTGCACGCGGCGTTCAACATCATCGGTACCGTTTTGTTCCTCATCGTTTACGGCGTGCTTTACCTGTTCGTTCCCAAGCTCCCGCTCTTTCAAATGGCGATCGACGAGTTTGGCATCGCCATCTCGCACACCGTCTTTAACGTCGTTTCCACCGTTATCCTGCTTCCCTGCTCAAAGCTCCTCGTCAAGATCGCGGAGCGCCTTATCAAGGAAAAGAGCGAGGACGGCAAGGACAGCGAGGTCGTCTGCTTCCTCGACCGCCGTCTGTTTGCGACCCCCTCGATCGCGGTCGGCGAGTGCGACGCCCGCGCAACCGAAATGACGCGCCTTGCAAGAGAGGCGATCACCTCGGCGCTCGATTACTTAAAGAAGCCCGACGCAAAGCTGCGCGACCACATCCTCGACCTTGAGGACCGTATCGACAAATACGAGGACGCCCTCGGCAAATATCTTGTGGCGCTCTCCGCGCACGCTCTGTCCGACCGCGACTCGCGCGAGTCGGCGAAGCTCCTTCACTCCATCGGCAACCTTGAGCGTATCGGTGACCACGCGGTCAATCTCGTCAAGGTCGCGGACGAGATCGCGGACAAGGGTCTTGCTTTCTCCCCCGCCGCCGAGCGTGAGATCGCGGTGCTTGACCGCGCAACGCGCGACATTCTCGACATCACCGTCGCGGCGTTCTGCCAGGACGATGCCGAGAGCGCAGGCCGCGTTGAGCCGCTGGAGCAGGTTATCGACTATCTCATCGCCGAGATCCGCTCCCGCCACATCAGCCGCTTGCAGAAGGGCAATTGCACGGTGGAAATGGGCTTTATCCTCGCGGACCTGCTCAACAACTACGAGCGCGTTTCCGACCACTGCTCCAACATTGCCGTTGCCGTGATCGAGTCGGAGAGCGCTAGCGATCCCGGTGCGCACGCCTACCTGCAGGAGTTCAAAAGCAGCCACGGCTTTAACGAGGTCTTTGAGCGCTATATGGGCAAGTACGCACTGTAAAAAACGCCCTTTTCCCCCTGATTTTATCAAGATTTTATCAAGAAAAACCGCCGTTTTCCCCTCGTTTCGGGGGCATTCGGCGGTTTTCGCCATTTTGCACAAAAAACACAAGATGTTGTGGTACAAAACATCGAAAACACAAAATATAGTTTTTAGGGGTTGACAAACACTACCCATTGTGGTATAATTTTTGATGCAAGCCCAAAAGCTCTCGCAAAATCGCGCGGGCGTGCTTGCAACCGCTTAAAAAAGAAGCTGTCGGAATGTGATTTTCGGCGGCTCTTTTCACGCCTTAGCCTATCACAACCGAAATCGAACCCGTTTTAAGGGGTGGATTTCGTGATATGCTTCGCTTAAAATTCTTGTAGACAGGCTACGCACATTTTTCACGGAAAGGAGTGGCAAAATGCTCTTACGCGGACTGCAAAAAACAACCCTGCTTGACTTTCCCGGCAAGGTCGCCTCGACGGTGTTCACGGGCGGTTGCAACTTCCGCTGTCCCTTCTGCCACAACGCATCGCTCATCCGCGCCGACGGCGGTGAGGACCGTCTTTCCGAGGAAAATTTCTTTGCCTTCTTAAAAAAACGCCGCGGGCTCAACGACGGCGTTTGCATCACGGGCGGAGAGCCGCTCTTACAAAAGGACATCGTTCCTTTTATTAAACGCATTCGCGATGAGGGCTTCTTCGTCAAGCTCGACACCAACGGCTCGTATCCCGAGGTGCTCGGCACGCTGTGCGACGAAGGGTTGCTCGACTACGTAGCGATGGACGTGAAGAACGCGCCCGCAGCATACGCAAAGACGGCGGGCGTTTCGGAGGATATCCTTCCCAAAATTGAGCAAAGCATCGCCATTTTAAAGCGCGGCACCGTTCCCTACGAGTTCCGCACCACCGTCGTCAAGGGTCTGCACACCGAGCAAACGATGCGGGCGATTGGCGAGTGGCTCGGCGACGTACCCGCCTACTTCATCCAGAACTTCACCGATTCGGGGGACGTTCTCGTGGGCGGACTTTCGGGCTTCACCCCGAGCGAGCTTACGGCACTGCTTGACGCCGTCAAGCCCTATATTCCGAGCGCCCGCGTGCGCGGAATGTAAAAAGATTGTATTAAAAAAACGATAAACGAAAGAAGGAGCACATCATGTATCAGGTACTCAAGCGCAACGGCAAGGTCATTGATTTTGATCTTGACAAGATCGCCTCTGCCATCAAGATGGCATTCGAGGCACAGGAAAAGCAGTATCACCCCAACGTCATTGACTTTCTCGCACTGAAGGTCACCGCAGAATTTGAGCCCAAGATCAAGGAAGGACTGATTGCTGTCGAGGACATTCAGGACAGCGTGGAGTCCGTTCTCGTACAGGCAGGCTATGCTGACGTCGCAAAGGCGTACATTCTGTACCGCCGTCAGAGAGAAAAGCTGCGCAATATGGAAAGCACCGTCCTCAACTACAAGGACATCGTAGATAGCTACCTGCGCGTCACCGACTGGCGCGTGAAGGAAAACTCCACCGTTACCTATTCGGTGGGCGGTCTGATCCTCTCCAACTCGGGTGCGATCACCGCAAACTACTGGCTCTCCGAGGTTTATGACGACGAGATCGCCAACGCACACCGCAACGCAGACATTCACATTCACGACCTTTCGATGCTGACGGGCTATTGCGCAGGCTGGTCGCTCAAGCAGCTTATCAAGGAGGGTCTTGGCGGCGTTCCCGGCAAGATCACCTCGGCTCCTGCATCCCACCTTGCAACGCTCTGCAACCAGATGGTCAACTTCCTCGGCATTATGCAGAACGAGTGGGCAGGCGCACAGGCATTCTCCTCCTTCGACACCTACCTCGCTCCCTTCGTCAAGGCGGACAACCTCACCTACGATCAGGTCAAGAAGTGCATTGAGTCCTTCATCTACGGTGTCAATACCCCCTCCCGTTGGGGTACGCAGGCACCCTTCTCCAACATCACGCTCGACTGGACGGTTCCCGCAGACCTTGCGGAGCTGAACGCCATCGTGGGCGGCAAGGAGATGCCCTTCAAGTATAAGGAGTGTAAGGCAGAGATGGATATGGTCATCCGCGCATTCATCGAAACGA
>JAFTIH010000039.1 GCA_017456985.1 Clostridia bacterium | reverse complement strand
CGGCATCCTTTCAACGGAAATCGCCTGATTTTCAAAGAAAATCAGTTGCCGAATGTCATTCGGTTTCAAAATTATCGCAAAGATAATTTTGCTTTGCGATTGGAGTTATGATCCCGTGGTTGGCAGATTCATCAACGCGGATAGCGTAGAATATCTTGATCCGAGTTCTGTCAATGGATTAAACCTGTATGCTTATTGTGGGAATAATCCCATTATGTACACGGATCCGGATGGTCATATGCCGAATTGGCTGAAATGGCTTATTGGTGGAGTTTCATTTGTTGGAGCGGTAGTTTTAACTGCTTTGACAGGTGGATCGTTAACCCCTGTGTTTGTCGGCATGGGCGTTAGCATTTTGTCAGACGGGCTTCTCCAAGGAACCATTGGGACCATTGGCGGCGGCAGCTTTTGGGGCGGTTTTGTTGACAGAATGGCTGATGGTGCTCTATGGGGCGGCGTTTTTGCGTTAGGGGGCGCTACATTGAGAACAGTGAAACTGTTTAAAAACGGTGTTGCCATTGGAGAAAACATGACTCGCGTCACCAAATTGGCAAGGGCGGGAAAACAAATCACCTACAAAGGAATGCCTGGGTTTAATCTTATAAAGAATATAGGAGGAGAGAATTTAGCAAGATCCTTATCCATGAATCATAACAAAAAGTTCATCGAACGTATGATGAGATGGGGCGTAGAGATTGTGGATTTTGGAATTGATATAACTAGAGACTACAGGAGCTTCTATTATTTAATGGAAACTATTGTAACCACTGGATACAGGTACTTGCGAATTCTGTATTAACTTAAAATGCGTATTAAAAATTTGTTTGATGATTTAAAGAAAATAGGAAAAAAAAGATACAGATCGAAAGGGATTGAGGAAGAACTATCTTTCTCCTCCCCAAAAATTTCAACTGAGATTTTTTATAATGGAACTCATATGGATATTTCGATTACTTTTAGTGGATCAACAGAGAATTATAAAAACTCTCTCGTCCTTACAGAACAGCAAAAAAAACAAATTTCAACATTTTTGTTAGCAAATTTGCCTATTGAAGAAAAAAGCAAATCAATTTCAAAACTGCTGATAGACAGTTTTGAAAAAATCAATTGAATCATTGCTTTCTCCGCACCTTCTGGTGCGGAGTTTTTATATTGCAATGCTCTGACTGAGACCTACACGTACGACGCCAACCGAAACCTTCTCACCGTAACGGACTGGGCAAACCGTGTGACGCGCTACACCTACGACGAAAACAACCGTGTGGTAGGTGTCACCAAGCCCGACGGCAGTGTGACCACTACCGTTTACGACGAAAGCAGAGAGTGACCTCTACGGTGGAAAGAACGGCGGGCGGCACGGTCATCAGCGGCTTTGCGTACACGTATGACGAGCTGTCGAGAATCGTCGAAGAAAACGCACTTGCAAATTCGACGAAAATGTGCTATACTTATGATAGCCTTGGGCGAGTACTTTCGCGCACGGTGAAGGATGCGGACGACACGGTGCTGCGCGAGGAGCGTTTTACGTACGATGCTTTTGTCAGCTTCTGACGGAGACCAAGAACGGCGCGGCTGTCAACGTGATGAGATGCAAAGCTTTTTCGACAAAAGATTTCAACAAGTGAAAACAAAAAAGCAAACCGTTGGTTTGCTTTTTTGTGTTTTTTATCAAGTTATGCCAGCGCGCTTTCGACTGCGGCGAGGGCTTCGTCGATCTTCGAGAGGTCCTTACCGCCCGCCTGGGCGCTGTCGGGACGGCCGCCGCCCTTGCCGCCCGTGAGGGATGCGGCGAGGCTTGCGAGCTTGCCCGCATGGGCGCCTGCTTTGACGGCGTCGGCGCCTGCACAGGCGACGAAGCCGAGTCGCTCGCCGTCGATGACGGCAAAGACGGCGACGGTGTCGCTGTAGCGTGCCTTGATGGTATCGCAAAGCGTGCGTGCGGCATCGGTGGTGCCTTCAAAGCGCGTAGCGAGCAGGCGAACTGCGCCCACCGTCTTTGCGCCCGAAATGAGCGTACCAAGGCGCGCCTCGGCGAGCTTGCCCTCGGCGGATGCGAGCGCGTTCTTCGTATCCTTCAGCTCCTGCGTAATGGCAGTCGCGCGGCGGGAAAGGTCGGCAACCGAGCCTGCCTTCAGCTCCTTCGCGAGCGAGGCGAGAGACGCGTCACGCTCGGCGAGCAGGGCGAGCACGCCAAGACCCGTCGTACCCTCAATACGGCGCACGCCTGCGGCGACCGAGGACTCGGAAAGGACGCGGAACAGACCGATGTTACCCGTGTTCTGCACGTGCGTACCGCCGCAAAGCTCGGTCGAAGAGGAGCCGATGCGGACGAGGCGGACGCTGTCGCCGTACTTCTCACCGAAGAGCGCCATCGCGCCCTCAGCCTTGGCGTGCTCCATATCCGTCACGACGGTGGAGCAGGGCTCGGCGAGCAGAATAGCCCCGTTGACGATCGCCTCAACGCGGGCGATCTCCTCGGCGTTCATCGCCGAGAAATGCGTAAAGTCAAAGCGCACGCGTTCGGCATCCACGTAGGAGCCTGCCTGCTCAACGTGCGTACCCAGCACCGCGCGGAGCGCCGCCTGCAACAGGTGGCACGCGGAGTGGTTGCGGCGGATCGCCGCACGGCGGACGCCGTCAACGGCGAGCGAAAGGGTGTCGCCCACGCGCACGGTGCCGTCGGTGAGCGTGACCATATGCAGATACACGCCGTTCGTTTTCTTGGTGTCGGTGACGGTGAGCGCGGCGCCGTTTGCCGTCATCACACCCGTATCACCTACCTGACCGCCGCCCTCGCCGTAGAAGACGGTCGCGTCAAGCACGAGCGTTGCCTCGCCCTCGGTGAGCGCATCCACGGCGCCCTCGTCGGTGAGGATGGCAAGCACCTTGCCCTCGCCCGTTTCCCTTTCGTAGCCCTCAAAGACGGTTTCGGGAAGTCCCGCAAGCGACTCGGAGGCGAAAGCCCAGCCCGAAATATCGGCTCTTGCCGCACGGGCGCGCTGTCTTTGCTCCTCCATCAGAGCGCGGAAGCCGTCCTCGTCAACCGAAAGCCCCGCCTCCTCCGCCATTTCGCGGGTGAGGTCAAAGGGGAATCCGTAGGTATCGTACAGCTTGAAGACGTCGGCAGAGGAAAGCGCACGCTCGCCCTTTGCCTTTGCGTCCTCGATCAGTCCGCCGAGGATGGAAAGACCCGCGTCGATGGTGGCGTCAAAGCGCTCCTCCTCCATCGACATCACCTTGAGAATGTATTCTCTCTTTTCGGCGAGCTCGGGGTACGCGCGGTCGCTCTCGCCGATCGCCGTTTCGCAGATCTCGCACAGGAAGGGGCGATCGATGCCCAGCAGCTTACCGTGACGGCAGGCGCGGCGCAGAATGCGGCGAAGCACGTAGCCGCGGCCCTCGTTGGAGGGGATGACACCGTCCGCGATCATAAACATCGCCGAGCGCGTGTGGTCGGTGATGACGCGGATGGAAATATCGTTGTTCTTATCGTCGCCGTAATTCTTACCCGAAACGGCGACCACGTGGTCGAGGATCTTGCGGACAGAGTCCACCTCGAACATATTGTCCACGCCCTGCATCACGCACGCCAGACGCTCAAGTCCCATACCCGTATCGATGTTCTTGGACGCGAGCTCGGTATAGGTGCCGTCGCCCATATTGTTGAACTGGGAGAAGACGTTGTTCCAGATCTCCATATAGCGGTCGCAATCACAGCCGGGCTTGCAATCCGGCTTGCCGCAGCCGTACTTCTCGCCGCGGTCAAAGTAGATCTCGGAGCAGGGACCGCAAGGACCCGTGCCGTGCTCCCAGAAGTTGTCTGCCTTACCAAGGCGCACGATGTGCTCGGGGGGAACGCCGATCTTGTCCGCCCAGATGTGGTACGCCTCCTCGTCCTCCTCGTAGATGGAGGGCCAAAGAAGGTCCGAGGGGATGGCGAGCGTTTCGGTCAGAAATTCCCACGCCCACGGAATTGCCTCCTCCTTGAAGTAATCGCCGAAGGAGAAGTTACCCAGCATCTCAAAGAAGGTGCCGTGGCGCGCCGTGTGTCCCACGCGCTCAAGGTCGGGGGTGCGGATGCACTTCTGGCAGGTCGTCACGCGGCGGCGGGGCGGCTCTTCCTCACCCGTGAAATACTTTTTCATAGGTGCCATACCCGAGTTGATCAGAAGCAAGGATTTGTCCCCGATGGGAACGAGGGGGAAGCTGGGAAGGCGAAGGTGCCCCTTGGATTCAAAAAAGGACAGATACGCCTCGCGCAGATCGTTAAGAGAAGTCCATTTCATAAAAGTTCGATCCTTTCGCAAATCGGAAAATACGATGCCAAAGCCATCCCACAGGGGGATGGCGTCGGCTGTAACACATTATTTTTCGGTCAGAGTGAAATCTACCGTGTTCTTTTCTACCAGGTAGTCCTGTACCGCCTCAACGAGAGCGTAGTAGCGGAGCGTTGCCGCGCCGTAGTAGTCAAGGACCTCCTCGCGCGTGGGCGCCTCGGTCTTGCCGTCCTTATCGGTGGTGGTGCTCGCCTCAATCACCTCGTCGATCATTTCGTTGACGCGGGCGGTGAGGGCTTCCTCGTCGTCGATATAGTTGTTATAGATACCGTAATAGAGAAGCTGCTGCTTGACCGAGCTCTCGGCGTAGTAGGTCGCAAAATCCTCATACGAATCGTATTCGGTCTTGTCGTAGCCAAAGAAGTCGGGTGCATACTTTTCAATGTTGGGATAGGTGCTTTCAAAGCCCGAAATGGAGCTCTTGTAGTATTCATAATAGTACTCAAGCTCGTCGATCACGCCGTCCTTCGCCTTCTTGACCTCCTCCTCGGGGAGCTTGTCAAAGGCAAGCGTTTCAAAGAGGTACTCCCAGATAAGGCTGATCTTGACGCTCTTCACGGTGTCGTCGTACGAAGCGAGAAGCTCCGTCTTGACCGTTTCCAGGCAATACGCGCGTGCGGCGGCTTCGTCCTTCGACTTGTCGGAGGGAACGGAGAGGTCCTCCTTGCCCACGCTTTGCGCAAGCGCCGCAAGAACGGAGTTGTTCATATCCGCAACCGTCATATCCTCCCACGTCTTTGCAGAGAGCGGAACGGTGTAGTCGATGTTGATATAGAAGTCAAGGGTCGCACCGTTGAGCGCGGCATAATCCTCGTCGCTGGGGTTTCTGCCGAAATACTCGTCGGGAAGCTTGATGCCCTCAAGCAGATAGGTCTCCTCATCCACGATAACCGAGGAGATCACACCCTTGTAGGTGACCGTTTCCTCATCACCGTCGCCGTCGGCGTCCTCGGTAAATTCAAAGGAGAAGGTCTGACCGATCGTGCCGTAGGCGCCAAGAAGCGCCGCAACGAACGCGTCACTCTTCTCGGTCAGGTCAATGCGCTCTGCCGTCTGGTCGCGGTGGGTCTTTTCGGTATCCTCCTTATCCTCCTCGGTCGCCTTAATGGTTTCCGTTACGGTGTAATTCATCAGGATCGTATCCGTCGCACTGACGGAGCCCATCGTGCGGGTCTCGAACTTGCCCGTATGCATCGGGATGAGTCCGATCAGCGCGTCGTCAAACGCCTTGCCGAGCGCCTCCATACCGATCTGCAGGGGAGCGGCGGACGCATACGCGTTCTTGAAATACTCTACGGTAACGCTCTCGCCTGTTGCGTGGTCCTTGACGTCAATGATATAAACGTGGACCTGGTCGGCGTAGTTGATGGCGACCGTCTTCTTGGGAAGCGCGGTGCCTGCCTCCTCTGCCGCGCTGAGTGCCGCGGAAAGAAGAAGCTGGTTGATATACTTTTTGACGTTCTCGTCCGTGACCTCGTCCACGCGGCTCTCGTAGCCGGGGACGGTCAGACCCGTGATCATCGCCTCGGTCAGCTTGATATAGTCGGTAATGATGCTGTCGGCGTAGGAAAACGCACTGTTCGTGCTTCCGCCGCCGCCCGTGCCGCCCGTGGGGTCGTCCTTATCGAAATCCACGAAGGCAAAGACGCCGAGCACGCCCGCAAGCAGGGCAAGCACGATGGCGCCCGCGAGCAGACAGACGAGCAATCCTTTCGAGGGGAAGGTGCTCTTTTTTTCCTCACCCGCCGTCGCGGAGGGCGCGGAAGTTATCTCGATATTCTGATCGTTTTTCATCGTCCGTCCTCCTTACGAAAGCTTTTGGGTGTTCTTGGCGAGCAGGTAATCGCCCACCATATGATACACAAGGTCGCGGCGCACCTGTGCGTACAGCACGTCCTTGGTGTAGTAGTTGACGAAGTACTCCTCGTCGTAGGTCTCGGGGTCGCCCGCGTTCTCGATAAACTCGTCGATCTGCGCGCGGTACGCCTCTTCTAACATCTCGTCGGTGATCTTAAGTCCCGCGTCGCGGAAGACGTAGTACATCAGAAGCTCCTGCGTGATCTGGCTGTCAGCGACGTACATCAGATACTCGCTGTACGTGGTGATCTGCTGCTGTCCGCCCATCTGCGCATACTGCGCGGCGGCGTAGCTGTTGAGCTGGTCCGTGGTGGGCGTAAAGCCGTATGTCGAGATGAAGTTGGTCCGCAGCTCGGAAAGGAGCGAGGACTTGACGGCGTTCACAAGCGACGTCGGGAACTCGGTGTTCACGAACAGACTGCTGGTGTTTGCCTTGTTGGCAAGGTGCAGATACGCCGTTCTGAGCTTTGCCATTTCCTTGTTCTCGGCAAGGCTTTTGTTGATACGGGCAAGCTCCTTTTCCTTATACTCGGCAAGCGCGCCCGCCTCGTCGGTCGCCGTCAGCTCAACTTCCAGCGTTTCGGTGATGAACTTGCGGTCGAAGACGGGAAGCTCGTAGTCGTCCGATGCGGCAACGATCACGCGGAAGGTCACCGTCTTGCCGTTGAGCGCCTTGAGCGTTGCGCCGTCACCCTCGGTGAAGTAATCCTCGGGGAAGGTAAAGGTCACGTCACGCGTCACCTCGGTCTCGACGGCGAAGTGGATCTGTGCCTCGATCTTATAGGTCGCCTTATTCGAGCCATCGCCCGAAAGGCTGTAATTTTCAAGCACGAAGGTGTAGGTCTCGCCCATCGCCTTGCAGTTCTCTACGAGTGCGGCGGCAAGCGTTGCGTCGATGTCCTCCGAAAGATCCACGCGCGTCTGGTTCTTGCCCGCGCTCTCTGCCTTGGTGTTCCAGGTATAACGGTCAAGAAGAGGCGTTTCTTCCGTCACACCCTCGGTCTTTGCCGACTTGCTCTTATAGACCACGTAGGAAAGGCAAACGGTGTCGTCAAGCGCGATGGTGCCGTTGTAGCGGACCTCTCTGCCCGTGTCGGCGGGCTTAAGGTTCAGCGCGATCAGCTTGTCGTCAAAATCCTTGCCGAAATACTCGGTACCCACCGTAAAGGTGATAGACTGGATATAGGTGCCAAGCGGCATCGTCGAGGTAGGGATGCGGTTTGCCTTCTCCGCCGCCTCGTCCGCAGGGCTCTCGCCGCGGAAGATGTCCGTGATATAAAGCGCGACGTCATCCGCAAAGCCCACGGGGGTCAGCTTCTGACCGAGCGCGACCTCTTCGCGATGCTCAAGGCGGATCCCTTCAATGTATTCGTCCATATACGCCGCGTCCTTGGGCGCATAATATTTCTCGATCTCGGTAAAATCAAAGGTATTGTTCGTATAGAAGGGCTTGCCCATACGGCGCGTATCCAGATAATTGCTCATTTTGAGCGTATCGTAAATGGAGCCGTAAGGCACGTTGCCCACTGCACTCGCGATCAGAATGCCGCCAAAGGTCGCACAGACGATGGCAAGCAGAGCGATCACCGCGACGAGCGCGATAAAGAACTTCTGCTCCTTGGGCATCTTCACGCCGTCCGCCTTGGGGGCGCGCTTATCCTTGATCACAACGCCGCGCTTTTCAAGACGCTTGCGCTGCTTTTTGGAAAGCGGTGCGTTTTTGTTTGTTTTTCCCTGTTTTGCGTTTTTCATAAAACAGTTCCTTCCTAACTTGACTTGCGGGCGCGTGCGCCCTTGCCCGCACGGGTGCGGGCGGCTCCCCTTTCGGGGGAGGTTCCGCCAAAGGGCGGAAAAGAGCCTCTTTGCGGCTCAAAGCGAATCCGCAAAGGCGGTCGCAAGCGCGTCACAGCGCTCGTTGTAGGGATGCCCCGCGTGACCCTTGACCCACGTGATAGTGACGGTGTGCTTTTGCAAGAGCAAATACAGCCGCTCCCACAGATCAGGGTTTAGGACGGGCTTTTTATCCGCGCGGCGCCAGCCACGGAAGCGCCAGCCTGCAAGCCAGCCCTTCTCTATGGCGTCCGCCAGATACTTGGAATCGGTCACGAGCTCCACCTCGCAGGGCTCCTTCAGCGCCTCAAGGGCAAAGATCGCGGCAGAGAGCTCCATACGGTTGTTGGTGGTCTCCCTCTCGCCGCCCGAAAGCTCTCGCTCGACGCCCCGATACACGAGGACGGCACCCCAGCCGCCCTTGCCCGGGTTGCCGCGGCAGGCGCCGTCGGTATAGACCGTCACCTTTTTCATCGTGCGCGCTCCTTTCCCGATCCCGAAAACTTTGTTTTTATAAACCTTTTGCTCCGACGGCTGTCGGAGCAAAAGATGGGTCTGTCATTAGCCGACGAGCTTGCTCTCGTCGTAATCTGCCTCGGGGTGGGTCAGCGTGCCGCCCTCAAGGTTGATGTCGTACAGCTTTTCCATCACGACGTCAAGCTGGAAGCCGCCGAGAATGCTCTCAAGCGCGTTCTTGTCGTCCTCGATCGCCTCAAGCGCGTCGGACGCCTTGATGAAGTCGTCGGGGATCTGCGAAGCGTCGGTAAAGCCGTTTGCCTCGAGCCAAGCCTTCTTGTTGTTACGGTTGGTGTCGCTCTCGCCATCGACGAAGGCGTAGGTCTCCTTCAGGTAATCAACCTCTTCCTTCGCAACCTTTGCAGCGTATGCGGCAAGCTTTTCGTCAAGCTGTGCTTCGGTCAGGCGAACGCCCAGCGCGTCTGCAAGGTAGTAGGTGAGTAGGTTTTCCTTCGCCTGCTGAACGCCGTCAGCCCAGATCGCGTTCTCGACTGCCGCGAAGCTGTCGTAGGAAACGCCCGATGCGCTGTACATCGTCACCACGAAGTCCTCGAAGTCATCGTAGTAGCCCGAGTTACCGTAGCCGTAATCGTAGTACAGATACTTGTAGTAGTTAAGCTCGTTCTTCTGGTACGCCTTCACGTTGGCGGTGGGGGTCTTCACGAGCGTGGTGTTCTTGACCGCGGTGTCCCAAAGGCGGCTCATCGCCTTCTTCTTTGCGGTCAGATCGCAGTCCTCCTGCAGATCCTTGCGCACGGACTCCTCATACTCAGCCTTCAGCTCTGCTTCGTCCGTCTTATCGGATGCAAAGCCTGCGGTGTTCTTGATGAACTCTGCGTTATACGCGGGATACTCGTAGCCTACGCGCTCCTCAAAGAAGATGTACGCGGTGCACTTGGTATCCTTGATGTCGTGGCTGTCGCCCTTCTCGGTCTTATACTTGCCCGTTGCATCGGAGGGGTAGGTGTAGGTGCCTGCGGGCTTGAGGGCGGATGCGCCCGTGTCGGGGGTGGATACGCCCGAAACGGTCAGCTCGATCTTACCCTTGTCGTACGAGGTACCCGTCTTCACGTTGGAGAAGTCCATCTTGTAAACGATGTGGGCGTTGTCCACCTCGTAAGCGGCGCCCTCGGGGATATCGGACTCGTTCGGATACACGTTGATGGTGATCTTGGAGCCGGGCTTCAGCTTTGCGCCCTCGGCGTACTCGCCTGCCTTCAGCTTGGTGATGACCTGCTCAAGACCCAGAGCGATCGCCTGGTTGTAGCTGTTGGTGCCGCCCGCCTTCGCCTGCTCAAGGAGCTTGGTGATGTGCAGGGGAGTGACCGTCGTTGCACTGTCGCCCGTGGTACCCGTGGTCGAGTAGCTGGACTTGAAGGTGCAGAAAAGGATCTCGGGAAGCTCGGTGATGCCCGTAGCGGCGTCGCCAAGCAGGTTGCTGCCGATCACGTGCGAGGGGTAGTCTGCGGGGGCGGAGCCGTCACCGAAGATCTGCTCCTCAAACCACGCGTCAAGACCCTCGTTCAAGGAAGAAGGATCGCCGATGGGCCAGAAGCCGATGGGAAGCGAGGTACCCTGCAAAAGAACGAGCTTGCTCGAGCCCGACTGCTTGGAATCGATGGAGAAGTTGTGCGCAACCAGGTTGCCCTCTTCATCGTACATCAGATAGCGGAGCGAAAGCACGTCGTAAGCTGCCACGGCGCCCGTAACGTAGGGAGCGTTCGTGTCGCTCGAGCTCTTGATGACCTTCTTGTTCTGATAGCGAAGGTCGTTGATGAACTGCTTGACGTCGTCCGCGTCAACTACCATCTTATCAATGGCGAGCGTGACCGCACGGTACGCGTTCTCGGCGATCTGGATATAGTCCGCCGTGTCTGCCGTTCTGTAAGAGATGCTGCACGCAGAAAACAGCATCAGCGCCGCAAGCAGAAGTGCCACGGCAGAGAGAATTTTGGTCGTTTTTTTCATAGCTTTGATCCTTCTTTGTTTGGATTTCAAAATATTACACGGTACATTGTACCATATTTTAATTATAAAATCAAGAGTTTTTCAGCACATTTTACGCTTTTGTTGACGCGCTTTTCCGTCTTATTCGTAGCGGTCCTCAAAATCGAACGATTTTCCTTCCATCAAACGCTCAAAGGCGCGGAAAATATCGTCAAGCGCCGTGCGGTAGATGACGAAGCGGCAGGAGACCTCCGCCCCCGCGCCGATCTTCACCTGCACCGCCACGCGGTCGGCGGAGACGGGGTAAAACTCAAAGCGGTTTGCTGTGCCGTCCGAAACGCTCATCACGATCTGCAATACGCGCCGCTCGTCGGACGCCGCAAGCAGTGCTGCAAGCTCCTCCTCGGACAGCGCGTGCTCGCCCTTATAGCGCGTATAGGTGAGGCGGGAATAGAGCATCGTATAAAGGTCACCGTCCAGCGTGATGGGGTCGCCGCCAAAGACGGGCGTCGCCTTGACGCTCTCGATCACGGTATAGGCGTTGCCCGAAACGTCCGTCTTGGTGCCGAAGCGCACTGCAAAGTCGTACGCCGATTCGCTCCACTTGCCCGCACCGTAATTCCAAAAGATCTGCATCCCCGTCACGTCCTCGGACGCGGTGGGAAAGACGTAATCGTCCACCATCGCAAACGCGTCCCCGTCAAGGAAGGCGAGCGCGTCGGCATCCACCTCCACGACGAGATCGTAAAGAAGCGGGTCCGCCACGTAGCGGGTGCCGTTTTCGGTCACGTCGCTGACGTACAGATACGCCGAAAGGTAGCTGTCAAAGTCCGCCGTGTCGTAATAGGGGTAGGAGAGGCTGACGCGGTGACGGTACAGCCCGTATTTGGAGACCGTCGCGTCGTCCACGCCCAGCTTGACCACCGTACCCGTCACCTTAAGAACGCTCTCGAAGACTGCCGTCACGTCAAGCCCGGGGATATAGTTGGTCATATCGGCGGGCGCGGTAAAGCGGTGAACGGAATACTTGAAGGAAAGGTCGCGCTCGTCGGGAAGCTGGCGTCCGCACTTGGTGCAGATCATCTCCTCCCGCTCTGCCGCCATCATCGTGCGGTTGAGCGTGCCGCAGGAGGTGCAATTCACCTCGTAGAACACGTAGGAGATCTCGTAGCGAAGGTCGGTACCGTCCGCCTGCGCGCCGCGCGTCACGTAGTCGATCGAAAGAAATTCGATCTCGTGGCTCTTGCCGCGGTTCTCTCCCATCTCCTCGGTGTCGGGATAGGTAAACGTAAACTTTTCTTTACATTCTCCGACTTTCTTACCCAAGAAGAAGGAGCGGAGCGCCGCGCGGTACAGTGCCGCCGCCGCACTCTCTCCCTCGACGCTCTCAAGGGAATAGCTGCCCGTCGCCGTCGTGCCGTCGCTCTTTTTGAGCGTGTAGCCCACGCCGTAATCCCGCTCGGTCACGGGCGTACCCTTAGCATCCACGCGCAGATAGTCGCGCACGGCAAAATTCTTGGCAAAGGCGTAAGCGTAGGTGTTGAGCGAGGGAAGAATGAGCGTCGGCTCGATCAGGCTCTCGGGACCGCTTTGCTGTAAAAGGTCCCCGACGAAGGCGGTCTTGGAGGGATATACCGTCCCCACCCCGTCAAGCATCACGTAGTAGCCCGCGCCCGTGATATCCTTCATTCCGTAATAGACGCGGTAGCTCTCGCCCGACTCGGTCGAAAGCTCGTAAAAGGCACTGTCGGCGGAAAATCCCAGCTCGGCAAGCTTCGCCTCGTATGCGGCGAGCGCCTCGGCGTCCGTCGCGTCGGGACGGCGGATGACCTCGTCAAAGACGTAGTGCGCGCCCGTGCCGACCACGAGGTTGGATAGCTGCATACTGTTGATGGTGAGCGTGGTGCGCTCAACGCCGTCCGCCGTCACCAGGTAAAAGCTCTTGGTCGTGATGGGGTTGCCATCCTCGCCCGTGACGGTGTTCTTGCGCGTCTTGACGGTGTATTCCACACCCGTTTCGGTATGGATCAGGATGCTCTTGATCTCGGCGCGGTCCACCTCGGGAAAGAGGGTCACGGTGCCGCCGCCCGACGGCGTGTCGGGACGGGCAAGAAGCCAGATGCCGAAGCCCGAAAGCAGGAGAACGCCGCAAAGCAGAACGATAAGCGATACGCGCATCTGTTTTGAAAGTCCGCGCCAGAAGCGGCGAAGGGGTTTAAAAGAAAGCTTTTTCATTCCGACACCCCCTTACTTATTCTTGCGGCGGCGAAGCACCGCGCTCGCAAGAAGCGGCATCCCGACCAGCGGGATGGCAAACAGACAAACACAAACGACCGTCACGCGGGCGGGCGTCAGCTGCGCGTAATCCCGCCACTCGGTCAGACTCAAAAAGATCTCGTTCTTGCCCTCGGTGGAAAGATGCGTTTCCTCAAAGAGCTTACCGCCGTAGTTGGCGTTGAGATCAAAGCCGCCCACCTCGCCCGAGGCGTAAACGTCGGTACGGGTGATGGTGCGAAGCACCGCCGCCATCACGTCGCCGTTGCCGAAGGCACCGTCCAAAAGGTACTCGTTGGCGATCATCTCGGTCGAGCCTGCGGCAAAGACGTAGGAATAGGTATGCTCGCCGTTTTTAAGGCGCGCCTCCATTCCCACCATCGCAAGGATATGGCGGTCGGCGGTGGGCAAGCGCGTGCCGTCCGCGTAGGTCGCGATCCCCTTTTCTCCCGCGTAAAAGACGGGACAAACGGAGCGCGAGGTCCCCGTCGCGGTATAGATGGGCATTTTCGCAAAGCTTGGGTCCTTTTGGAGCGCCGCGGCGTTTGCGATCACCATTTTCGGCGGGGTGATCATCGAGGCAATATCCTTGACCATCGCGTAGGCGGGCGCGTCGGCGTCCGCGTCGGGGTAGCTTGCAACCAGGCGGTTGCCGTTCTTTTCCCCGCTCACGCTGTCCGCAAGCGCCTCCTCGGGAGAGGTCACGTGCGTAGAGGTAAAGCGGATGCCCCACTGGGCAAGATACTCTTCAAAATCGGGAAGCGGTGCGTCAAGCGCATCGCGGAACACCATCACGCTCTTCTTGCCGTACAGATATTTGTCTAGCTTTTTGAGCACGCTGGGTGCGTGATAGTCGGTAAGATCGCCGGCCGAGTAATCCTCGGCGGTGTCAAGGAAGATCAGCAGCACGCAGTCCTCGGGGACGGCGTCCACCGCGTCAAGATCCACCTTGCCCACGCGCAGTCCCGCGTCCTCAAGAAGCGCGGCAAAGGCGGAGAGCGAGGGATCGCTTCCCGCGTCGCCCTTCACGTAGTAGCGCTCGCCGTGACCCGTCGCAAAATAGGCGTAAGGACCGTTTGCGTAGGTCGTGACGGAAAGGATCGCCGTCGCGATGCGGTATTCGCCGTTATAAGAAACGTACTCGTTGTTTTCCGTCGTAAAGAAGGAGGCGGCGGAGAGCACCTTATAGCGCCCCGCGCTATGCACCACCACGTCCGAGGTGGCAAGCTCGGTCCCCTTCGCTACGCGGAAGTCGTCCGCGGCAGAGGGATTTTTCGCGAGGTTGACGGTCTTTACGGTAATATGCTCGTTTTCCTTTTCAAGCGCGCGGCACATCACGTAGGTGTAGCGCGTCAGCTCTGCGTCAAGGAGCAGGTCCTCGTCCGCAAGGAAGACGATCTCCACGTCCTGCGAGAGCGCGGAAAGCTCCTCCTTCAAGGCGTCCGTGAGGGTATAAAGCCCCTCGGGCGTTAAGTCGATATAGGCGTTTGCACGGCGCAGTGCGTAGGGCAGAAGAAGGTTTCCCGCCAAAAGCAACAGCGCAAGCAGCACCACGAGGGAAAGCGTGACGGCGTTCCGTCTTTTTCCGCGTGGAAGACTTAATTTCATCAAAGCAGAAATTCCCCTCTCTTTTTAGTGGTGCGTGCGGCGGCGCACGACGGCGTAGCCCAAAAGGGCGATCGCCAGCGGTACGACACCCGCAAGCAAAATAAGATACGTGTTGGCAACGCCGCGCGTCATATCCTCAAGCGGATAGGTGTTGAGAAGCACGACGCCCGAGCCGATGGGTGCCACAGCCCCCGTCGTTTCCATTAAGGCGGACAGAAGGAAGGGCTTGTTGCCGTAGCCCGCCGTTTCCATCTGGGTCTGCTCCACGAAGGCGCCCGCCGAGATGCAAAGCGCGTAGCCCACAGCGCCCCGCTTGCCCTCGACCTCGCTGAGCGCGGCAACGGCGTAGCCGCCTTCGGCGTCGTAGATGCTCTCGCCCTTCACCGAGCGATAAGCACTCTCGTGGCTCCGAAGCAGTGCCTCGGCGCGATAGCCCTCGCCGCTCGACAAAGTAAGCGCACCCACCGCCGCACCCGCAAGGCGGGCGTCGTTGTATTTCTCGGCGCGCTCGCGAATGGGGGCGGCACCCTCGCCCTCATCGTAGCGAAGAAGCACAGCACTGCCCGAAAGGTCTACCGAATAGGTGGGGTCCATCACGACGCCCTCCGTCGGCAGAATGCCCATCGAGGCGAAAAAGGCGTCCAGTCGGGGAAGGCTCCCCGCCGTCGCGTCACGCAGATAAAGCACCGTTCCCCCGCGCGCAATGAACGCGCGAAGACGGGAGATCTCGGAGGTGATGGTCGCGTCGTTATATTCCTCAAAGTCGTAGCGCGGCGAGGAAATGACGATCAAGGAGCATTCCTCGGGAATTTCCGTCGCGGACAGGTCCTCCGTCTTGATCTCGAAGCCTGCGGCGTACAGCGTATTCACCATCGAGAGGGTGGAAAGCTCGCCGTGACCCGTGGTAAAGATGGCAGAGGGGCGCTCTTCGCAAAGCGCGGCACCCACCGCACCCGCAAGAAGCTCCTCGCCCGCAAAGACCATATCGTCCGAGGTGCCGTTTTCATCAAAGTAGTAGAAATCCGCCAGCGCAAGCAGCTCGCTTTTGCCCGTATCGGGGGCGTAGACGATGACCGCGTGGCTGGTGAGCTCCGTTTCGTGCTCCTTGGCAAAGCGGTCCAGCACGGCGAAGTCGTAATAGGTGTTTAGGTGCTCCACCGAGAAAAACTCGTAGCGCTCGTCAAACTGGCGCACCGTGTCGAAAATTCGGTGAAGAGTGTTATCCTCCTTGAGCTCCGCCTCGCTCTTGCAGAAATAGAGCTTCACGGGGCGCCCTTCGGGATTGACGCGTGCAAAATACTCGTCCGTCACGCCCGAGAGGGTGTAAAACTGCGGATCGGTGGCGAGGAAATACCAGCCGTAGGTGGAAACGAGATAGGTAAGGATCAAGTTCAGGGCGAGAAACGCCACCACGAGGGCGACGATCGCCACACGGCTGTCCCGTTCCTTTCTCGCGTTTTTTTGTGAGAGCCGTTTCATCCCGTTACCTCCAACGACGGCGATCGACCGAGCGCATGGTCAGAAGCAAAAACAAGGCGGTGATGGAAAGGTAATACACGAGCCCCGCAATATCGAAGAAGCCGTGTGCAAAGTTCTGGAAGCGGTCAAAGACCGAGAGTGCGGAAAGCACGAAGCGGATCCCCTCCACGGGAATGTAGGAGGAGAAGGAGGAGATGAGCATAAAGCCAAGCAAAATGCCGATGGTGAGGATCGCGGCGGAAAGCTGGGTCTCGGTCACGCTCGACACGAACACGCCCACCGCGATAAACGCCATACCCACGAGAAGCAGTGCAATGAGATTGCCAAGCAGCAATCCCGCCTGCACGTTGCCGAAGAAGGAAAGGAACACGAAATAGAAGCCCGTGCAGAGGGTCGCGCCGCCAAACATCGTATAGGCGGCAAGGAATTTTGCAAACACGATGGAAAAGACCGAAACGGGCGCGGTCAGAAGCAGCTGCTCCGTTCTTTGCTTCTTTTCCTCGGAAAAGAGCTTCATCGTCAGCAGCGGCAGAAGGATGACGAGCGAAAAGAGCACCGCGGCAAAATAGTCGGTCAGCTCCGAGGTCATCGCGTAGAGCGTCGTAAAGCAGAAGATCGCCGCCGTCAGGGCGAAATAGACGCCGAGAAATACGTATCCGAGAGGGCTGATAAAGTACGCCCGCATCTCGCGCTTATAAATAGCCAACATATCCTTTTACCTCTTTCCCTTCTTCTTGCTCGGGGCGTCCTCTCTCTCGCCGTCCTCCATCAGACGGACGAAGACATCCTCAAGCTCTAAGCCTCTCTGCTCCGCGCCGATCAGCGTCAGATCGTGCTCCACGCAAAGGCGGAACACCGCGCGGCGAATATCCACGCCCCCGCGGCTCTCGACCGAGAATTGATAGCTCTCGCCGTCGCGTCCCGCAAGAAGCTCGGCGCGCGACACGTCGCGCAGCTCCTTCAAGAGCGCTAGGATCTCCTTGCCCGAGGCGCCCGAGATCTTAAAGCGGAAGCGTCCCTCCTCGCTCATACGGCGGGTAATGTCCTCGGTGCGCTCGTTGGCGACGATGCGCCCCTCCTTGATGACGACGATGCGCTCGCACACCGCCTGCACCTCGGAAAGAATGTGGGTGGAAAGCACCACCGTGTGGTTTTTCGCAAGGGTGCGCAGAAGGTTTCGGACCTCGATGATTTGCTTGGGGTCAAGACCGACCGTCGGCTCGTCGAAAATGAGCAGAGGCGGGTCGCCCACCAGCGCCGACGCGATGCCCACGCGCTGACGGTAGCCCTTGGAAAGCTGACCGATCAGACGGTCCGCGACGTCGGTGATCTTCACCACGCTCATAATTTCGCCAAGATGCGCCTCGCGCGCCAGCGTACAGCCGCGCAGCTCGTAAACGAAGGAAAGGTATTCCTTGACCGTCATATCAAAATAGAGGGGCGGCTGCTCGGGCAGATACCCGATGCGCGACTTGGCAAGCATCGGCTCGTCAAGAACGCTGATGCCGTCCACGTAGACCTCTCCCTCGCTCGCCGAGAGATAGCCCGTCAGAATATTCATCGTCGTGCTCTTGCCCGCACCGTTGGCGCCGAGAAGACCCACGATCTCTCCCTTTTCAATGTGAAAGCTCACGTCGTCAAGCGCCACGCGCGTGCCGTACCGTTTGGTCAGATGCTCTACCTTGATCATACTTCCGTTCCTTTCGGATGTTCGTCTTTTTTGCCGCACCGCGTGCGGCGCAGATTACACCTAAACATTTTAACATATATTTGTAGAAAAAATATGAATATTCCCGCTTTTCTTGTGATTTTTCTATGGTTTTCTTTACTTTTTTGTGATTTTTGGGTGATTTTTCGGTTGGGCGGCGCAAACGCACCCGATCGCTCTTAATAAAAAAGCCTCCTTCACGGAGGGTGATATTCTTAGCGGAGAATTTAAAAATCACACCAAATGCGAGCATCGCATTTGACCGGTCAAACGAATTATGGGCTAAGCTCAAACCCTTATACAAGCAGAAAGAGCAAGAGTAAAAGGAAACCAATCCTTCTATTCTTGCTCTGTTCGTTTTTATAGATGAATTGATGCTGACGCATCATGAATTGGCTTCGCCATGATTTCTCGCGTTGCTCCATGAATTGAATTGCAACGAATATCATGCCCGTAGGGCAATTCACGCAGTTTACTGCAATTCATGACACGTAGTG
>JAFTIH010000038.1 GCA_017456985.1 Clostridia bacterium | reverse complement strand
TTATGGATCTTGAAGTGTTTTTTGCCGATTATTTCCCCTTTTGGGAGCATTTAAGTCCCAAGGAAAAGCAATCGCTTTGCGAAGGAACTCGACGCTCGACCTACAAGCGCGGCGAGCCGATCCACGGCGGCGCGGAATGCACGGGCGCGATCATCGTTCTGCACGGTGCGCTTCGCACCTATATGCTTTCGGAGGAAGGAAAAGAGGTCACGCTCTACCGTCTTTACGACAAGGACGTTTGTATGCTCTCCGCCTCTTGTGCGCTTGCTGCCATTACCTTTGAGGTGTCCGTTGAGGCGGACGAGGACACGGAATGTCTGATCCTCGACAGCGGAATGCTGGGTCGCCTCGTGGAGGACAACGTTCACGTCAAGAACTATGCGCTTGAGATCACCGTGGGTCACTTCTCCGAGGTGATGTGGATCTTTGAGCAGATCCTTTTTATGAGCTTTGATAAGCGTCTTGCGATCTTCCTTCTTGACGAGTGCGCCAAGTGCGGCTCGGACACCATCCGTCTGACGCACGAGCAGATTGCGAAATATATGGGATCTGCCCGCGAGGTCGTTACGAGAATGCTCCGTTATTTCTCGGCAGAAGGCATCGTCGAAAGCTCACGCGGCGGCGTGACGATCAAGGACAAGCAGAAGCTAAGACGCTATTTAGCATAAGAAAAAAGCCCCGAGGGGCTTTTTTCTTTTAGTCAAAGAGTGCTAAGAGCGCGTCCTTGGGACGGAAGCCGACTGCCTGCCCCACCACCTTGCCGCCCTTCAGGGCGAAGATCGCGGGGATGCTGTTGACACCGAACGCCTCGGCAAGCTCGGGGTCGTCGTCTACGTTGACCTTGACGACGGCAAGCTCGGGATGCTCCTCGGCAAGCTCGGCAACGACGGGTCCCACCATACGGCAGGGACCGCACCAATCGGCGTAGAAATCAAGTAATACAGGTTTATCGCTCTTCAAAACGAGCGCTTCAAAGCTTTCGCGGTTGGCTTTTTGAACGGACATTTTTATTTCCTCCTTTTTTTCTTTTGCACCTTTATTATACCCGATTTCCGCCTCGCTTTTCGGTGATTTCGTCACAATAAAGGAAAAATAGAAAACGAAAAACGTTTTTACCATATTTTTTCTTTTTTTCCTCTTTTCTTTTCCCTTTTTTTCTGCTACAATAGAAAAGAAAGAAAACCTTTGGGAGGCAAGAAGATGAAAACGCTACTTTCTCCGATCTATGCAAACGACGCCTTTCGCGTGTACGGCAGTATGGGCATGGCGAAGGGACTGCTCACTCGCGAGGGAAACGCCTATACCTACACGGGCGAGGACTACACCGTTTCGGCGGTGGACGAGCTTGACGCGGCGTCGGGCGTTACGCTTCGCAAAAGCACCGTAAAGAACACGGGGGACGAGGTCATCACCCTGACGGACGCCGCCGCACGCTTCGTTTTCGACGGCGGCGAGTGGGAGGTCTATACCCAAAGCAACACCTGGCAAAACGAGAGCACGGGGGGATGGGTACCGCTCGTGACCGAGGTGCGTGCCGAGAGCGACGCGCTTCGCAACGCGTTTGGTGCCGCACCCATGCTCGCCCTTTACAATAAGCAGACCGCGCGCGGTGTGGTATTCCACATCGTCCCGCGAGCGCCCTGGGCGCTTTCCGCACGCATCGCCCCGCGCTATGGCGGCGAGGCGGTCTCGGTATGGGTGGAGGCGGGCTACAACCCGACGAATTTTGCTTACGCGTTGGGCGGTGGCGAGAGCCTTTCCCTTCCCGAGGTGATCTATTACGAGTTCCGCAACAAGACGGACCTTGACGCGTACCGCTTGCACCGCTATATGAACGCACATTTTCCGAGAAGATACGCGCCCGTTGCCTTCAACACCTGGCTCCAGAAGTTTGAAAAAATCGACTTTGAGAACGTTTCGGCGCAGATCGACCGTGCATCGGAGATGGGCTTTGACTACTTCGTAACGGACGCGGCTTGGTACGGCGGAAACGAGGGTAATTTCTGGGAGGTACGCGGCGACTGGTCGGAGAATACGACGGGCGCCTATGCAGGACGGATGGGCGAGCTTGCCGAGCGAGTACGCGCGGCAGGAATGCAATTTGGTCTTTGGCTTGAACTAGAATCGGCGGGCGACCGCTCACGCGTGCTTGCCGAGCATCCGGAGTATTATTTCCGCTACGAGGACGGCACCGAGGTCTTTTATTTCTTTGATTTCGCAAGCGAGGCGGCACGCGAGTATCTGTTTACGCGCATCGACGCACTCATCCGCACTTACGGCGTCGCGTTTTTAAAGCTGGACTTCAACCAGGACCTGCGTCACGATAAAACGCAGGGCGGCTTCATCCGTCATCTTGCGGGATACGAGGCGTTTCTTTTGCGCTTGAAGGCGGCGCACCCATCGCTTTATATTGAGGACTGCTCGGGCGGCGGTCAGCGCACCTCTCTTTCCAACTGTATGGTAGCAGACGGCTTTTGGATGAGCGACAACCAAAGCACCTACGAGGGAATGCGCATCTTCCGCGACACCGTCAAGCGCTTACCGCCCCAGGCTATCGAAAAATGGGCGACCGTCACCTCGCTTTCGGGCTTTGAGCCCGTTTATCTCGGAGCAGACACGAGCGAAAAGATCCTCACCTGCAACGACGCCATCTGGAACGACGTGCGCGGCGTGCATCTCTCGTATCTTGACGCGTTTCTTTTCGGCTCGCCGATGGGATTCAGCTGTGACTTAACCGCGTTTTCCCCCGCGCTTGTGACGCACCTAAAGGAAAGGATCGCCGCGTACCACGCAAAGCGCGATTTCTGGCTTTGTGCCGAGTGCCGCATTCTTGCCGAGACGGGTGAGGTGACGGTCTTGCAGTTTGCGGACAAGGAGCTTTCGCACATCGAGATCGTTGCGGCAGTCGAGCGCATCCGTCAGTCCTCGCTGACGGTTTATCCCGTGGTGGACAAGTGTGCGAAATACCGCTTGGAGGACAAAGAGCTCTCGGGTGCCGAGATTGACGAGTGCGGTATCACCCTTCCCTTCAAGGAAAACTTCTCGGCGGGATTTATCGTGCTTGACAAGGCATAAATAATGAAAAAATCCGATTTTCTTTCGAAAATCGGATTTTTCGTTATGCCGAAAATCGGCACGCCGTTTACAGTCTGTAAATGTCGCCGGGATGTACGTTACCCGCCGAGGTGCCTGCGATCAGCGCCTCTGCCGCATCCACGTTCTCAACGCTGACGATCATCAGCGCTTTGCCCTCGTGACGGCTGATACAAGCATACATATACTTGATCTCGTGGCTCTGGTTTTTGAGCAGATGAAGCACCTTGGCAAAGCCGCCGGGGGTATCCTCCATTGCAACGGCAAGAACGCTCGTGATCTTGCAGATGACACCCGACTCACGAAGCACCTTTGCCGCCTTTTCGGGATCGCTGACGATCATACGGGCAACGCCGTAGTCTGCGGAATCGGCAAGCGAAAGCGCGCTGACGTCAACGTCGTTTGCGGCAAGCGTTTCGGCAAGCTCAGCAAGTCTGCCCGCTTTGTTTTCAATAAATGCAGAAAGCTGTTTTACGATCATATCCGTTTTCCTCCGTCAAGATAATTTGCGCTTGTCAAGCACGCGCTTTGCCTTGCCCTCACTGCGGGCGATGCTCTTGGGGTTCACGAGATGCACCTTGACGCCAAGACCCAGCGCAGAGCGCAGCTTTTCGGCAATCGTCCTCTCGACGGCGGCGATGGACTTGACGTCATCCGCAAAGAAGGCTTCGCTCATTTCCACGTCAAGATCGAAGGTGTCGTTGTTATCGACACGGTCCACCGTGATGAAGTAGTTGGGCGTGATCTCACCGCCGCCGATGGAGAGAAGGACCTCTTCAACCTGCGAGGGGAAGACGTTGACGCCGCGGATGATGAGCATATCGTCGCTTCTGCCCGTCGGCTTTCTCATACGCACGTGCGTTCTGCCGCACTTACAGGGCGTATAGTCGAGCGAGCAGATGTCGCGGGTACGGTAACGGATGGCAGGAAAGCCTTCCTTGGTGATGGTGGTGAAGACCAGCTCACCCGTAGCACCCTTCGGAAGCACCTCGCAGGTGTCGGGATCGATGATCTCGGGGATAAAGTGATCCTCCCAAACGTGCATACCCTCTTGGTATTCACATTCACATCCGACACCGGGACCGAGGATCTCGGAAAGTCCGTAGATGTCGTACGCCTTGATGCCGAGCTTTTCCTCAATCTCGCGGCGCATATTCTCCGTCCAGGGCTCGGCACCGAAGATGCCCGCCTTGAGCTTGAGCTGATCCTTTAAGCCCGCGCGCTCGATCTCCTCACCGATATACAGGGCGTAGGAGGGCGTGCAGCAAAGGATGGTCGCGCCGAAGTCGATCATATTCTGAATTTGAAGCGGCGTGTTGCCCGAGGACATAGGGATAACGGTGGCACCGATGCGGGTAGCACCGTCGTGCGCGCCAAGACCGCCCGTAAAGAGCCCGTAGCCGTAGGACACCTGCACGACGTCCTCGTCGGTGGCACCGATCGCTGTGAGCATACGGGCGAAGCAATCCGCCCACAAGTCAAGGTCGTTTTTCGTGTAACCGACCACGATCCTCTTACCCGTCGTACCGCTGGAAGCGTGAACACGAACGATGTTTTTAAGCGGCTCTGCGAAAAGGCCGTAGGGGTAGTAATCGCGCAGGTCCTTTTTGTAGGAAAAGGGGAGCTTATGAAGATCCTCGATGCCGTGGATATCGTCGGGGGTCAAGCCCGCCTCATCCATACGCTTGCGGAAGCACTCCACGCGCTCATACGTGCGCTTTACCTGCCAGACGAGGCGCTCGCTTTGTAAGCGTTCCAGCTCCTCGCGGGAAAGGGTTTCTTCCCTTTCGTTTAACATTGCCATCGGTTTTTCTCCTTATAGAAAAATTTAGGGATCAGAGGGTGTAGCCGCGCTCAAAGGCGGCGAGGTTAATTGCAAGGAACTTGGGGGGAACGGTCGCACGGATGGTTTCTACCCACTCTTCCTTGGGAATATCGGTGGAGGCGGCAAGCACGCCGATGAGCACGACGTTGACCGCCTTGGCATTCCCCACCTCTTCGGCGATGGCGAGAGCATCCAGCGCGCGCAGATCGGCGTGCTTTGCCAGCTCGTCAATAATACCTTCGGGATAGGTGGCGGCACCCGTGATCACGGGCATCGGAAGGGTGGCGCGGTCGTTGACGATCAGCGTACCGCCCTTCTTTAAGTACGGAAGCGCGCGAAGCGCTTCGAGGCGTTCAAAGGCGAGGATGATGTCCGCTTCGCCCTTATCGATGATGGGGGAATAGATCTTGTCGCCGTACTTGACGTAGGTCACGACGCTACCGCCGCGCTGGCTCATACCGTGAACCTCGGACACCTTGACGTCGTAGCCGCGCGAGGTGAGAAGATTGCCGAGAATGCGGCTGGCAAGCAGGGTTCCCTGTCCGCCAACGCCGACGATCATAATATTCTTTTGCATCTTACTTTTCCTCCTTGCGAATGGCACCAAAGGCGCAAACCGAGGTGCAAAGTCCACAACCGTTGCACTGGGTGTGGTCGATCACTGCCTTGCCGTCGCGGAACATAATGGCAGGACAGCCAAGCTTCATACACATCTTACAGCCGCGGCAAGCGTCCGCATCCACTACGCAATGACCCGAGTACTTGACGGTCTTGAGCAGTGCGCAGGGGCGCTGTGCGATGATGACGGAGGGCTCGTCGGCGGCAAGCTCTTCCTTGACTGCCTTCTCGAAGCCCTTTAAATCGAACGGATCCTCCACGCGCACGCGGTCAACGCCGACGGCGTGGCAAAGATCCACGAGGTTGACCTGCTTGGTCGCCTCTCCACGGATGGTCTTACCCGTGGTGGGGTTATCCTGATGTCCCGTCATACCCGTGATGGAGTTATCAAGGATAATAACGGTGTTGTTGCCCTTGTTGTAAACGATGTCGATCAGACCCGTGATGCCCGAATGGATAAAGGTGGAGTCACCGATGACCGAAACGAGCTTGCGGTTGGTTTCTTCCCCGCCCGCGCGGCTCATACCGTGTGCGGCGCTCACGGAAGCACCCATACAGATGGTAGTATCTACCGCACCGAGGGGAGCAACGGCGCCCAGCGTATAACAGCCGATGTCACCCGAAACGGTGACGCCCAGCTTTTTGAGGACGTAGAAGGTACCTCTGTGAGGACAGCCCGCGCACATCACGGGGGGTCTGCCGGGAAGCTCCTTCTCGGAGGTGACGAAGGGGGTCTTCTCGCCCGCGACGACCTCGCGGATCATATTCTGCGAATATTCGCCGAGGAGCGTAAAATGCTCCTTGCCCTTGACGGTCACACCGAGGGCGCGGATATGCTCCTCGAAGATGGGGTCAAGCTCCTCGATGCACCAAAGCGTATCGAGATCCTTGGCAAAGTCAAGGATCAGCTTTTCGGGCAGCGGATAGACCATACCCAGCTTTAAGTAGTTGACGGTGTCGCCCAGCGCTTCCTTTGCGTACTGGTACGCAACGCCCGAGGTGATGACGCCCACGCGGCTGCCGTTGTTCTCCACCTTGTTGAAGGCGTCCGTTTCGGCAAGCGCGCGGAGCTTTTCGGTGCGCGCTTCCACCACCACGTGTCTGCCCTTTGCCATGGCGGGCATCATTACGTGCTTGGGGATGTTCTTTTCGTAGGGCTTCAGCGTGACCTCTTCGGGGTCGGCAAGCTCCACGAGGCTCTGCGAGTGCGAAACGCGGGTAGAAAGGCGGATGAAGACGGGGGTGTCGTACTCCTCGCTCAAGCGGAACGCCGCCTTGGTGAATTCCTTGCACTCGGCGGAGTCGCTGGGCTCAAGCATCGGGATCTTTGCCGCCTTGGCGTAGTGGCGGGAGTCCTGCTCGTTCTGGGAGGAGTGCATACCGGGATCGTCTGCCACGCAGAACACGAGTCCGCCCGTCGCGCCGATATAGCTGACGGTGAAGATGGGGTCTGCCATCACGTTAAGACCCACGTGCTTCATACAGGACATCGCGCGTGCGCCGCGGATGGAGGCACCGATCGCGACCTCTGCCGCGACCTTCTCGTTGGGCGCCCACTCAACGTGCATACCCTCGTACTTTGCCATTTCCTCGGTAATTTCGGTACTGGGGGTGCCGGGGTAGGAAGAAACGACTCCCACGCCCGCTTCATATGCGCCGCGCGCAACGGCGGCGTTTCCAAGAAGTAACTTTTTCATAGCTATGTATCCTTTTATCGTTTGATCTCGTTTTCTGCGGCGATCAGGTCACCTGCGCCGTAGCGCTTACGGAGAACGGGCTTTTCGATCTTACCCGTAGGGTTACGGGGAATATCTGCGAAGATGATCTTGCGGGGGCGCTTGTAGCGAGGAAGCTCCATACAGAAGTCAAGAAGCTCCTCCTCGGTCATCGTTTCGCCCTCTTTGAGCTCCACGACGGCGGCGGCGATCTCACCCAGGCGGCTGTCGGGAAGTCCGATGACGGCGGCGTCCTTGATCTTATCGTTCTTACGCAGGTAGTTTTCGATCTGCACGGGGTAGAGGTTTTCGCCGCCCGTGATGATAACGTCCTTCTTGCGGTCAACGAGCCAGACGAAGCCGTCGGCATCCTCTTCCGCCATATCGCCCGTAAAGAGCCATCCGTCCGCGAGAACCTCGGCGCTTGCCGCCTCGTCCTTGTAGTAGCACTTCATCACACCCGGACCCTTGACGGCAAGCTCGCCGACCTCGCCCTGTGCGACGCTCTCGTGCTTTTCATTCACGATCTTGATCTCCCAGCCATAGCCCGCCTTACCGATGGCGCCTACCTTGTGGATGTTCTCCACACCGAGATGCACGCATCCGGGACCGATGGACTCGGAAAGACCGTAGTTGGTGTCGTAATCGTGATGGGGGAACACGCTCTTCCAGCGCTTGATGAGGCTGGGGGGAACGGGCTGTGCGCCGATGTGCATTAATCGCCAAGCCGAAAGGTCAAGCTCCGAAAGCTTGATCTCGCCGCGGTCGATGGCGTCGAGAATATCCTGCGCCCACGGCACGAGAAGCCACACGATGGAGCATTTCTCATCCGAGGCGGTCTGCATAATCAGCTCGGGGGTGGTACCCTTCAAGAGCACCGCGCGGCTACCCACGACGAGACTGCCGAACCAGTGCATTTTCGCACCCGTGTGGTAAAGGGGCGGAATGCAAAGGAAGACGTCGTTTTTGGTCTGCCCGTGATGCTTCTGCTCCACGGTGGCGGCGTGGGAAAGGCTACGATGCGCGTGAAGGATCGCCTTGGGGAAGCCCGTCGTACCGCTCGAAAAATAGATGGCGGCATCGTCGTCCTCGGTGAGGGTGACGTCGGGCTTGGTGCCCTGCATCGGGTCGGTGATCTTCTCGTAATTCTCCGCAAAGGAAGGGCAATCGCGTCCCTCGTAGATCCAGGTCTTGATGAAGGGGCAACGCGAAACGATCTCCTCAACGCGTCCCACGAACTCGGGACCGAAGACGAGAAGAGAGGCGTCTGCCTTATCCAGACAATAGCGGATCTCCTCGGCAGTGTAGCGGTAATTGAGCGGTACGGCGACGGCGCCCGCTTTGAGAATACCGAAGTAAACGGGAAGCCATTCGATGCCGTTCATCAAAAGGATCGCAACCTTGGTGCCGCGGGTCACGCCGCGCGAAAGAAGAAGGTTGGCGAAGCGGTTGGCGCGCAGGTCGAACTGACGCCAGGTCATATCGCGACGGTAGCTCGTGCCTGTGGATTGGATCAGCGCAAACTCGCGCCAGGTGTGACCCTTGCGGTCGTCAACACCCGGGTTGATCTCGACCAGCGCTACGTCATCGGGGTACAGCGCCGCGTTTTTTTCAAGAAGCTCGGTAATAGGCATAGGGAAATTCCTTTCGGGTTTCGCGAAATTTTGTCGCAAAAGCTATAATAATAAATTATTTTATCACTTTTATATAGAGAAGTCAAGGGAAAACCGTATTTTTTTGCATTTTCCGTGCATCACGAGGGAGCAAACTGACTTGCGTACAGCGCGGCGTAAAAGCCGCCCTTTCGGAGAAGCTCGTCGTGGCTTCCCTGCTCGATGACGTTGCCGTCCTTCATCACGAGAATGACGTCCGCCTCGCGGACGGTAGATAGGCGATGGGCAACGACGAAGGAGGTGCGCCCCTTCATCATCACGGCAAAGGCATCCTGAATCTTTGCCTCGGTGCGCGTATCGATGGAGGAGGTCGCCTCGTCGAGAATGAGCATCGGGGGCAGAGCAAGCATCGCGCGGGCAATGCAAAGGAGCTGACGCTGACCTGCGGAAAGGTTGGTGCCGCCCTCACTGATGCGGGCGTCGTAGCCGCCCGCAAGACGGCGGATGAAGGAGTGCGCGTGGGCTGCCTTGGCGGCGGCGACGACTTCCTCGTCCGTGGCGTCGGGCTTGCCGTAGGCGATATTCTCGCGCACGCTTCCCTCTTTGAGCCAGGTGTCCTGCAAGACCATTCCGTAGCGGGCGCGCAGGTCGTGGCGCGCCATTTGGCGGATGTCCGCGCCATCCACGGTGATCTCACCCTCGCGCACGTCGTAAAAGCGCATCAGAAGGTTGATCAGCGTGGTTTTTCCGCATCCCGTAGGACCGACGATGGCGATTCTTTGTCCCGCCTTGACGCGAAGAGAAAGGTCCTTGATCAGGGGACGCTCGGGCGCGTAGGAGAAGGCAACGTTCGTAAGCTCCACCTCGCCGAAAGCGGCGGGAGAGAGCGCGGGGTCGGGATCGGGGATCTCCTCCTCCTCGTCGAGGAGCGCGAACACGCGGCGCACGCAGCTGATGGCGTTTTGCAGCTCGGTGACGACGCCGCTGATCTCGTTAAAGGGCTTCGCGTATTGCGAGGCGTAGCTAAGAAAGACGCTGATGACGCCCACCGAAACGGCGTCGCCGTCCGCAAGCGCTAAAAGGGCGCAGATCAGGGCAACGACGGCATAGACGACGTTATTGACGAGGCGCGTCGAGGGATTGACGAGGCTCGAAAAGAAGGTTGCCTTCATCGACGCCGCGGCGTATCTGCCGTTGACATCGTCAAACGCGGCAAGCGATTCGTCCTCATAGCCGAATTCCTTGATCACACGCGCGCCCTCTACCATTTCGTTGACGAAGGCGGTCTCTTCCCCGCGAAGCGCGGCTTGCTCGGTAAAGAAGCGATGCACGCGCGTGGCGATAAAGCGCGCGACGAGGATGGAAAGGGGGGTCAGCACGATCACCGCAAGGGCGATCGTCAGGTGCAGGTACAGCATCACGCCCACCGTGGCTAGGATGGTAACGACGCCGCTAAAAAGCTGGGTAAAGCCGAGCAGAAGTCCGTCGGCAAAGGTATCCACGTCCGCGACCGTACGGGACACGAGGTCGCCCGTTTTGTGAGTGTCAAAGTACGAGATGGGCAGGCGGTGCAGCTTTTCGCTGACGAGCAGGCGCACGTCGCGCGTAACCGAATAGGTAATGCGGTTGTTGACGAGGGCAAGGAGTTGCTGGGACAGCGCGCCGATGAGGGCGATCACACCGATATAAAGGATCGCGCGCCAAACGGGCGGAAAGGAAACGGCGCCCACGCCCAGCATCGCGTCGATGGCGTTGCCCGCATAAAACGGGATCAAAAGCTGTGCCGCCGCCGAAAGAAGCGCAAAAAGAATGCTGAACACCACGAGCGGCGCGTGGGGACGGATGAGGGAAAGGATGCGGCGGAAGGTCGTTCTCTTTTTCATCACTTGCCCTCCTTTTCCGTTTGGCTTTCGACGATCTCGCGATAAACGTCGGACGAGGAAAGCAGCTCCTCGTGCGTGCCCGTGGCAACGAGGGCGCCGTCGTCAAGCACTAAGATCTTGTCGGCGTACGCGATTGAAGAGGTGCGCTGGCTGACGAGGAATACCGTGAGATCCTCGGGGAGCGTGCGGAGCGCGCGGCGAAGCGCGGCATCCGTTGCTAAGTCGAGCGCCGAGGTGCTGTCGTCGAGAATTAAGATCTTCGCGCGGCAAAGAATGGCGCGCGCGATGGTCAGGCGTTGCTTCTGCCCGCCCGAAAAATTGTTTCCGCCCGCCGAAACGGGAGCGTCTAACCCCTCGGGACGGCTACGGATAAAGTCCGCCGCTTGGGCAAGCTCGAGCGCCGCCCAAAGCTCCTCGTCGGTGGCGTCGCCGCGCCCCCAAAGAAGGTTTGAGCGCACCGTGCCCGAAAAAAGGCGGGGCTTTTGGTCCACGATGGCGACCGAGGACAAAAGTGCTTCGCGCGAGAGCGTGCGGATGGGGGTGTCAAAGAGGCGAACCTCGCCCGCCGAGGCGTCGTAGAAGCGCGCGATCAGGTGGACGAGCGTGCTTTTTCCGCTACCCGTGCCGCCGATGATGCCAACCGTTTGCCCACGGCGTGCCGTGAAGGTGACGGCGGTGAGGGATTCGTCGTCCGCGTTTTCGTAGGTGAGGGATACACCCTCAAAGCGCACCGCCTCGTCTGCCGTAAAATCGGGGGTCGCTTCGCCGTAGGTGAGGGCGGGGTCGGTGTCAAGGATCTGCCCGATGCGGCGGGCGCTCGCCATTGCCTTACCGATCACGACGATGAGATTGGCGAGCTTCACGAGCTCCACGAGAATTTGTCCGATGTAGTTGACGAGCGCGATCACGTCACCCGAAAGAAGTGTGCCGCCATCCACGAGGGATGCCCCCATCCAAAGAACGAGGATGATAACGGTATTGACGACGAGATAGGTCAGCGGGTTTAAGAGCGACGCGAGCCTGCCCACGGCAAGCTGGGAGCGGGTGAGGGCGTTCACACTATCGGCAAACTCGCCGTGCTGAAGCGCTTCCCTGCCAAAGGCGCGGATAACGCGCACGCCGCTTCCGTTTTCGCGCACCTCGCCCGTCACGCGGTCAAGGTTTTCCTGCACGCGGCGATAGCCGGGAGAGGTCAAGCGCATCACGCCGAAAACGATGATAAACAAAATAGCGATCGCCGCGACGAAAACGAGCCCGATCTTTGCATTGATGACGAAGGCGAGCGCCATCGCACCAAAGACGATCACGGGGCTACGCAAAAACAGGCGCAAAAAGAGGTTGACGCCGTTTTGGACGAGCGTCACGTCCCCCGTCATTCGCGTGATGAGCGTCGAGGTGCCGATGCGGTCAAGCTCCCCGAAGCCGAAGGTGCCGACCTTGGCAAACAGGTCGCGACGCAGTCCCGTTGCCGCACGCACCGCAACCTTCGCGGCAAAATACTGGGCAACGACGGCGCATCCAAGCCCGAGCAGCGCCATCCCGACGAGCAGCGCAAAGCGCACGAGGATATAGGTCTTGTCGCCCGTCGCGATGCCGACGTCGATGATGTCCGCCACGATCAGGGGAACGCACAGGTCAAACCCCGCCTCTAAGATCTTAAACAGCGGCGCGAGAATGGACGCGACCTTGTGCCGTGAAAAATATCTGAGCAGATGCTTCATAGCTTCTCCTTGGGTCTATATGATAATCTTTTTATATTCTACTAAATATATGGGGAAAAATCAAGGGCTTTGGGGAAAGAAATTCTCATTTACGCGAAAAAGAAAAACAAAGCCCGCCGAAGCGGGCTTTGCCTTTGGTTGCAAAACATATTTTAGGGGGTGTAAACGTTTATTTTTTGTTTTGAGTGCTCCCGTGGCAGTCGGCGCCGCAGGCGCCGCAGTTACCGCCGCAAGAGCAGCCGCCCTTGCCGCTTTTTCTCTTATGCACCTCGTTAACGATGATGAGCACGAAGAGCACGGCGACGACGGACGCGATGAGGATGGTGGGCCACATAAGCTACTCCTTGTGATTGGTTATTTTTGATTACTTAACGCTTAACCCTCTGTCCTTATACTTGTTGGGGCGGACGAGCAGATAGACGATGCAGGCGAGCGCAAGCAGGGCGGCGACGGTGCCGAGGACGGTACCCGTGCCGAGGAAGAGCGAGCCGAGCTGATAGACGATGAGCGAGATGGCGTAGGCAAAGACGCACATATAGGTGATGGCGAATGCCGTCCAGCGCCAGTCGTTCATTTCGCGCTTGATGGCGCCCATTGCGGCGAAGCAGGGTGCGCAAAGCAGGTTGAAGATCATAAAGGAGAAGCCCGCAAGCGCGGAGCCGCCGAAGAATTCTTTGGCAATAACGGCGTAGGTTGCGGCGTCACCCTCGATCGCGAGGTCGGCGTTTGCCATCGAGGAGAGGGTGCCGAAGGTACCGACGACCTGCTCCTTTGCGACGAGTCCGAGCACGGTTGCAACGGCGGACTGCCAATTGCCGAAGCCGAGCGGGACGAAGAGCCAGGCGATGGCGCCGCCGATCAGCTCAAGGATGGAGGCACCGCCGCGCTCGTCGGTGATGTAGTGGAAGCCGCCCGTAAAGGAGAGGCTATTGAGTACCCAGATGATGATGCTGGCGGCAAGGATGACCGTGCCTGCACGCTTGATGAAGGACCAGCCGCGCTCCCACACGGTGCGCAGGATATTGCTTGCGACGGGGGCGTGGTAGGCGGGAAGCTCCATCACGAAGGGAGCGGGCTTACCTGCGAAGGGCTTGGTCTTTTTGAGGATCAGACCCGAAATGACGACCGCGCCAATGCCGACGAAGTACGCCGCGACGGCGATCCACGCGCTACCGCCAAAGAGGGCGCCCGCGATCATACCCACGATGGGCATTTTGGCACCGCAGGGGATGAAGCCCGTGGTCATAACGGTCATTTTACGGTCGCGCTCCTGCTCAATGGTGCGGGACGCCATAATACCCGGGACGCCGCAGCCCGTTGCGACGAGCATCGGGATAAAGGACTTGCCCGAAAGACCGAGCTTGCGGAAGATGCGGTCCATAATAAAGGCGACGCGCGCCATATAGCCGCAGTCCTCAAGCAAGGAAAGCAGAAGGAACAGAATGAGCATCTGCGGCACGAAGCCGAGCACGGCGCCCACGCCGCCGAAGATACCGTCCGCGATCAGGCTGACGAGCCAGGGCGCAACGCCCCAGCCCTCAAGGAGTGAGGCAACGCCCGGGACGATCCACTCCCCGAAGAGCGTATCGTTCATAAAGCCTACGGTCCAATCGCCGACCGAACCGATGGAGATAAAATAGACGAGCCACATCACGAAGGCAAAGATGGGAAGCGCAAAAACGCGATGGGTCACGATGCGGTCGATCTTATCCGAGAGCTTCATTCTGCTAAGGTTTTTCTTTTTATAACAGCGCTTCGTTAACTCGGTGATGTAGTTGTAGCGCTCGTTGGTGATGATGCTCTCCGCGTCGTCGTCCATTTCCTTTTCGACGCGCGCAATATCGCCCTCGATGTGGGCAAGGCGCTCCTTGGGAAGGGCGAGCTTTTCGATCACGCGGCTATCGCGCTCAAAGAGCTTGATGGCGTAGAAGCGCTGCTCCTCCTCGGGAAGCTCGTGCAGCACCGCCTCCTCGATATGGGCAAGCACGTGCTCGATCTCACCCGAAAAGATATGCCCGGGAAGAAGTCTTCCCCGCTTTGCCTCTTCGATGGCGACGCTTGCCGCTTCCTCGATGCCCGTACCCTTGAGTGCCGAGATCGTCACGATCTTACAGCCGAGCGCGCGGGAGAGCTCCTCGATATTGATCTTATCGCCGCTCTTTTCCACGACGTCCATCATATTGATGGCGATGACGACGGGGATGCCCAGCTCCATCAGCTGTGTGGTTAAGTAGAGGTTTCTTTCTAGGTTGGTGCCGTCCACGATGTTCAGGATGGCGTCGGGTCCCTCTTCGATCAGGTGGCGTCTGGCGACGACCTCCTCAAGCGTGTAGGGGGAAAGCGAATAGATGCCGGGCAGGTCGGTGAGCGTGACGTCCTTGTTTTGCTTCAAGCGACCCTCCTTCTTCTCTACCGTAACGCCCGGCCAGTTGCCGACGTATTGGTTGGAGCCCGTCAGGGCGTTGAAGAGCGTCGTCTTGCCGCTGTTGGGATTGCCTGCGAGCGCAATCGTGATTCCCATAGGTCTTTTTCCTTTCTTGTTGAAGGTTAGCTTTCGCTAACCGAATTGTAAAAAACGGGGGTGAGGGTGCGCTTTAGATCAGCTCGATCATTTCGGCGTCCGCCTTACGGAGCGACAGCTCGTAGCCGCGTACCATAATTTCAAGCGGGTCGCCGAGCGGTGCGACCTTGCGCACGTAGATCTCGACGCCTTTGGTGATTCCCATATCCATAATACGGCGTTTTACGGGACCTTCACCGTGCAGCTTGGCAACGTGAACGGTTTCTCCCACACGGGCATCCTTCAAGGTTTTCATACGGATTCCATCCTTAAAATATTATTTGTTTTGATTTTGTCCGAGGCGGTCCTTCCGCCGCGAGTTAGCGAATGCTAACTGATGGGCAAAATCATTGGTTAGCGCTCGCTAACCACATATGTATTATAGCGCACGCGTATGGAAAAGTCAAGCGTTTTTTCCTCTTTTTTGTCATTTCGTTTATTCGCACAAAAAACTTTGAAAAAACTCGACGCTCTATGCGACAAAAGTACCAAAACCGCTCCTCTTCTCCCCGCGAAAAAGTTTTATTTATGTGAGTAAATCACTTGCATATTCTGTTTTTTTATGTTATACTAAATACGAAAAATACGGAAAATGAGTTTTCTCTGACGGAGGATGACGAAATGATCTATAACTTTGAGCAGTGGCGCGGATTTGAAAGCGGTACTTGGACGCGCGACATCAACGTGCGCAGCTTTATCCGCCATAACTATACGAGGTACGACGGGGACGAGAGCTTCTTGACGCCCCCCACGAAGACGACCGAGGCGCTTTGGGAGCAGGTGCTTGCCCTCTTTAAGGCAGAGCGCGAGGCGGGCGGCGTGCTTGATATGGACACGAGCGTGGTTTCCACCATCACCTCGCACGCACCCGGCTACATTGACAAGAGCCTTGAAAAGATCGTGGGTCTGCAAACGGAAAAGCCCTTAAAGCGCGCCTTTATGCCCTACGGCGGTATTCGCGTGGCGGAGCGCGCGTGCGCGGACAACGGCTACACGATCGACCCGCAGCTAAAGGAATTCTTCACCACGCACCGCAAGACGCACAACGCGGGCGTGTTCGACGCTTATACTCCCGAGATGCGCGCTTGCCGCAACAGCCATATCATCACGGGTCTGCCCGACTCCTACGGTCGTGGCCGTATCATCGGCGACTACCGCCGCGTGGCGCTGTACGGTGTGGACCGTCTGATCGCGGACAAGCAGGAGCAGAAGGAGACCACCCGCTCCGCGATGTACGAGCAGGTCATCCGCGAGCGCGAGGAGCTTTCGGAGCAGATCCGCGCCCTTGAGGACCTCAAAAAGATGGCTGCCAGCTACGGCTTTGATATTTCCCTTCCCGCCTCCGACACCAAGGAAGCGATCCAGTGGTTATACTTCGGCTATCTTGCCGCCGTCAAGGAGCAAAACGGCGCGGCGATGTCGCTCGGACGCACCTCCACCTTCCTTGACATCTACGCCGAGCGCGACCTGCGCGAGGGCAGATATACCGAGGAAGAGATCCAGGAGTTCGTGGACCACTTCATTATGAAGCTTCGTATGGTCAAGTTTGCAAGAACGCCCGAATATAACGCCCTGTTCTCGGGCGACCCCCAGTGGGTGACCGAATCCATCGCGGGCGTAGGCATCGACGGCAGACACTTCGTGACCAAGATGTCCTTCCGCTATCTGCACACCCTGTCTAACCTCGGTCCCGCACCCGAGCCCAATATGACGGTGCTTTGGTCGGTCAACCTTCCCCTTGCCTTTAAGAGATATTGCGCGCGGATCTCGATCGAGACCTCCTCGGTGCAGTACGAGAACGACGATATGATGCGCATCACGCACGGCGACGACTACGCGATCGCTTGCTGCGTTTCCTCGATGCGTCTTGGTAAGGAGATGCAGTTCTTCGGCGCGCGCGCCAACCTTGCCAAGTGTCTGCTTTACGCCATCAACGGCGGTGTGGACGAGATCTCGGGCAAGCAGATCGGACCGCGCTATCGTCCGATCACCTCGGAATATCTCGATTTTGACGAGGTGATGCGCGCCTACGACGATATGATGCGTTGGCTGGCGGGCGTTTACGTGGATATGCTTAACATTATCCACTATATGCACGATAAATACTGTTATGAAAAGATCCAGATGGCGCTTCACGACAAGAACGTCACCCGCTGGTTTGCCACGGGCATTGCGGGTCTTTCCGTCGTGGCGGACTCGCTCTCCGCGATCAAGTATGCAAAGGTGCGCGTTATTCGCGATGAAAACGGACTTGCCAAGAGCTACGAGGTGGAGGGTGACTTCCCCAAGTACGGCAACGATGACGACCGCGTGGACTCGCTGGCGTACGAGGTCATTCACCGCTTTATGGCGCACATCCGCAAGAAGCACACCTATCGCGAGAGCATTCCGACCACCTCGATTTTGACCATCACCTCCAACGTGGTCTATGGCAAGCACACGGGCGCGACGCCCGACGGCAGAGCGGCTGGTATCGCGTTTGCACCCGGTGCCAACCCGATGCACGGCAGAGATACGCACGGCGCGGTCGCTTCCCTCTCCTCCGTCGCAAAGCTTCACTTCCTTGACGCGCAGGACGGTATTTCCAACACCTTCTCGATCATCCCCGGGGCGCTGGGCAAGGACGATCAGGTCTTTGCGGGCGACATCGCGGTGGACCTTGACGCTTGTCCTACGGGCGGCTGTTATGCCCCCACCCTCTTTGAGGACCTTGACACCGACCACAAGGACGACGGCGAGCCGACCGACAGCATCGGCAACTAAACGATAAAAAAGGAGAAAAAGGTTATGGCAGCAACACAAGCACAAATTGACAATCTCGTTGCCTTACTTGACGGCTACGTACAAAAAAGCGGACATCACCTGAACGTCAACGTTTTTACGCGTGAAACACTCTTAGATGCCCAAGCACACCCCGAGCGCTATCCGCAGCTCACTATCCGCGTCAGCGGCTATGCGGTCAACTTCGTCAAGCTGACCAAGGAGCAGCAGGACGAGGTCATCTCGCGTACCTTCCACGAAAGAATCTGACCGTGACGGGCAGGATCCATTCGACCGAAAGTTTTGGGACGGTTGACGGTCCCGGCGTGCGCTACGTGATCTTTTTTCAGGGGTGCGCGATGCGGTGCTTATACTGTCACAATCCCGACACGTGGGACGCGGCGGGCGGCACGGAGATGACCGTCGAGGAGCTTCTTGCGCCCTTTCGCAAGAACCGCGTGTTTTACCAAAACGGCGGGATCACCGCGACGGGCGGCGAGCCGCTGCTTCAGATCGATTTTCTGACGGAGCTGTTCGAGGCGGCGAAGCGCGAGGGTATCCACACCTGTCTTGACACCTCGGGCTTTCCGTTTGACCAAGCGAACACGGCGTTTTTATGCAAGCTTGACCGTCTGCTTGACGTGACCGACCTCGTGATGCTTGACGTCAAGCACACGGATGCGGCGGCGCATCTCGCCCTGACGGGAAAGCCGCTCTCTTCTCCGCTCGGCTTTGCAAAGCATCTTGACGAGCGCGGTGTCCCCTTTTGGGTCAGACGCGTGATCGTGCCGGGGCATACGGACGACGAAAAGGAGCTTTGCGCCTTGGGGCGCACGCTTGCCGCGTTCCGACACGTAAAGGCGCTCGACGTGCTTCCTTATCATACCCTAGGAAAAAAGAAATACGAGGCGTTAGGCATCCCCTACCCCTTAGAAGGGGTTCCCGACGCGACGGCAGAGGATGCGGCACGCGCCAAAGCGATCATTCTTTCTGCCTTTCGCGAGGCGCGAGCAAAAGCATAACAAAAAGAGGGGCTTAACGGTTAAGCCTCTCTTTTTTCACTAAAAGGAAGATTTTCGCCCTAGGTGGAAATCAACCTTACCGCTTTCCTCTTCCCTCTTCCCTCTTCCCTCTACCCTCTTCCCTTTTCCTTTTTTCGACGAAGGAGAAAAACAAGGAAGCCGTGGCGTGCGCCACGGCTTCTCCCTTTTAGAATGCGATCTTTTCTTCGATATACTTGCGAAGCTCTGCAATCGGAATACGCACCTGCTCCATCGTGTCACGGTCGCGGACGGTGACGCAGTTGTCGGCGGGGGTGTTATCGTCGCCAACGGTTGCAAAATCGACGGTGATGCAGAAGGGCGTGCCGATCTCGTCCTCACGGCGGTATCTCTTACCGATCGAGCCCGTTTCATCGTAGTCCACGGGGAAATACTTAGCAAGCTCGTCGTAGATCTCGAGCGCCTTGTCGCCAAGCTTCTTGGAAAGAGGAAGCACGGCCGCCTTGTAGGGCGCGAGGGCGGGATGCAGGTGAAGCACCACGCGGGTGTCGTTCTTTTCGGCGTCAAGGACCTCTTCGTCGTATGCGTCAACGAGGAAGGCAAGCGCTACGCGGTCGGCACCCAGCGAGGGCTCGACGACGTAGGGGGTGTAGCGCTCGTTCGTTTCGGGATCGAAGT
This sequence comes from Clostridia bacterium, assembly GCA_017456985.1. Taxonomy (GTDB): domain Bacteria; phylum Bacillota; class Clostridia; order Oscillospirales; family CAG-272; genus UBA1740. The sequence continues at coordinate 36 of JAFTIH010000038.1, read as the reverse complement.
ACTTCATATCCTGGCCGCTGTGCGGTTCGTGCTGAC
>JAFTIH010000037.1 GCA_017456985.1 Clostridia bacterium | reverse complement strand
TCGGGATTTTCGGGATAGGCAAAGCGAACGTGATCGAATACCACCGCTCCCTTTGTGTCCTCGGTTTCGTGCTTTGGTTTGCCGCTTTCGTCCTCCAGCTCCTCGGCTTCCATGAACTCAAAGATGCGTCCTGCACCTGCGGTAGCCGTCTGTAAATTGGTCATTCCCTGCGCGATCTGCGTCAAGGGAGCGGTAAAGAGACGAACGTACAGAATAAAGGAAATAATAACGCCGAATTTGATCGTTCCGTTTATGGCAAGCGCCGCGCCGATGACACACACGGCAACGTAGGAAAGATTGCCGATAACGTTCATCAGAGGCTGCATCATACCCGACATAAATTGAGATTTCCAATTCGCGTCGTAGACATCGCGATTGAGCATGCCAAATCGGTTCAGCACCTTCTTCTCTGCCCGGGAGAGGCGAACGACGTCGTGGCCCGAATACATTTCTTCGACGTAGCCGTTGAGGGCGCCGAGACTGACCTGTCGCTGCTTGAAGTATTTCTGCGAGCGTCCCATAATGAGCATCAAAAGCACCATACCGAACATCGTGATCAAAACTGCGGTCAGGGCAAGATGCCACTCGGTGACGAACATCATAATCAGACACCCAACAAACTGCGTTGCGGCGCTGATCATCGTGGGCAGACTGTTGGTCATTCCCTGCTGAAGCACCGACACATCGTTGGTGATACGGCTGAGAATGTCACCCGTTGAGGTCTCGCCAAACTGCTTTTGCGGCACTTTATTGATCTTGACCGAAAGGTCGTGGCGCATTCTGCGAGAGGCTTTGAGTGTGACTGTTGCCATAATATAATGCTGAACAAAGTTCGCTAAAGCACCGATCAGATAAAATACGATCAGCGTGATGCCCACCTTGGCAATAGCCGACATATCAATGCCGCCTACAAGTCCGTCGGAAATGATGTTGGTGATCTCTCCGACCTTATCGGGCGTGATGATCGTCATAACTGCGGCAAGCGCGGCGAGAAGCAGCGCAAAAATAACGAGAGGTGCGTTGCCCATATATTTGAAAATTTTAGCAAGTGTTTGTTTCATTTCGGCACCTCCTTACGCAAGCTCTGCGGCAGTCAGCTGAGACTGCGCGATCTCGCGGTAAACCGAGCAGCTTTCCATCAGCTCATCGTGTGTGCCGATGCCGACCGCCTCACCGCGCTCAAGCACGATGATCTTGTCAGCGTCTCGAATGGTGCTGATACGCTGCGCGACGATGACCTTAGTGGTATCCGACAGCTCCTTTGCAAGTCCGTGTCGAAGCGTTGCATCCGTCTTATAGTCAAGTGCCGAGAAGGAGTCGTCGAAGATCAGTATTTCGGGCTTTCTTGCAAGAGCGCGGGCAATCGAAAGTCGTTGCTTTTGTCCGCCCGACACGTTCTTACCAAGCTGAACGATGCGATGCTCCTTACCGTCCTCGGTCTTATCCACGAATTCCTTTGCCTGAGAGAGCGAGATCGCCATATCCACCGTTTTCTCGTCAAAGCCGTCTTGGCTTTCTCCAAAGGTAGTATTCTCTCGGATACTTCCCGCAAACAAAACTGCCTTTTGCGTGATATATCCGATCTTATTATACAAGCCATCAAAGGTATAATCCTTAACGTTGACTCCGTCCACAAGGACTTCACCCTTAGTGGCGTCATAGAAGCGCGCAATCAAGGAAATCAGCGTTGTTTTTCCGCAACCGGTCGCGCCGATGATGGCAAGCGTCTGTCCCTTTTCAATGCGGAAGGAGATGTCGGAGATAGCCTCCTCCTGTGCCTCGGGATAAGCAAAAGACACGTTCTTGAACTCTACCGTTCCAACCTCGTCGGCATCGCTCTTTGCGCCCTCGGTAACCGTTGCCTGTCTGTCAAGCACCTCGTTAATACGCTCTGCTGAGACCTGCGCGGCGGGAAGCATCATAAACACCATGACCATCATCATAAAGGACATGACCACGTAGGTCGCGTAGGTGCTGAACACAACAACGTCACTGAACATGGCAATTCTGCCTGCAACGTCGGTCAGTGCAATTTGATTGATGAGAGCCGCGCCGAGCCAATAGATCGCCAAGGAAAGCCCGTTCATACAAGTTCCCATCACGGGCTGCATCAAGGAAAACAGGCGCTGGTTTTTCAGCTGTGTATTCATCATCTCGGTGTTGGGCACGTCAAACTTTTCGGTCTGATAGTCTTCTGCATTGAAGGCGTGGACTACGTTGATGCCCGTCAGATTTTCTCTTGCCATGCGGTTTTGCGTATCGGTCAATTTCTGAACCTTACGGAAGCGAGGCAAGCAAACGGACATAATAGCAAGAACCGTTGTGCAGATCACAACGACTGCGGATGCCGTTACGACAGACAGCTCCCAGCTCTTGCCGAGGATCTTGATGATCGCCCAGACCGCCATAATAGGCGCTTTTACAAGCGATTGCAGTCCCATAACAACGATCATTTGTAATTGCGTGATATCGTTGGTCGTTCTTGTAATCAAGCTTGGAATTGAAAATTTGGACGTTTCGGCTTTTCCCAGCAGCATCACGTGAGAAAACAGCTTTTCTCTGATGGCAAAGCTATATCCTGCGGCAATGCGCGAGGTCAAAAATCCGCAAGCGATCGCAAGCGCGGCACTTGCAAGCGTACAGCCGAGCATCTTGGCTCCCACCGACAGAATATCCGCCATTTCGCTTCCGGGGGTGTTGATCAAAACCGTCAAATCGCTCATATAGTCGGGCATCGTCAAATCAAAATAGATCTGTCCGATGATCAAAGCAATACAACCGAGAACCATCCAGCGTTCCCGTTTTTTCATATATTTTAGTAATTTGAACATTTGCGGTTATTTCTCCTTAATGATCTTATCAATATTTGCGTCCATCAATTTGAAGCAACGCTCCATTACAGCGCGATCCTCCTCGCTGATTCCTTCCAAAACTGCTTTTGCAAACTGAATCTGACGCTCCCGTCCTGCTTCAACGATCTTCTGCGCCTTTTCCGTGCATACGAGTGCATCCTTTCTTCTGTCACCGGGAACGGCGCGTCTTTCAATGTATCCACCCTGCACCAAACTTTCAACGTGAGCAGAGACCACGGGGCGCTTGAGTCCCCTCATATCGCAAATATAGCTTGCCGTAGCAAACTCGGGATTGTTGGCAATAAAAAGAAGAATGCTGATCGCAGTATGCGGCATATCCGTTTCTTTAGCAAGCGGCAATAGCGCCTTTTCGTATGCCAAGCCTATCTTTCTCGCGTGTCCGTTCATTTCTTGTATCGTTATCATAAAACGCCCCTTCCGTTTGTTCGTTTTTGAACTGTTTTATATTATAATATTCATAAACGAAACTATAATGATGAAATTGTGAACTTCCGTGTTTTTTTCTGAAATGTTTTTTGAAAACCGTTTTTTAATTTTCTTGAGCAACTCATAGCTTTGCGATAGAATACAAAAAAATAAGTGCATAAGAAAAGAGAGCCCTCGTTCCGTTTCGGAACGGGGCTTCATTCTATTGATCAGACCGAGAACAGAAATAAGTATTCCTAATCTTGAAACAGTTATAAATGCTGCTTTTGCTTTTTCGTACAAATTCTTATTTGCTAAAAAACTTTTTCATAAATTCGATCCTCGCAACCAGCGCCGCCCGAGCTAACGAGAGCAGCAAATGCTGATACGACCATAATGATCGGCATACACACCCCGACACCCGTCAGGGCAAGGTCGCCGACCTTTGGCATATGACCGATATAGATACGGTCAACGACGTTATACAGCATATTGATAAGCTGCGCCACCACGGTAGGCAATGCAAGACGGAGCAGCAGCTTACCTATGGGAGCACTTCCCAGCATTTCTTTTTTATCTGTCATAGCAAATTCTCCATAAAACGAGATACGATAAGAAAGACCGTCTTCCGACGGTCTTTCTTAAAAGCAGGATCACTGCTCGCGGAAGGTGATCTTACCCGTTTCACCATCCATAGCATCAACGATAGCGAGCGATTCGAGGCGATAGCCGAGGTTGCGGATGACGCGGCCGCCGATCTGGAAGCCCTTTTCGATGACGATACCAAGCCCCTCTACGGTGGCGCCCGCCATTTCGGCGATGGAGATCAAGCCTTGGAGCGCACAGCCGTTGGCAAGGAAATCGTCGATGATGAGGACGTGGTCATCCGCGTTTAAGAAGCGCTTGGACACGACCACTTGATTTTTATTCTTGTGGGTGAAGGATTCCACCTCGGCGACGAAGAGGTCACCGTCGATGTTGATGGATTTGGACTTCTTGGCGAACACCATAGGGACGCCAAACTCCTTGGCGACGAAAACGGCGATACCGATTCCCGAGGCTTCGATAGTAAGCACCTTGGTGATGGGCTTATCCTGAAATCTGCGCTTGAATTCTCTGCCGATCTCCTCCATCAAGGAGATGTCCATCTGGTGATTTAAAAAGCTGTCCACCTTAAGCACGTTGCCCGATTTGACGATGCCGTCCTTGAGGATCCGTTCTTCTAAAAAGTTCATAGCTTGTGTCCTTCCCTCTCGTTATTCTTTGACGATATTTCTTGCAACGTAAACGCCGCTTGCGGATGCGTGGGAGAGCGAGTGCGTGATACCACTGCCGTCACCGATGATGTAAAGGCCCGGATAGCAGGTTTCCAAGTGCTCGTCCACCTTGACTTCCATATTATAGAATTTGACCTCCACACCGTAAAGGAGCGTGTCGTCGTTGGCGGTACCCGGGGCGACCTTATCAAGGGCGTAGATCATTTCGACGATGCCGTCGAGGATGCGCTTGGGCAGAACCAGACTCAAATCGCCCGGCGTTGCGTTGAGCGTGGGGGTGATAAAGGCACTGTTCATTCTTCCCGGGGTGGTGCGGCGCCCGCGGCGAAGGTCGCCAAAGCGCTGAACGATGACACCGCCGCCAAGCATATTACTGAGTCTTGCGATGGATTCGCCGTAGCCGTTGGAGTCCTTGAAGGGCTCGGAGAAGCGCTGGGCAACGAGGAGCGCGAAGTTGGTGTTCTCCGTTTGCTTGGAGGGATCCTCGTAGCTGTGTCCGTTGACGGTGATGATGCCGTTGGTGTTTTCGTTGACCACCGCGCCCTTGGGGTTCATACAGAAGGTACGGACCTTGTCGCCGTACGTTTCGGTGCGATAGACGATCTTGCTTTCATACAGCTCGTCCGTCAAGTGGGCAAACACCGTGGCGGGAAGCTCCACGCGCACGCCGATATCCACGCGGTTGGACTTGGTGGGGATATTAAGGTCCTCGCACACGGCTCCCATCCATTTACTGCCGCTTCTGCCGACGGAAATGATGCATTTTTTGCAGGAATATTCCCCTGCCTTGCTCCTTACGGCGTAGCCGCCCGGGATGATCTTGACGGTTTCGATGGGGGTATCAAAGAAGAACGCCACGCGCTCGCGCAGGTGGGCGTAAAGGTTTTCGAGCACGACGTAGTTGATGTCCGTGCCGAGGTGGCGGACGGAAGCGTCGAGCAGGTGCAAATCGTGCTGGATGCAGAGCGTTTTAAAGCGCGTTCCCGTCGTGGAATACAGCTTGGTTCCCTCGCCACCGAATTTTAGGTTGATCTCATCAACGTAATGCATTAGGTCAAGCGCCTGCGTTTTTCCGATGTACTCGTACAGCGTACCGCCGAAATCGTTGGTGATGTTGTATTTTCCGTCCGAAAAGGCGCCCGCGCCGCCAAAGCCGCTCATAATAGAACAGCTTTTACAGCCGATGCAGCTCTTGATCTTGTCGCCGTCGATGGGGCAACGGCGCTTTTCCAAGGCGTGTCCCGCCTCGAATACGGCTACCTTCAGGTCGGGGCGATGCTGTGTCAGCTCGTATGCCGCAAAGATACCGCCGGGACCCGCGCCGATGATAATGACGTCATAATTCATATCAGTTTTCCTTCTTTTGCTTTCGTGCTTGCGCCTATCTTAAAGCAAGGCTATTATAGCACAGTTTTCAAAAATATTCAAGTAGAAATCAGAAAAGGGATGCGTCGCTGTTTCAGGTTTTATGCCGCTCGGGATCGTTCTTGTCATAGAAGCGCGCACCCTTTTTATGTGCGCAAAGGTCACAAAGGACGAACACGGCAAAATAGATGGGGATCGCGATGAGGGCGATCACGGGATACGTTAAAAAGGCAAGTCCCTCAAAGGGCGAATGGATCAAAAACATAGAATTGACGTCGTATGCCGCCGCTTCGGAGACGAGCGCCTCGAAAACGAGGTTGCAATAGGCACCGATCGCCGCCATCACGAAGATCGAAATGATGATGTTTTTCATATTTCTTTTCACGTCAAGCTTTACGTATCCGAACAGCGGGAGCAAAAGGATATTAAAAAGCAGCGTTGCGTGGGCAGTGATGCTTTTGACGTTCTCGTAGTCGGCAAGCGTGGGGTTCCTAATGAAATCCACGTTGGCAAACATTCCGACGAGGGTAGAAACAACGCCGAACCAAAACAGATAATCCACGAAAAAGGCGCCAAGCTTTGACGCTTTATTTTTTAAAAGGGCAAAGATCAAAGCCGACCACATCACCACGTTGCAGGGATAGATGGGCAAAATCAGGTTGGGGGTTGCGCTCAAATACGCCATCGCGTCCGCGCCCGAAATTAGCTTGAAGAGAAAGGAGCTGTAATGAAAAATGATCGTAAAGAGCGCCGCCGTGAGAAGCAGGATGCTTCGGGTGCGGTCTTTGCGCACGAGCCTTTTTACAAGCCAAAGTCCAAATGCGCAGAGGGCGATCAGGATCAAATTGAAAAGGATCAGCTTTCCCATCGTCACGCCTCCCTTCGATCAGTTATTTTCAACGGTAATCTGTACGGCGCGCATCGCATCAAGCGCAATTTTGTGGCTTTCGGGCGTGACGCCCGCACAGGCGGCGGCATCCACCGTGATGGGGACCTCGGGGAAGGCGGCTTTTAAGATCATCGCGTTCGAGATGACGCAGATATCGGTGCAAAGCCCGCAAAGGGTGATCTCTTCCAACGGGGAACCGAGATCCTTTAACAGCGCGGGGAGTGCCAGCGAGCCGAAGGTGGGCTTATCGATCACCGTTTCGGCATAAGGGGCAAGCTCTTCACAGATCTCCCATCCCTTCGTTCCTCTGATGCAGTGCTTGACGGGAAGCCGTCTTCCCTCTTGCGTATCAAGATAGCCCTCTTCGTGCGTGTCGCGCGTGAAGACGACCGCCCCGTCGAAGTGCTTTACTTTTTCCGTGACAGCGGGAAGGATGGCGACGGCGTCCGCACTGCCGAGTGCGCCCGTGACGAAATCCACCTGCATATCGACAACGATCAATGCTTTCATACTTGTTATCCTACTTATCCTACTTTCAAAGGTTACATACTTTAAAACGGTTTTCAAAGGAGCAAAATTTTGTTATGGTACTCCTTTACCGCAAATTTCCAAACGCCTCTCTCAAAAAATTCTTAAGCAGATCGATCTCGCTTTGAAGCTTTTTTCCGATATCCGTTTGCTTTACAAGGATCCTTTTGTCATATTTTCTTAATTGCCTGACTTCGCTTCTAAGGTCCGCGGCGTTGTTCACGACATCCTCACTGGACGTAAACGGCTGATGACAAATGAGAAATAGTCCTTGCGAATTGTTGACGAGCGTATATCCTGCGATGCCTGTTTTATCGTGATATGCCTTAGATAATCCGCCATCTATGGTTATATGGCGGCAATTTCCGTTTTCGGGCTTTTCGCCCTTCTTCACCTTAACAGGTATATGACCGTTAACGATAACGGAATGCTCCCCCCGTGCGCCAAACTCTGCAAGCACCTTTAGGCAAAAGCTTTCGTCGTTGACACGGGTATAATATTCGTCTTTGTTTTCCTTTTCGAGATAGCCTTTGAAATACTTGGTGTACACACACATTTTATCGCGTCCGTAAAGGGGCGATTTTTTACCGCACCAAAGGTACCACATATAATCTATGGAATACGCATCTCCCTCTGCCGCCTCGCGAACAAGAAGATCCAGTCTGTCATAAAGCGCTTTGCCCGAAAAGGCTTTATCCTTGATGACGATTGCGGAGAAGCTTCCGTCTGCGTCGGTAGGCACGCAACCGTGCATAATCAGGTTATCGTTGAACACCTTATACATACTGCCCTTTTTCAAAAGCATTCGCATATGCTCCGCGAGCCGCTTGCTATGGGTAAACTCGTACGTCAAAACCTCAACGAGCTTTCGCTCTTTTTCTGTCAAGGTGCTTGACGGATAGAGGATCCTATCGTCCATACAAAACTCGGAATGCCCGTGGATCAGCTTGTTTTCAAGCTTTAACTGCATAACGGTGATCGCTTTGGTCATACGGGCAAGCATTTCATCCTTTTCGAAGGTGCTTTCGGAACCGTAAACGTCCGAGATCACAAAGGCTTCGCACTTGTCGTCTGCGTATTCTTCCGTAGCAAAGCTGACCAAGGGGCGAAGATTGATGCCGTAATTTTCTATTACTTGAAGATTTCTGTAAACACAGTTTATCCTTATTACGTTGCAAACGCAAGCCGCATTGCCGAAATAGGCGCCCATCCAAAGCACATCGTGGTTTCCCCATTGTATGTCAAAGGAATGGTGGCGGGAGAGTTCATCCATGATCATATCGCAACCACTGCCTCTGTCGTAGATGTCCCCAACAATATGAAGATGGTCCACCGCAAGGCGTTGGATCAACCGCGCCGTTTCCACGATAAACCTATCGGCATTTCCAAGTTCAATAATGCCCGTTACGATCTCAGAGTAATAGTTTGCCTTGTCAATACTGTGCTCCGGCATATTGATAAGCTCATCCATAATATAGCGATAATCCTCGGGCATTGCCTTTCTTACCTTGGAACGCGTATATTTTGCGCAAACAAGCTTTGAGAGCTCTATAAGATGATAGATCGTTTGTTCATACCACGCAGGCGAACGTACGGCGGGATCGCTGTACAAAACCCTCTCGGGATAATAGATAAGGGCGGCAAGCTTGTTTTTCTCCGTCTCTGACAGTCTGTCTTCAAAAGCAAGATCTATTTTCGTTCGTATCACGCCTGAGGCGTTTCGAAGAATATGAAGAAACGTTTCCGACTCGCCGTGAAGATCGCTCAAAAAATGCTCCGTTCCCTTGGGCAAATTTAAAATTGCTTTTAAATTGATCAGCTCGCTGACAACGGACTGTTCTGTTGGAAACTGTTTTGCCAGCATTCGATTGATTCCGGTAGTATTCAAAATTACCTCTCTTTCTTGCGATGCCGTTTTGCCCGATGGCTTACACCTTATCCAAGCAATACTTCCCTATTCGTTCCGTAGAAGAGGTCCTCACGGCGGGCGAGCTTCTTGCAGAGCGCTTCAAAGCGCTCCCAGCTGATGTAGCCCGCGTCCGTTTCAAAGGCGTGACCCCAGACGTAGAGGAGTGCGGGGGCGTCGGGGTCGAGGGCGAGGAATTCGTCCACCACGGCGTCAAGCTGCTCTTCGATATAGTAGACGGTGGGGTTGAAGCGGTAGAGGTTTTCCTGCTTGCCGAACGCATAGGTCGAGGTGATGGTTCTTGCGTACTTGACGCCCGTGCGATTTTTAATGATGGCGGCAACGCGGTCGTCGTTGTTGACGCCGCCGCAGGGGTACGCCATACCCACGACCTCGTAGCCTGCAAGAGCGGAGAGCTTTTTGCGGTCCTCCTCCACCTGATAAACGACGGTTTCCTCGTCAAGCTCGGTGAGGTTGGGGTGGGTGAGGGTGTGGACGGCGATCTCGTGTCCCGCGTAGATCTCGCGAATGGCGCTTGGTGAGACCTTGTCGAAGGAGATCGTGACGCCGTTGCGTTCCAGCGTACCCGGCAAGCCGAGATAGGAGGAGTTCAGGTTAAAGGTCGCCTTCAAGCCGTAGCGGTTTAAGATCCCGATGAGGCGGACGTCCTGTGTGACGCCGTCGTCAAAGCTGAAGGTGACGGCTTTTTTCTTTCCGTTCCACATAATATTCTCCTTATGGTTGCTGATTTTAGAGCGTTAGGTGTCCGTAACGCTTTTATTGTAGCACACTTGGCAAAGAAAATCAAGTTAAAATGCGTCGTCTTTTAGGAATAAACGGAACGCCTGCTGGAAAACCTAACGAAAAACGAGCAGGAGGATGAGAAATTGATCGAAGAAGATACCATAAAGCTTTTGCGCGAGTGCGATGCGGGGATCAAGATGGGGGTAGCGTCGCTTGAAGAGGTCATTCCCTACACCGAGTCGGAGCGCCTGCGCGAGAAGCTGCGCGAGTGCAAGGAAAAGCACGAGACGCTTGCCAAGGACGTTGAAGAGGCGCTTGCACGCTTCGGGGACGACGGCAAGGAGCCAAATCCCATCGCCAAGGGGATGTCTTGGATGAAGACGAGCGTGAAGATGGCGTGGCACAAATCGGACCACACCATCGCGGATCTGATGACGGACGGGTGCGATATGGGCGTCAAGTCCCTCTCGCGCTATCTCAACGAATACGCGGCGGCGGATGAGGCGGCGAAGGATATCGCCAAGCGGCTGATCAAGCTCGAAGCGGATCTTGCAGTCGATTTAAGAGAGCATCTTTAAAAAAAGCTGTGCGGGCACCGTATCTTGCAGTGTCAGCACAGCTTTTTCTTATGCCTTGCGAAGCTTCGAGAGCTTTGCAACGTTTGCGATCACGATGAGCTGATCCTCCGCCGTGAGAGGCTGTTCGGGATTGATATCCACCGAAACCTGCTCTCCGTGGCGAATGGCAACTACGTTAACAGAATACTTTTTGCGCAAATTCAACTCTATGAGCGTCTTTCCCACCCATTCGGGACGCACGTCGAGCTCGATCATAGAAACGCTCTTGGAGAGCGAGATCATATCGACGAAGCCTGAGCTGATGAGGTTCTTTGCCAGGCGAACGCCCGATTCCTTTTCAGGAATGACGACCTGATCCGCGCCAATACGGGCAAGGATCCTTTCGTGCATCTCACTGGCACACTTAACGATGACGGTGCGGACGCCAGCCTCCTTACAAAGCGTGGTTGCCATCACGCTTGCTTCAAGATTGCCTGCCATTGCGATGATCACGACGTCGATGGAAGAGATGTCGAGCTGATGGATCACGTCAGGATCGGTAACGTCAGCACACTTGCAAACGGGAATATCCACGGCGGCATCGCTCACCCGATCCTCGTTCTTATCCACGGCGATCACCTCAAAGCCGTTTGCTACCAATTCCTTTGCCACGGCAGCACCGTATCTGCCAAGCCCGAATACGGCGTACGTTTTTTTTGCACTCATAATACCTTACCCCACACTGATCTGTTCGGTGGGCTCCTTTACACTATTTTGTTTTTCCCTGCTCGCTCCAAAAGCAATGGCGAGGGAGATGGGTCCGACTCTTCCGAGATACATCGTTGCGATCACAATAAGCTTACCGAGGTGGTTAAGAGATGGCGTCAGGGCGCGGGAAAGTCCCACGGTAGCCGTTGCGCTGACCGTTTCAAAAAGAACGTCCTCAAGCGGTGCCTCCGTCGTCAACGCAAGCAAAAAGGTCGATACGAGCAGAATGGCAACGAAAAGAACGACGACGGCAACCGCCTTGTTGACCGCCTCCTCGGGTAAGCGTCTGCCAAACAAGGATTTTTCCTTCTTGCCGCGGATGGTCGCCGAGGCGACGCAAACGAGCACGGCGATCGTAACGGTCTTAACACCGCCCGCCGTTCCTACGGGGGAGCCCCCGATAAACATTAAAAGGAGCGACGCGGCAACGGAGCCCGACGTAAGTTCCTCTTGCGGCACGGTGGCAAAGCCCGCGGTGCGGCAGGTGACGGATTGGAAAAGCGCGACTTGGATTTTATCGAACACGGATAACGTGCCGATAGTATGCGGATTGCTCCACTCAAAAGCGAGAAACAGCGCCCCGCCGCCAAGGATGAGCAAAAGAGTAACGCTGACAGCGATCTTGGAATGTAGCGTCAGATGCGAAAGAAAATGACGGTTTCCTGCGCGTGCAAGCTTCGACACGCGAAAGACGTCCCACCATACGATATAACCGATACCGCCGAGAGCAATGAGCGCGCAGGTAACGGCGTTGACAAGCGGATGGGTCGCATAGGCGTAAAGACTGCTCTCTCCAATAATATCGATGCCTGCATTGCAGAAGGCGGAAACGGCGGTAAAGAACGAGATCCAAACACCCTTTGCACCAAATTCGGGAATGAAAACGGTCATATAGAGAAGCGCCCCTACAAGCTCCACGGCAAGCGTGCCGCCAAGGACCTTTCGGATAAAGCTTGCAAGATTTGCCATGCTGTTCAAGTTAAAGGCGTCTTGTAAGAGCAAGCGCTCTCCAACGCTCATCCTTCTATGGATCAGCAGCATCACGCCCGAGAGCACCGTGATAACGCCAAGACCGCCGATCTGGATCAAAAAAAGGATGATCACGTGTCCGAAGGTGCTCCACGTCGTCGCCGTCGTGACGGTGACGAGTCCCGTCACGCAAACGGAGGTCGTCGCGGTAAAAAGCGCGTCTATATAGGGGATACGCTCACCGCTCGCGCTGCTGATGGGCAGGGACAAAAGTGCGCTGCCAAGCAAAATGACGAGAAGGAAGCTGATCAAAATGATTTGGGTCGTGGACAGGGAAAACCGTTTCTTTGAATGCATTGTTTTCTCCTTGAATTGGTTTATGCACACATTATAGCACAATTTCACAGTTTACGCAAGAGTAGGTAAAGACGAAAAAGAGAGTATGTCCTCTTTTTCAAAAACTCATTTTGCTAAAAGGCTTTCACGCAGGATAGCGACGACCTCGTCGCGCGAGAGGATCTTATAGCCGCCCTCATTGATGAAGGTGGCGTCTGCCATGCCTTCGATCATATCCTCGGTAGCACCGAGCGAGGCGATATCCATCGCGACGCCGAGTGTACGCATCCATTCTTCGAGCGCTGCAAGCCCCTCGCGAGCGACCTCCTCGTCGCTCTTCCCTGCCGCATCCACGTCAAAGACGTTCACGGCAAATCGCTTAAATTTTTGGACGCCGTAGGGCAAAATATGGCGGTAATAAGGCAAGGAGATCGCGGCGAGCGTCATACCGTGCGTGGCGTTGGTGTAGGCGCTGACGGCGTGACCGAACATATGCACCATCCAATCCGTTGCCTTGCCGCGCGAAACGAGGGTGTTGAGCGCCCAGGTCGCCGTCCACATAATGTTACTGCGCGCTTCGTAGTCGAGAGGATCCTTGACGGCGATCCTCGAGGAATGGATGAGCGAACGCAGAAGTCCTTCCATCAGATAATCGGAGGTATTATCATCCTCACCCGAGAAGTATTGCTCGCAAACGTGGCTGAAAATATCGAAGATGCCCGCTACCATCTGCTCATACGGAAGCGTATAGGTATAGGTGGGGTCGAGGATAGCGAAGCGAGGAAACAGGTCTGCCTTGAAATTATGGGCGTTTTTCTGCTTTATGGCGGGGTTAGTGATGACCGAGCCGCCGTTCATCTCGCTTCCCGTGCCGACCATCGTTAAGACGCATCCGACGGGGAGCGTCTTACAGGTGGGCTCGTTCTGGTTGACGAAATATTCCTCCCAAGGGTCGCACGTGGCATAGACGGAGGCGGCGAGCGCTTTGGCGTAGTCGCAGACGCTACCGCCGCCCACGGCGAGGATAAATTCAGCACCGTGGGCGCGTGCACGCGCAATGCCCTCGGCGAGCTTATCCGTTGTGGGATTGGGCATGACACCCGCGTCCTCGTAAACCTCTTTTCCCGCCTCGTGCAGAATGGAGATCACGCGGTCGTAAATGCCATTTTTCTTGATGGAGCCACCGCCGTACACGAGAAGCACCCTCTTACCGTAGGGGGCAAGCGCAGATTTTAAGTTGCGGATGGCGTCCTTGCCAAAATAAAGCTTGGTGGGGTTGTGATAGGTGAAGTTGCCGAGCATAGAGAGTTCTCCTTTTATTTTTTCATCCAGGTTTTGGGGCTGAAGAGCACGAAGACGGGCAAGATCTCAAGTCTGCCGATCAGCATCGTGAAGGATAGAATGATCTTGGAAAACACGCTGTATCCTGCGTAGCTTGCGTACGGACCCACCGCCTCAAAGGCGGGACCGATATTGGAGATGCAAGCAAGAGAGGCAGACAGGTTGCTGAAAAATCCGTGCTTTTCAATGTGCATTCCCGCATCCGACACAATCACCGTTTCGGTGCCGCAAATGGGATCAAAGGATAGCAAAAGCGTCGTGGTAAACAAAATGAGGACGTAAAAGGTAATAAAGGCAAAAACGTCCGACACGGTCTGCTCCGAAACCGTTTTCCCTTCGATCTTCGTTTTGGGAACGTAGCGGGGATTGATGAGCTTACGAATGCGGATATAAATGCCCTTGACCGCAATCACCAGGCGGGACGTTTTAATGCCGCCCGCCGTAGAGCCCGCCATCGCGCCAAAGAACATCAACAAGAACAAAACGGTGACGGCAAGCGTGGGCCATACGTCGTAGTCGGTAGTCGTGAAGCCCGTGGTCGTCATAATGGACGCCGTTTGGAAGAAGGCGTGGCGGAAGGCTTCCTCCGTGGTATAGGTCTGTGGGAAGGCGTTAAACCTCCCTACGAGAGAAAGGAAGATCGTGCCAAGTCCCGCCAAAAATATCAAAAGATAGCCGTGCAATTCTTCACTGCGCAAAACGTCGCGGATCTTGCCCATTAAGATCATATAGTAGAGGGCAAAGTTGACGCCGAAAAGCACGAGAAAGGTTGCCATCACGTATTGTGAAAAGGGAGAAAAAAGCTCCATACTGCCCGGCAGGAAGCCAAAGCCACCCGTTCCTGCACAGCCGAAGGAGGCAAGGAGACTAAAAAAGAATTTTTCCGACTCATATCCCGGAACAGGCTTATCAAGCATCAAAATGGCGACCTCGAGGACCGTCAGCCCGAAATAAATAAGATAAAGGGTACGTGCGGTCACCTTCATTTTGGAAGCGATCTTGCCTACCTGCGGTCCGGGGCTTTCGGCGCGGAGCAGGTGCATCGAGGAGCCGTCGTCCCCCTCGGGGATAAAGATGAGGATAAAGACGAGGATGCCCATACCGCCGATCCAATGGGAAAAGCTACGCCAAAAAAGCGAAGAATGAGAAAGAAGCGTAATGTCCGTAATGATGCTGGCACCCGTGGTGGTAAAGCCGGACATCATTTCAAAGCACGCATCGACGTAGTTTGGAATATCGCCGTTGATGACGAAGGGGATCGCCCCGAAGAGCGTCATCACGATCCAAACGAGTGCCACGAGCGCAAAGCCCTCCTTTTGATAAAGAGCGGTGCGGCGAGGCTTTGGAAGCTGCAAAAGCGCGCCGACGGCGGCGAGTGCGACGAGCGGGATCAAAAAGGCAAGAACGTTTCTCGCGCCCTCCCGATAGATGAGGCTGACGAGAAAGGGGGCGAGCATCAGAGCGCCCTCAAGGATCATAATTTTACCGAGGATCCTTCCAAGAAGCTTGTAATTCACGCCATCACCGCCTTATTCAAAAACGTCCATCAGGTCGTCAAAGTTCTTATGTGTCGTGACGACGACGACGTTGTCCCCCATCTCGATGCAGGTGTTACCGTCGGGGATGATGATCTGTTCACCGCGTGTGATGCAGGCGATGAGCGAATTATCCTTGATCTTCAAATCTTTAAGCGGCTTTCCGTAGACGCTTTCCTTTTTCTTGACGAGGAATTCCATCGCCTCGACCTGATTGTTGACCAAGCGGTAGAGGGTCAGCACGTTACTGCCGCGCTTGTTGGCAAGCGCGCGGATATAGCTGAGGATGCTGCCCGATACGATGTTTTTGGGGGAGACGTTGTTTTGAATATCTAACTCCACGAGCATATCGTACAGGTCGTCGCTGCGGATCTGGGTGATGGTCTTGCGGACGTTCATTTTGTTGGCGAACATCGAAACGACCATATTCTCCTCATCCGTGTCGGTGAGTGCGACGAAGGCGTCCATCTCCTCAATTCCCTCCTCAAGAAGAAGGCTGTGGGAGCATCCGTTGCCCTCAATCACCGTCACGCGAGGCAAAAGCTCGGCAAGCTCCTCGGCGACCTCGTGGTTTTCCTCGATGAGCTTGATGCGGTATTTCTTCTTTTTAGAAAGCTCGCTGGCGAGATAATAGCCGATCTTTCCGCCGCCCACGATCATCACGTCCTTAATGGGAGAGCGAAGCAGATTGACCTCGGCAAGAAAATCGTCAAGCGCCTTAGCCTCGGAGGTGAAATAGATGCGGTCGTCCTCCTCGATGGCGAAGTGACCCGTAGGGATAAAGACCTGCGTGCCGCGCTGTACGGCGCAGATCAGCACCTTGGTGGAGAGTTTTTTACCAAGCGAAACGAGCGTTTCCCCAATCAAGGAGCATCCCGCCTCTGCGACCACCTCGACGAGCGACACCTTTCCCTTGGCAAAATGCTCTATTTGGGCGATGGAGGGGAGTCGGATCAGGTTGAAGATCTCGCTTGCGGTCTCGCGTTCGGGGTTGATGACCATCGAGATGCCAAGCTCCTCCTTCATCTCGCTGATCTGTTGCTTATAGTCGGGATTGCGCACGCGTGCGACGGTATTCCGAACGCCGAGGCGCTTGGCAACGAGGCAAGCGAGAATGTTGAGCTCATCGCTGTGCGTTAAAGCGATCACGAGATCTGCGCTCTTAGCGCCCGCTTCTCTTTGAATCTCCATGCACGCGCCGTTACCGACCACGCCCATCACGTCGTGCTTTTGGATGAGCTCCTCGATCTTGGCACGGTCCTCGTCGATCAGCGTGACGGTATGTCCCTCGCCCGAAAGGCTTTCGAGAACGCTCTCGCCGATGGTACCGAGTCCGATAATGATGATGTTCATAAAAATCCTCTTTTTTCTTTGATCTATGCGTAGTATTTTCCTTTTTTTCTATGTTCTTCTATTATACACCTTGACAAACGATTAGTAAAATATTATAATGTAATAAAGTTTATAAAAAATCTTAATAGGAGGCGGTTATGACCCTTCGTCATTTAAAAATGTTCGTTGCCGTTTGCGAAACGGGGAGCGTGACGCGCGCGGCAGAGCAGCTGTATATCGCACAGCCCACCATCTCGCACGCGATCGCAGAGCTTGAAAAATATTATAACGTGAGCCTTTTCGACCGCATCAACCAGCGATTGATCCTCACCGATACGGGGCGAGAGCTCTTGGTAACGGCAAAGGAGATCCTATCCGGCTTTGAGCATTTTGAGCAATTGGCGTCTGCCGAGGGACAAAGCCCACGCGTGCGCATCGGTGCGTCGCTGACGCTGGGGCAAACGGTGATTCCCTCTTATTTGCGGATGCTTGAGGACTCCTATCCCGACGTTGAGGCAGAGGTCACGGTGCGCTCTTCAAACGCGATCGAAACGGCGATGGAAAGCGGAAATTTGGATTTTGCGATTATCGAGGGCGAGATCTCCTCCCCCTACCTACGAGCGGAGCTCTTTGAAAAGGACCGCCTTGTGGCGGTGGCAAGTGCAGAATACGCCGTTCCCGACACGCTGAGCGTTGAGGCACTTTCACGCTATCCGCTTTTGCTTCGCGACCACGGCAGCGCCTCCCGTACCCTGCTTGAGCGCGCGCTTGCCGCAAAGAGTCTGCGCGTCCGTCCTAAAATGGAGTCGACGAACGATCAGGCGCTGATCGCGGCGGTATATGCGTCGCTCGGCGTGTCCATTCTGCCCGATAGCTTCGTGCGCGGACACATTTTGCGCGGAAAGTTTAAAGAGATCCGCATTACCGACCTTGACAGCGGCCGCAATCAGTATCTTGTGATGCATAAAAATAAAAAGCTCAGCGCCACGCAAAAAAAGGCGTACGAGCTTTTAAAGACTGTCCGATAAAAGGACGCCCGCGCGCCGAAGCACGCGGGCGATTTTTTTACAGGACGAGGGATGGTGCGGTATAAACGCGTGCGCCAAGCTCGCTGTTGAGCATGTAAAGGCTCTTGGGGTCGCCGCCGAAGAGCGTCATCTTATCGATGAGGTCGGTGGCGTTCTTCTCTTCCTCACCCTGCTCCTTGACGAACCAGTCGAGGAACTGCATCGTGCGGAAGTCGCGCACCTCATATGCCGCCGCGTAGATGTCGTTGATCAGCGAGGTGACGTACTCCTCGTGGGCAAGTCCCGCTTTTAAGACGTCGATGTGCTCTTCAAAGGTCTTGTCGGGCTTTGCGATCGCTTCAAGCGTCACGCGGGCGCCGTTATTTTGCAGGTAGTCGTAAAAGAGCAGTGCGTGGTCGCGCTCCTCCTGCGCCTGAATACGGTACCAATTGGCGAAGCCGTCGAGTCCGACCGATTCAAAGTAGTTGGCGAAATCGAGATACAGGTATGCGGAATAAAATTCTTTGTTGATCTGCTCGTTGAGCAGTACGTGGACTTTTTCGTTTAACATCGGGTTTTCCTCCTTGTTTTTTCTGGTCTTATGATACCAAAAACGCGCGGCGAAAACCGTGACAAAGTCACATATTTTACCAAAAAGCAATTTTTAAAAATAATTTCAAAAAAAATGATTTTTTTTAAGAAAACCCCTTGCTTTTTCTGAAAACTTGTGTTATAATAGCGATGTTCGCACGACGGCCCGTTGGTCAAGCGGTTAAGACGTTAGCCTCTCACGCTGAAAACATGGGTTCGATTCCCGTACGGGTCACCAACACAAAAAGAGCACACCACCTGGTGTGCTCTTTTTGTGTTGACGCCCTGTCGGGCGAACCCAGCGCCGAGCAAGGCGACGGCGCGTGGGTTCGTAGGCGCGACGAAGGCACGGTCGCCGCTTGCGAGCGACCTGCAAGGAGCGACTCCCAGCCCGTAGGGCTGATACCCGTACCAGAACGAGGTAAACGAGCGAAAACAGTTGATACCTGTTTTCACGAAGTGCTTAACTAAAACAAGGAGAAATGAAGTGAGGCTACGCCGAGGGCACATTTCGACTATGTTTTAGGAAGGCGACACTCACCCAGCGCCGAGCAAGGCGAGGGCGCGTGGGTTCGTGCGTTCGCCATAAGCCGATGGGAGCTCGCTCACAAGAGGCGCGGCGAACGCCGCCGGTGGCGCATAGCGCCAGACGGATACCGTACGCATACTCTCTCACCCGACTGCGTCGGGAGCTCCCTCTCGGAGGGAGCTTTTTCTTTTTGCGCAAAATTATAAAGGTCAGCGTTGCCATTGGTGTGCGATCACGGTTTCCTTTTTTTTCCATTTCTCTTTACAAAGCCGCCTTTTTGTGCTATAATACCTCAAGTGAGGTCTATTCCCCTTCATTTTTTTGAAATTCAAGCAAAGCGAGGCTGATAAAAATGAAAATTGCAACGACAACAGGCGATTTCAAGCGTTATTGTCAAACGGATGAGGAGTGCATTCGCGAGCTTCACCGCGCGGGCTTCCGCTGTATTGATCTTAATATGTACACCTTCACGCCCGACTGCGTATATATGCGCGGCGGCTGGGAGGACGAGGTGCACAAGCTCAAGCGCGTGGCGGACGAGCTTGGCATGACCTTCGTACAGGCGCACTCGCAGGGTGGCAACCCACTTGCCGAGGATAGCGCGCACGTGGATTTTTTGCTTGCGGCAACCGTTCGTTCCATTGAGATCTGCGGGATGCTCGGCATCTCGAATACCGTCGTACACAACGGCTTTGCCCAAGGGCTCTCCAAGGAAGAATGGTTTGAGAAAAACAAGCGCTTTTACGAAAGGCTCTTCCCTATTATCGAGTCCTGCGGCGTTAACGTGCTTTGCGAAAACTCCACGGATGCCAATATGAACGGTATGTATTTCATCAACTCGGGCAAGGATATGCGCGAGTTTATCAAGTACGTTGACCATCCGCAGATCCACGGCTGCTGGGATACGGGACACGCCAACTGTGAGGGCGCACAATACGAGGAAATTCTCGCGCTTGGCGACGAGCTGTACGCCATCCACTACAACGACAACCGCGGCGAGCGTGACGAGCACATTGCCCCCTTTATGGGAACGCTCAACCACGACGAGGTAATGCGCGCGCTCGTTGCGATTGATTTTCAGGGGGCGTTCACCCTGGAATGCGACTCCGCACTGCGCCCGTATAAGTACTGGCTTGGCAACAGAAGGTCGATCGAGGGCGGGCTGCTTGCAGAGCCACAGCTGTTTATGCAACGGCATATTGAGAAAATGATGTATGAAACGGCAGAATATATCTTATCTGCATACGGTCTGCTTGAGAAATCGTAAGCACTCCCTTCGTCACGCCGTCGCGTGCCGCCTCCCTTTTAGAGGGAGGCACAGATACCGCCGCCACGGCTCTGCCGTGATCATTGAAAAGAAGCACACCCTGCGGTGTGCTTCTTTCTCTTTTAATGGCTATGATGGCGATGATGGTGATGTCCTGCGTGGGGCGTGTGCTCAACGTGGCAGTGCCGCTCGTGGCATTCCTCGTCCTTCGTTTCGAGCTCTAACGTTGCGTGGGTGACGCCGTGCTCGGCGAGCTCCTCGCGCACGCGCTTTTTGATCGCGTGGGCGTCGCCGTCCGCGACGACGTGCATCGTGGCGTAGCACGCTTCCCCGTCAAGGCTCCAAAGGTGCAGGTGGTGGACGTCGAGGACGCCCTCCGTGTGGCAAAGATGCTCGCGAAGCGCGGAGACGTCGATTTCTGCGGGCGTCCTTTCAAGGAAGAGCGCGAGCGCCGCGCCCAGCGTTTTGAGGGCATTCACAAAGATGAAGACGGCGACGGCGATGGAGAGAATGGGGTCGAGCAGAGAGAAGTTTGTGAAGTGCATCACGACGGCGCCGATGAGGACGACGATCCAACCGAGGACGTCCTCAAGCATATGTAAATTGACGGCTTTTTGATTCAAGGAATCGCCGTGTCGGGTAAAGAGCGCGGCGAGAAAATTGACGAGGGCGCCCACGAGGGCAAAGAGGATCATTCCCTTATAGTTGATAGGGGTGGGGGTCACGATGCGCGCGACGGCGTGGCTGACGACGAGCACGGAGCCGACCAAAAGGATCAGTGTGGTGAATACACTCCCAAGGACGGAATATCTTGCATAGCCGTAGGTATAGCGCTCGTCGGGCTCTCGTTTGCTTTTTCTTTCAAGAAAATACGAAACGCCGATGCTCAGAGCGTCCCCCACGTCGTGGACGGCGTCCGAGAGGATCGCGGCGCTTCCCGTCAGGATGCCGCCGACGAACTCAAAGACGGAAAAGGCGAAATTGAGCAAAAAGGCGATCAAAATATTTTTCTCGGTTTTCATAAGCTTCTCCTTGACTTGATGGGGCTTTTACGGTATAATAAGTTCGGTATCGAACTCTATGTATAGTATAATAGGCTTTGCACCCAAAAGCAACACGCAAATTTTCACGAGCGTTCGATACGGAACGTTTTTGCAAAATTGTATGGAGGAACTATGGACCGACGCCAAAGAAAAACGAGAGAGGCGATCTTCCGCGCCTTTATCACCCTGTTAGCAAAAAAGGATTTTGCGCAGATCACCGTGGGCGAGATCATCGAGGAGGCAGACGTAGGAAGGGCGACCTTTTACGCGCATTTTGAAACGAAGGATTTTCTTTTGAAGGCGCTGTGCGAGGAGCTGTTTTGCCATATCTTTGACGCGGCGAGCGATCACCCGTCCGAGCACCGTCATATCTTTCGGTGCGACGCGCACGGCTCGGTATTTTGGCACCTGCTCGTGCATTTACAAAAGAACGACAACGGGATCCTAGAACTGCTTTCCAGCAGAAATAACGAGCTTTTTTTAAGCTATTTCAAGGTTGGGCTCCGAGAATTGGTGATAAGCCAGCTTTCCACCTTTGCAAAGAGAAAAAGCGAAAAACTCCCCGAGAGCTTTTGGGTCAACCATATTGCCGCAACCTTCGTGGAAACGGTGAAATGGTGGATCGAGGGCGGCTTAAAGGAAGCGCCCGAAACGATTGCGGAATATTTTTATTTGGCGGTGTAAATTTTCTTTTCGTTTTTCAAAAATCCAAGGAAAGCTCTTGCATTCTTCTCCGCTTTATGCTACAATGTGCCTGTAAACCAAACGATCAAAGAAGGCGATTATAATGAAAAGACTGCTTGGCATTAACACGGATTGCCTGTCGGGGCTGACGGACGAGCTTACGACCCTGTCACTTGCGAAGGCGATCGGCTTTGAGAGCATAACGAGCGCGCTGATCGACAAGGCGAGCGTCTATGCCTTAAAGGAACGCGCGACGGCGCTTGGCGTGGCGTTTCCCTTTTTGCACGCGCCCTTTCGCGGGATCAACGCGATGTGGGAAACGGGAGACGGGTATTTGCCCCTCTTTCAGGGAATGTGCGAGGCGATCGACTCGGCGTCCGCGTGTGAGGTATCCAGCGTAGTCATTCACGTGTCAAGCGGCTGGCAGGCACCGCCCGTGTGCGACCTTGGGCTCTCGCGCTACGACGCGCTCGTAGCATACGCCGAGGAGCGCGGCGTGACTCTTGCCTTTGAAAACCTGCGCAAGGTGGGCAACCTTTGCTGTCTTGCAGACCGCTACGAAAACCGCGACGCGGTGCGCTTTTGCTTTGACTCGGGACACGAGCACTGTTACACCAAGACGGTAAGATGGTTAGATATTTTTACGGACAAGCTGGTGGCAACGCATCTGCACGACAACCCCGGGCGTCCGTTTGCGGATAAGACGCACGATTTTGACCGTCATCTGCTTCCCTTCGACGGCACGTACGATTACGCGCAAATGATGCGAAAGCTGGATGAGTACGGCTTTGGCGGCGCGCTGACGCTTGAGGTCTTCCGCACTTCAAGCGAGGATTACAAGCAGATGAGCGCCGAGGAATTTCTTGCGACGGCTTACGACAGAGTAAAGAGAATTTCGGTACTGTAAAGAAAAAGAACCACGCGGGCGTGGTTCTTTTTTACGTTGTTTTCCTTAAGAATATTCCGTGCGGAGCGTCACTTGGGTGAGGTCTGCCCCGTCCTCCCCGAGGAAGAGATAGAGATACCCATCAAGGTGATCGAGAAAGCCCATATCGCCCTCAAGCGGGTCGTATTGCAAAAGAAGCCTTGGCGGCTCCTCGCCATAGCACCAATCGCTCGGCACGCCGAAAAGACGGGTGCCGTCGGCGGTGTCGGGGACCTCGGAAAAGCTCATAAGATAAGCGTCCTCGTATTTCTCGTAGCCCTCGACGGCGTCGTTGAAGCCATCCAAGGCAAGCGAGGGCTCGCCGTCAAAGTAGCGCACGTCGGCGCGCAGATGATATTCGCCGTCCCCCGTATGCAGGAAGACGTAAAGATACCCCGTTTGCGGAAGGCGGTTTTCTTTATCAAGGGGGGCAACGTCCGCAAGGCGGAGCTGGCAAAAGAAGATCTCGTCGTCGCCGAAGTCCTCTGCCCAGTCCTCGGGAATGGTTGGGGTGCCGAAGAATTTAGAGGCCCCGAGGTCGTAGCGTGCGGGGGCTTTTCTTGTTTGAATACCGATCGCCATCGCGTTAATCTCCAAACTGAAAGAGCATCAGGCAAAGGGCGTCCTTGCCGTCAAGAACGTCTTTTTTGATCAACTCCTCCATCGCGTGCACGTCAAGCGAAAACGATTCCGCCTTCTCCGTGACAAAAAGGAGCGTTTCTGCCGTGACCTCGTGCGGCTCGGTGAAAAGAAAGATCGATCTTGCCGCATCCAGATCGAGAGGCAAGCCCTCCTTCACCTCGCCCGCCTTCGTGAGCGTATAGGCGAAGATGACGGCGGGGTCCGCCTCGCTGTCGTTTACGGTAAAGGTGTGGATGGGGTCATACAGACAGCCGTACGCCTCCCGCACGCCGTCGGGGTCCTTATCCACCATATCGTATTTTTCAAAAAGGATCTTCGCCTCTCCCTTCACCACCCCGATGGTGATGAAGCTTTCGTCCACACTGCTGTTCGGGGGATATTTGCTGCTGTAATAGATCTCACCCTTTTCGGGGTTTTCGGGTTCTACGTCACGCCAAGTCCAAAAAGCCATTTGGGATACCTCCTTTTTTATTTCAGTATAGCACAGTAAAGAAAAAAAAGCAAGAGGGGAGTTTTCTCTTGCGAGCGCTGTTTTTTTATAAAAATTTACACCCTGCTTTTTCGCGAAAAGCCTTGACAAATCGCGCTTTTTGTTGTAAACTTAAATTGTCGGAACGGTTTTCTTTTGTGTAAACCGAAGTTTACATTTTGATGCAAAGAAAAGAGGACGAAATGAACGAAAAATGTAAAGTGAGCGCGACACCCATTCGTTTCGGAACGGGCGGCTGGCGCGGTATCATCGGAGATGATTTTATTAAGGACAACATCCGCCGTGTGAGCTACGGCATTTGCCTGCTCGCCAAGGAGGAGGGCAAGACGGATAAGCCGTTCGTGATCGGCTACGACCGCCGCTTCCTTTCGGAGGAAACGATGCATTGGATCACCGAGGTCATCACGGGCATGGGCTACTCCGTTATTTTGATGGAGCGCAGCACCCCGACGCCCTTGATCATGTACCTCGTGCAGAGCATGGGGCTTCACTACGGTCTTGAAGTGACGGCGAGCCACAACCCCTCCGCGTACAACGGCATCAAGCTCATCGTGGACGAGGGACGCGACGCGCCCGTTGAAACGACGGCACGCCTGGAAGCGCTGATCGCGGAGCACTATTTTGACGAGATCCCCACGATGCGCGAGAGCGACGCGAAGGCGGCGGGGCTCGTGACGTATATGCACACCCCCTTCAACGATTTTATCGACCATATTCTCTCGATGCTCGACCGCGAGGCGATCGAGCGCCGCAGCTTGCGTATTCTCTTTGACCCGATGCACGGCTCGGGCACCTACCCTTTGACGGTCATTCTTCACACGCTTCGCTGTACGGTGGACACCATCAACGCGAACAAGGACGCTTACTTTGGCGGCGGCACGCCCGCACCCACGGCAAGCCGCCTCGCCGATCTGCGCAGCCGCGTGGTGGAGGGCGGATACGAGTTGGGAATTGCCTTTGACGGCGACGGCGACCGCCTTGGCGTGGTTGACCGCGACGGCAGATACATTGACGCCAACGAGATCCTTTGTCTTCTTTATAATTATCTGCGCGGATACCGTGGCTGGACGGGTCCTGTGGTGCGCAACCTTGCGACCACGCATATGCTTGACCGCATTGCCGCATCCTACGGCGAAGAGTGCTACGAGGTACCCATTGGCTTCAAGTACATTTCCGCAGGCATCGACGCACACGACGCTATCCTTGGCGGTGAGTCGTCGGGCGGTTTAACGGTGCGCGGTCACATTCACGGCAAGGACTCCATTTACGCCGCTTCTCTCTTTATCGAGATGGTTTGCGCAACGGGTCTGACGCCGACCGAAATGATGCGCGAATTAGAAGCCAAGCACGGAAGCTTCCGTATGGTGGAGGCAAATCTCTCGTTTGCGCCCGAGCGCAAGGCAGAGATCGTCCGCACGCTGATGGAAGAAAAGAAGCTTCCCACCTTTGAAAACGAGGTCGTACGCGTGGGCTACGAGGACGGCTGTAAGGTATATTTTGCGGACGATTCCTTCGTCATTTGCCGTTTTTCGGGCACCGAGCCGCTTTTGCGTATTTTTGCGGAGGCGGGCAAGGAGGAGATCGCGAAGGGCTATATCGCCGCGTTCCGCGAGATGCTGGGCCTTTAATTTCATATCCTTGGGCGATGCAGAAAACTGCATCGCCTTTTTTATGTATAAGTTTTCCTTTGGGTGGAAAAAATAGGGGCAGAAAGAAAAAACGAAAGGATAAAATTATGAAAAGAAAGCTTCTTCCTCTATTTCTTGCCGTACTGATGACGGTAGGCGTGCTTGTGCTTCCCGCCTCCGCCGAGCGTCTGAGTGACGGCGCATCGCACTTTGCGGAGAGTGCGATCTTAATCAAAAGCGGGTACCTCGGACAGACGGTATCCTTCCGCGAAAAGGATTTCAAGATGGCGCTCGGCACGAACAAGATCGACGCCATCACCGTGACCTCCTTGCCCAAGGCGGGCGAGGGGAGCTTGCTTCTCTCCTCCTCACGCATCGGCGAGGGGGACAGCATTCCCGCCTCGGCGTTAGACCTTTTGAAGTTCGTCCCCGCAAGCGGTGAGGTCGCGGAAAGCGGCTTTACCTTTACGGCGGGCAACGTGGCAGGAGGCGCAGAGATCAGCTGTCGCATCCGTCTGGTCGATAAAAAGAACGAGGCGCCCACCGTTTCGGGCGGCACGCTTGCGGTCGCAACGCAGACGGGCATCTCGTATTTCGGGACGATGGACGCGGCGGACGCGGACGGCGACGGCCTTTATTTCCGTGTGACCGCCTACCCGAAGCGCGGCACGCTGACGGTGCTTGACAGCGCGACGGGCGCGTTCCGTTACACCCCCCGCGAGGGCTTCTCGGGGCGCGACAGCTTCACCTACGTGGTGCGGGATGAGTACGGACATTTTTCGCGCGAGCAGACGGTTTCCGTCACGGTGAAAAAGCGCACCTCCTCTCTCGTTTACGAGGATCTTGCGGGCGGCGAGCACGAGCTGGCGGCAATCGCGCTTTCGGATGCGGGCGTGATGCTTGGACGCCTTTCGGGGGACGGGATGTATTTTGATCCCCAAGAGCAGGTGACGCGCGGCGAATTTACCGCGATGGCATTGAAGATCGCAGGGATCACCCCCTCGCCCACGCTCTTTGACAGTTGCTTTGACGACAACGACGAGATCCCCGCATCCGTGCGCCCGTACGTTGCAACGGCGCAAAAAATGGGCTTTGTGCGCGGTTCCTTTAACGGCGACGGGCTTTATTTCGAGGCAGAGCGCGCGGTGACGCGTGCAGAAGCCGCCGTTATTCTTTGCGCGGTGATGGGTGTTGAAACGAGCGACAGTGCCGCAGTGCTTGCCAAGGAGAGCGGCATTCCCGTATGGGCGCAGGCAGAGGCAGGGACGCTGTACGCACTCGGAGCACTCGGCTGCGTTTCGGACAACGAGCCGCTTTCCCGCGGCGAGGTTGCGCAGTGCTTGTATTTCTTTTTGAAATAACGAAAAAAAATGAGGCTCCTTGAGCCTCATTTTTTGATCAGGGCGAGCTCTGCGGCGCAGGGCGCGCGCAAAAGCGCGGGGTCGGAGGAAAACCAGACGGCGCCCCCCTCCTCTTCAAAATAGAAGCGGCGACCGCCCGTCGCACCCAATAAAAGCGCGCCGCATTTTGCATCGTACAGAACGAAGGCGAGCGGTGTGGGAATGTGGCGGCGCAGGTGACGCCCATATTGCAAATATAGGCGCGACAGGTTCAAGGGGGTGTCTGCCCCGCCGCCGTCTGCCGCAACGCTAAAGCGTGGGATGGGAAAAGCGGGCGGGGGCTGCGGCGTGGTGTAGGCGAGCGAAAACGCATCGCAAAACGCAAGATGGAGCACGGGCTCGCAAAGGTGGGCGGCGCGCGCTTGCAAGAGCAAACAGGATTTGGAAATGCTGCCGAAGCAACCGACGAATGCCATCACGCCCTCCTTTTTATTACTCCTTTCAGTGTATGCACAAAAAGAAAAAATGGCAGAGGCTGTGCCTCTGCCATTTTTTCACTCGATCTCGACGGTGACGTGCTTGCCTTCTCTGTTGCCGGCAACCTTCATCACGGAGCGAATGGCTTTCGCGATCTTGCCGTGTCTGCCGATGACCATACCCGTATCGTCGGGGGCAACGGTGAGAAGGAGCTTTACGTCGTTCTCTTCCACCGTTTCCACCACGTTGACGGCGTCGGGCGTGTCAACCAGCGCGCGTGCAAGGTCGGTGAGAATCTGCTTGTAATCCATCTCGCGAGACCCGATCAGATGATCTCGCTCTTCTTGAGCAGTGCCTTTACGGTTTCGGTAGGCTGTGCGCCGTTACCCAGCCACTTCTTTGCCTTCTCTGCGTCGATCTTGACCTCGATGGGGTCGGTCATGGGGTTGTAGTAACCGATCTCCTCGATGAATCTACCGTCGCGGGGGTATCTGCCGTCTGCTACGACAACACGATAGAAGGGAGCCTTCTTTGCGCCGATTCTGGTAAGTCTGATTTTTACTGCCATTGTTTTTTCCTCCAAAAATTATATATTATTTTTTTGATAACGGTTAAAAGGGCATTTTCATTCCCTTGCCGAACATGCCGCGGCGCTTGCCGCCCATACCCGACATTTGCTTCATCATCTTCTTCATCTGATCGAACTGACGGAGAAGCTTGTTGACGTCCTCGACCGTGGTGCCCGAGCCCTGCGCGATGCGCTTGCGGCGCGAGCCGTTGATGACGTCGGGGTTCAGTCGCTCTCGCGGGGTCATAGAAAGCACGATGGCTTCCACGCGGTCCATCTGCTTTTCATCCATATTGATGTCCTTGAGCGCGCCCGGCTTGACACCCGGGACCATCGAAAGAAGCTGTTCGATGTTGCCCATTTTGCGAAGCGCGTGAAGCTGTTCGAGAAAGTCCTCGAGCGTGAAGGTCGCCTCGCGCATCTTGCGCTCCATTTCGATCGCCTTCTTCTCGTCGATGGCTTGCTCTGCCTTTTCGATGAGGGAGAGCACGTCACCCATACCGAGGATGCGCGATGCCATACGATCGGGATGGAAGGGCTCGATCATATCCATCTTCTCGCCCGTGCCGATAAACTTGATGGGCTTGCCCGTGACGTAGCGGACCGAGAGTGCGGCACCGCCGCGCGCGTCACCGTCCATTTTGGTGAGCACGACGCCCGTAACGTCCAGCAATTCGTCAAACGCCTTGGCGACGTTGACCGCCTCCTGACCCGTCATCGCATCGACGGTGAGCAGGATCTCGGTGGGCTCGACCTCTTTTTTGATGCTGGCGAGCTCCGCCATCAGTACTTCGTCGATCTGCAAGCGACCTGCGGTATCGATGAAGACCATATCGTGCATATTCTTTTTTGCGAAGGCGACGCCCTCTTTGGCGATCTTAACGGGGGAGACCTTGTCCCCGAGGGAGAAGACGGGAACGCCCACGCTCTCGGCAACGATCTTTAACTGATCGATGGCGGCGGGACGGTACACGTCACACGCGACGAGAAGCGGGTTCTTCCCTTTTTTCTTATACATCGACGCGAGCTTTGCCGCGTGCGTGGTCTTACCCGCGCCCTGCAGACCGACCATCATCACGACGGTGGGGGGGCGGGAGGAGATCTCAAGCTTGGGGGATTCGCCGCCCATCAGGCGGATAAGCTCCTCGTTGACGATCTTGATGATCTGCTGTGCGGGGAGCAGGCTTTCCATCACCGCTTCGCCCACGGCGCGCTCGGTGACGCTCTTGACAAATTCCTTGACGACTTTGAAGTTGACGTCAGCCTCGAGCAGGGCGAGCTTGACCTCGCGCATCCCCTCCTTGACGTCCGCCTCGGTGAGCTTTCCCTTGTTGCGGAAGCGGCGCAAGGCGTTTGTGAGCTTTTCACTTAAGCTTTCGAGCAAGGGCTAATCCTCTCTTTCGTCGTTTTTTTCAAAGACGGCGTCGGTGAGCGCCGTGACGGCGCGACCAAGCTCCGTTTGTGCCATATCGGGGGAAAGCAGGGCAAGCACGTCCTCGGCGCGATGCTTCAAGGCTTTGTGCTTTGCGGCAAGCGAGAGCTTTTCCTCGAGCAGGCGAAGCTCCTCTTCCCCTTTTTTGATGGCTTGGCGTGCGCCCTGCCGCGAAATGCCGACGGCGTCCGCGATCTCGGAGAGGGACATATCGTCGCAAAAGTACATTTCGAGCATCTCCCGAGCGCGGTCGGTGAGCACCTCGCCGTAAAAATCCAAGAGGTAGGCAACGTTTAAATTCTTCTCAAACATAGGCACCTCTCACGTGTAAACCAAATTGCTTTACACAGTATAGCATAAAGGGCGCGGCTTGTCAAGGGGTTTGGGAAAGATTTTTTAAAAAATAGAGGGAATCTTTTTTTAGCGCAAGAGAGCAAAACAAAAGCCGCCCCCTCCGGGGCGGCAGGGGCGGCGAAAGACTTTTTATTTTGCGTAGCGATAGGCGACGCGGCAGGCGCGGTTATACGCTTCCGTGAAATATTCTTCAAGGGAGAGGCGCATGTATTTATCGTTTTCATGTCTGGCGGGGCGAGAATTGATACCGACCTCAAGATTGATGCAAGCAAGCGGACGAGCACGCCGCAAGCGCGTGACGATATCGTTCCAATCAAGGACACCGTCATAGGGGAGCAGGTGCAGGTCGTCGCACCAGCTGATCTCGCCGTCAAAAGCTCCGACACCGAGGTTATCGTTAAGGTGCGTGACAAGGAGGCGGTCACCGTACAGGGCAAGCAGATCTTCCCCGTGGCTATAACACATCTCGTGTCCCGAATCGAAGCAAAAGCCGACGACGGCTTTATCCCGATAGCGTGCCATCAGCGCTGAGAGCAAATGCGCGCCGCCCGTGTTTTCAAGGGCGATACGGATGCCGTACGCCTCTGCTTTTTCGACAAGCGCATCAAAGCGGCAAAGCCCCTCCTCCGTAACGGGAAAGTTTTCGTCGGGAAGCTCGCACGCATGCACAACGAGTGTGGAGATCGCGTATCTCTTAGCATCCGCAAGAGAAGCAAGAAGCTTTTCTAAAAACGCATCACCAACGGTAGCGTTGGGACTCCAAATATCATCCGAGCTGTGATAGGGCGCATGGAGAGATTCGAGGGTGATATCCACTTCCCTTGCCGCACGGACGATAGCGCCAAGATCTGCTCCCTCCCACGAGGGGGAGATGGCATCGAAGCCGATTTTTTTCAAAATGGGAACAAGCTCCGCTGTGGGAATCTTATATCCGTTACTGACGGAAACTCCGATCTTCTGCCGATACATAACGTTTACTTTGCGTAGCGATATGCGACGCGGCAGGCGCGGCTATACGCTTCCGTGAAGTATTCCACGATGGGCAAACGCATATATTTATCGTTTTCGTGGCGATTGGGCTTGGAGCCGATATTAAGCTCGAAGTTTAAGATCTCCATCGGGCGCGAGGCGCGCAGGCGGGCGATATTGTAGTCCCAATCTGCAATACCGTCGTAGGGGAGCAGATGGAGGTCGTCGTGCCAGAAGGTGTCCCCGTCGAAGCGGCGGATACCGAGGTTGTCGTTGAGGTGGGTCATAATCAGGCGGTCGCCGTACAGGGCGAGCAGGTCCTTCGAGTGGTTATAGCACATTTCGTGACCCGAGTCCCAGCAATAGCCCACGGTGTCGTTCCCCACATAGCGGTCAAGGAGTGCGAAGAGGTATTCCTCGCCCTCGGTGTTTTCGAGCGCGATCCTTATACCGTATTCCTTGGCTTTTGCGACGATGGCGTCGTAGTTGCGGAAGCCTGCCTCGGTGGGCACGAAGGAACAGCCGAAGCCGATCCACGCATGCACGACGAGCACGGGGATGCCGTACGTTTTGGCGTCTTCAAGCGACGCGAGCACGTCCGCGAGCGCGGGGGCGCTGACTGCCTCATCCTCGCTCCAAAGGTCGGCACTGCCGGTGTAGGGCGCGTGCAGGGACTGCAGGATGAGCCCCGCCTTCTTTGCCGCCTCGGCAACGGGGGCAAGGGGATACGCCTTACTCCATTCGGGAGAGATGGCGTCAAAGCCGATCTGCTTCAAGTGAGGGATCAGCTCGGGGGTGGGCATAGAATAGGTGTTAGCAACGGAAATACCGATTTTCTGCTGATACATAACTTTTCTCCTATGAATTTCGCCACGAGGAGATCGTGGCGAGATTTGGTTTTATTTATGCGAGCGGGGGACGCGAAGCAGAAATTTTCACGAACGAGGCGTAAGGGCGCAAGGAAGGCGACGGCGTAGTTCCCTACTCCGAGCCGACCGCGTCGCCCGACAACGAAGTGCGTGGAAATCTCTGCAAGCAGGGGGGCGCGAAGCAGAATTTGTGCAAGGCAAGGCGCACCGCAAAAAGCAAAGCGATGGCGTAGTTTTGCCTACGTCGAGCTGCTTTTGAGGAGCAACGCAGCATTGTGCAAATTATGCGAGCGGGGGCTTGTAAGAATCTTTCAAGCTGACGATACGGTTATAAACGCCCTCATGCTTGGAATCCTTGACGAAGTATCCCGTGCGGACGAACTGGAAGCGCGCGTCGGCACTCTCGTCCTTCATACAGGGCTCGAGCTTTGCGCCCGTAAGGGACTCGACGGATGCAAGATTGAGGTAATCGCCGTAGGTCTTGCCCTCGGGCATTTCGGCGACGTTTTCCAGGGTGAAGAGCTTGTCGTAAAGACGGATCTCGGCGTCGATGGCGGTGGCGGCGGAGAGCCAATGAACGGTACCCTTGACCTTTCTGCCGTCGGCGGGCATACCGTTGCCCGTTTCGATGTCGCAAGAGCAAAGAAGCTCTTTTACGGTGCCGTCCTCGTTCTTGACGATCTCGTCAAGACGGATGATATAGGCGCCCATCAGGCGAACCTCGCCGCCCGGCTTTAAGCGGAAGAACTTGGGAGGGGGAACCTCGGCAAAGTCGTCCGCGTCGATATAGAGGTGCTTGGTGAAGGGCACCTTGCGCGTGCCGCGCTCGGGGTGCTTGGGGTGGTTGGGGAGATCGAAATACTCCGTCTTATCCTCGGGATAGTTGGTGATGGTGACGGGGATGGGACGAAGGATGGCGATGCGGCGGTCTGCCGACTCGTCAAGCTCCTCGCGGATGCAGTGCTCAAGCAGCTCGATATCCACGACGCTGTACGCCTTGGCAACGCCCGCACGGCTGACGAAGTCAAAGATGGATGCGGGGGTATAGCCACGGCGGCGCAGTCCGCACAGGGTAGGCAGGCGGGGGTCGTCCCAGCCGTCCACGAGGTTTTCTTCCACGAGCTTGCGCAGATAGCGCTTGCTCATCACGGTGTGGGTGACGTTGAGGCGGGCAAACTCTCTCTGCTTGGGTTTCTTTTCAAAGCCGATATTATCCACGACCCACTCGTAGAGGGGGCGATGGTTTTCAAATTCGATAGAGCAAAGCGAGTGGGTGATGCCCTCAAGCGCGTCCTGGATGGGGTGCGCGTAGTCGTAGAGGGGGTAGATGCACCACTTGTTACCCTGGCGGTGGTGATCGGTATGCACGATGCGGTAGATGGCGGGGTCGCGCATATTGATGTTGGGGGACGCCATATCGATCTTGGCGCGGAGCGTCTTTGCACCGTCGGGGAACTCGCCGTTCTTCATCCGCTCAAAGAGATCGAGGTTTTCCTCGACCGAGCGGTCGCGGTAGGGGCTGTTTTTGCCGGGCTCAGTGAGCGTGCCGCGGTACTCGCGCAGCTCGTCTGCCGAGAGGTCGCACACGTACGCCTTGCCCTCTTTAATCAGCTTAACGGCGAACTCGTAGCATTTATCAAAATAGTCCGAGCCGTAATAAACGCCGCCCGTGGGCTCGGCGCCCAGCCAGCAAAGGTCCTCGTAGATGGAATCGACGTATTCCATATCCTCCTTGGAGGGGTTGGTGTCGTCGTAACGCAGGTTGAAAAGACCGCCGTATTTCTTTGCGGTCATCACGTTGATCCAGATCGCCTTCGCACTTCCGATGTGCAGATAGCCGTTGGGCTCGGGCGGGAAACGGGTGTGGACCTTGATCTCGGGATTTTCCGCGAGGTCCGCGTCAATAATGTCGTGAATAAAGTTGGACTTCATTTCTTCCATCTTCGTTTTGCCTTCCTTCTCAAATGATGCTTGTATAATACTTTTTTTCTTCTTCCTTGGTGGTGTCGCCGCCGTGACCCGGATAGATGCGGTAGTCCCCGCCGAGCGCGAGGATGCGGCGCAGGGAGTCGCGAAGGGCGGTAGCGCTTCCGCCGTACAGATCGTATCTGCCGTAGTTCCCGTCCGCCATCAGCGTATCCCCCGTAAAGAGCACGCCCTTCCCTACGAAAACGGAGGAGCCGCGCGTGTGACCCGGG
Source organism: Clostridia bacterium (assembly GCA_017456985.1). Taxonomy (GTDB): domain Bacteria; phylum Bacillota; class Clostridia; order Oscillospirales; family CAG-272; genus UBA1740. Next base: position 69,623 of record JAFTIH010000037.1, on the reverse strand, counting down.
GTGTGCATTAGCGTCAGCGCTTCGCCACCAAAGGTGATCTGATCGCCCTCTCGCAAGAGGTGATCCGCTCTCCCATAGCACTCGCCCATCGGGAAAAAGACGCCGCTTGCGTTTTTCTCGGGATCGGAGAGTGCCTCTGCGTCCGCTTCGTGAATATAGACGGGCGCACCCGTTTTTCTTCGCCACGCGTCAAGCGCGAGCATATGGTCAAAGTGACCGTGCGTGAGCAGGATCGCGGTGAGGGTAGGAAGCGTGCCAAGACGCGCCGCCGCGACTTCGGGTGTGACGGCGGGGTCGATGAGGACGCCCTCTTTTTCGTCGTCCGACACCGCAAGATAACAGACTGCGGCAACGCCGCCGCCGTAAAGTGCGTAAACCTTCATACTTTCCCCTTTTAAAATATATTCTTATTTTAACACAAAAAAATCAAAAAGTCCACTGTTTTGCTCTACTTTTTCTTGCTTTTTTTCATTTTTTTCGGGAACACGCGCCGCATTTGCCGCATACAATGAGAAGGAAGAAAGACTTTCGGAGGAAATGACGATGGAAAGAACGCTTTATTTCGGCTCGGTATCGAGTGCTTCTCGCGGCAAACGCCTGCTTGCCGCCGCCCGCATCCGCGCGCATCTTATCAAATTAGAGAGCGACGAAGAGGGGTGCGCGTGGGGATTGCGACTGCGCGAGGAGGAGCTTCTTCGCGCGGCGCAGGTCCTGCGTGCGGAGGGCGTCCGCTATGAGGTGCGGTAAGCTTTTATATTTTGACAGCGCGGCGACCTCCTATCCCAAGAGCCGCGCGGTGCGCCGTGCGGTGCGGCGGGCGATCCTGTTTGAGGGCGGCAACCCCGGTCGGGGCGCGCACGCGCTCTCTCTGCGCGCGGCGGAACGGGTATATGGGGCGCGGTGCGCGCTTGCGGAGCTGTTTTCCCTTTCCGATGAGCGATGCGTCGTCTTTACGAAGAACGCGACGGAGGCGCTCAACCTCGGGGTCAACGCCTTTGCGGGGACGGGCGGTCACGTTTTGTGCTGTAATATGGCGCACAACGCGCTGGCGCGTCCGCTGTATGCACTGGCGGATGCGGGACGCATCCGCCTTGAGGTATTCGACGCAAGGCGGGGCGCCGAGGCGGTCGCCGAGCGGCTTTGTCCCGACACGGTGCTCGTTTGTGCGACGCACGCCTCGAATATTTGCCCCTTCATCGCGGACGCTACCGCGATCGGGCGGGTCTGCCGCGCGGCGGGAGTCCCCTTTTTGCTCGATGCGGCGCAAAGCGCGGGGCATCTTCCCTTTTCGGTCGACGCGCTCGGTGCGGACGCCGTTTGCGTTCCCTCGCACAAGGGGCTTGGGGGGATCATGGGCGCGGGGGCGATCCTGTTTGCGCGTCCGCGCGAGGACCTGCCGCAGTTTTTGTCGGGGGGCGGTGGGGCGGCACCGCGTGCGCGGGAGATGCCGCAGGAGCTTCCCGAGCGCTTTGAGGCGGGGACGCTCCCTCTCGTTGCGATTGCCGCGATGGAGGCGGGCGTGCGCGACGTGCTTGCGCGCGGCGCGGAGGAGATCGCGTCGCACGTTCGCCTTTTGGAGGGGGCGCTGATCGAGGATCTTTCGGCAATGGCGGGGGTGCGTCTTTATACGGGCGGCTTTCGCGGCGGCGGGGTGATCTCCCTTTCGTGCGAGCGCTTTGCGCCCGAGCATCTTGCCGCGCTTTTGGATGAGGAGGGGGTCGCGGTGCGGGCGGGGCTCCACTGTGCGCCGCTTGCGCACGCGTCACTCGGAACGCCGCCGACGGGGACGCTTCGCGTGTCGGTGGATGGGCAAACGCGGCTTTGCGACTGCCGACGGCTCGTGGATCGGCTCTATCGAGTTTTAGAAAACGGGATTTGAAAAAATTCCGTTTTCTCTTTCGCAAAAAGCGACAAAAGTCGCGCCTTTACCAAGATATACTAAATGAGGAAACCAATAGAAAGGAAAGGATTGGGATGTCGCAAACGAAAGAAAGGCAGGGGCGTCTTCGCGTGACTGCCGTGGGGACGGTCCTTCGCGCACAGATCGCGGGAGAGATCGACCATCACAGTGCGAAGGCGCTACGCGAGGAGCTTGACCGACAGATCTATCTACACCGCCCGCACGAGCTCGTGCTTGAGCTGTCGGGGGTGGCGTTTATGGATAGCTCGGGGCTGGGTCTTATCATCGGACGGCTCGTGACCGCCAAGGAGGTGGGCGCCGTGATGACGCTGACGGGCGCGGACGCAAGAACGAGAAAAATTTTTGAGATGGCAGGGCTGGAGCGCATGCGCGGTCTGACGCTCGAGGGTGCCGAAGAAAAGAGGAAGAACGTATGAAAAAGAAGTGTATCAACCGTCTGGCGCTTGCCTTTCCCGCGTTGTCGGTGAACGAGGGACTCGCGCGCGGGCTCGTAGGGTATTTCGCTTCCCTGCCCGACCCGACCGTGGAGGAGCTGGCAGACGTCCGCTGTGCGGTGTCCGAGGCGGTGACCAACGCCATCGTTCACGGCTACGGCGGTGGCGATGGAACCGTTTACATATCGGCTTGGCTGTATAGCGACCGTACCTTGAAGATCGAGGTGCGCGACCGCGGATGCGGAATCGCCGACGTGGAGGAGGCAAGACTGCCGCTTTTTACTACGGATCGCTCGGGCGAGCGCTCGGGAATGGGCTTTGCCGTGATGGAGGCGTTCACGGACAAGGTGCGCGTATTCTCCCAGCTTGGCAAGGGGACGCGCGTGGTGTTATACAAGCGGCTCAAGGACACGGAGAATGAATGAAAAATATAAGGACAACCCCACGCTGATCGCGCGCGCGCAAGCGGGCGACGAGGAGGCAACGGAGGAGCTGTTCCGCAAGAATGCGGGGCTCGTGCGAAGCATTGCTGCGCGCTACGTGGGCAGAGGGACGGATTTCGAGGACCTTTGCTCACTCGGCAACATCGGACTTTTGCGCGCGATCCGCTCGTTTGATCTCTCGCGCGGGCTGGCGTTTTCCACCTACGCTGTTCCGCTCATTTTCGGGGAGATCCGCCGCTTTTTGCGGGACGACGGTCCGATCAAGGTGTCCCGCGCGCAAAAGCGCACGGGGGCGGCGATCCTGCGGGCGCGCGAGCGCTTGGCGGCGGAGGGGGTAACGGAGCCCACAGTTTCGGAGCTTGCGACGGCGGCGGGGGTGAGTGCGGAGGAGGTCTCCTCTGCCCTTGAGGCGCTGACGCCGCCGCGCTCGCTTTGCGAATACACCCTGCCCGACGAGAGCGGGGCGACGCTTGAGGAGATGCTGACGGATGCGGATGCGCCCGAAAGAGAGTTTGAAAAGCTGGCGCTTCGCGGGGCGATCGAAAAGCTTCCCGCGCTGTGGAGCAAGATCCTTCTTTTGCGTTATTTCCGCGATCTCTCACAAATGCAGACGGCGAGCATTTTAGGACTTTCCCAGGTCAAGGTTTCACGCGAGGAAAAAAAGATCCTGCGCTTTTTAAGGGAGGAGCTTTCCTAGCCGATTCCGAGGCGAAACCGGTGCTTTTCCAATATTTGTTAATAAAATGTGAATTATACGAAAAAGACTTGATTTTTCCTATATAGTAGGCTAAAATAGGTTTAGCACTCAAAAAGGTCGAGTGCTAAACTTGTACGATACCGCCCATCCGTGGGCGTGAAGAAACGGAGGATTTTATTATGACGATCAAACCACTTGCTGACCGCGTTGTCGTTAAGCTTGTCGAGATGGAGGAAACCACCAAGACGGGAATCATTCTGCCCGGTACGGCGAAGGAAAAGCCCCAGGTTGCAGAGGTCGTTGCCGTTGGTCCCGGTGGGATGGTTGACGGCACCGAGGTCGTGATGACCGTAAAGGTGGGCGACCGCGTGATCACCTCGAAGTACGCAGGCACCGAGGTCAAGTGTGACGGCACGGAATACAACATCGTGCGTCAGAGCGATATTCTCGCAATCGTAGAGTAAGAAAGGTAGGATTTTACGATGTCTAAGATCATTATTTACGGAAACGACGCCAGAAGCGCGCTTCTGCGCGGCGTCGATCAGCTTGCCGATACGGTGAAGATCACCCTCGGTCCCAAGGGTAGAAACGTCGTTCTCGAAAAGAAGTTCGGCGCGCCCCTCATCACCAACGACGGTGTGACCATCGCCAAGGAGATCGAGCTTGAGGATGCGGCTGAAAATATGGGCGCACAGCTTGTGCGCGAGGTAGCGACCAAGACCAACGATGCGGCGGGCGACGGTACGACCACCGCAACCATTCTTGCCCAGGCGATGATCCGCGAGGGTATGAAGAACGTCACGGCGGGTGCCAATCCGATGATCCTGCGCCGCGGTATCAGCCGCGCCGTGGATGCGGCTGTGGCATCGCTGATGTCCCACGCACGTCCCGTTTCGGGCACCTCTGACATTGCCCGTGTCGGTACCATTTCCGCGGGCGACGAGGTGATCGGTACGCTGATCGCCGACGCGATGGAGAAGGTGACTGCTGACGGCGTGATCACCGTGGAGGAATCCAAGAGCGCAGAGACCTATTGCGAGGTCGTTGAGGGTATGCAGTTTGACCGCGGCTACCTCTCTCCCTATATGGTAACGGATACCGAAAAGATGGAGGCTGTTCTTGACGACTCGTTCATCCTCATCACCGATAAGAAGATCTCGAACATTCAGGACCTTCTCCCCGTGCTTGAGCAGATCGTGCAGTCGGGCAAGAAGCTTCTGATCGTTGCCGAGGACGTCGAAGGCGAGGCACTGACCACGCTCGTGCTCAACAAGCTCCGCGGCACCTTTACCTGCGTTGCTGTCAAGGCTCCCGGCTTTGGCGACCGCCGCAAGGAAATGCTCCGTGACATCGCCGTTCTGACGGGCGGTACTGTCATCACCGAGGAGCTCGGACTTGATCTGAAGGAAGCCACCGTGGCACAGCTTGGTCGCGCACGTCAGGTCAAGATCACCAAGGAAAACACCATCATCGTGGACGGTGCGGGCGATAGCGACGCTATTAAGGGTCGCGTAGCACAGATCCGTGCGGCGATCGAAACGACCACCTCCGAGTTTGACCGTGAGAAGCTCCAAGAGCGCCTTGCAAAGCTTGCCGGCGGCGTTGCCGTTATCAAGGTCGGCGCGGCTACCGAGGTCGAGATGAAGGAAAAGAAGCTGCGCATTGAGGACGCCCTCAACGCCACCAAGGCGGCAGTTGAGGAGGGCATCGTTCCCGGCGGCGGTACGGCGCTCATCGACGTCATTCCCGACGTAGAGAAGGTCGTCGATACGGTGGATGGCGACGAGAGAACGGGCGTTCGCCTCGTGATCAAGGCGCTCGAAATTCCTATGCGTCAGATCGCGGAGAACGCAGGTCTTGACGGCTCCGTCATCGTGGATAAGATCAAGCGCAACGAGAAGTTAGGCTACGGCTTCGACGCGTTCAAGGAAGAGTACACGGATATGATCGAGGCGGGCATCGTTGACCCTGCCAAGGTGACGAGAAGCGCACTGCAGAATGCGGCTTCCATCGCATCCACGGTGCTCACCACCGAGAGCGTCGTCTCCGACAAAAAGGAAGATAACCCCGCACCCGCAGCGGCTCCCGGTATGGGCGGCGGCATGGGCGGTATGTATTAAGATTTTTAAGCGGAACGCACGGTGTGCGTTCCGCTTTTGTCACAAAAAAGACGGCTTTTACAAAAGTCGTCTTTTTTCCTGTTTACAAGCGTTTTTTTGTTTGCTATAATGGAAACAAACCATAAAGGAGGCAGCCTTTTATGAAAACCCTCGGAAAAGAAGTTTTGTTTTTACCCATCGGTGAAGGAAATCCCCGCAACGGAGAAGGATCCTTTTTGCGCTTAAAGGACGGCTCCATTCTTTTTTCCTACACGGAATATTACGGCGACAACTACGCTGACCATGCGACGGCACGCATTTCCGCGTGCATCTCCACGGACGAAGGGGAAAGCTGGGGAAAGCCTTTTGTTTTGATCGAAAAGGACGCAGATGCGGAAAACTATATGTCCTCGTCGCTCGTGCGCCTGCCCGACGGTAATCTTGGTGTTTTCTATTTAAGAAATACCGTTACGAAGGAAGGCAAGGTTTCTTGCGTTCCGTTCTTCTGCTCTTCCGCAGACGAGGGCAAGACCTTCTCGGCGCCTATCGCCGTATTCGCACGCGACGGCTTTTATTGCGGTGTTAACGACAGCGCTATCGTCACGCGCGGTGGCAGAGTCATTCTCGCGGCATCCATGTGCAACAACCCGAACTGCGAGTATCACGTGGAGGGGGAACCCGCTCCCTATATCGGTCACGATCTTCACTTTGCCTATTCGGACGACTCGGGCAAGACTTGGCACGAGGATATGCCCGTCGTCGCTTCCCCCTACAACGACCCCGTAGGAATGCAAGAGCCGGGTATTTACGAGTACGAAAACGGCGATCTCTGGGTCTATGCGCGCACGGGCTACGGCTTTCAATACGAGGCACGCTCGACGGACGGTGGCAAGACCTTTTCCACTCCTCGCCCCAATTTCTTCTTTACCTCCCCTGAGGCGCCGATGCGCGTCAAGCGCTTGGGCGATTATACGCTCGCAGTATTTAACCCCAACGCCTATCAGCCGATGCGTAAGGCGACCGAGCTTTGGAACACGCCCAAGCGCACGCCTCTGCTCTGTGCGGTGAGCACCGACGACGGTCGATCCTTCGATACGACGGACTACGTCAGCGCAAACGGCGCGTATCGCGGCTTCCGTGACAGATTGTTTCTGATTGAAGACGATGAGAGCGAAAGCTATTGTTACCCCGAGATGATCGAGGTAGAAGGCGGCTTCCTCGTAGGCTACTACCACAGCGCAAGCACGCCGATGTGCCTTGCCGCGACCAAGATCAAAAAGATCACTTGGACGGAGCTTAACGCGGCTTTGGGAATTTCTTGACGCAGAACTAAAAAACAAAAGATCCCCCGTTAGCGTGATGTTCTTAGCGGAGAATTTGAACATTCAATGCAGCGCGAGCATCGCATTTGACTAGTCAAATTCAAATATGGGCTAAGCCCAAACCTTTATACAAACAGAAAGAGAGCAAGAGTACAAGGAGAAAATCCTTATATTCTTGCTCTGTTTGTTTTCTGTGAATGAATTGATGCTAACGCATCATGAATTGGCTTCGCCATGAATTCTCGCTTCGCTCCATGAATTGAATTGCAACGGATGTGCCGCAAGGCACAATTCATGCCGCAGGCAATTCATGAAAGCTTGTCTTTCAATTCACGCAAGCGCGAGGTTGCAATTCATTGCGTGTTCTCCGTTAAGGATAACACGCATTCTACGGGGGATTTTTGTTGAAAATTTGCGTGGAGCAGGTAAGCTTAATTCTTTTCAGCCAGGCTTGCTTCATACTCGGCAAGGGACACGACGGTGCCCGTGTGGCGGGAGTGCTCGGCGGCAAAGACGATGAGGTGGTTGTCGCAGGACTCGCGAACGGAGCAAACGGAGCGGCACTTTTCGCCCATCAAGGTGTCGTAGAGGGCTTTGACAATGCCCGTATCGCCGCCGCCGTGGCCGCCCGTGAGCATTTCACCGCTGACAGCCGTGTTGCAGTCGTGACGGCGGGTGGTGGAGGTGATGAAGCTATACACGTCGATGGTGTTGCCCTCCATCTTTGCGTTGATCTCGCCCTCGGTGCCCATAATGCGGATGCATCTGCCGCCCTTGGTGAAGGCGCTCATCGAGAAGTCGGCAAAGACGTCGTCACCGAATTGCAGATTGACGACCTGGTGATCGACCACGTCGTTATCCGAGCGGAAGACGCATCTGCCGTAGTCGGTGGTGCGCATCACCTCGAGCATCTGCTCGCGCGTAGGGTTGGGGCATTTTGCAGAGGTACGGCGGAACCAATCGCTGTACTCGTTGTCTTCAACGTAGAGCTTGACGGCGTTGTAGGGGCAACGGTCGCCCTCGGGACAGCCGTCAATGCAACGCGCGGGTGCGCCTGCGGGTGCGTTCTTCTCACAGAAATAGGAGAGCTTACCGAAGCTCTGCACTGCCGTGCATTTTTCTCCTGCCAGCCACGCCATAATATCCATATCGTGGCAGGTCTTTTGCAAGAGCATCGAGGAGCTTTTTGCGCTTTGCCCCCAGTTGCCGCGCACGAAGCTGTGGCTCTGGTGGACGTTGCCGACGCCCTCGATGTGCTGGATCGCCATGACCTTGCCGATCTCGCCGCTTTCGATGATGTCCTTCAGCGCCATAAAGAACGCGGTGTAGCGAAGCACGTGGCAGACGATGACGAAAAGATTCTTTTCCTCTGCCTTCTTCGCGATGGCGACGCACTCCTCGGGCGTGGGGGCAATGGGCTTTTCGAGAAGGAGGGGATATCCCAGATCCAGCGCCTTCATTGCGGGACCGTAGTGGTCCTTATCCATCGTGGCAATGATGGCGACGTCTGCCATTTTGGGGAGCTCGAGCAAGGGCTCCCAGCTCTCAAAGCACAGCTCGTCGGGAAGGTTATGCTTTTCCTTCATATAGTTGCGGCGTGCCGCAACGGGCTCAGCGACCGCAACGACCTCGAAGCAGTCGGAGAACTCATCCTTCATAATATCGGTGTAGGTCCTACCGCGGTCACCGCAGCCGATGACGATCACTTTTTTCTTTTCCATAGCTTTTTTCATCCTTTCGTACTTGACATTTTACCACTTTTATCGTATCATAGAAAAGGACGGGTGTCAATGGATTTTTTTCCTAAGCACGTGTATTATCCTATTGCGACGAGGTAAAGGCAAATGATAAAAAACCGTAGCTTTTATTCTTTTTTTGAGGACACCGACGACGGGTATAATTACGGGAGCCGTGCGTCGGACGCCCACGCTCTTGTGCTCAACTGTGCGGGGTCCTTTACGACGGCGCTTCCCTTCACGACCCACAACCGCGAGGGGCGCGCGGATTATTATTTTATGTACCTGCTTGACGGGGTGCTCTCCTTTTTTCTTGACGAACGTGAAATATCTGCACGCGCGGGAGATCTCGTTATCATTCCGCCGCGAACGCCGTATCACTACGCGCACGCACGCGGGGACAGCATTTCTTATCTTTGGGCGCACTTCACGGGGCGCGACGCACAAAGGATGCTTGACGAGCTGTCGCTTTCACTCTTCCCTACGGTGCTTCACGCGGCGGCATCTGCGCGCATTTTGCGCCGATTTGAAGGAATTCTTGACGCCTATGCGCGGGCGGACGCCTTCCGCGACCTTGAACTTTCGGCACTCCTTTCCCGCCTTTTGATCACGGCAGCGCGCGCGACGAGCGAGGGGACGGCGGGCGGACTTCGCACCTCTCTTGCGTATCTTGCGGAGCATTACGCGGAGGAGATCTCCGTGCCGTCGCTTGCGGCGATGGAGAGCCTGAGTCCCTCGCGCTATCACGCGCTTTTTAAGGCGCAGACGGGGTTTGCGCCCGTGCAGTACATTTTGCGCCTCCGTATGGCGAGCGCCAAGGACCTTTTGACGGCGACCGACCTCTCAGTCAAGGAGATCGGGGTGCTTTGCGGCTATCGCGATGCGCACTTTTTTTCCAAGGTCTTTAAAAAGGAAACGGGCGTATCACCCTCGGATTTCAGGCTTGGAAAAACGTAGGACAGTAAAAAAGAGCGTTTCTCTCGAAACGCTCTTTTCTTTTTGAAAATTAGCCCTGAACCATCTTGGCGATCTCTTCTGCGAAGTTCTCTTCTCTCTTCTGCAGACCCTCGCCCTTGTCATAGCGGTGGAATGCTACGACCTTGATGTCGCCGCCAAGTGCCTTAGCGGTGTCAGCAACGTACTTGCCAACCTTCATATTGTCTTCCTTCACGTAAGCCTGCTCGACAAGGCAGTTTGCCTCGTAGAACTTGCCAAGCTTACCCATCACGATGCCCTCAAGCACCTTTGCGGGCTTGTTCGCCATCTTGGGATCCTGCTCCATCTGCTTGAGGATAATCTCCTTCTCCTCAGCGATAACGGATGCGGGAACGGAATCCTTGTCAACGTACTGGCAGCTCATAGCGGCAACCTGGAGTGCGATGTTCTTTGCGAACTCAGCGAACTCGGGCTTTGCAGCGATTGCAGCGTCGGTATCGAACTTCACGATAACGCCCGTAGCGCCGATGCCGTGAACATAGGTGGAAACGATGCCGTCAACGATGAGGAAGCGGCGCATGCTCAGCTTCTCACCGATGGTGAAGGTCTTTTCCTGGAAGGCAGCCTCAACGGTGTCGTCGGTGCCGTCAAACTTGCAAGCCATCAGAGCCTCAACGTCTGCGGGACGGTTTGCGATGATGGTGCGGAGGATGCCGTCAACGAAAGCGCGGAAGCTTTCGTTCTTTGCAACGAAGTCGGTCTCGGAGTTGACCTCTGCCATTGCGGTCACGCCGTCAATGGTAAGGATCGCAACAAGACCCTCGGCAGCAATTCTGCTTGCCTTCTTTGCGGAAGCGGCAACGCCCTTCTCACGAAGAACCTTGATCGCCTTGTCGAAATCACCGTCAGCCTCGACGAGTGCGTTCTTGCAATCCATCATGCCGCAACCGGTCTGTTTTCTCAGTTCGGCAACGTCTTTTGCGGTAAATGCCATTGTTTTATTCTCCTTATTTTTTAGAATTATTCAGCGTCCTCTGCTGCGGGAGCCTCCGTAGCGTCGGTCAGCTGCTCGCCACCCTTGCCCTCGATGACAGCGTCAGCAAGTGCGCCGCCGATGAGCTTGATGGCACGGATCGCGTCGTCGTTACCGGGGATGATGTAATCAGCATCATCGGGATCGCAGTTGGTGTCAACGATCGCAACAACGGGAATGCCGAGCTTCTTCGCCTCGGTCACTGCGATGTGCTCCTTGCGCGTGTCAACAACGAACACTGCGGAAGGAAGGGTCTCCATCGTCTTGATACCGCCATAGTTCTTCTCAAGGTCTTCGATCTCCTTGAGCTTCTTTGCGACTTCCTTCTTAGGAAGCAGATTGAAGGTGCCGTCCTCCTGCATTCTGGTGAGCTCGTTCAGACGGTTGATGCTCTTGCGGATGGTCTTGAAGTTGGTCAGCATACCGCCGGGCCAACGAACGTTGACGTAGTACATACCGCATCTCTGAGCCTCTTCCTTCATAGTCTCGGCTGCCTGCTTCTTGGTACCGATGAAGAGGATGGTGCCGCCCTCCTGAGCGACGCCGTTTACGAAGTTGTAAGCTGCCTCAAACTTCTTGACGGTCTTCTGCAGGTCGATGATGTGGATACCGTTTCTCATGGTGAAGATGTACTCCGCCATCTTGGGGTTCCACTTCTTGGTGGGGTGACCGAAATGGACACCTGCTTCAAGCAACTGCTTGATCGAGATTTCGAACATTTTACTGTTCCTCCTTGGTTTTTCCGCCGTAACGCCTTGCCTCTCCGCAACCGCTTTTTTCGCGGCACCAGCGGATTCCGACGTTACGTGAGTTTTGTATTTCCGCGTTTTCGCGCAGATGGAACTACTATAACACATTTTTTATTAAAATGCAACCCTCTTTTTCCTTGTTTTTAAAAAATTTACATTTTTCTCTCTTTTTTCTTGCGCGAGACGGGGCAAAGCCCCTCGGTGTTGACCAAAATGACGTCCTCACCGATGCGCACGATCTTATCCCAGGGGATCACAAGGCGCTCCTTGGCGCCAAGTCCGAGAAACCCGCTTTCCAGCGGCACGACGATGGCGGTCAGGCGCCCGTCGCAGACGTCAAACTCCACCTCCGCGACGCACCCGAGCTTCTTGCCGTCGCACACGCTGACGACCTCCTTTTCGCGAAAATCCTCGCTGTTACAGCAACCCATACCCTTCTCCTTTCGTTTTTGCACCATTATATGCGATAAAAACGAAAAAAGAGCAACCGTGCGCGGCTGCTCTTTGAGCATTTTATTCGGCGATGCGCCACTTCTGTGCCAAAATCACGGCGGGGGCATCGGGCTTTTCGTGGGCGTAAAAGACGGTAAGAAAATCTCCGTTTTTGAGTTGCACGGTAGAAGGATACCCAAGGTCGGCGTGCACGCCGTTGACGTAGATCTCGTGGTCGGTATCCCACGTTTTTCCGTTATCCTTGCTGAACATCACACGGATGGCATACGGTGCCTCACGGTAGCCGTAGCTACTGATGAGCGTACCGTCCGCAAGGCGCAAAATGTGCGCAGGTGCGCCACCGAAATCCGAAAGGATCTGATGGGGCTTTGTCCAGGTTTTTCCTTGATCGTGGGACTCAGTCTGATAAAGAGTGAACTTGCGTCCGTCGGTCAGTCCGCCGCCGCCTTGCACGCGGATATGGCAGATGACGGTGCCGTCCGCCGCTTCGACGGCGTAGGGTTCTTCCGAGCGCAAAGTGGGAACACTCTCGATCGAGCCGACGTATTCGCAAGTACCATCGGGATTTACACGGTATGCCTGCAAAAACGGCTCGTCCTCAGGCTCGCGATAGTCACCTGTACAAAGCCATCCCACCCAAAGCACGGTCCCGTCCGAAAGCACGCAAGGGCCGTGAGGCGAGGAAACAGGACAGCGCTTCACCTCACCGAAGGTGACGCCGCAGTCATTGCTGATGCGGAAGGTGGAGCCGAGAACTGCCACCTCCTCCTCATCCGTGATGCCGTTCAAATACCCTTCAACGTAAGGACTTCTCACGTAGGTGTTGTTATAGTTGCGCTGAAAAGTGCGCGTGTTGTTAAAGGACGTGACCATAACGCTCTTGTCACCAAAGGCAAGGATACCGGCGTCACGGTCATCAAGCACCGTATCAATCACGGGCGCGGGGACGGTAAAGCTTTCGCCCTCGTCCTCGCTATACGAGATGACGGCTTTTCCAAAGGGACAGACATGTCCGAGGCGATAGCCCGACGCGACGGCAGCGATCTTGCCGTTTTGCAGGCGAGTAACGGTAGACCACCCGAAATAATTATGGCGGCTTCCCTCATTTTTCATAATGACGCGCGCGTCTCCCAGACGTTCTACTTTCATATCATTCTCCATTTGTGTTTTATAGCACGGCGGCAATACTCACTATGCCTGTTATAGCGTCACACGCATCCGTTTGTCAAGAGAAAAGCAGACATCTTTTTAAAAACTCGTCACATTTTTGTATTTGGGGCTTTCTTTTTTTCATAAAATGTGATAAAATGGCAATACAAACGTTTTTTCGAGGTTCTTATGAAGGAGCAAAAAAAGTTTTTCGTCTTTACGCTCGTGCTGTTTTCTCTTGCGGTGCTCGCGTGTCTGCTTACCCCCCTTTTCAGTTTTCTTTCGGATGCCGTGCCGCTCTCCGTCTACGCTGTCAAACCCATCTCCCGCCTGCTTGCGGTAAGCGCGCCCTTCTTCACGCTCGGGGTCGCGGCGAATGTGGCGCGCGAGGAACGCTTTTCTCACGGGCTCGTTTTCGTTGGGATCTATACGGGGGTGGAGCTACTGTTTTCCGTCCCGCTTTCGCTCATCGCGTATGACGTTTCCTTTTCGGCGCCTTACGCCCTTACGCTTTTGATCTATATGCTCACCGCGCTCGTGGTCGGGCTGATCGTGCTCGGGTGCCTTGGCGGCGGGTACGCGCTTTTCCTGCAAAGGGAGGGCGACGCGTCCGCGTATTCCTTAAAAAATCCCGTCGCGCGCACGGTAGCGCTGGGGGCGGCGTCGCTGTCGATCTATTACCTCGTGACGGAGATCGTGGATTTCCTGTCCTACGCAAAGGATCGTCTTTGGGTCCTGACGGGGGCTGACGTGTTCGATTTTTGCTACTTTGTTTTATGGATCCTGCTTGCGGGCGGCTTTGCGTATTACGTAGGCTGCTTTGGCGCGAAACGGCTTTCCGCAAAGGCGGCAGAATAATGAAGGGAGTTTCTAAATGAAAAAACCAATTTGTTTTTTGATCGTTGTCGCGATGCTCTTTTCCCTACCTCTCTGTCTTTCGTCCTGCTTTAAAGATTGGACGAAGGGCGACAACGGAGATGCAAACGAAGCAGGGGCTGACGATGAAGGACCATATGAGCTTTGGCGTGAGACAGACGAGGATGGCGACGAGATTGTTATGTACGTTGAAACAGATCCGTTTACCCTTGCACCCGGAGAGCAGATAAAGAGCAAGCTGATCTCGTACCGAAATGGCGAGCTTGATTACATTACGCCTTGCTGGGTGCTTTGTCAGTTTTCTTCCGAAAATCACGGCAACCCGGCAAACAAGGACGAGAATGGCGTATCGTATTTCATTGCAACGTACGGAAGCGGTTCTTTAAAGGTCAGTCGTCGTTTCAACTTTGAAACGAACAAGTGGATCCCTTAATCCTCTTAATGGAACGATAAAAAAGCACCCGACCTAGCGTGAATGCTCCGCTTGGAGCATCACGCTAGGTCGGGTGCTTTTTTTCAAAATGTCATTTCAAAGCGTCAGGGAAGCGGGGGCAGAGGCACAAACGATAGCACCCTTGATCTTGGCGGCTGCCGCCTTCGCCTCGTCTTCCGTATCGAACACGCCGAAGACGGCGGTGCCGCTTCCCGACATCATCGCGTTTTTCGCCTTGGCGTCAAGCAGGCGGGTGCGCAGGATGGTGGCGGCGTGCGAGCGGGGTAAAACGATGCCCTCAAAGACGTTATACATACTGTAATAGGGGTCCTCCTCAAAGAAGGAAAAGAGCATTTCGTGCAGCGCGGTCTGCGGCTCCTCAAAGTTCTCGAACGCCTCGTCAAGCAGGGCGTACGCCTCGGGGGTCTTCATTTTTTCATCCTCGGGAACGGCGATGACGAAGTAGCCCTCGGGATAGCTGTAAGGGGTACACACTTCTCCGCGTCCCTCGCACAGCATCGTGCCGCCGAGAACGCAGAAGGGGACGTCCGAGCCGAGCGTAGCGCCCAGCGCACAGAGTGCCTCGGTCGATAAGGGATGATCAAAGATGGCGTTGAGTGCACGCAAAACGGCGGCGGCGTCTGCGCTTCCGCCGCCAAGTCCTGCGGCGGCGGGAATCTGCTTTTCGACGACGATGGCGACGTTTGCCGTGATTCCCGTTTTTTCAAGGAAGGCTTCTGCCGCGAGATAGGCAAGATTTCTTTCGTCTGCGGGGATGCTGCTGTTTTCCATTTTCAAGGTGATACAGCTAAAGTCCGCCGCCGTCGCGCGCACCGTAACGGTGTCTGCGAGGGTGACGCTGTGCATCACGCTTTTGATCTCGTGGTAGCCGTCCGCCCGTTTTCCCGTTACGTCGAGAAAGAGATTGAGCTTGGCGTAAGCCTGTTCGATGCGTTCCATACCGCCCTCCGTGAGTCTTTTTTATTATTGTACCGCAACGCGCAAAAAAATGCAAGGTTTGTCGAGAAAAAAGTTTCTCTTTTCATCGACTTTTCACCTTCCCCTCTTGCTTTTTTCATAAAAGTGTTGTAAAATAGAATAAAATCGCTTTTTATTGCTTCCTATCATAAAAATTACGAAAAGTCAAAAGAAAGGAGTGCCTATGCTTCCCTTCAAGCCGAAAAAGCAATATACGACAATCGCCGTTTATACGGCTTGCACCATTGCCCTCGTCATCCTCCTTGCGGTTTCTCTATTCAATGCCGCAAGCGTCGGCGCTTGGTTTGGCGATCTGTTTTCTTCCTTCTCGCCGCTGGTGTACGGTTTTGTTTTTGCGTATCTGCTTCGCCCTCTCGTTAAGCGCTTTGAAAAGCTCTTTTGGAAGCTCTTCAAGGTAGAGCGACGGGAAACGGAGAATACGGCGCAAAGAGCCATCGCCCTGGCAAAGGGTACCGCGATCCTCGCCTCCTTCCTTTGCGTGGCTGTCTTTTTGTTCTGCTTCGTGTTTTTCCTCGTTCCCTTGCTCGTGGGCGACAGCGCACAGCTCGGACGAAACCTTTTGCATCTTGCAACGAGCTCGATCGATCTGATCAACGAGATCGGTGCTATTTTCGGCTTCACCTTCACGAGCACCGACGTTACGGACTTCATCATAAGCTCTCGCGACACCATTCTTTCCTACGTCGCCGATTTTGGCGCAGGCTTCGCGGTTACGGTGTTCGAAATGATCGTGGGGCTTTGCCTTTCGACAGGTATTCTCTTTCACCGCACAGCGCTTTCGGCACGCGTACGCCGTATTTTCGTTGCGCTTTTCCCCCACCGTGCAGTCAACTACGTCAGCCGTGTGACCAAATACTCCGACGGCGTGGTCGGTAAATATTTGGTGGGTAAGATCGTGGAGTGTCTGATCATCGGGCTTCTTTATCTGATCGTTTTGCCGATCATTGGCTGTCCTTACCCCTTCTTGATCACGATCATTATGACCGTGACGAACTTTATTCCCATCATCGGTGCCATTCTCGGCGGTATTCCGAGCGGCATCCTTATTCTCACGGAAATTATGCGTCCCGGCAGCGATACGCATCTGTGGATGCTCATCGTCTTTATCATCATCGTGCTCGCGGTAGAGCAGATCGACGGTAACATTGTCTTCCCCCGCGTGATCGGCTCCATTATCGGTCTGCGTCCCGTTTGGATCATGATCGCCGTAGCGCTCTTCGGCGGACTGTTCGGCGTGATCGGTATGTTTTTATCCGTTCCCATCTTCAGCATCGTTTATATGCTTTTGCGGGACGCGACCAACCACCGTCTTGCAAAAAAGGATATGACGCAGGATACCGAATATTATTCCGATCTTTTCGCAACCACGGCGCCGCCGAGAAAGCGCGCCTTTAAGCATCATTTCTTCTTCGGCGTCCACGACAAGGACGGCGACGACGCAAGTAAAAAGTAAGGAGGCGGCAGGATGAAAAAGCTCAATACCAAATATTTCACCATTGCGGTCTATGCGCTTGCCGTGCTTGCCGTTTCGATCGTGTTTTTGCTCTTTTGCATCAATCTGGGTGCGATCACCGAGGCGTTCGGCTCCTTTCTTTCCGCGATTGGCTCTATTCTTTACGCGATCCTTTTCGCCTTTCTTCTGCTCCCTGCCGTAAAACGGCTCGAGCCCTTGTTTGACAAGCTGTTCTCAAAAAAGAAGCCGCATCCGCACCTTGCCTCGGGCTTCGCCATTGGCGTTACGTACGTTCTGGCGCTGGGCATCGCGGCACTGATCGTGATCGTGATCGTTCCGCTTCTCATCGACGACATCAACGCACTCACGAGCTTTCTTGCCGTGCAAAAGGACCGACTCGACGCATTCGTGGAGGCAAACCGTGCGCAAAACGCGATGCTCGCCGACCTTTACGACTCCGTGATGGACTTTTTCTTCGGCGAGGGCGAGGGCGGATTTTTCTCCTCGGCGCTCGGCAGCGCGATCGCTTCGGCAGGAACGCTCCTTTCGATCGTATTTTCGCAGGCATCCAATATTTTTCTCGGCTTGATCCTTTCCATTTATCTGTTAGCGTCCCGCCGCGTGCTTTCGAGCGTCATTGGCAAGCTTGTCGTTGCCTTTATTCCCAAGGAGCGTACGACGGGCTTCGTGATGTTCTTCAAGCGCCTTTACACGGACTTTTGTGCGTTTGCGTTCAACCGTTTGGTCGTAACGCTCTTCTTCTCGGTCATCACCTTCCTCATCTGCTCGCTCCTCGGTGTGCGTCTGCGTTCCGTGGTGGTGCTTTTGGTGCTTCTGTCACACCTTATCCCCGTTATCGGTCCCATCGTGGGCACGACGCTTGCGATCATTCTGGTGTTCTTGCTCTCCGCAGGATGGAAAGGCTTTGTTTTCGCAGCAGTCGTTCTGACGCTTGAGATCCTTTGCACCAATTTGGTGCTGCCGCATCTGCTTCCGAGCAAGCTCCGCCCTCCCTTTGCGCTGACCGCGGTGCTCGTGCTGCTTTGTATGTCGCTGTTCGGTGTGATCGGTGCTTTCGTTGCCGTACCGCTGTACGCGACGATCGCTGCGGAGACTCGCCGCTTTATCATTCACCGCCTTGCCAAGAAAAAGCTCCCCGTTTCCGCACAGGCATACGAGGACTTTGATCTTAACGATATGAAGACGGCTGAAGAGGCGGTCCGCAGAGAGGCAGAAGCCGCCATCCGCGAGGACAAGGATGAGGATGAGGAAGAATAAACTTTTTACAAAAAACGCAAAATTCCCGCTTCTCCTACTTGACAAAAGAAAAAAAAGATGATATAATACTTTGGTGATTTGGATCACTTTGATCCATCTCCTTGCTACGCAAGTAGCCAAAAGTCCATAAGGAGGTATAAAAACGATGGAAAAGAAAACTTGCTTCTACGAAAACCTGTTCGTCATCAGCGGTGCGCTTTCCGAAGAGGATGCCAAGGCTGTTGAAGAGAAGTTCACCTCGCTGATCGCTGCCAACGGCACGCTGATCTCTGTGAACGCATGGGGCAAGCGTAGACTTGCTTATCCGATCAACAAGGTAAGCGAAGGCTACTACGTGCTCGCTGCATTCGAGAGCACGCCCGATTTCCCTCTCGAGCTTGAGCGTCTGCTTGGCATCAACGATGCGATCCTGCGCTCTATGACGACGCGTCTCGAGAAGGCACCGGAAGCTTCCACCGAGGCACCCGCTGCGGCGCCTGTCGAAGAAGCTACCGACGCTGAGTAAGCGAACGCTTACGACTAAACTTCAGAAAGGCAAGGACAAATTATGGCAAGCTTCAACAAGGTAATTTTGATCGGCAACCTCACGGCAGATCCCGAGCTTAAGCAAACGGCTCAGGGCACGTCGGTTTGCAGCTTTACGCTGGCAATCAACCGCCGTTTCTCCCGTAACGCCGACCAGGGACAGCCCACCGCAGATTTCATCAGCGTTGTTGCATGGCGTGAGCGTGCCGAATTCGTTGCCAAGTATTTCAAGAAGGGTCGTCCCCTTCTCGTTTGCGGACAGCTTCAAAACAGAAGCTGGACCGATGCACAGGGCAACAAGCGGTATATCACCGAGGTCGTTGCAGACGAGATCACCTTCGTCGAGAACAAGAATTCCTCGGGTGACGGCGCTCCCTCGTACACCCCTGACGCATACGGAAGCCACTCTGCTTCGGCAGGCAGCGCTCCCGAGTTTGAAGAGGTTGACGACAACAGCCTTCCCTTCTAAAAGAGAAGGCACGCTTGCTCCTTCACCGAGAGCGAGTGAATTCATCAGGTGATCAAGAAAAAATTAAGGAGAAAAGAAAAATGGATAGAAACGATACCCAGCGTTCTTTTCGTCCCCATCAGAAGCGTAAGAAGGTTTGCATCTTCTGTGCAGACAAGGTAGAGTGCATCGATTACAAGGACGTTGCAAAGCTCCGCAAGTTCATCTCCGAGCGTGCAAAGATCCTTCCCCGCCGCGTATCCGGCACCTGCGCTCAGCACCAGCGTGAGCTGACGACCGCTATCAAGCGCGCTCGTTACATGGCTCTGCTTCCCTACGTTTCCAACTAATTGGGCGAAACGCTATAAAAAAGACCTTGCCACGAGCAAGGTCTTTTCTTTATTTCACCGGGGGAATGCGGGAGGAAAGGGGTTTTCCTCGTACGCGCTCGGGCGGGGCGGGAAGACGAAGCCAACTCTGCCGTCCTTTTCAAGCGTGAGCATCGCGTCAAAGGGCTTACCCGATTTCTGCGAGATGAAGCCTGAGAGAAGCTCCGTCTTGCCGTCACGAAGCAAAGCGACGGCGACGCTTTTGGGGATCTGCCTGCCGAGGATCTTCATACGAATGGAGAAGCGGCAATTCTTTTCCTTGTACGCCGAGCAACCGTAGCCAAAAGAGGTGCGGCGCACGGGGGCGCCGCAAAGCGGACACGCGCCCACCTCGTCGCCGAAATAGCCGATGCCGTCCCGCTCCTCCTCGGCTTCCGCCTCGGAAAAGACTGCGGCGATCTCGCGCTTGGCAAGCTCCACACCCTCTTCGACCGTGATCGTACCGCGGAAGACGCGTTTGAGCGCCTTGCCAAGCTCGCAGGTCTTGTATTTATCCATCGTGATGTGCATATCGGCAAGGGACTCGATCAGGTGGATGCCGCCCGGAAGAATGGTATAGACGTCCTTTTTGAGGTCAATATACTTGCTTTTGCGGGCGTTGTCGATGATCGAGGTGCGCGTTGCTTCGGTGCCGAGCTCAACGCCCTCAAGCATCGCACGGTACTCCTCCGTGTCGTCGTCGAGCTCCCCGTTCTCCTCTCGCTCCTTAAGCTCTGCCTTTTCCTCACGGAAGGGGTTTTTGAGATACTGGTTGAGCGTTTCGATGGTGTAATGACGGGGCGGCGTGGTTTCCTTTTCGGTCGGGGCAAACGCCACGGCGACCTCGTCACCCTCGGCAAGGTCGGGCAGGACCTTATCCTTTTGTCCGCCGTCGTCGTATTTGGTCCAACCGGGGGTAAGGATGGTGGTTCCCTTTAAGACGAATTCCTCAAGCTCCCCCACGCCGATCTTCATTTCCGTTTTGGCGGCGGTGCAGTCCTCGGCGCAGAAGACGGCGACGAAGCGGCGCAGAATGGTGGCATACACCTTTTTTTCGTCCTCGGAGAGCGCGTTGGGTGCGGGGATCTTATAGGTAGGCGTCAGGGCGGAGTGGGATTCGATCTTACTGTCGTCAAAGATCTGCTTGGAGTCCTTGAAGCGCACGGGGTAGCCGAGCTTGGACACGCCTGCGATGATCTTGCGCATTTTATCCTTTTCCGCCACGGCGAGGTATTCCGAGTTGGTACGGGGGTAGGTGACGTAGCCCGCTTCGTACAGCTTTTGCACGATGGCGAGCGAGTCGGTCATTGACATTTTATACTTTTTTCCGAGAACGCTTTGCAGCTTGGAAAGCGAATAGAGCTTTCCGGGGGCAAGCGTGGTTTTTTTCTTTTTGACGGAGAGCACGCGCGCGCCCGTTTCGTTGTATCGCTTACAAAGAGCCTCAGCTTTTGCGCGCTCGGCAAGGGGAAATTTCTTTTTACTCGTCAGCTCTACGACCTCGCCCTTGGTCTCGGCGCGGCTGATGATGGCGAAGTATTTTTCGCTTTTGAAGTTGCGGATCGCCATATCGCGGTCGTAAATGGCGCGCACGATGGGAACGATTACGCGACCGACGCGCAGAAGCTGACCGTTGCGAAGCGTCGCGTAGCGCGTAAAGTTCACGCCGTACAGCCAATCGATATAGGTGCGGGCGAAGCCCTCGCCTGCAAGATTATCGTAGGCGGCGTCCTCCTTCATATCCGCGAGTGCAGCACGCACCGTTTCGGGCGTCTGGTCGGGGAGCCACAGACGGAGCACGCGCTTTTTCGTTTTGAGCGCTTTTTCGATACAAAGGCGCACGATGATCTCGCCCTCACGGTCGGCGTCCCCCGCATTGACGACGGCTTCTACGTCGGGGCGGTTGGCAAGGGTCTCAAGGAGCTTAAACTGCCGCTCGACGCCCGCGTCGCGCTTACCGTCTGCGCCGCGCCGAAGCTCAAAATCGAAGCGCTTCGGGAAGCAAGGAAGCACCTCGCGGCACCATCTGCCCGAGCCGTCGGGGTTGGGGGTGTAGTGGTCAACGTCGGCAAGCGAGAAGAGGTGCCCGAACGCCCAGCTGACGAGGTACCCTTCTCCTTCCATATAGCCGTTACGGGATTGCAGCTTGCCAATCGCGGCGGCGATATTTCTGCCAAGACTTGGCTTTTCCGCGATGATCAAAATCATAAGCTTTCCTCCCATGTTTCTTTTCTTTATTCTATCATATTTCGATGAGAAAAGCAAGTGGCAGGGCGCATTTTCTCCCGCATTCCTACTTAGGTGTTGACAAATCCGCCCGTTTGTGCTATACTTCTATAAGTAGCTCAGGCTACCACTTCAAAAAAACAAGGAAACGAAAAAATGAATACTTGTGCTATTTGCAGAAATCGCTTTGAAGCGGAATCTCCCGCCATTCTTTTTATCAGCCGCTACGGCACGCGCCGCGTGCTTTGCGCCGAGTGTGAGGCTTTGCTTGACACGGCAACCGCCGTGGAAGAAAGCTTACAGAAAAAAGAGGCGATTGAGAAGCTTGATCACCTTGCCGCAACCGTAATGAAGGATCCCGAAGCGATCGAAACGCTGGGTGCCATTATTGCGGGAGAAATTGAGAACGAGGATGCTCCGACGCCCGAAGAAGAGGAAGAAATGGCGGCGGTGCTTGAGGAGGTCGCCAAGGAAGAGGAAGAGGCGGCGCGTCTTGCCGAGGGAAGCAAGGGCAAAGGTGATCTGTTCTCTTATATTCTTTTGGGCGCCTTTGGTCTTGCGCTCGTCTTTTTCGTCCTCTGGTTTTACTTCTTTTAAGATATGTGGCTTTATTTTATCGGTTTTTTCTTCGTTTTTCTTGATTTTTCCTTCCCGCTTCCCGAGAGCGAGAGGATCGTCAACCTGATGCCCGACTTCATCGGGTATGCGCTTTTGTTCTTTGCAAGCATTTCCTTGCGCCGTGAGAACAACTCATTTCGGCGTTTGCGCCTCGTTTCGGTGATTGCCACCGTCTTTTCCCTTGCGGAGTTCTTTCTCAATCTCTTCGCCGTTCCGCTCTTTCTTGGCATTGAGCTTTCCATCGGCGTTTTGATGACGATGGCGGCGCTTTATATCACCTATGAGTTTGCAGAGGGCGCCAAGACGATCGAGCGCGGCGCGTATAAGCGGTTAGGGGCGGAGAAGATCTCCTCTGCGTGGACCTTTCTTTGCATCAGTTCCCTTTTGCTTTTTGTTACGACCTTTCTGCCGTATGCCGCGATTCCCTGCTATTTGCTGCATTGGCTCGCGTTTGCGTGGTTTGAAAGCTCGATCTTCCACTTCAACCGTAAGCTTTCGGGCAAGGAAAAGCCCGATTAAAACCGGCTCCGCTCAAAGATCTGCTTGACACGTTTTTATGAAAAAAGACGCGCAAAATTGCGCGTCTTTTCGTTATTTAGGGAGCCACAGTGCCGTTGGTGCAACGGACGACCGTGAGCGAAGAGGCGTTTGCAAAATCGGTCTTCTCCACCCGCGACCAGGTGTCGAGCGAGCCGCCGAAGGTGAGCTCGGTAAGTGCGCTTCCCGAGAGGATCGCGGTGCCGATCGTTTTGACGCTTTTGGGAAGCGTCAGCGACGAGAGCGACGAGCAACCCGCAAAGGAGGCGTGTCCGACTGCGGTGACGCCGTCGAATACGACCACCTCGGTGAGCGCCGTACAGTCCTTGAAGAGGTGGGCGCTGACCGTGTTGATGGATGCGCTCAAACGAACGCTTGCCAGCGACGAGCAACCCGTAAAAGCATATCTGCCGATGGCGGTGACGCTATGAGGGATGATGACGCCCTCAAGCGCCGTGCAGCCCTCAAAGGCGTGCTCGCCGATCGTTTTGACGGTATTCGGAATGGTGATCTCCTTTAACGTAACGACGTCCTTGAAGGCGCCGTCCGCGATGGCGACGATGGGATAGCCGTTCACCTTTTCGGGAATAACGACGCTCGCACCCGCGCCCGAGAGAAGACCCGTGACCGTATAGGTCAAGGCGGTCTTATCGAAGGAAAGCTCTACGACCTCCCATTTGGCATATACGGTGTAAGTCTTGTTTTCCACCCTGCCGTTGAGTACGGTGAGCTCAAGCGGCTTTTCCCACTTGCCGTCGTCGTAATACCAACCGCCGAAAATATAGCCCGTTTTTTCGGGAAGCTCTCGCACCTCGTCGAAGCGCTCGGAGTCCTCCTCGATCACGTCCTCAAAAAAGACTTCCCCGTCCACCATATAGCGAAGCGTGGGGTTCGGATCCTTCGCGCATCCGAAAAGGCAGGAAAGAAGAATGCCCAAAAGGAAGGCGAGGGCGATCAGTTTTTTCATACGAGCGGTCCTTTCCGAAATTAAGAAGCCTTGGGCTTCCAGGTGTTGTTTTTGTAAAGATATTCTAGGATCTGTCCTTCGGTGTCACGATAGAGAACGAAGGCTTCAAAATCCTCGCGCGTGCCTGCGCCGTAATTCTGGTAGATCATCACGGGGGTGATCTGATCCGTTTGATACGAGGATTTATAATATTCGATCAGATAAGCGAGATACTCTTCGATCAGCTTGTCATACTCCTCGGGGGTGAGAAGGATGTCCGCCGCCTGCGCGATCGCGAAGGTCATCACCTTGACGGTGACCTGGTATTCGGCTTCTGCCTCACAGAATGCCTTCATCGTGGAATAGCGCGCCGCGTCGTACCCGAAATACTCGGGAGCGAAGGCATCGATATTGGCATAAGAGAACGCCGTGCCGTTTTCAGTCGCCTTCTTTTGCGCACTTTCGTACGCAAGGCGTCCTTCGAGCATCAAAAGGTCGTATTCAAGCTCCACCGTTGCTTCGGGAAGCTTTTTAAGGCGATCCTTGCGCGCGAAGAGTTTATCGAAGATATGCGCCCAGACCTGGGGATAGATCTCTTCGATCAGGCGCGTTTGCTCCATCTGCTCCAAAAGCTTGGCGCACACCTCTTCCTTGACGCGTGCGGGATCCGTTTCCTCGGTCTCAAAGCCCAGCTTCTCGGTAAAGAAATTGACGTCAAGCTCGGGGGTCGCGTAGTCAACGTAACGATGGATGACGTAGCGAACGAGAACGGTCTTGCCGTTGAGGCTCTGCATCACCTCGCTGTATTCCTCGTCGTAAGCGTCCGCAGGGACTGCAACCGTAACGGTGCGATAGGTTTCCTTTGCAATATAGGACACCTTGCAAACGTAGGTGACCTCTTGGAGCGTACCGTCCACCGTTTCCATCGCGGTGAAGCGATAGGTATCCCCTACCGTTTTTCCGACCACGGCACGGGCAAATTCCGCACCGTAGGTGTCGGCATACGTGTCGGCGGGAACGCCCGAGTCGATACGCGCCGCCGTTTGCGAGGAGAGGATCTTGGAGGGGGCAGCGGTGGCATAGCGCTTATAGTTTACATAAACGACGTCCCCCTCAGCAACCGTGCCCGTAAAGATACGCTCTGCGGGCATCGCCGAAAGAAGCGACTCGGAAACAGCGGGGTTGTCAAGTACGGGAGAGTAGGTTTTCTCGATGGCTTCGGGGAACTCCCACTGTCCGATGATAACGGATTGCGGCTCCTTGGCGTAGAGGTTGGAGAGAAGGCACTCCCCGTCCTCAGTGAGCTTGATCTCGTAAAAGATACGCACGTCGTCGCCGTATTCGGGAATCATCGCGTAGGTGTCAATATCGTTGGGACCGTAGGTGGCGTGATACAGACGCAGTCTGCGCAGCTCCTTCTCAACGTCCGCCATCGTGACCTCGTCCGACATCGTGATCTCGTAGGTCCCGCCCGTGATCTCATCGAGAGAAAGCTCGTAATACGCGGAGAGATCCTCGCCGACGAAATCAAAATAAGGGGAGGACGAGCACGCTGTCGTCAAAAGAAGGGATAAAAGCAGAAATAGGGACAGTATTTTTTTCATCATAACAAATAGTAGGGCATCGCGTCACCAACGGCAACGGCATCGTTTGCGGCGGTCGCCTTAGGGGCGGATGCGGGCTTGGGAGCGGCGGGCTTCTTTGCAGGCGCGGGCTTTGCGGGCGCCTCTGCTTTGGGTGCGGCTGCCTTAGGAGCGGCGGGCTTTTTCGCGGGGGCTTTTTTTGCGGGTGCCTTCTTGGCTGCGGGAGCCTTTGCTACCTCTGCCTTTTCTACGGCAACCTTTTCTTCCACCTTTGCGCTATCGCCGACAGCGCGCTTAATGCTTGCTTTACCTACTGACATAATTTAAAATCTCCTTTGTAAGATTTATGTATTCCTTGGCACTTCTTGCCGAAGGCTTATACACCAAAACGGGCTTGGAGTTATCCTGCGACCATTCCACCGTGCTATCGACACGGATGATGGACTCAAACAGATGGACGCCGTCGATCTCGCCCAGCGTTTCGAGCGTCTGACGGAAGTAGTTCTTGCGCTCGTCCGCCTTGGTGACGGCGATGCCGAGCACGGTGAGATTCGGCGCGAGCGAGCGCACCTTGTCTGCAAACTCGAACATATTGGCAAGTCCGAACAGTCCCCAGGGGCTTGCCTCAACGGGAACGATGAGATAATCGGAGGCGCACATAATGTTCATCACCCAGCCGCCGAGCGTCGGGGGCGAGTCGAGCAGAATAAAATCGTATTTGCCCGAGGCGCGCACGCGTTCTAAGCACTTCTTAAGAATAAACTCTCTTTGCCACTTGGTGAAAAGCTCCACCTCAATACCGCTCATCAGGGTCGAGGAGGGGATGAGGTCAAGGTTTTCGTAGGGAGTGGGGATGATATAGTCGGCAAGGTCCTGCTCGTTTTTGATGGCGTAATAAAGATTTTTTTCGCTTGCCGCCATCGAAAGCACGGTGTCCTCGTCGAAGAAGGAAAGCGAGAGGTTTAACTGCATATCGCCATCCACGAGAAGCACGCGCTTTCCCATCTGTGCAAGTGCGGTACCGACGTTGGAGCAGGTGGTGGATTTTCCGCTTCCTCCCTTGTTATTGGCGAAGCAGATCACTTTGGTTAAGCTCATACTGTTTTCTTCCCTTCCGTTTGTTCTTGTTCGCGGTCCGAGTCGTCCTTTAAGTAATCGAGAAGCTCCTCAATGCCCTCTCCCGTATAAGAGGATACGCGGAACACGTGGGAGCATCCTGCAAGGCGGAGCCAATTTTCTACCTGCTCGGGGTTGGCGTCCGGCTTATCGACACCCGTAATGATACCGATGACGTCGCGGTTGACCATACAGGTGATGCAGGGGCTATAAATAGAATAAGGCTCGTTTGCCGAGATCACAAGTCCCACAACGTCTGCCTCATATGCATAAAGGGCGAGAGCACCGCCGGTTTCTCTCCGCTCGGTGTATTCGCCCGGGGTGTCAATAATGTAGTCGAGATAATGGATGGATTGCGTTTTATAATAGGAGATGTCCTCGCCCGAAAGCGCCTGCAATAGCGTGGTCTTTCCTGCGGCGACACGCCCCATCAGAATCAGCTTTTTCATCTTACGTGCGCGTCTTCTCTACGACGGTATAGCCGAGCTTCTCCTGTACGTAGGTCATAATGGCGTTGAACGCCTCATCCACGGCAGAAACCGTACCCGTGATGATCAAGGTACCCGTGAAGCGGTCCACAAAGCCGACCTCGGCGTTGGAGGACTTCATCGAGATGTCCGCACAAATGACCGCCGTTTCCGCAGGGGAAACGGTGAGAATACCGATCGCAGACTTGGAATAGTCCGTCTTGGGATTAAGACCGAGCTTCTGATAAAGAAGCGGGTCGGGATTTGCGATGATGTGCGCGAGCGTGATCTGTTTACCGGGGACCAGCTCTTGGACAATGCGCATATTTTCTTTAAGTTCCATATGTTTTGCTCCTTACGGTGCGTTATTTGCAAAGTTAAAATTTTGAGGGCCGAGTGCTTATGGAAAAAGCGTTCCAGACGATGTTTGACACGAGGGCGCTGTACCTTGTACTGCCCCTTAAAGGACCAAAACCATCTATTTGAGGGAAAATTGTTCCAGACGAGGCTTGACACGAGGGAGCTGTACTTTGTACTGCCCCGAGTGGCAACCGAAGTATGGGGCAATTTTCACCAAATACTCAACCGCCGATCTGGCAGGCTAAACCGCTACTTTCCTGCGCTACCAACAGCAGTCGGCGCATTTTCTCATCGGGGATCAGGGGGACCGTTCCCATACCGTAATCTCTGCCGAGAGCAGTGTACTTATCCATACCCAGTCGGTGATACGGAAGCAGGTGGATCGCCTTGGTACCGGGCATCGATGCGGCGAAGCGCGCGATGGCGGCGATCTCCGCGTCGGTGTCGTTGAAGGTGGGGATGACGGGGACGCGCACGGTATAGTGGTGCGCGTGCTGTGCGATATACGGCGCGTTTTCAAGGACGCGCTCGTTGGTCTTTCCGATAAAGGCTTCGTGCTTTTTCGGGTCCATATGCTTGATATCCATCAAGACGTAATCAATGTGCGGCAGGAGTCTATCCAGCACCTCGCGCGAGGCGTAGCCCGTCGTTTCAATAGCGGTGTTCACGCCGTGCAAGTGAGCAAGACGGAAGAGCGCGAGTGCAAAGTCGGGCTGAAGAAGCGCTTCGCCGCCCGAAAGGGTGAGTCCGCCGCCCGAGCGTGCGTAATAGACGCTGTCGCGCAGGACGGTTTCCATCACCTCGCCCGCCGTCACGTCCGTGCCTGCGATCTTGTCACCCTTGCCGTGCATCGCCTTCAAGGTGACGGGCTCAAAGAGCTGTCCCTCGGGGTTGGAGCACCAGCGGCAACGGAACATACAGCCCTTTAAAAAAACGATGGTACGAATGCCGGGACCGTCGTTGACGGAATAGCGCTGGATATCGAAGATTCTGCCGCGAGTTGCGGCGTCGGATGCGTAATATTCCGTCACGACGGTCTCCTTTCGTGGATGTTTAGAGGATCGGGGATCAGAATCCCTGCTCGGTACGGGCGATGATGTCGTCCTGCAGCGAGCGGGAGAGGGTGGTGAACAGCGCGCTATAGCCTGCGACGCGCACCACGAGGTTGCGGTAGTTTTCGGGATGCGCTTGCGCATCGAGAAGCGTTTCGCGGTTGACCACGTTAAACTGCATATGCATACCCTTCTGGTCAAAGAAGCCGCGAATGAGCGAAACGAACTTGAGCAGTCCTGCCTCGCCTGCAAGAGCGGCGGGGTGGAACTTCTGGTTAAAGAGCGTACCGTTGGAGGCGATACCGTGGTCAAGCTTGGCTACGGAGTTTGCCGCCGCCGTAGGACCGCACACGTCTCTGCCCGATGCGGGACCGACACCGTCCGCAATAGGCGTGTAAGCAAGACGTCCGTCGGGCGTTGCTCCCGTCTGCGCGCCGAGCGGCACGTTTGCGGATACGGGGTACAGACCTGCGTGGTAGATACCGCCGCGGGGGTTGGTGTACTTCTCTACTTCCTTGGTATAGGTGTAAGCGACCTCACGCGCAAAGAGGTCGGCTTCCTTATCGTCGTTACCGTACTTCTTGACGGTGCCGATGAGCTTGTAGATCTCCTCGTAGCGTGCGCGCTTCTCCTTGGGCAGATAGTCGCCCGAGCTTACGGTTTCGTGGATGGTCTTGATGACGGCGTCCGTGATCTCGACGCCCGCCTTTGCAAGTGCGCTTGCGACCTTGATGGTCATCTTCTCGGCGCCCTTGCCCGTAAAGCCCTTACCGAAGTTTGCCGCCATCGCTTCCTTATATTCGCAAAGCGTAACGAGCTTCTTTTCATAGACCAGCTCACGGATCGCAAGGAGTGCGTCGGTCATATTGGCAATACCAAAGCCCTGGGGACCCGTAAAGTTGTGACGGGCACCGCCCTCTTCGACCGCCTTACCGCTGGCAAGACAACCGTCCACCATCGAGGACTCGAAGGGGAGGGGGCAACGGACACCGTGCGCAACGTCAACGGCGTTGTCGGCGTTGACCATCAGCTCGATGAAATACGCTTCCTGCTTCTTGTATGCGTCAAAAAACTTTTCAAAGGTATCAAGCTCGCGAAGCTCGCCCGTGCGAGGACCGATCTGCACACCCTCGTCCACACCGTTGGAGAATACGAGCTCCATCGGGCGGCACATATTGAAGAATGCCGCGTCGTGCCAGCCGTCGGTTGCGTGGGGCGTCTGCGGCTCAACGCATCCGATGATGGAATAGTCGCGCGCTTCCTCAAGAGAAAGTCCACGGGACATAAGCGCGGGGATGATGATCTCGTCGTTGTAGTATGCGGGAACGCCGTCGCCAAGACGCGTTAAGTACGCCGCCTTCAGAAGAAGCTCCTGGGGCGAGCCGTTCCATACGCGGATAGAGAGCGAGGGCTGAGGCAGACGAACGTGGATGGATGCTTCAAGACACATATAGGACAGGTCGTTGGTAGCGTCCATACCATTTTTATCCTGACCACCGACGATGAGGTTCTGGAACATACTGTATCCTGCAAAGCCTGCGGCGGACTCGGCGTCACGCACCTTGCTCAAGCTGTTGAGCTTGACCCAAATGCAGTCGATCAGCTCCTGTGCCTGCTCGTGGGTGATCTTACCCGCGTCAAGGTCAGCCTTGTAGAAGGGATACATATACTGGTCGAAGCGACCGGGGGAGATGGAGTGACCGCTGCCCTCCGTCTGGATGAGAAGCTGAACGAACCAGAAGGACTGGCAAGCCTCGTGGAAGGAGCGTGCGCCGTGATACGGCACGTGGCGGCAGATCTTGGCGATCTCAAGAAGCTCCTCGCGGCGAACGCGATCGCTCTCGGCGGCGGCAAGACGCTCTGCCTCGTCTGCGTAGCGCGCGGCAAAATCTCTTGCGGCGTCACAGCACTCGATGACCGCCTTGATGAAGTGGGTGCGCTGCATATAGTCGCCGTCACCCGTTTTGATGGAGGCAAGCGCCGCAAGCGCTTCCTTCTTGATGCCCTCGTAGCCGATGCGGAGCACCTTACCGTAATCCACGGTGATATGACCCACGCCGTTATAGAAGTAGTTACCGACGGTGAAGATACCGTGGTTCATAAAGACGTCGTACGCCTCGGGGGACATCAAGGATGCCGCGAGCTCGCTCGAGGTCTTACCCTTCCAATAGGGATGGATGGCGCGAAGTGCTTCCTTGGTCTGTTCGGAGATGTGGAAGGGGTCTGCCTCACGCGTTTCAACGGTGTCGAATTCTGCTTCAAGCCATTCCCAGGAATACTCGGGGAAGGTGGGGCAGCTGCGGGGGTTCTTGGTATTGACACCCACGATCAGCTCGCCGCGGCGAATGACGACGGGAAGACCTGCAAGGATGTGGGCGAATGCCGCACTGCGGCGGCGGATCGTAGGAAGCGCCTCCGTTGCCTTGTAGCTCTCGGTCAGAAGGATCGCGCGGTCGGCTTCGATCTGAGGAAAATTGCCGAAAATATCGGAAATGAGCATAGGGATGCGCGCACTCTTTTCCGTGGTAAAGCGGGTGGGCTGATGCACCATAGCTTTATTCTCCTTTCAATCCCTATCCCTTTGGGTGGGACGTTGTTTTTTTAGATTACAGCTGCTCCCAGAGCTCTTTGTGGGGAGCGGCAATGACGGTGGTGGCGTGAAGCATACCGATGCCCTTTGCATAGGCACCGCCTGCTTCGACTGCTGCGGTCACGTCGCCAACCTCACCCGTGACGAAGACGATACCCTTACCGCCCATACCGCGGGAAACGCGCATATCGTAAAGCTCGACGCGCGAGGTCTTGACGGCGATATCGCCCGCCTTGATGGCGGAAGCCGCCGAATAAGTTTCGATAAGTCCGAGCGAGCCCTGCTTGACACCGCTCTGCGTGCCGAAGAGCGCCTTGATGACCTGCTCGTCGATGCGTCCCATCACGGAGCTGTCAACGATGTACTGCTCGAAGCGGCCGCGCACGTGCTCCAGCGCCGCCGTTACGTCGGAGATCGAGCCCGTCAGGATGATCTCGTATTTACCGGGGCAGGCGGGGTGCGCGCTGATGAGCTTGACGCCTGCGCTTTTGAGTGCGGCGTCGGTAGCATCTACGCCCTTTGCGATGCTTTTGAGTTCAATAACACCTACTGCATATATCATAATACTTTACTTTCCTTTCAAGCTCAAACGCTTTCGATAACGACTTTTTTGTCGTCGGCGTAGATTACTTTTCCGTCGATGGATGCGTATGCGGGAACGGAGAGTCCGCCAGCCGCATCGGCGATCTTGTCGCCCTTCTTGACGACGTCTCCCACCTTAACGGCGAGGACGGAGGGCGCGCCGATGTGCCAATTCAAACCGATCTCAACGGTGCCGACCGTTTCGATGGGATCCACGAGCACGCCTTCTCTGTCGAAGGGTGTGACGCCAAGCTGTGCCTTCCATCGGGAGATGGGGATGAGACGGCTGTCACGGTACTCGTCTGCCACCACGTCCTCGGTCGCCACGTACTTCATACGGTTCTTCGCCAAGATGCTCTTGAACTCCAAAATGACGTTTCGGGGAGAAATGTTCTGGCAGCAAGCCGCCGTTTCGCAGACGCCGCAGGAGCAGCAGAGCGAGGCGGTGAGGATCATATCGGGCGTCATTTCCGCGATGTTGATCGCAGTTCTGACCATTTTGTGCGGGTAAAGGGGATAGCCGAGCAAATTACGCGGGCACATATCGGTACAACGCGTACACTGGCAACACATCGAGGAGGCGCGGGAGATCTGCGTTTTGATATCGCCCTTTTTACCTGCGACCGCGGGGATCAGCTCGGGAAGAATAAGCAGACCCTTGGTGCTTTTTTTCACCACCGCGATGTTGGGGTTGATGATCTGACCCATCGAAGGACCGCCGTCGATGACCGCGTAGCCCTCGGGTACGACGATGCCGAACTTTTTGAAAAGGTCGCGCACGCGCATACCGACGGGCACGCGCAGGACAACGGACTTTTCCACGTCGCCGCCGATGGTCAGCCACTTTTCCGTCACGGGCTTACCCTCGCGCACGGCGAAGGAAACGTTGACGAGCGTTTCGACGTTATAGACGATGACGCCCTTGGTGATGGGCAGGTTGCCCGGGCTGACAAGGCGCCCCGTTGCTTCGTAAATGGTGGCTAACTCGTCACCGATGGGATAAACGTCGGGAAGCGTCTTGACGAAGACGCCCTCGGCGAGCTTCTGTCCTTCTGTAAGCGAGAGGCGGTGCGCGTTGTGCTCCTTTAAGCAAAGCAGCGTTCTCGGGATGTCGGCGCATTCCATAATGATCTTGGCGCCGTCCACGACCTTGTCCATATGCTCGCGCATCAGTATGTAGTCCGTATCGAGCAACGGCTCACACTCGGAGGCGTTGATCACGAGCGTATCAGCACCTGCGGCAAGCTTGGCGTACGAGGGGAAGCCCGCGCCGCCTGCACCGACGACTGCGCCGTCCTGGATGCGTTTCTTTAATTCTTCATTCATGGTGAACGATCCTTTCTTATACGGGGTCCACGATACCGACGATCACGGCGTCGGTGGGAACGTTGGGGTGGGAGAGAGCAAGGCGCGCAGAGGAGCCCGTGGTGAGAAGAACCGTCTCACCGATGCCTGCGCCCACGCTGTCAACTGCGATGATATACTCATCCGTTTCCTTGCCGTTTTGCAGAATCTGCACTTCCATAAACTTGCTTCCGACAAGCGCTTCCTGCTTTCTCGTGGATACGACGTTGCCGATCACAATTCCTTTTAACATAGCTTATATCCTTCCCTGCTCTTTTTTACTCTTTTACGATCTTGACGGTGCTCTTGCCCGTGAGTCCGACGGCGTTGGCATCGTCCGTATCAAGGTGCATTTCGAGGCAGAAATCCTTGCTCACGCGCACCTGCACGTCGTAGAAGCGCGTGCGGCGCTCGCCCACGGCGTCAACGGTAACGTAGTCGCCGTCCGAAACACCGAAGTGCTCTCCGTCTGCAAGCGACATATGAATATGGCGGTTGGCGATGATACAGCCCTCTTCAAGCGTGACCACGCCGCAAGGACCGATGATGGTGACACCTGCGGAGCCTGCGACCTTGCCCGACTCACGGACGGGCGCCTTGACCTTGAGAGCGTAGGAGTCGGTCTTGGAGATCTCGACCTGCGAGGCGCGGCGCTCGGGACCCAGAACACGGACGCGCTCGATGGGACGGAGCGAGGGACCAACGATGGTGAGGGTCTCCTTACAAGCGTACTGACCGGGCTGGGAGAGGTCCTTGAGCTTTTGTAACTCATAGCCCTTTCCAAACAAAATCTCCACGTGCTCACGCGTTAAGTGAATATGACGGTTGGAGACGCCCACGGGGATCTCATCCGACTGTGCCGCAGCACTGCCTCCCGCAACGATCTCTGCCGTGATCTGTCTTACGAGTTCTTCCATTTGTTTTGCAGTCAGTTCCATACGTTACCGCTCTTTCCTGCGACGCTCGTCGCATAATTTCTTTTATTGGTTCCGTCTTTTGGACGGGCAATGCTCCGCTCTGCAAGCGTTTTGCAGGGGGGACCATCGACCGCAAAAGCGGGTTTGGCGCTTGCCAGGTAACGGCGCGCCTTGCTTTCGATGTTACCCTTCGCCGTCCCAAAAAGGGACGGCGAAGGATCGCTCCCGCAAGATTAGATCTTGGGCAGAAGCTTCTCCACGTCTGCGTGGGGTCTGGGGATGACGTGCGTTGCGATAACCTCGCCAAGGCCCGAAGCGGCAGCAGAGCCAGCCTCAACAGCAGCCTTAACGGCACCAACGTCGCCACGAACCATAACGGATACGAGTCCGGAACCGATCTTCTCGGAGCCGATCAGGATCACGTTTGCTGCCTTTACCATTGCATCAGCAGCCTCGATTGCGGCAACCAAGCCGCGGGTTTCGACCATACCAAGTGCTTCCATTTTGAAATCCTCCATAAAGATTTTTTATTTTTGCAAATAAAATCGAATTTTTTTACCCCTGTTTGAGAAATTTCATCACTTCGGGGTGCGGGCGCGCGATGACCTCGCACAGCTTGACCTTGCCAACCTCTCTCGCCGCTTCAGCACCTGCTTCTGCAGCTGCCGTAACGTCGGAGACGGTGCCTTCGACCACGACCGTGACCAGTCTTCCGCCCAAGCGTCTTTCCACGTGAATCAGACGAACGTTCGCCGCCTTTACCATAGCATCCAGCCCAGCAATCGCGGCAACGTTTGCCTGCACTTCAAGAAGTGCGATTGCTTCGTTCATCATAAGCGTATCTGATTACTTCTTGGGAAGGAGCTTCTCCACGTCTGCGTGGGGTCTGGGGATGACGTGCGTTGCGATAACCTCGCCAAGGCCCGAAGCGGCAGCAGAGCCAGCCTCTACAGCAGCCTTAACGGCGCCAACGTCGCCACGAACCATTACGGATACGAGGCCGGAACCGATCTTCTCGGAACCAACGAGTACTACGTTTGCTGCCTTTACCATTGCATCAGCAGCCTCAATTGCGGCAACAAGACCGCGGGTTTCAACCATACCAAGAGCTTCCATCATTTTTTGTGTTCTCCTTTAAGTATTTTTTATTTTTTAAAATTATCGAAGCTTATCCTTGCCGAGAGCGGAAAGACGTGCGAACCATTCGACGTCGTCCGACTGGCGCGAGATGATCTTCGAGGTGATGTAAAGACCGCGCTCCTCTGCCTCGGCAATGCCTGCCGCGACAGCAGATTCTACAGCCGCTACCGTTCCCTCGCATTTGACCACCATCACCAGCGGAACCTCCGCGCTGTCGGCGTTTGCCGGCTTGTTTTTGTCAATGGCAACGATTTCGACATCAGCCGCCTTCGCCATTTTATCTGCCACGACGATAGAGGTAACAAAGCCGTAAACCTCAACCATTCCAAGTGCCATAGCAAGAAACCTTACTTTCCGAGATTACTCGTTGATGTAGCAGATCTTAATGCCCTTCTGCGCCAGGTTGGTCTCCATCGCCTCGTTGAGCTTGTCAAGAGGATAGGTGTGCGTGATGAGGTCCTTGATCGGAATGTTCATCTCACGCGCCTGCTTCAGGAACGCAACGGTGGTGGGATAATCGTCTGCACTGTAGTCCCAAGAGCCAACGATGTTGATCTCCTTGTTGCACATTGCGAAGTGGGGGTTCACGCTGTATTCGCCGTTGTTGACGAAGAAGCCCATCTCGCAAAGTCCGCCGCCGCGACGGATGTAGGAGTAAATGTCAGCTGCTGCGGGGGGAGCACCCGTGCACTGGAATGCAAAGTCAGCACCCATGCCCGCGGTCACACCCTTGACGATGGCAACGCGCTCATCAAGCGTCTGTGCCTCGCGGAAGTTGATGACGGTCTTTGCGCCCAGCTTCTTCGCCATTTCAAGACGCATCGGAGCGCCGTCAACAGCGATGATGTGGTTGATACCTGCGGCACGAAGGACGCTGATCATAACCAAACCAACGGGGCCGAGACCCTGGATGAGGACCTTGGAGTTGAAGTTCATCAAACCCGTACCGTTCGCACGCTTCAGAGCGTGTACGCAAACGCAAGCGAGCTCGAGGATCATTCTCTCCTTGAGGTCAAGCTCATTGACCACGAAGTAGGTTGCGCCCTTGGCGCGGATAAGAAGGTGGGTAGCAAACCAACCGTTGAGGGGGTTTGCATCGTTGTGTCCGATCAGACCGAACACGCCCTGCTTGTCGCAGAGGTTGGTATTTGCAGGATGATTACGGCAGATCTGGCACTCGCCGCAGGAGATAACCGAGGTGACGATCTTGTCGCCAATCTTGATGGGGTTGCCCGCGGTATCGAACTTTACGTTCTTACCAAGACCGATGATCTCGCCCGTACCCTCGTGACCCAGCACGACAGGGATGAGTCCGAAGGGGTCGCCCTTCCACTCGTGTACGTCGGTACCGCAAACGCCGCAGCCCTCGACCTTTACGAGGATGTCGTCATCCTCAAGCACGGTGGGAATGGGGAATTCCTTGATCTCAATGTTTTTGGGGGAAGTCAGCATTGCTACCTTAGCCATACCGCCTGCGCTCTTTGCGGGTGCGCTGCCGGTCATCTCGCCAAGGATCTTGCGTACGATGCCTTCCACCTGTGCGGAATTCAATTCCATGTCATAGACTTCCTTTCTATCATAATATTTTAAAAACCTTAAATAATACGGAAGTTATCCGCCATTACGCAACGGCGCAGACGCGTAAAGCTCTTTGCCGAGGTAATTCCCTCACCCGTAGGACCTGCGATGGTGAAGGTGGCGTGACCCTCACCGCCAAAGCCGATGCCCGCATAAGAGGGCGCGTTCTTGACGAAGATGGTCGTTTCCACCGCCTTGGCAAAGCGGGACAGGTGATCGATGTTCTTCGAGTGCATATGCGCGGTGTGGCGGTTGCCGTGCTCCGCTTTGACGGCGAGCTCGATCGCTTCGTCAATGTTATGTACACGAACGATGGGGAGGATAGGCATCATCAGCTCTTCCTGTACGAACAGGTGATCGAAATCGGTCTCGCAGATGATACAACGGATCTCGGGACCGACCTTTACGCCGATCTTTTCAAGAAGCACGGCGGCATCTCTGCCCACGCAATCGCGCGATACGGTCTTCTTGATGATACCCGTCTTGGGATTTTTGGTATCGACAAGCACGATCTTGGCAAGCTCGTCTGCCTGCGCCGCCGTGATCTTGTAGGCACCGTTTTTGAGCATTCCGGCGATCAGCTCGTCGGCAATGTTATCGAAAGCGAAAACTTCCTTCTCGGCAATGCAGGGGAGGTTGTTGTCAAAGGTGCATCCGTCGATGATGTCCTTTGCCGCCTTGGCGATGTCCGCCGTATCGTCCACGATAACGGGGGGATTGCCTGCGCCTGCGCCGATTGCTTTTTTACCCGAGGAAAGCACTGCCTTCACAACGCCGGGGCCGCCCGTGCAAACGAGCAGGCGGATGGAAGGATGTGCGTACATGATCTTCGCCGTATCCAGCGTAGGCTTTACCACGGAGGAAACGAGAACGCGGGGACCGCCCTCAGCCGCGCACGCGCGGTTGACGAGGTCAACGGCGTAGTTGGAGGTCGCGATCGCACCCGGGTGGGGGTTGAACACGACGCCGTTTCCTGCGGCGATCATACCCATACTGTTGCACAGCACGGTTTCGCTGGGGTTGGTGGAGGGCGTGATCGCACCGACGACACCGAAGGGTGCCATCTCGGTCAGCGTTAATCCGTCGTCACCCGTGCGGACGGTGGGCGTGATGTCCTCCGTACCGGGGGTCTTGTCGGCGACGAGAAGATGCTTGGCGGTTTTGTGATCCACTCTGCCCATCTTCGTTTCCGCAACGCCGAGCGCCGCCATAATGGGCGCCTCCTCGCGGATCATTTCACGAATACGGGTGATGAGCTTTTCACGCTTTGCCACGGACATCGCGCGAACGGCACGGTAGCCGTTCTCTGCCGCGGCAATGGCGTCCTCCATCTTTTCATACACGCCGATAAGCTCTCTGCCCGCATACGCGGTGGAGCTCCAAGCGACGGTGGCGCTTGCCTTGGGTGCTGCGCTGACGTTTTCGATCACAGCCTTGACGATCTGTTCGATCTGTGCTTCGGTCCAATTGATGGCCATAGTGCTGTTATCCTTTCCGAAAACGCGGAATTATCTTCCAAGCGCCTCCATAACTTTCTTGGTGATCTCTGCTACGAGAGCGGCGTCGCCTGCTGCGGGAGCAGCTGCCTTCTTGTCGCCCTTGTCGCAGTTGTGCTTGCAACGGCAGTTTTCGGTGCCGAGGTTCTTACAGGTCTTGCAGCCGGGGTGACGGCCGGGGATCTGCATCTTCTTGCGGAGCTCCATAAGCTTCTCAAGCTGCTCGCAGGGGATCTCCTCAACGCCGCCAA
The DNA here is from genome assembly GCA_017456985.1 of Clostridia bacterium. Taxonomy (GTDB): domain Bacteria; phylum Bacillota; class Clostridia; order Oscillospirales; family CAG-272; genus UBA1740. Next base: position 31,468 of record JAFTIH010000037.1, on the reverse strand, counting down.
GCTCGCGTGCGTGCTTGCAGATCACTGCGTTGAACTCAACCTCTTCCATCGTGAACTGTGCCTTCTGCAGAGTGTTACCAACGGTAAGAGCACCGTGGTTCTTGAGCAGGAATGCGTCGTGCTTCTGGATGAAGGGCATCAGAGAGTCGGGGATCTCCATGGTGGAGGGGGTACCGTACTCACAGGTAGGAACGTTACCGATGGTCAGGACAGCCTCGGGAAGGATGTACTGGTCAAGCTCAACACCTGCAACGGTGAAAGCGGTGGCAACGGGGGGATGTGCGTGAACAACGGCGCGCACGTCGGGGCGCTCCTGATACACACGAAGGTGCATCTTGATCTCGGAGGAAGGATTGAGCTTACCCTCGATCTTCTTGCCCGTTGCATCGATACGGATGATCATATCGGGGGTCAGGTCGCCCTTGGATACGCCCGTAGGAGTGCAGTAGAACTCATTGTCGTTGACCTTGACGGAGATGTTACCGTCGTTTGCGGCAACGAAGCCCTTCGCGTAGAGCTTGTGGCCGACTTCGCAGATTTGCTTCTTGATTTCGAAAGCATTCATAGCCATGATTTGTGTTTCCTTTCAAGATTTTTTATATTTATTTTTTTGCGAACACAATTAGTTTGCCGCAAGGCGGGCGGTTTCCTTCGCGATCATCAGCTCTTCATCCGTGGGGATGACGAGAAGCTTCACACGGGAGCCCTCTGCGGTAATGTCGGCAAATTCGCCGCGCGCGGAGCCATCGTTGGCAGCCTTGTCCATCTCGATGCCCAGCCACTGCATATCGCGGCAAATGTTCTCGCGAACGATCTTATCGTTCTCACCGATGCCTGCGGTGAAGACGATGGCATCCACGCCGTTCATTTCAGCGATGTAGGAGCCGATGATCTTCTTGATGTTGTGGTAAAGGATGTCCATCGCGAGTGCGCAACGCTCGTTGCCCTCGGATGCGGCGATGAGCACCTTGAGGCAGTCGCTCGAAAGTCCCGAAACGCCGAGGAGTCCCGACTTGTTGTTGAGGATATCCTCAACCTCTTCGGGGGTGTAGCCGAACGCCTTCATTAAGTAGGTGGGGATGGTGGGGTCGATCGCGCCCGAGCGGGTACCCATAGGAACGCCGTCCTGGGGCGTGAAGCCCATCGAAGTATCTACCGCCTTGCCGTACTTGGTTGCGGTGATCGAGGAGCCCGAGCCGATGTGGCAGGTGATGATCTTAAGCTCGGACAGGGGCTTGCCTAACACCTCGGCGACCTTACCGCACACGTAGCGGTGGGAGGTACCGTGGAAGCCGTAGCGACGCACCTGATGCTTTTCGTAATACTCGTAGGGGATGGGGTAAACGTAGGATGCGGGGGGCATCGTGGAGTAGTACGCCGTATCGGGAAGGACGACGTTGGTCTTGCCGGGCATTGCCGCCATAGACGCCTTCATACCCGCGATAGCGGGAGGACCGTGCAGGGGGTTGAGCTCGACGATGCTTTCGAGATACTTCAAGACCTCGTCCGTGACGACGACGGCACCCGAAAGCTCAGTACCGCCGTGTGCGGCACGGTGACCGATGGCGTCGATCTCGTCAACCGAGGAAACGACACCCACCTCGGCGCTCGTCAGAAGCTTCATAACCAGAGCGAGAGCCTCGTCGTGGTTGGCGATGGGCGTCTGCTCAAAATACTTTTCTTGTGCGGGACGCTTGTGCGTGACGGAGCTACCCTCGATACCGATGCGCTCGCAGACACCCTTGGCAAGAACCGTGTCGGTGTCCATATCGATCAGCTGGTATTTGAGAGAGGAGCTTCCGGCGTTGATGACCAGAATTTTCATTGTGACCTTCCTCCAAAAACGGGCGTTTTTCACCGCGCCGAGAGACTTGCGCGCGTGCGCGAGTATGGGCGCCCTTTTTAATCTATCTTATTATAATACATTTTGAAAACAAAAGCAAGAGTTTTTCGGAAAAAAAGTGCACAATTCGTGCTTTTTATTCCCCTGTTTTTTCGTGAAGCGCAAAAAAAGAAGCGCCGCGCAAGTCGGCACTTCTTAATATTTACAGTTTTGTTACAATTTCACAAGGCGTTTTGGGGCTCAAACCAGCCAGAATGCATCGAAGCCGCGCTTCTCGGCGTCGCGGATGGCGGGGACGTAGTCTCCCAGCTTTACGCGGACGCTGACGGCTTTTCCCTCTTTTCCAAAGAAGGAAACGGGGGTGATGGCAACGGTGTAGATGCCTGCAGGGAGCTTTGCGGGAACGATCGCCTCAAAGGTGTCACCCGGGTAGGAGGCGTAAAAATCGCTCGGTTTCGTAAGCGTGAGAGCAGGAGTCGTTTTCCCCTTCTTCGTAAAGGTGAAGCGGTATTCGGGAACCTCACGGTCGTCGTTGCCCTCGGTCAGCTCGCACTTTGCCTTGGGAAAACGGAAGAACACGCCGCCGGGAGCCTGCATCGCGTCCACCTTGACGCCTTTTTCAAAGGCGGGCTTCTTCGCACGCGTTTTGCGGATCTCGGTATAGTACTGCTTTCCTGCCACGTCAACGACCCAAGGCTCGCCGATCTCGCTTTCGGTGAGGTTGTCGACCTTATGGAAAAGGACCTTCGTTCCCGTGACCTCGACGAAAAAGGAACGGGACTGATAGACGCTGAGCACGTTGCCGACCGAGCCCTTTACGTTGACGTTGCCAACGCCCGACATCGGCGCGTGAACGACGGTGGCGCCGCCCGCCTTCTGCCAGATACTGAGGGGATGCTCGATCGCCGTATGCAGGTGACCGCAGATATTGATAATGCGGCGCGAGGAGAGCAGAAACGCGCGGAATTTATCGCTGAAGCGCTGCTGCGTTGCACCGACGACGGTACCGTCGATCGGCACGTGGTATGCGACGAAAACAGGCTTATCGCCCGACGCGCGCAGGGCGCGGCGGATCTCGGTCATTGCCCACGCCTCGTCCTCGGGACGGATCTCCTCCTGATAACTCCAAAGAGGGATCGTGATGAAATGATAGCCGCGGATCTCGGTGTGCTGGCGGAGGGGATACCCGTGTTTTTCCATCATCGCGCGCGATTCGGCGTGAAGGGTGGGATCGGGGTTATGCTGGGGGAACTCGTGGTTACCGTTTACATAGATCACGGGAATATCCTTGGCGTATTTTTCGATTGCCATATCAAGATAAACGTAGGGCGCCTCGTGGACCCTATCGTAGGTGCCGCCGCCCGAGACGTTGATCTGATACACAATGTCGCCCGTAAAGAGGTGCGCGTCAAGGCGCCCGACGGCTCGGGAATACAGATCGAGATGCTGGTAAAGCTTTTGAAGTCCCTCACCGCGATGCGTCATATGCAGGTCGCTGAGCACGGCAAAGGTAAGGTCGCTTTTGGGATCGAAGGAAATGGGTTTCATAACGTTTCTCCTACATTATATAATAAAATAATAAGCGAAAAATTGTTCCGAAAATCAGTAGACGAATTCAAACTCAAAGTCGTAGAGATTGACGGTTTGCCCGTCCTCGATCCCCGCCGCCTTGAGCATATCGAAGACGCCCTGCTTTTGCAGGATACGCTGGAAGAAATTCATCGACTCGTAGTCGCTGAAATTGATCTGTCCCATCAGGTTGTAGATCCACTCGCCCTCGACGTAGAAGATGTCGCCCTCGCGGCGGATCTCGGTCTTGCGCTCACCCGCGCCGAGCGTCGCGCTCTCTTCCCGCTCAAGCTCGCTTTCATAAACGGTGATGGGGGGAAGCTCCTCGAGCTTTTCGGCGGTCGCGGCAACGAGCGCGTCAAGTCCCTCACCCGTAGCGGCGGAAACGTAGTAGGGCGCCGTACCGAAGTTTTCCAAGACGTACGCTTCAAAGTCCTTCACGTAGGGCTCCTCCTCGATCAGCACGGCGTCGCACTTATTGGCGACGATGAGCTGGGGACGGGTAGCCAGCGCTGGGCTGTATTTGGCAAGCTCCTCGTTGATGGTCTTGACATCCTCGATGGGGTCTCTTCCCTCCTCCGCCGAAATGTCAACGACGTGAAGGATGAGCCGACAGCGATCCACGTGGCGCAAGAACTCGTGCCCGAGTCCAAGCCCCTCGGACGCGCCCTCGATGAGCCCGGGAATATCGGCGGCGACGAAGCCGCGACCGCCCGATGCCGACACGACGCCGAGATTGGGGGACAGGGTGGTAAAGTGGTACGCCGCGATCTTGGGCTTTGCGGCGGAAATGCGCGAGAGAATAGAGGATTTCCCCACGCTCGGGAAGCCGACGAGTCCCACGTCCGCGAGCATTTTAAGCTCGAGAAGGATCTCCATCTCTTCTCCCTTGGTGCCGTTTTTGGCAAAGCGGGGGATCTGCCTCGTGGGCGTGGCAAAATGGCGGTTGCCCCAGCCGCCTCTGCCGCCCTTGGCGGCGATATATTCACGATCGCGGGACATATCGAAGATGATCTTGCCCGTCGCGGGGTCCTTGAGCAGAGTTCCCGGGGGAACGAGCACGACGACGTCCTCGCCGTTTTTGCCGTGCATCTTGTTGCCCTTGCCGTTTTCACCCGGCGTGGCGTGGAATTTCCGCTTGTAGCGGAAGGCGAGGAGCGTGTTTGCACCCTCGTCCACGCGGAAGACGACGTTACCGCCTCTGCCGCCGTCGCCACCGTCGGGACCGCCCGCGGCGACGTATTTTTCACGGTGGAAGGAAATGGCGCCGTTGCCGCCGTCTCCCGCCTTGATGTTAATGGTTACGCGATCAATAAACATCGCTTTTTTCCTTTCCTTGCGCCGAGCGCTCGGCGCGCCTTGCGGCGTTATTCCTTGTCGCCGCGTTGCTTGATGACGATACGGATGGGCGTTCCACGGAAGCCGAAGGTCTCGCGGAAGCAGTTTTCAAGGTATCGCTGATACGAAAAATGGAACAGCTCGATGCTGTTGCAGAAGAAAACGAAGGTGGGAGGGGCGACGGAGGACTGCGTGACGTAGTAGATCTTCAGGCGCTTTCCTCGGTCGGAGGGAGGCTGGCACTTCTCCATTGCGGCGTTCAGCAGCTCGTTGAGCATACCCGTGGAGATGCGCGTTTTCGACTGATTGTGCACGTAGGTGATCTGCTCGAAGATGTTTTTTAGACGCTGACCCGTGAGCGCCGAAACGAAAACGAGCGGTGCGTAGCTCATATACGAGAGCGCGGTGGTGATCTTCTTGGTGTACTCGTTCGTGGTGGAGTTGTCCTTTTCCACGGCGTCCCATTTGTTGACGACGACGATAGAGGCTTTTCCCGCCTCGTGGGCGATGCCCGCGATCTTTTCATCCTGCTCGGTGATGCCCTCTACGGCGTCGATCATAATAAGGCACACGTCCGCACGCTCCACCGCCATTTTGGCACGGAGCACGCTGAATTTTTCGATGCGGTCCTCGATTTTCGAGGAGCGGCGGATGCCCGCCGTGTCGATGAGGTTGAATTTGCCGTATTCGTTTTCGAGCAAGGTATCTACCGCGTCGCGCGTGGTGCCTGCGATATTCGATACGATCAGGCGGTTGGCGCCCAGCATTTTGTTGATGATGGAGGACTTGCCCGCGTTGGGCTTGCCGATGACGGCGACGTTGATCACGTCCTCGTCGGTTGCCTCCTCCGCCTCGGGCGGAAGGGCTTCCATTACCGCGTCGAGCACGTCACCGCTTCCGCTTCCGTGAAGCGAGGAAAGGGCGATGGGCTCGTTTTCAAAGCCGAGCTCGTAGAACTCGTAAAACTCATACGGAAGATCGCCCACGCGATCCGCCTTGTTGACGGCAAGCACGATGGGCTTTCCGCTTTTTTTGAGCATCACGGCGATGTCGCGGTCGTCCGCAAGAAGTCCTGCACGGATGTCGCACATAAAGATGATGACGTCCGCCGTGTCGATCGCGATCTGCGCCTGGTCGCGCATTTGCGAAAGAATGACGTCGTTGCTTTGGGGCTCGATACCGCCCGTATCGATCACGAGGAAGCGCCGACCGCGCCACTCACACTCGCCGTAAATACGGTCGCGCGTGACGCCCGGGACGTCCTCCACGATGCTGCGGCGCTCGCCGATCAGCTTATTGAAAAGCGTGCTTTTGCCAACGTTGGGGCGTCCAACGATCGCAACCACGGATCTAGCCATAATTTACTCCTTTCCCTTGCCAAGCAAGGCGTCAAGAAATGCCGCACCGTCGTTTTCTACGGCATATACGGGTACACCGAGCGCATCTTGCAGCTCGGACAAGGATCTGCCGCACAAAAAGAGGTCACCCTCGGCGCGCAGCGAGGTGCGGGAGATAAGAAGCGCATCACCAAGATCCTCGTCAGACAAGGCGCGCAGATAGTCGTGTCCCGTCAAAAGTCCCGCAACGGTGATCTCTTCCCCGAAAAAGGTGTTTTCGATCGCCAGCGTGCGGACGGTGAGCGCAGGGTATTTCGCCATCGCTTCTTTGGCAAGTGCCGAGAGCGTGGGGTATGCCGCCCATCCCGTTGCGACGGTCAGGCGGCGGGGGGTATCAAGAGCCGACACCTCGGACGCGGAAAGCGCGAAGTGGAAATCCTCCGTAAAGGAGCGGAGCATTCCCACGCCGTTTTCAAACTGCGGATAGCCGTCATACCGTTCCTCGGGGGGAAGCGGCAGCCCCGCTTTGAGATAAAGCTCGTCCGCACAGTGGAACAAATACACCCCGTACTTTTCCTTACAGCGTTCGGCAAACCCGTCCACGGTGCGGATGATGGCGGCACATTCCTCGGGCGTGAAGGGCTCGAGGGGATACAGTCCCTCGCGAAAGCGCGTCAGCCCTGCGGGGACGACGGAAACGCTGTCAAGCGCGGGATAGAGCGCTTCGAGGTCCGTCAGGGTGCGGACCAGCTCTTCCCCGTCGTTCACACCGCGGCAAAGCACGATCTGCGCACAGATGGCGATGCCCGCCTCGGCAAGGCGCGGAAGATAAGAAAGAACCTCCCCCGAGCGCGGGTTTTTGAGCATGCTTACGCGTAGCGCGGGGTTGGTGGTATGCACCGAAACGTGCAGAGGAGAAAGGCGCATTTTGATGATGCGCTCGATGTCCTCATCGAACATATTGGTGAGCGTTACGTAGCTTCCCTGCAAAAAGGAAAGGCGGGAGTCGTCGTCCTTGAAGTAGAGCGTGTCACGATAACCCTTCGGCATCTGGTCGATAAAGCAGAAGATGCACTTGTTTCGGCAGGTATGCTTACAATCCATTAAGGGCGTTTCAAAGCAAAGTCCGACGTCCTCGTACTCGCCTTTTTTGATCAAAACGGTGCGGGTTTTGCCGTTTGCATCCTCCAAAAGGAGCTTTACGCGCCGCTCGGTCAGATAAAACCGATAGTCAAGCACGTCCGAAATGGGATGCCCGTTGATGGAAAGAAGGGCGTCGGCGGCGCGAATGCCGTGGCGTTCTGCGGGGGAGCCCTGCTCTACGCTTGTAATTTTTACCATACGCACTCCTTTCGTTTTTTTGCAAAGAAAAGCCTCGGACAGACCGAGGCTTTTATCAAATGCGGGATACGGCGTTGTCCTTACTTTTCGCCCCGCATCATTCGTTTTCGGGCTTTGCGGGCTCCTCTTCCTTAACGGCTTCGGGCGCCGCCTCGGCGTTCTCCGTTTCCGCAGGTGCATCCACGGATGCTTGCGCATCGGCAGCATCCTCTGCCTCGTTCTTGTGGGCGTAATAGCCGTACTGCTTGCCGTAACGGTTATTGCGATACGCGGAACGGTAGCGGTTTTCCGTTTCGTTGAGCACGAAGCCAGCGATCTTGCCGTCAAGCTGCTCGATGGATTCCACCATATGCTGTACAGCACGGGAATCGCTCTTGCCCGAGCGGACGACGCAGACGTAGAATTTGATATAGGGGGAAACGATGGTCGCGTCAGACACGACACCGACGGGGGGCAGATCCACGAAAACAAAGTCGTACTGTCCCTTCAAGGTGCGGATGAGCTCCGCAAAGCGGGGGCGATAAAGAAGCTCCGCAGGATTGGGAGGACATCTGCCCGCCAAGATCAAAGAAAGGTTCTCGTACTTGGTTTCAAGAATTTCGGGGGTGGGGCATACGCCTGCCAGGTACTCCGAAAGACCTCGTTCCGTTCCCATCTCGAAGGCGACGTTCTGCGTGGGCTTTCTCATATCGCAGTCAAGCAAAAGCACGCGCTTGCCCGACATTGCAAACGAGATCGCCGTGTTGGCGCAGGTGAGGGATTTGCCGTCGCTGGGCGACGCACTCGTAAAGCCGAACACCGTACCGCTTTGAGAATCCGCGCCCATATAGAGCAGGTTGGTTCTCATCATACTGTACGCTTCGATGACGCGCGGCGAGGTATGCTCTCCAATCAGACGAAGGTGTCTTGAGCGCGAGCGTCTGCCGCCGTAGCCATAACCGTACCCGTAACCACGGTAATAATATTGATCTTCTTTCTTCCCTTTCTTGGAGAACAAAGAGGTGAGCCACTTAAAATCCATTGATCCGTCTTCCTTTCCGCCGCATTAGATGTGAGGGATCTGACCCAGCACGGGATATGCGAATTTCTCTTTGAGGTCCTCTTCCCTCGTGATACGGGTGTCAAAGGCAGTACGCAAAAGCATCACGACGAAGGGAACGAGGGCGCCGACGAGGGCACCGATAACGGCGTTACGCGCAACGTTGGGGGAAATGAGTGCGCCCTTCTTCGCCTCTACGCTGACCTCGATGGTGAAGACGTCGTTCAAAACGCGAGCCGCGCGGTCGTTGATCACCGCAGAGAAGGCATTCATCAAAACGAAGGAATCCTGTGCGGAGAGTGCGTTACAGCTGACGCTGAACACAACGTCCGTTTCCTCCTTGGGAAGCGTAAAGAAAAAGGGTACGGAGGACGCCTTGTATTCGTGCTCCAGAATGTAATTCTCATTCGTGGGATCTGCGGCGTGCTGCGTTTCAATGTAATCAAGCACCATCGCCATCGTCTTTTCGTTCATCAAATAACTGCTGAGCGTATAGATGGATTTGGCACCCACGACCAGATAGTTGTTCTGCTGGGTAACGCCGAAAGTCTGGTCCCCCCCATTCGTCGCGTCATCTTCAACGACGAGCACGTACTCTGCAGAAGACTTATACACCTTCTTTACACCAAAGCTGGTATAAACGCCCACGACCGCACCGAGGATCACGGCACAAATGGCGCAATAAAAGATGCTGCTTTTAAATATTGACCAAAGGTCCTTTAAGCTGAGTTCCATAAAAAGCTCCTTTGAAGGGCGTTTTCCGTGCGGCACGCTGCCGCTCACACAAGCGCCCATATTTATTCATCCCTACTATTTTAGCACATTTTTTAATCAATGTCAAGGCGAATTTGTGTTTTTCTTCCTCAAAGAGTGAAATTCTTAACGCTTGCCCGTGGAGCCGAAGCCGCCCTCGCCACGCGCCGTTTCGTCTAGCTCCTCTGCGAGGGAGAAATCAAACGAAAGGAAGGGCGCGACCACCATCTGCGCGATGCGCTCACCCGCGTCGAGCGTTTGCGCCGCGTTGCCGTGATTGTGAAGGGCGACCATGATCTCGCCGCGATAGTCCGCGTCGATGACGCCTACCTTGTTGGCGGGGGCGAGGTGCCGCTTGGTGGCAAGACCGCTACGCGCATAGATAAAGCCTGCGTATCCGCGGGGAATGGCGACGGCGACACCCGTATGCACGAGCACCGTTTCACCCGCCTCCACCGTCACGCCGTCCAGGGCGTACAGATCGACGCCCGCCGCGTCGGGGGTGCCGCGCGTGGGGACCTTTGCGCGACTGTCCAAGAGCTTGATTTTAATTTCCATAGTCTGTCTCCAAGATTTAGCTTTTTTCTGAGATACTGTCCCGTATAGGACTGCTCGCACCGGGCGACCTCTTCGGGCGTGCCCTTCGCGACGAGCGTGCCGCCGCCGTCGCCCCCCTCGGGACCGAGGTCGAGGATATAATCGGCGCACTTGATCAAGTCAAGGTTATGCTCGATGACGATGACGGTATTTCCCGCCTCGACAAGGCGGTCAAGAATGCCGATGAGTTTGGCGACGTCATCCGTGTGGAGTCCCGTCGTAGGCTCGTCAAGAACGTAGACGGTCTTGCCCGTCTGGCGCTTGGCAAGCTCGGTCGCCAGCTTGACGCGCTGGGCTTCGCCGCCCGACATCGTGGTGGAGGGCTGACCGATCTTGATATAGCCGAGTCCCACGTCGAAGAGGGTTTTTAATTTGCGGGAGATCGAGGGGATGCCCTCGAAGAAGGAAACGCCCTCCTCTACCGTCATTTCTAAAACGTCGCTGATATTTTTCCCTTTATAGGTGACCTCCAGCGTTTCGCGGTTGTAGCGCTTGCCGTGGCAGGTGTCGCACTTGACGTAAACGTCGGGCAAAAAGTGCATTTCAATACGCTTCACGCCGTCGCCCTCGCATTCCTCGCATCTGCCGCCGCGCACGTTGAAGGAAAAGCGTCCGGGGGTGTAGCCGCGCGCCTTTGCCTCGGGGGTCATCGCAAAGAGGTTGCGGATGTCCGTAAAGAGCCCCGTATAGGTGGCGGGGTTGGAGCGGGGGGTCCTGCCGATGGGAGACTGGTCGATGGCGATCACCTTATCGAGATGCTCGTACCCAAACACACCGCCCGAGCGACCAGGGGTGGTGTAGGCACGGTTGAGCTTTTTTTGGAGCGTGCGCAGGAGCACGGCGTTGACGAGCGAGGATTTTCCAGAGCCCGATACACCCGTCACGCAGGTGAAGGTGCCGAGCGGGATCTCGACCGAAAGGCGCTTTAAGTTGTTTTCCTCGGCGTCGCGCACCGAAAGGCGAGCGCCGTTGCCTGCGCGGCGTTTTTCGGGAACGGGGATGGTGCGGCGCCCCGACAGATAGTCGCCCGTGACGGAGTGCTCGTTTGCCGCGACCTCGGCGGGCGTGCCGACGGCAACGACCTCGCCGCCATGAATGCCTGCACCCGGACCGATATCCACGAGATAGTCCGCCGCCTCCATCGTTTCCTCGTCGTGCTCGACGACGATGACGGTATTGCCCAGATCGCGCAGCTCCTTTAAGGTGGCGATCAGCTTGCTGTTGTCGCGCTGGTGTAGTCCGATGCTGGGCTCGTCAAGAATATAAAGGACACCCACGAGCGAGGAGCCGATCTGCGTGGCAAGACGGATGCGCTGGGCTTCACCGCCCGAGAGCGTTCCCGCACTTCTGCCCAGCGTCAGGTACCCAAGCCCCACGCGAGAGAGGAAGGATAGGCGGGCGCGGATCTCCTTCAAGACCTCCTTTGCCACCGCCATTTCGCTTTCGGAAAGAGAGAGCTCCGTGAAGAAGACAAGCGCGCGGTCAATGGGAAGTCGGCACACCTCGTCAATGTTTTTGCCGCCAACCGTGACGGCGAGGATATGAGGAGCGAGGCGCGCGCCGTGACAGGTGGGACAGGGCGCGTCCTCGATAAATTCGTCGTAATATTCTTTGCCAAAGCCAAAGGAAACGCTTCGGCGCTCCATCGCACGGATGACCCCCTCGAAGGGAACGGTCTGCTCGCGGTGGACGCCCTCATAGTGGCGCACGATGTGATAGGTTTCGTCCCCCGTGCCGTAAAGGAGGGCGTGAAGCGCCTCCTCCGAAAACTCACAAAGCGGGGTGTCGAGGGTGAAGCCGTATTTTTGACCCACGGCGGCGTAAAGGGGACCGCCCCAGCCGTCCTCCTCCATCGTTTTGAAGCCGTTGACGGCGATAGCGCCACGGCGCAACGAGAGGCTCAGGTCGGGGATGATCTTTTGGGGTGAAAGAATGCGCTCACTGCCAAGCCCCGCACAGGTGGGGCAGGCACCGAAGGGATTGTTGAAGGAGAACATACGCGGCTCAAGCTCGCCAAAGGATACGCCGTGCTCCTCGCAGGCGTATTTCTGCGAAAAGGACAGGCGCCGCCCTTCCCCCTCGCGCGGAACGGTGAGGATCTCCACTCTGCCGTCGGCAAGGCGCAAGGCGCTCTCCACCGAGTCGGCAAGGCGGGTGCGGACGTCCTCCCGCATCACCAGACGGTCAAGCACGACCTCTACGGTGTGCTTTTGGTTCTTCTCCAATTTGATGTCCTCGGTCAGCTCGTAGGTGATGCCGTCTACAAGCACGCGCACGTAGCCCGAGCGGCGGGCGTCGGCGAGTACCTTTTCGTGCGTACCCTTTTGTCCGCGCACCATAGGCGCGAGCACGAGAAAGCGTTCTCCCTCGGGAAGCTCGAGGATCTGCGAGAGGATGCGCTCGGTCGTTTGCTGGCGGATCTCCTTGCCGCAAACGGGACAGTGCGGCACGCCCACGCGCGCAAAAAGAAGACGCAGGTAGTCGTAGATCTCCGTTACCGTACCCACGGTAGAACGGGGGTTTTTCGACGTGGTCTTCTGGTCGATGGAGATGGCGGGGGAAAGCCCCTCGATGAAATCCACGTCCGGCTTATCCATCTGCCCGAGAAACATACGGGCGTACGAGGAAAGGGATTCGACGAAGCGGCGATGTCCCTCCGCGTAGATGGTATCGAATGCGAGCGAGGACTTGCCCGAGCCCGAGAGTCCCGTAAAGACGGTCAGCGTATCGCGTGGCACGGACAGATCGATATTTTTTAAGTTATGGGTGCGCGCACCCCGAATGACTAGTTTATCCTTCATTTTTCGTTTCTCAATTCCTTGATCTTATCGCGCAGGGCGGCGGCACGCTCAAATTCAAGCCGTGCGGCGGCGCGTTTCATTTCTGCGGTGAGGGCGACGATCTCCTTTTCCCTCTCGGCGGCGCTCATCCTGCGCTTTTGCGTCTTCTTCGTGTCGGCGCTTTCCTTCTTGCCGATCTCGATGAGGTCGCGGACCGCCTTTTTGACGGAGTGGGGACGGATGCCGTGCTTTTCGTTGTAGGCGCTCTGGATGGCGCGGCGGCGCGCCGTTTCGTCGATACAGGTCTGCATTGAGCGGGTAACGGTGTCGGCGTACATCACGACTCTGCCGTGCTCGTTGCGCGCGGCGCGTCCCACCGTCTGAATGAGTGAGGAGGCGGAGCGCAAGAAGCCCTCCTTGTCCGCATCGAGGATGGCGACGAGCGACACCTCGGGGATATCAAGTCCCTCACGCAAAAGGTTGACGCCCACGAGCACGTCGAACACGCCGAGGCGCAAGTCGCGGATGATCTCCTGACGCTCCATCGTTTCGACGGTGTGGTGGATATATTTGACCTTGACGCCGCACTCGGCGAGGTAATCGGTCAGGTCCTCCGCCATTTTGACGGTGAGTGTGGTGACGAGCACCTTTTCCTCTGCGGCGGTAACGGCGCGGATCTCGCCGAGCAGATCGTCCACCTGTCCCTCAATGGGGCGCACCTCGATCTCGGGGTCGAGCAGTCCCGTCGGGCGGATGATCTGCTCAGCGGTGACGGTAGAATGCTCCCTCTCGTAATCGGCAGGGGTAGCGGAAACGAAGATGGCTTGGTTGATGCGTGCCTCAAACTCCTCGAAGAAGAGCGGGCGGTTGTCCGCCGCCGAAGGCAGACGGAAGCCGTATTCGATCAGATTTTGCTTGCGCGCACGGTCGCCGCCGCTCATACCGCGCACCTGCGGGAGCGTGACGTGCGACTCGTCCACGATGAGAAGATAGTCCTTGGGCATATAGTCGAGAAGCGTATAGGGGGTAGCGCCCGGCTCTCTGCCCGCAAGGACGCGGGAGTAGTTCTCAACGCCCGAGCAGAAGCCCACCTCGCGCAGCATTTCCATATCGTAGCGCGTGCGTTCCTCGATGCGCTGTGCCTCGATGAGCTTGCCCTGCGATTTGAAAAATGCAACGCGTTCCTTCATTTCGCGGAAGATCTCGGCGATCGCCGCCTCGCGCTTGGCGTCGGAAACGGCGTAGTGGGTCGCGGGGAAAACGGCGGCGTAGGAGAGCGTTTCCTCCACCTCGCCCGTCAGGACGCGGATCTTGGATACGCGGTCGATCTCGTCCCCGAAGAACTCCACGCGGATGGCGTGATCGGTGCTGGATGCGGGAAAGATCTCCACGACGTCACCCCGCACGCGGAACTTGTCACGCACGAAGTTAAGGTCGCCCCGCTCGTAGCTGATGGCAACGAGGCGGCGGATGAGCTCGTCGCGCGTCATCCTTTGTCCCGGTCGGACGGAAACGAGCAGGCTTTCATATTCCGAGGGGTCGCCGAGGGAATAGATGCAGGACACGCTTGCCACGATGATGACGTCCCGCCGCTCAAAGAGGGCGCTGGTGGCACTGTGGCGCAGCTTATCGATCTCGTCGTTGACGAGGGCGTCCTTTTCGATATACATATCCTTGCCCGGGATATACGCCTCGGGCTGGTAATAGTCGTAGTAGGAAACGAAGTATTCTACCGCGTTGTTCGGAAAAAACTCGCGAAATTCCGAGCACAGCTGGGCGGCAAGAGTCTTGTTGTGCGCAAGCACGAGCGTGGGCTTACCGACGGCAGCGATCACGTTCGCCATCGTAAAGGTCTTGCCCGAGCCCGTGACACCGAGAAGCGTCTGCATCCGCTCGCCCGCAAGAACGCCGCGCGTGAGCGTTTCGATCGCTTCGGGCTGGTCGCCCGTGGGAAGATATTCGCTTTTGAGTTCAAAAACGCCCATTCGTCCGCCTCCTAGAAAAAGATGATAGCATACAAGTTTATTGTACCACACGCGCGCGCAAATGTAAAGTGAAAAAATCAAGAAAAATGTAAAAAAATATGCAAAAAGGGTTGACAAATCCCCTTTCGTTTGGCATAATGGCTTTGAGTGGCTTCAGCCACATTATCGTGTTTTATCACACCGTTTTTATATGGAGGAGCAAAAATCATGGCAGATATGAATGCGTTTGAAAAGAACCAAGAAGTCGTCACCATTGACACCAGCCGCAAAATGCGCGTAGGTATCATCGGTACGGGTTGGATCGCAGAGCCCCACGTGAAGGCGTACCAGAATCAGCCCGACGTGGAGATCGTTGCCGCGTGTGACCTGATCCCCGGCAAGGCAGAGGCGTTCTGCAAGAAGTTCGGTCTTGAAGGCGTCAAGTGTGACTACAAGGACGAGGTGGAGATGCTGGCAGACAAGTCGCTGAAGCTTGATTGCGTCAGCGTTTGTACCTACAACCGCACCCACGCATCCTGCACCATCCACGCACTGGAAGCAGGCGTTCACGTTCTGTTAGAAAAGCCGATGTGTGTGACGATCGAGGAGGCTTACGACATCATCCGTGCCGAGAAGAAGAGCGGCAAGATCGTGTCCGTCGGCTTCCAGCCCCGTTTCAACAAGAATATGCAGAACATCAAGAAGATCGTTGACAGCGGTGTTCTCGGCAAGATCTACTACATCCAGACGGGCGGCGGTCGCCGTCGCGGCATTCCTACCCCCTTCGGCACCACCTTCATTGAGGACGCGACCGCAGGTCTTGGTGCGCTCGGCGATATCGGATGCTATGCACTCGACCTCGTGCTCAACGCCGTCGGCTATCCCAAGCCCCTGACCGCTACGGGCTTCCGCGGCGCGATGTTTGGCAAGGACCCCAACTTCGTGACCTACTTCGGTCACAAGGAATACGCCGAGAAGTTCGGTGTTGACGACTGGGCTACGGGCTATATCCGTCTTGAGGGCGATATCACGCTTGACTTCCGCATCGGTTGGGCGCAGAACATCGACTATCCCTGCGATACCGTCATTCTCGGTACCAAGGGCGGTCTTCGCGTTCCCGCTACCGACTGCTGGAACGGTATTCTCACGAACCCCTGCATCCTGTATCAGGAAATCGCGGGCGTACAGGTTGAGACGGTCATTCCTTTGGAAGAGAACGACAACCTGTGGGATCTTAAGATCCGCTCCTTCCTTGACGCCGCAAAGAACGGCACGCCCTCTCCCGTTCCTACCTCGCAGATCCTTTACAACCAGGCGATCCTCGACGGTATCGCAAGATCCAGCGACCTTGGTCGTGAGATCGAGCTCAACGTCCTGTCCTACGACGAGATCTGATCGTAAAAAAAGAGAAAGAACCGCAACGGTCGTTGCGGTTCTTTTTTGTCGAACACTATTCGTCCATAACGGTTTCGTATAGGGATAGAAGCTCTTCCTCTAGTGCGGCAAGCTCTTCTTCGATCGCGGCGGCGCGGGTGTAATCGGTGGCGGCGTCGCCGTACAGCTCCGCCTTTAAGCGTTCCATCTCCGCCTCGACGATGGGGATGCGCGCCTCGGCGCGCTCGATCTTGCGACGGGCGGCACGGTCGCGCGCTTGCTCTGCCTTGCGCTTTTCGTACGCTTCCCTGCCCGCGCTTTTCTGGGGGGCAGGAGTGTCTGCCGCCGTTTCCTCGGTACGCAAGCGCAAATACGCCTCGTACGCCGTTTCGTCGGCGTAGGGGGTATAGCTGAAGGCACCGCCGTCCGCGGCACCGTGCAGCTCGATAAGGCGGGTCGCGATGCGGTCGATAAAATAGCGGTCGTGCGACACCGCGATGACGGTACCCGGGAACGCGATGAGCGCCGTTTCGAGCGCTTCGCGCGAGCCGATGTCAAGGTGGTTGGTGGGCTCATCGAGCAAAAGCACCGACACGGGCTTCAGCATCAGCTTGGCAAGCGTCAGGCGGGCGCGCTCGCCGCCCGAAAGAGCGCGGATGGGCTTATCCACATCCTCGCCCGTAAAGAGGAAGAGTGCAAGAGCGGAGCGGATCTCTCCCACCGTTTTTTGCGGGTATTCGTCGTGCAGCTCGGAAAAGACGGTCTTGTCCTCCGAGAAGGAGCGGGTCTCCTGGTCGTAATAGCCGATCTTGGCGTCCTCGGCAAAGCGGATCTTGCCTCCGCTTGGCGAGAGCTTTCCGACCAAAAGGCGCATCAGCGTGGATTTTCCCGTGCCGTTGGCACCCAAAATGACCACGCGCTCCTCACGGCGAACGCCGAAGGTGAGCGAGTCGATGAGCGCTTCCCTTCCGTAAGAGAAGGAAAGCTCGGACACGGCAAGCACCTCCTCGCTGTGAAGCGTTTCACTCTTGAAGGAGAAATTGACCGTGCGGGCAGGTGCTTTGACCGCCTCCACCTTTTCCATTCGGTCAAGCTGCTTTTGCTTGGAGCGGATGGTCACGAAATTGTGCGCCTGTCCGCAACGGCGCTGAAAGTCGATATTGGCTTCCATGCGCGCGATGATCTTTCTCTGCTCGCGATAGCGCTTGTCCTGCGCCGCTTCATCGAGTGCTTGCATCTGCTTGGCACCCGTATAGGCGGCGGGGTAGAGCTTGGCGCGATTTTGACTGATCATCAGCGTTTTGTCCGTGACCTTGTCGAGAAAATAACGGTCGTGCGAAATGACGAGAACCGTCTTTCGATAGCTTGCAAGAAAATCCTCAAGCCACACGAGCGCATCCAGATCAAGATGGTTGGTCGGCTCGTCGAGAAGCAAGACGTCGGGCTCACTTGCGAGCAGTCTTGCAAGGGCAAGGCGGGTATGCTGACCGCCCGAAAGAGAGCCTACGGGGCGTTCAAGCTCCTCCTCGGCAAAGCCCATATGAAGGAGCATTCCGCGTGCGCGGGAGCGGAAGGAGGTGCCGTTCGCCGCTTCAAAGCGCTCGTGCAGCGCGGCAAGGCGCGCGCTCCCCGCAAGAAGACGCTCTTCGTCCGTTTCCGTGGCAAGCGCGGCTTCGGCAGCGGCGATCTCCCCTTCAAGCGCAAGCGCCTCGGGGAAGCTTTCGAGCATATAGGTAAAGAGCGATACGTCGGCGTGGGCGGTCCCCGTCGCCTCGTCCTGCTTCAAGTATCCGACGGTGCGATCGTGCGCCAAAAACACCTCGCCCGAGGTGGGGGTATATTCTCCCGAAAGAAGACGGAAAAGGGTCGTCTTTCCCGCGCCGTTGGCGCCGACGACACCCAGCTTATCCCCCTCGTTCAGGGAAAAGCTGACGTCCGTCAAAATATCGCGGTCCCCGAAGGACAGCGACAGGGCGTGCGTGCTTAAAACCGTCATGTCTGCTCCTTATGCCTTTTTATCCCCTTTATTATACTGCGTTTTTTGCTTTTCGTCAAGTTCTTCTTGGCTTTTTTCTCAAAAGAGAGCCTTCTTATCCCCACAAAAACGGGAAAGATCAAAAAAGAACCGAGAAAGGCGAGCAAGGAGAAAAGGAAGCTGCCAAGGCGAAAGAGCGGAACAGCAAGCACGCGGTGCGCTGCTCGCCGCAAGAGGAAAAAGCCCAAAAAAACGCAAAGGAGCGAATAGGCGCGCACGACACCCTCGTTGACGACGAATAAAAAGATCAGGTAGAGGACGGCGAAGGAGAGAAGGAAAAAAAGATCAAAAAAGAAAGTTCCGACAGCAAAGGGTGGGAGGCGGTGCCGTTTCTCCTTCCCTTTTTCTTTTTCGTTTTTGCCGGGATCTTTTTTTCTGCTTTCACTCCGAACTTCTTTTTCGCTTTTGCCGGGATCCTCTTTTCTGCTTTCGCTTCGCGTTCCTTTTTCGTTTTTGCCGGGATCTTCTTTTCTGCTTTCACTCCGAGCTTCTTTTTCGCTTTCCTCTTTCTTTTTCCTGTGAGCTTGACCGAGCAAGGCAGGAAAGGGAGAGCGATAGCGGATGGGCGGCGGCAACAAACGAAGCGCCGCCAAGCACCCGCGAAGCGCCTCGCGCAAAACGCAAAGTCCCCCACCAAACAAGAGGGAAAGCAGTGCGAGCGCCAGCGCACAAAGGTGAGTCGCGCCCGTCACCGTGCGCGACCGAAGAGCCCGATGGCGGGCTTCTTTTTTCCGCTCTCGTAAAAGAGCCCTGAAATGTCACCCGAAAGCGAGAGCGTTCCCTCGGTGGCGTGAAAGCCTGTCACGCGCAACCCTTCCCCCTCGACCGTTAAAAGTCCCTCTGATGTCCTGCAAAGCACCGCCGCTTCGTCGAAGCGGATCAGCTCCTCGACCTCGTTCAGGAAGATCTCCTTGCGCGACTTGAGCGTCAGCGTGTGGGACGTGCGTCCCGTCTTTTCCTCTTGCATATCCTTCCCCCCTTATGATTTGGTTTAAGATATGCAAAAAGCGAGGCACTTATGCGTTGCGCGAAAGCGCAACGCGATGAAATGAATTCCTAGCGGAATTCTTGAAATGCCCGTTGGGCTTGAAATTCGCCAAGGCGAATGAAATGCCTGCGGGCATAAGGATTTTTGTAAGGGAGCCTTGCCCGCGAGTTTTTTCTCTTATGATTTTATGCGCCCCGCAAAAGCGGGGCGCGATGAAATGAATTCCTAGCGGAATTCTTGAAATGCCCTCTGGGCTTGCAATTCGCCAAGGCAAGTGGAATGCGCCTGCGGGCATAAGGGGGGTACGAGGGCTTGCCTACACGAAAAAAGAAAAAGGATAGAGTTTCTTCTCTATCCTTCGCTTACGATTTCATATAGCCCTGCCGCATCTTCCTTTTTCACGACCTCCTTGACGGAGAGAACACGCACGCGCAGCGTGCGCGCGCCAAAGGATACGGCAATTTCATCCCCCACCTTGACGTCGTACGACGCTTTTGCGGGGCGCCCGTTTACCGAAACGTGCGAAGCGTCGCACGCGTCATTGGCGACGGTGCGACGCTTGATGATCCGAGAGACCTTCAGGAATTTATCAAGGCGCATTAGCCGTTGATCTTCTCCTTCAGAGCCTTGCTTGCAGCAAAGCCGACGTTCTTGGATGCGGGAATCGTGATCTTTGCGCCCGTAGCGGGGTTGTGACCCTCTCTTGCAGCTCTTGCCTTAACCTCAAAGCTGCCGAAGCCGATCAACTGAACCTTCTCGCCTGCTGCGAGAGCGGCTGCGATGGCATCAAATGCTGCTGCAACTGCTGCCTCTGCATCCTTCTTCTTCAGATTAGCCTCTTTTGCTACGACATCGATCAATTGCGTCTTGTTCATGGGAGTACTCACCTTTCTTTTTTAGTTTCCACTTATATTGTACCGCAAAATATACAAATAGTCAAGAGGTTTTTTAAAAAAAATGGGCTTTTTTTACAATTTTTAGAATTTTTTTGATATTTTTTCCTCAAATTTGTTCATTTTCGGTCCCCTTTTGTGGATTTGTTCACACTTTGAAAACATTTTCAAGAATAGCGCGCGTCCGTTTGCCAAGCGGTAACAGTGCGATCTCGCGTCCGTTGAGGGCGCGCGTGAGCACGAGAAGGAGCAAATAAACAACGCCCCCCAGCAAAACGGCAAGCAAGAGCGCTGCGGCGGAGCCGAGGACGGGAGCAAGCGGTCGGTAGGAGAAATACGCCATTCCGCCGCACGCGGCGGCACAAAAAAGAGGGCGCAAGAAGGTGTCGAAGGGACGAAGGCGTAAAAGGCGGAGCCTTGAAAGAAACACGAGATTTAAAAGAACGGAAACCGCGTAAAACGCAACGGTGGAAAGCGGGACGCCAAGCGTTCCGAAGCGCGAAACGAGAAGCGACATTGAAAGAAGCTTGCAAAGCACCCCGACGCCGAGAGAGAAAATGGGAAGACGGGCGCGCCCCATCGCTTGCAGGGTGGCGGTGGTGACGGTTAGGACGGCGGCGAGAAAGACGGCGACGGCAAGGACGGAGAGCGAGGGACCCGCGTGATCTGCCATATTGACGTCGGCACCGAAAACGAAGGAAAGAATGGGGCGAGCAAGCACGAGCAGTCCTGCCGCGCAGGGGAGCGAAAGGACGGCGGCGAGCTTGATCGTTGCACGGGTGATCTCCTTTGCGCGCTCCTCTTCCCCGCGAGCGGCGGCACCCGAAACGTAGGGAATGAGCGCGGCGGCAAGCGGCGTGATCAGGACGGCGGGCAGGTTGTAGAGCGTCAGCGCTCCCGTGGAATAATCGGAATACAGGGCTTTGGCGAGCGCCTCGTCCCCATAGTACGAGGCGAGGAGCGGGCGCATCAGCCCCGCATCGAGAAGCGAAGAAAGGCTCATTAACGCCGAGCAAAGCGCAAGCGGCAGAGCGGTCACGAGGAGCGTGCGGTAGATGGCGCCCCAGCCTTCCTTTTGGGGCGAGGGAGCATCGAGCGGTGCCAGCAGTGCGGGCGCGTGCCGCTTATAAAAAAGTGCAAGGTACGCCGCGCCCATCAAAACGCCGAGCGTGATACCAAAGACAGCGAGCGCCGCGGCGACGGGGGCGGGCTTTCCCAAGCTTTGCAAGGAAAAGAAGGCGAGAGCGAGCCCGAAGAGCGTTTTTCCAAGCGCCTCAAACAGCTCTGAAACGGCGGTGGGAGTCAGAAGGGAGAAGCCTTGAAAAAAACCGCGCAGGACAGCCGATGCGGCGGTAAAGAAGAGCGCGGGGGCGATGGCGACGGTGCAAAGAAATCCTTCCCCATCCGTGCTCATCAAGGAGATAGGGTGAGCAAGAAGCAAAAGAAGAAGAGAAAGCAAGCACCCCACCGCAAGCAAGAGCGTCATCGTGCCGTCGAAGAGGCGCTTGATGCGGGCGCCATCCTTTGCGGCACGCGCACGGGAGACCGAGAGCGCGACGGCGCTGGGGATCCCTGCGGTAGACACGGTGTAAAGAAGCGCGTACAGCGCGCACGCGGCGTTGACGTTTGCCATCTCGTCCCCGAGAAGCGCGTTGAGCGGCACCTTATAGGCGAAGCCCAGCACCTTAACGGCAAGATTGGCGACCGTTAAAATCAAAACGCCCGTGCGCAGTGCGCCGCTCCTCGTATGTTTCTTGACTTTTTCCATATTTCCCTCCAAAAAAACGGGGCAGTCTGCGACTGCCCCGTTTTGGGTGTCGAACATTACGGCGTGTCGAAAAAGGCGTTCACGCGTGCGGCGAAGGATAGCTTCTCGCCGTCACCCGTACTGATCTTTTCGGCATCCCGTAAATATTCATATGGATATTTGGGGGTAAATATACGCGAAATGCTTCGTTTTCCCTCGGCATCCCGCTTGACGAGCTTGGTCACAGCGCCCGCACCCACGGCAAAGATACTGTGCAGCTCTTCCATCATAAAGACGTTGTAATAGCCCTCGTGTCCTTCCTTGGCGTAGCCGACGTTTTCCTGGTTGCCCACGGTGTTCTTTTGACGGTACATATAGTAGGGCTTATAGCCGTACGCCTTGGTGCGCAGTTGAGAGTACTCCACGCTTTTGGCGACGTCGCCGCCCGTGATGGAGTAGTAGTTCTCCTCCTCTTTGAGGATGTTCGCCGCCTTTTTGACGGTGAAGGTATGCACCGTCAGGTTGCTTGCTCCCATCGGAAGGATGCGGTCCAGCGTGGCGGAGAAGCCGTGGAAGTTGTCGCCCGGCAGTCCCGCGATCAGGTCGATATTGACGTCACGGATGCCCGAATGCTCCGCGATCTCATAGGCGCGGAAGAAATCCTCGACCGTATGGCGGCGTCCGATGATGCGCAGAACGTGCGCTTCGAGCGTCTGGGGGTTGACGCTGATGCGGCTGATGCCGTTTTCCTTGGCGACGCGGAGCTTTTCCGCCGTGATGGTATCGGGGCGCCCTGCCTCAAGCGTAAACTCGAAGAGCGTTTCGGGATCGACGAAGCGGCGAACGTGCGAAAGAAGCGCGTTTAACTGCTTTTCGTCAAGCACCGTGGGCGTTCCGCCGCCGATATAGACGGTAGCGACGCGAAGTCCCCGCTCGCGGATGAGGGTGAAAATGTTTTCAATGTCAATAAAGAGGCGGGCTAAGTAATCGTCGAGCAGGGCAAGCATTTTTTGCGTTGCCGCCGAGACGAAGGAGCAATAAGCGCACCGCGACGGGCAGAACGGGATAGAGATATACACGCTGCAAAGTCCGTCGGGAAGCTTTTTGACCAGACGGTTTTCCGCCGCCGCCACCGAAACGGCAAGCGCCGCCTTCTTGGGGTTGACGAAATACTCGTCGCGCAAAATGCGCTTGGTCTTATTGAGATCGGCGCCGCCCGCGATGATCTCGTTGGCGACCTTGGCGGGGCGCACGCCCGTTAAGATGCCCCAGGCGTTCGTATAGCCGAGAAGCGCCTTGCCCGCACTGAAAATGGCGCGTCCGAGCGCGATTTTCTCTACGCGCGCGGGATCGGGAATGTCCGCGGTAGGCTCAGCCTCGCCGTACGCCTCCACGAATTTTGCGCCCAGCTTCATCGAGGTGTAGGCGATGCATTTGTTTTCTTCCTTCGTCAGCTTGACGAAGATCTCGGGGGTATCGGGAGAGGGCTGCACGTTCTCGGAGAAGCGCGAGCCCGGGAAAAAGATCATACAAAGTGTTTGAACGTAATAGTTGTTGTCGGTGCCCTCCATACGAAGGATCATACGCGCACCTCCCTTCTGCACGCCGTGCGTGCCGTCACGCGCGTGGAGATTCCGTCCGAGGGACGGCACGCGCCGATAAGATCAAAATACATTTATGCTTTCTTGCCTTTTTTCAGCTTTTCGGAGTCCATTACGACCGTGACGGGACCGTCCGCAGTCATCGTGATCTCCATATCTGCGCCGAACACGCCCGTGCCAACGTGGGCAACGCGCTCCGAAAGGAGCGAAACGAAGTGCTCGTAAAGCGGCTCTGCCACCGACGGATGCGCTGAGGCGAAAAAGTCGGGACGGTTGCCGTGCGCGTAGTTGGCGCCGAGCGTAAAGTTGGAAACGACGAGCGCTTCCCCGCCAACGTCACCCAAAGATAAATTCATTTTTCCCTCAGCGTCCGAAAAGACGCGGAATTTGGCGATTTTGTCCGCAAGCAGGCGGGCGTCCTCCTCGGTATCGCCCGCAAGCACGCCGAGCAGGATCATAAAGCCTTGTCCGCACGCGCCCGTGGGGATGCCGTCACTTTTGACGGCGGCGTTTTTTACGCGCTGTAATACTGCTATCATAAAAGTCCTTTTTGGGCGCGGCACCGCAGGGTGCCGCGCGCCCTTCTTAATTTCTTGTGATGCGAATGACGGTGGGGATCGCACGCAAGCGCGCAACGATGGCGTTATAGTGCTCGGTATTCTTACATCCGACCGTCAGGTGAATGATCGCCTTTCCGTCCTTGGGCGGGGCGACGTTGATGGTATGCACGGGGATCTTCATCTCGGCAAGTGCGATGGAAACGTCGGCAAGCACGCCGATCTTATCCTCGGTGAGAATAGACACGGACGCCTCGTACATTTCGCTTTGCGTTTCCGTTTTTTGCTCCCAGTGGGCGCTCAGCCAGCGCGACGCCTGCGAGGTGTCAGCGACGCCCGAAACGGCGTTGGGGCAGTCACGCTTATGCACCGAAACGCCGAAGCCGCGCGTGACGAAGCCGATGATAGAGTCGCCCGGCAGAGGGTTGCAGCAACGGGCGAACTTGATGAGGCACCCCTCTGCGCCGTCCACGATCACGCCGCCGCTCTGCTTTTTGCTCGCGCGGACGCGACTCTTCTCCTTGATGCTCTCCATCGCGGCTTCGTCTGCCGTTTTGGGGGCTTCCGTCGCCGTGGCTTGCGCACGCAAAAGCTTGGCGCTTTCTTCCTTTAAGCGCACCGCTACGCGAGAGAGCGTCAGTCCGCCATAGCCCACGGTATCAAAGAGATCGTCAAGCGTCGCCATACCCATACGCTCGGCGGTCGCCGTAAAGATCTCGTTCGTTTCCGAGGGGGTAAAGGCGTGCCCAAGACGGCGAAGCTCACGCTCAAGCATCTCGCGCCCAAGCTCAATATTCTCGGGGCGTTTTTCCTTTTTGAACCACTGGCGGATCTTACCGCGTGCCTCGGAGGTGGTGACGATGTTCAGCCAATCGCGGCTGGGTCCCTTGTTGTTTTGCGTTAAGATCTCCACGACGTCGCCCGTTTGGGGAACGCGGTCGATGGGGACGATGACGCCGTTGATCTTAGCGCCCACCATCTTATTGCCGACTGCCGTGTGGATGGTGTAGGCGAAGTCGATGACGGTCGCGCCGCGCGGCAGGGAGATGACGTCACCCTTGGGAGTAAATACGAAGATCTCCTCGCGGAAGAGATTGCCCTTGAAGGAATGGATATACTCGTCGGGGTCGCGCGTTCCCTCATCCGCTTCGATAAGAGAAGCGATCCACGCAAGCTGTTTATCCACCTCATCGCTCTTCTTGCTCGCCGCTTCGCCCGTTTTGTAACGCCAATGCGCCGCGATACCGAACTCAGCGGTTTCGTGCATCTCGTGAGTACGGATCTGCACCTCGAAGGGGATGCCGTCACGGCTCATGACCGTGGTGTGCAGGGAGCGGTACATATTGGGCTTGGGCATAGAAATATAGTCCTTGAAGCGCCCGGGGATGGAGGTGAACATCTCGTGCACGATGCCAAGCACCATATAGCACTCCTCCACGGTATCCACGATAAGACGCAGTGCGTAAAAGTCGTAGATCTCCTCAAAGGGCTTTCCAAGCTCGTAGATCTTACGGTACAGGCTATATACGGATTTGATGCGGTCCTCAAGGTCCGCCTTGATGCCGTAGGACGCCACGCGCTCCTCGATCTTCGTGCGGGCGGAGGCGAGAAGCTCTCGGCTGGTGCCGAAGCGGCGGTCGATCGCCTCGGTGACCTCGGCGTAGCCGATGGGGTCTAGGTAATACAGCGCGAGATTTTCAAGCTCGAGCTTGATGCGCTGCATACCGAGTCGGTGGGCAAGCGGCGCATAGACGTACATCGTTTCAAGCGCGATCTCACGCTGGCGGTCGCTGTTTTTCTTGCCGCCCAGCGTTCTCATATTGTGCAAGCGATCGCAAAGCTTGACGATGATGACGCGGATGTCCTTGGAGATGGCGAGCATCATCTTGCGGATGTTTTCGATCTGCGCCTCCTCGCGGTCCTCAATGGAGACCGAAACGATCTTGGTAACGCCCTCCACGATGGTGGCGACGTCCTTTCCGAACCGCTCGCAAAGAAGCTCGGCGGTGATGCCCTCGCAGTCCTCGACGGTGTCGTGCAGAAGGGCGGCGCAGACGCTGTCCGTGTCAAGCCCTAACGAGGCAACGCTTGCGGCAACGGCGATGGGGTGGCAGATATAAGGCTCTCCGCTTTGGCGGCACTGACCCTCGTGGGCGTGATACGCGAGCACGTACGCCGCCTCGATCTTCGCCATATCGTAGCGATCGGGGACGTTTGCCAGAATATCGGTCAGCGGCTTTGCGAGAGTTAGCATGTCTTCGGTCATAGGATTTCTCCTTTGGCGTCAGCGCCGTTTTTCTCTTTGTCGGAGCTGATGCAATATGTTCGATTTTTCAAGGTCGGTCTTGGTGGTGCTGAATTTTAGGCGGAAGAGATAGCTGTCGGGAGATACCTCTTCAATACCAAGGATATTCATCTCTTGGAAAATGCTGAAGATCAGCTTTAACTTTATCTTGCCGATGGGATGTCCCGCGGCGTAAAGCTGGGAGTGCATACTGCGGGCGCAGACGGTGTCCGTGCCCGAGCGCACCATACGGCGGATGACGGTATAGACGGCGGCAAAGTCGTCGCGGTTTGGCACGACGTTCTCCCCCGCTTCAAAATCTCCGCCCGCCAAAATTTCGCGGAAGCGCGCGTCCGCAAGGCGGTCCTCCTCGCGCTGGCGCTCTGCGTGACGGACGTCCTTGACGGTGAGCTGTACGGAGCGCTTACCGCCCCACTCGTTGATGTCAAGCGAGAATAAAAGGTCCACGACCTCGCCCGGGTAAAGGTCAAGGCTTGCCGTTTCGTGCGAGAAGTACATTGCCGTCAGATGGTTGATACCGTCCGAAAGCACGAAGCGCGTATGCTTGCCGCCGCTGACGGGAACGATCTCCTCAAGCGTCACGGAAAAGAGCGCAAACACGGGAAGCGGATTTTCCGCGCCGTAGGGCTCAAGGCAGGAGCGAAGCTCGGAGGCAAGGTCCATATCAAGCTCACCGAGTGAGATGGAAAGATCCGCTTCCAGCGTGGGGATCAGCGCCTCCTCGGAGAGATGAGTGCGCGCGTAATCGTTGATCTTTTTGCGGAAGGCGGGCAGCATTTGACGCGAGACGCTGAGTCCCGCGGCAAGCTCGTGACCGCCGTATTTGAGCAGCGTGTCCTCGCTGGCAAGAAGCGCGTCCACAAGGTTGAGCCCCTTGACGCTTCGTCCCGAGCCCTTGCCCACGTCCTCGCCCTTATGCTCGCCCTCGCACCCTTCAAAGGAAACGAGGATCGAGGGAAGCCCGTAGCGTTCGGTCACACGCGAGGATACGATACCGATAACGCCGTGGTGCCAGGTATCGTCCGAAAGAACGATAACGGGATCGTTTTCAAAATCGTGCTCCGCCTCGATCTTCTCAAAGGCGGCGGTGGTGATGCGGTTTTCTTCGATCTGACGCTCGCGGTTGGCTTCGCAAAGCTCCTCCGCGATCTCACGCGCGCGGGCGGGGTCGGTGGCTAAAAACAGCTCGACCGCGACCTCTGCGGAGCGGAGCCTGCCCGCCGCGTTGAGGCGAGGGGCAAGGGTGTAGCCGATGTAGCCCGAGGTGATCTTGGGCTCGGTGCGGTAGCGGCTCTTTGCGCCGTCCGCCTGTCCTTGCGCCGCGCTGATGAGGGCGGAAACGCCAAGACGGCGAGATTTTTCCATAATGCCAAGACCGTAGGACACGATCAGGCGGTTTTCGCCCTTGATGGGCATCACGTCTGCGATCGTGCCGATAGCGACGAGGTCCGCGTATTTACGGCAAAGGCGCGCCACGCATTCGCGGCGCGAGTCGCCCGTCAAGCGCTCCTCGAGCGCACAGATGAGCTTAAAGACCACGCCGACGCCCGCAAGCTCCTTAAAGGGATAAGGGCAGTCGGGGCGGTGGGGATTGACGACGGCGACCGCCGCAGGAAGCGCGGAGCGGCACTCGTGGTGGTCGGTGACGACGACGTCAACGCCGATCGTTTTGGCGTAGGCGACCTCCTCGGCGGCGGTGATACCCGTATCCACCGTAACGATCAGGGAAGCCCCCTCCGCGTGCAAGCGGTCGATCGCGGCGGCAGAAACGCCGTAGCCCTCGCCTGCACGGTTGGGGATATAATATCCCACGTTGCCGCCGTGCGAGGACAGATAGAGGTAGAGAGTGGACACGGCGGTCACGCCGTCCACGTCGTAGTCGCCGTAGATGACGATGCGCTCTTCCCTTTCTAACGCACGGCGAATGCGTGCGATCGCAGGCTCGATGTCGGCGAGCAGAAAGGGGTCGCAAAGCAGCTCGCTTTCCATACGGATAAAGGCACGCGCCGCGTCGGGCGTGCGGTATCCGCGGCAGACGAGCAGTCTTGCCAGAGTTTTGCTGACGGATAGCGCGGAGGAGATCGCAAGGACCGCCGCCTCGGTTTCGGGCGTGCTGTCGCTTTTGACGATCCAACGCTTTTCCGTGCGTTCGTTTCGTTTTTTCATACTATCTCAAAATCCTTAGATCGTTTTAACAAAGCAAATCGGCGTTTTTGAATTTTGCCGCAAGCGCAAGGGCAACGCGAACACCGTCCACAGCGGCACTCGTGATCCCCCCCGCATATCCCGCACCCTCGCCCGCAGGATAGACGTTGTCAAAGCCGACGGCGAGATATTCTCCCGTCCGCAAAATGCGAAGCGGGGCGGAGGTGCGCGTTTCTACGCCCGTGAGCAGGGCGTCAGGCGCGTCAAAGCCCTCGATCTGCCGACCGAAGGCGCGAAGCGCGCGGCGAATGCCGTCGGTATAGACGCGGGGCAGATAGCTGTCGGCAGATGCCGTGCGCACCCCGCCCTCTCTGTAGGTGGGAAGGATACGCGAGGGAGCGCTTCCCTCTCGCTCAGCAAGAAAATCCCCCACCGTCGTGACGGGGGCGGCGTAATCGCTACCGCCCGCAAGAAAAGCGGCTCTCTCAAGACGGCGCTGAAAATCGATGGCGCCCATCGGGGTCGCACCGTAATCCTCACGAAAAACGGAGGCAAGCACGGCGGCGTTGGCGTTTTTCCCGTCACGCGCGTGGTAGCTCATACCGTTGGTGACGACGCCTCCCTCCTCGCTCGCGGCGGCGACGACCTCACCGCCCGGACACATACAGAAGGTATAGACGCCGCGCGTTTTGGTGTCGGCAGAAAGCGTATATTCGGCATGTCCGAGCGCAGGATGTCCCGCAAAATCACCGTACATCGCGCGGTCAATATCCGCTTGCAGATGCTCAATGCGCATCCCCACGGAAAACGCCTTGGGCTCCACCGAAAAGGGATGGCGAAGCAGCATTTCGTAGGTGTCGCGCGCACTGTGTCCGATGGCGAGCACGAGGGCGCCCGCGGGGATCTCGCCGCGGTCCGTGCGCACGGCGCGAAGGACGCCGCTCGTACAAACGAGGTCAAGGAGCTTCGTGTGGGTATGCACCTCGCCGCCAAGCCGCACGATCTCGGTGAGCATCGCTTCTACGACGGTCCCGAGGATATCCGTTCCGATATGGGGCTTGGCAAGCGTTAAAATTTCCTCGGGCGCGCCAAAGCGCACGAAGGTGCGAAGCACGAAGGCGCCGAAGGGGTCACGCGTTCTCGTAACGAGCTTGCCGTCCGAGAAGGTACCCGCGCCGCCTGCGCCAAACTGAATATTGGTTTGCGTGTCGAGAACGCCCTCCTTAACGAAGCGGCGATATGCCGCACGGCGCTCTTCCACCCCGCCGCCGCGTTCCAAAAGAACAGGGCGATAGCCCCACTCGGCAAGCAGGAGTGCGCAAAAGAGCCCCGCAGGACCGCTCCCCACCACGACGGGGCGCGCCGAAAGCGGCATCTTTCCGAAGGTGGGGACGGGTGTCTGCTCCTCAACGAGCGCGAAGCCGCTCTTCCCCTCGGGAAGACGCGCGGGAAGTTTGCCCTCGGCGGCAACGGTATAGACGAGACGCACGTTTTTTCTGTCGCGCGCGTCAACGGATTTTTTATACACGGAAAGACGCATCCCCTCCGATAACAAACGCACGCCGCGCAAACGGCGGCGTGCTTCCGCTATCACCTCACGGGGATCGGTATCGGGAGAAGCCTTGATACCGCTGACGAGCAGGCGTCGGCGTTCGTTACACATTCGCAAAGGGGGCGAGGGGCAACGCTTCCGTAGACGCCGTTTCAGCGCCCGCTTGCAGCGCGTTTTGCTCCTCCTTGGTGTACATCACGGAGAGCCAGGTCACGCAGGCAATGAGAAAGCAAATGAAAAACACGACCACGTGACGCCAAAAGCGTGTTTTTTGCTTTTTGGAACGGATCTTTTGATTTTTATGCTGTGCCACGGTCCTTCTCCTTTCAAGTGATGCTGGGCATATTTTCGCCCTCACGGTCCTTTTTACGGATGAGCTTTTGTGTGAGCTCCATTTTAAGTCCGCGCATACCGAACTCGCGGGTCATCGTGCCGTCGCACGCAACGGAGATGATTCCCGTTTCCTCGGAGACCACGACGATCACGGCGTCGCTGACCTCACTCATACCGAGCGCGGCGCGGTGACGGGAGCCAAGCTCCTGCGAAATATCCGTATCCGCGGTAATGGGGAGCATACAGCCCGCCGCCGCGATGCGGTTGTTGCGAACGACAACGGCGCCATCGTGCATCGGAGCGCCCTTGTAGAAGATGGACTGGAAGGCGGTCGAGGAGGGCGCGGCGTCGAGGATGGTGCCGCCCGAAACAATGTCGCCAAGCTTGGTGGTGCGCTCGATAACGATGAGAGCGCCCGTGCTTTCGCCCGTTTTGGGATCCACCTTGCACATCGCACCCGCCGCATCACATACGGCGGCGATGAGCTTGTGCGTTTCCGTCAGATCCTTGTCGTCGCCAAAGCGGCGCAGGGTGCGCCACGGACGGTCGCCCACCTTTTCGAGCACCGTGCGGATCTCGTCACGGAAGATGACGATGATGGCGATAATGCCCACGTCAAAGACTGCATCCAGCAAATAGAGCGTGGCGTTCATTTGGAGAAAATAGACGACGATGCGCGCAAGGACCAAAACGACGAGTCCCGCAAGAAGGTTTGCGGCGCGGCGATCGCGCAAAAACTGATAGATGCCGAAAAAGATGGCGGCAAGCACTAAAATATCTAACAGATCGGTAAATCTGAATGCAGCGAGCGTCTTTTGCGCGAAGGCAAAAAAGCTCGTAAAAAACTGCCTAATCTCCATACTATCCACTCCCTTGTCAGGTGATAAATCTCTTATAAGGACGCCGCGCTCGCGCGCGACAAAAATACACAATACATTTTACCATATATGGGCGTCTTTTGCAACAGTTTTTTGGTGATTTTTGCAATTCAGTTATGAATAAAAAGTAAATTTAATTTGTACGATTATTTTCTATTGCGTTTCATTTTGAAAAACAAAAAAGAGGCAAAAGCCTCTTTGGGGGAGATGAAAAGTGTGGTTCCCTACGGCGATTTGGCCGCGTCGCCCGACAACGAAGCATCGGGTTACGGGCAACGCCTGACGAGCAGAAATCGTCCGAGGCGAGGCGTAAGGGCGCAAGGGAGGCGACGGCGTAGTTCCCTACGGCGAGCCGACTGCGTCGCCCGACAACGAAGCATCGGGCTATGAGAAATGCCTGACGAGCAGAAATCGTTCGAGGCGAGGCGTAAGGGCGCAAGGGAGGCGACGGCGTAGTTCCCTACGGCGAGCCGACTGCGTCGCCCGACAACGAAGTATC
>JAFTIH010000036.1 GCA_017456985.1 Clostridia bacterium | reverse complement strand
GTCTGCCGCCTTGGTGTAGATACCGCCGCCCACGCGGGCAAATAGTGCCATAATGGAGGCACCCATACCGAAGGTCAGCATTGCTTCGGTGATCGCCTCGGGCGTGCAGTGGAATACGTACTTCAAGAGGGTGTACCAGACGGAGATATCCAGCAGACCGAGACCCACGACCACGAAGCCCATAACCGAGCCCGCGGAGAATGCCACGCGCAGACCCTTACCGAGTCCCTTCTGGCAAGCCGCGGCAGTGCGGCAGTTTGCGGCAGTGGCGATCTTCATACCGAAGAAGCCCGAGAGCGCCGAGAACACACCGCCCGTGATAAAGGCAAAGGGGGTGAACCAGGAGAAGCCCTTGTCGCCAAGGAGCGCTGCCATTAAGCAAAGCACGGCAAACATCACGACGAAGAAAATGCCGACGACCTTGTACTGGCGGCGCAGGTAGGCGTTTGCACCCTCCTTGATGGAGGCGCTGAGCTTCTGCATCTGCTCGCTTCCCTTCTCGGCACGAAGCACGCGCCTTGCCGTCAGGGCGGCATAGACGAGCGCAAGCGCAGCGCCGAGGAAGGTCAAAATGATGATCCAAGTTTCTTTTTGCATACTTTCTTTTCCTTCTTCCAAACAAATTTTCTATCTAAGATGCGACGCGTCGCTCGATGACCGCCGCAAGTGATTTCGCGTTTTATTTTTTGTATGTATAGTATTATAAACAAAAAGCGCGCACTTGTCAAGAGTTTTGCAAGGTTTTTTGCCTTTTCTTGCATCTCTACTAGATTTTTGTTCTCTTTTTTACACTTTTTTGCCACTTTTTGGCACGTAGAAAACTGTTTTTTGCAATCCAAGGCGTCAAAAATTGCAAAAAATATTTTTTCGGCTTTTTTTGACTTTTCTCTTGCATTCCCCGCACTTTTGTGCTATCATAATAGTCGCTATATAATATTTTAAAATTATGTATGCAAAGGAGATTTCACTTATGAGAAAAATGGCTGTCGGTGTTCAACTTTTCGGACTCCGCAATTCGATGGAGAAGGACTTTGAGGGTACCCTTCGCGCCGTTAAGGCGGCGGGCTACGAGTACGTAGAGTTCGCAGGCTACTTTGGAAGAACGGGCGAGGAGATCGCCGCTCTGCTCAAGGAGATCGGTTTAAAGTGCGTTTCCGTTCACCAGGGTCTTCAGTTCTTTGACGAGGATCCCCAAAAGGGCATCGACTTTTTGAAGGCGTTCGGTGTGAAGTACGTCGTCGTTCCGTGGCACGACGTGAACGCACTCGCGGGCACGGACAAGTGGGAGGACACGCTTGCGACCTTTACGAAGTACGCAAAGCTGTTTGCGGAAAACGGGAT
The DNA here is from genome assembly GCA_017456985.1 of Clostridia bacterium. Lineage (GTDB taxonomy): Bacteria > Bacillota > Clostridia > Oscillospirales > CAG-272 > UBA1740. The sequence goes on along the minus strand of JAFTIH010000036.1, from coordinate 23,519 downwards.
GTGCCTTGGCTATCACAACCACGACTTTGAGTTCAAGAAATTCAAGAACAAGTATCTGCACGATTACATTTTCGAGTCGATCGCTCCCGAGCTGATCGTTCCCGAGCTTGACACCTGCTGGGTCCACTATGCGGGTCTTGATCCTGCGGCAAAGATCCGCGAGTTTGCGGGTCGCGTCAACATCGTACACCTCAAGGACTTCAACTGCAAGCAGCTTGCAGGCGGTCCTGCGTACGATCTGATCGACGAAAACGGCAACCCGATGAAGGTTCCCACGCGCGAGGACAATGCGTTCCGCCTGTATCCTCTCGGTCAGGGCAGACAGAACTTTGCCGAGATCTTAAAGGCTTGCGATGAGTCGGGCACCGAGATCGTGATCGTTGAGCAGGATCACGTATATGACGGTATGACGGAGATCGAGGCGGCTACCATCAGCCGCAACTACCTGAAGGACAACTTCGGTCTGTAAGATGGCGGCACGCTTTGAAGTCAAGATCGCCAAAAACGGCGAATATATGTTTAATCTGATCGCTCCCAACGGGCAGGTCATCGCCACGAGTGAGACCTATACCGCTAAGCACAACTGTCTTGGCGGCATCGAGAGCGTCCGCGCAAATGCGCGCGCTCACGTAGAGGATCAGATCGCAGGGGGCGCGACGCTTCTCTGCCCCAAATACGAGCTTTTCCTTGACAAAGAAAGAAAGCCGCGCTTTCGTCTTATTGCCGCAAACGGTGAGATCATCTGCGCTTCGCAAGGCTACACCACCAAGAGTGCGGCACAGGGCGGCATTGCCAGCATCGGTGAAAACGCTCCCCAAGCACAAATCGTGTTTCTCGGGGAATGACGAAAAACCCACACATCCTATCGTGCAAGCCCTTTAGGACGCACGGAAAGAAAGGACGGTCAGCACCGTCCCTTCTTTTTGCGCCATTCGTTTGCACGGTCTAAACTTAAAAAACGGGAAAGGAATATCGGATATGACGGACGTTCTTATCATCGGCGCGGGCGTGGTCGGCGGACTGCTTGCCCGAGAGCTGTCGCTTTACGAGCTTTCGGTCGCCCTCGTCGAAAAGGAAGACGACGTGGCGATGGGTGCCACGCGTGCCAACAGCGCCATCGTCCACGCGGGCTTTGACGCCAAGGAGGGCTCGCTCAAGGCGCTTCTTAACGTCAAGGGAAGCGAGATGATGGAGCAAACGGCAAAGGAGCTGGGCGTTCCCTACAAGAGAAACGGCTCCATCGTCGTGGGCTTTTCGGAGGAGGACCGCGCGCACTTAGAGGAGCTTTTGGCGCGAGGCGTCAAAAACGGCGTCAAGGGGCTTGCCATCCTTGACCGTGAGGAGCTTCTCAAAGTGGAGCCCGGTATCGGGGATACGGTGACGTGCGCGCTGTACGCTCCGACGGGCGCGATCGTTTGTCCTTACGACCTTGCGATCTCCGCGATCGGCTGTGCCATGGACAACGGCGCCGAGCTGTACGTGGATTTTCCCGTGGAGCGCATTGAGGCAATCGACGGCGGCTATCGCGTATATAGCGGCGAGCGCGTGCTGGAAGCGCGCACCGTGATCAACTGTGCGGGCGTTTATGCGGATAAGATCGCGGCGATGGTGGGCGACGAGAGCTTCACCGTTTTTGCGCGTCGCGGCGAATATATGCTGCTCGACAAGGAATGCGGCGGCGTCTGCCGCACCACGGTATTCCGCACCCCTACCAAGATGGGCAAGGGCATTCTCGTTTCTCCTACCGTGGACGGCAACCTGCTTCTCGGTCCGACCGCAGAAAACATTGACGACAAGGGCGATACGAAGACCACGCCTGCGGGACTTGCATCAGTCGCCCGCTCGGCAAACGAGCAGGTGAAGGGCATCCCCGGGGGCAAGAGCATCACCTCCTTCGCAGGACTGCGTGCGGTGGGCTCAACGGGTGATTTTATCATCAATTCTCCCCGCGCGGGCTTCTACAACGTGGCGGGCATCGAGAGCCCCGGGCTTTCGGCGTCCCCCGCAATCGCCACGTACGTTGCCGATATGCTTCGGCGCGACGGCGTGACGCTTACGCCCAAGGCGGGTGCTACGCGTGTTCGGGAATCGATGCACGCCTTCCGCCATATGACGGTAGAGCAAAAGAATGAGGTCATCCGCCGCGATCCCTCTTACGCCAAGATCGTTTGCCGTTGCGAGGGTGTGACGGAGGGCGAAATTTTGGCGGCGATCCGCACGAATCCCCGTCCGCGCGACCTTGACGGTGTCAAGCGCCGCACCCGCGCGCAGATGGGTCGTTGTCAGGGTGGCTTCTGCTCCCCCACCGTCGTGGAGCTGCTTGCCCGCGAGATGGGCGTTCCCTTTGAGGCGGTCACCAAGAGCGGCGGCGGCTCGTATATCAACGTAGGAAGAACGAAGGGAGCGGATGCGCAATGAAAAGCACGGTAGATCTTCTCATCATCGGCGGCGGTCCCGCAGGTATGAGCGCCGCCGTCGCCGCCTACGATGCGGGCGTGCGTGATATTCTCATTCTTGAGCGCGATGCGCACCTCGGCGGCATTTTACAGCAATGCATTCACGGCGGCTTCGGTCTGCATCGCTTTGGCGAGGAGCTGACGGGTCCCGAATACGCGGGCAGATACGCCGCGATGGTCAAGGAACGGGAAATTCCTTATCTTTGCAACACGATGGTCATGCACCTTGACGAAAACCGCCGCGTGACGGCGATGAACGAGGAGTACGGACTCTTCACCATCGACGCGCGCGCCGTTATCCTCGCGATGGGCTGTCGCGAGCGTCCCAAGGGTGCGCTGGGCATCGCAGGTACCCGTCCTGCGGGTATTTTCACCGCCGGCACGGCGCAGAAGTACGTCAATATGAAGGGGTATATGCCCGGGCGCGAGGTGGTTATCCTCGGATCGGGCGATATCGGTCTGATCATGGCGCGCCGTATGACGCTGGAGGGTGCCACGGTCAAGGCAGTTTGCGAGCTTCTTCCCTACTCGGGCGGTCTTGCACGCAACATTGAACAGTGCTTAAACGACTTTGATATTCCGCTCTACCTCTCCCACACCGTAACCGAGATCCACGGCAAGGAGCGCGTGACGGGTGTCACCGTTGCGGCAGTCGATGAAAATCGCCGTCCCAAGAGTGAAACGGCGCGCTTTATTCCCTGTGACACGCTTCTGCTTTCCTGCGGTCTGATCCCCGAAAACGAGCTGACCAAGGAAGCGGGCGTTCCGCTTGACCGTGTGACGGGGGGTGCGATCGTGGACCAGAACCGCGAAACCGCCGTGGCAGGTATTTTCTCCTGCGGCAACGTGCTCCACGTCCACGACCTTGTGGATTACGTTTCGGAGGAAGCGGCGCTGGCGGGCAATTCTGCCGCACGCTATCTTCGCGGCGAGAGCGAGAAAAAGATCGCGGTCGGTTTGAAAACGGACGGGCGCGTGCGCTACACCGTTCCCACCCACGTCACCGAGGCAAAGGACGTGACGGTATATTTCCGTGTGTCCGACGTGTTCCGTGATGCGCGCGTTGAGGTGCGTCTTGGTGACGAGGTCCTTCTCTCGCGCAAGAAGCTCAAGCTGGCGCCCGGTGAGATGGAAACGGTCACGCTGAAAAAAGAGTGGTTAGACAAGGCGGACGGCAAGGAGCTGTCCTTTGCCATCGTAACGGCGTAAGGAGGAAAACGAGATGACGAGAAATTTAACCTGTATCGTATGTCCGCGCGGCTGTGAGATGACCGTTTTGCTAGACGAAAACAAAAAATTTCTGTCCGCCGAGGGCAACGCCTGCCCCCGAGGACTGTCCTACGCCGAGAGCGAATGCACTGCACCCGTGCGCTCGCTCGCTTCCACGGTGCTGACCGAGAGCGGCAAGCTGCTCCCCGTCAAGAGTGCATCCCCCATTCCGAAGGGGAAGCTCTTCGACGCCATGCGCGAGATCCGCGTGGCGCTTGCCCCCGACACGCTGTGCGTGGGGGACGTGGTGCTTGCCGATCTTGCAGGAACGGGGGTCGCCCTCGTCGCAACGGCAAACGCCGCCGATCTTTAAGTAGCATTTTGGGAAAAACTCTGCCTTCGCGGCGGAGTTTTTCTTTTTAATCCTTGACAAAATCAAAAATTAAATATATAATGGTTAAGATAATAACTCTTTTAGGAGAAACGATATGGCAAACGAAAAGAAAATGGTGGAGCAGATCACCTCGCGCGACGAGGACTTCGCGAAGTGGTACACCGACATTGTAAAGAAGGCAGACCTCATTGACTATTCGAGCGTAAAGGGCTGTATGATCATCCGCCCTTACGGCTATGCGATCTGGGAGAACATCCAGCGCATTCTCGACGCCCGCTTCAAGGAGACGGGACACGAGAACGTTTATATGCCGATGTTCATTCCCGAGAGCCTGCTTCAAAAGGAGAAGGATCACGTTGAGGGCTTTGCGCCTGAGGTTGCTTGGGTGACGATGGGCGGCAGCGAGCGCTTGACCGAGCGTCTTTGCGTGCGTCCGACCTCCGAGACGCTTTTCTGCGAGCATTACAAAAACATCATCCGCTCGTACCGCGACCTGCCCAAGCTCTACAACCAGTGGTGCTCGGTCGTGCGCTGGGAAAAGACCACCCGTCCCTTCCTGCGCAGCCGCGAGTTCCTTTGGCAGGAGGGTCACACGATGCACGCGACTGCCGAGGACGCCGAGGCAGAGACGCTTCGTATGCTGAACGTTTACGGCGACTTTTTTGAGAAGGATCTCGGTATGCCCGTTCTGCGCGGCAAAAAGACGGACAAGGAGAAGTTCGCGGGCGCCGTTTCGACCTACACGGTCGAGGCGCTGATGCACGACGGTAAGGCGCTTCAGGGCGGTACCTCGCACTACTTTGGCGACGGCTTTGCCCGTGCGTTTGAAATTCAATATCTTGACAAAGACAACACCCTCAAATATTGCCACCAGACCTCTTGGGGCGTTTCCACCCGTATCATCGGCGGTATCATTATGACGCACGGCGACGATCGCGGACTGGTGCTTCCCCCTGCCGTGGCTCCCGTACAGGTCGTCATCGTTCCCGTACAGCAGCACAAGGAGGGCGTGCTTGAAGCCGTTGAGGCGCTTCGCGCGCGTCTGGCTCCCGTTTGCCGCGTCAAGGTGGACGATTCGGACAACTCGCCCGGATGGAAGTTTGCCGAGCACGAGATGCGCGGTGTGCCGATCCGCATTGAGATCGGTCCTCGCGATATTGCGTCGGGCAGCTGCGTGCTGGTGCGCCGTGACAATCTCGAAAAGCAGTTCCTCTCGCTTGATGGCATTGAGGAAACCGTGACCGAGCAGCTTCGTGCGATGACGGCGGCACTCTACGAAAAGGCGCTTGCCAACCGCACGGCACGCACCTACACCGCAACGAGCTACGACGAGATGCTGACCCTTGCGAGCGAAAAGAGCGGCTACATCCGCGCGATGTGGTGCGGCGAGCTTGCGTGTGAGCTGAAGCTCAAGGAGGAGGCGGACGTTTCCTCGCGCTGTATGCCCTTTGGCGACGAGGACGCGCCCTCGGACGTTTGCGTATGCTGCGGTCGCCCCGCCAAGAAGCTCGTTTATTGGGGTAAAGCGTATTAAACTCTAAAAAAGGAGGCAGGCTATGGCATCTTCCCGCAGAGAAGCCGGTTTAACACCGCTCAAGCTTCAGGGCGGCAGAACCGTGATCGTGGATAACCGCACGGGTCGTGCGCCTGCCGATTTCGTTCTCCTTACGCTTGCCAAGCGCGGCGCGGAGGAGGGCTACACCGTAATTTCCAACTATATCGGCAAGGAGCGCCCCGCGCCCGACGCCGTCCCCAAGCTGCACATCTGCACGCTGCTTCGCCCGGGCAAGCATACCGAGCAGGCGGGCGCGATCTGCGCGATGGGAACGCTTGCCGCCGCGCACGCCATTGAGCGCAATTCGGAAACGCGCACGCAGATCCACTGGCTTGGCGGGATCCATCCCGAGCGGCGCCGTTTTTCCCCCTTTGCGACCAGGCAGATCGCAACCGTTTGGGCGCAGAGCCTGCTTTTGCCGAGCGGTTTTCTCGACTATATGATCTTGCACGCCGAGATCGATATGCCCAAGTCCCGCTTCCCCATCCGTATGGTGGATGCGGTGGCAAGCATCTTTACCTCCCGCCCCGTGAACAACGCGGACCACCTGACGCAGTCCTTTTTGCACGACTTCTTCGGGATGTACGATATGATGCGTAGCGGTGTGACGGAGCTTCCCTTTTGGAACGAATACTGTCAGCGCTCCTACCTGATCGGCAAGCGCGTGCGCTTCCGTGACGGCAAAAAGATCCGCCGCGGCAAGGTCGTGTCCGTGACCGAAACGGGTGCGCTCGTCATCGTTGGCGGACGCGGACGGCGCTACGAGCTAACCTCGCAGGCGGCACTCATCTCGGGCGCGCGCAACTACAAATGATGATAAAGAAGGATTCCCTTTCCCGGGCGGAAGGGGGTCCTCTTTTTTTGCGCCGCCTTTCTTTTTGCAAGCGCTCCCGCATATAGTATAAAAACGGCAATAAGGAGGGAAAAGTATGAAGGAACGCTTTGATCGGGAGCTTAGCGCACTCGGGTCGGGTGGACTTGGAAAGGAAGAGGGGCGGCGCGTGTTTTTGCTTTGCGCGGTGGGGCTTCTTTCCTTCACTCTCACGCTCGTTTCCTTTTTCACATGGCGAGAGGGGGCAAGCGAGGGCGAGATCGCACAGACGGCAAGCCGCATCGAGGAATTCTTCTCGGAGAACGAGGCGGTCTCCGTCTTTTTCGGATGGGAGACGGCGGATGGGGACGGCGCTCCGTAAGGGGGTCGCGGCACTCCCCGCGCTCTCCCTTTTACTCTACCTTTTTCTTTCGGAATCCCCCGCGATGCTTCTTTTGTTTTTCGGCGCGCTCGTCTTCCACGAATGGGGGCATCTTTGCGCGTTTTTGCTTCTCGGGCATCCCGTCCCTGCGCTCTCTCTTACGGGGGCGGGAATGCGGCTTTCTTCTCCCCTGCCGCTTTTGCCGCGTGAGGAGCTTTGGATCGCGCTTGCAGGACCGCTTTTCAATCTGCTTGCGGCGCTCGCGGCGCTCCGCTTTGGCGCGGGTACGTTTGCGCTTTCCTTTGCGGCGGTGCATTTTTTGTTTGCCCTTGGCAATCTTTTTCCCTTTGGCGGCAGTGACGGAGAGCGACTTCTGTCGCTTTTTCTTTCCCGCTTTTTTCCACGTGCCGCCGCGTGGGCGCTCCGTTTTTTTCGCGCCCTTTTTTTGTCTTTTTTCTTTTTTTGCTCGCTTTTTTTATATTATTTGAAGGGTTCGGGGCTTTGCGGCGTCATTTTTTCGCTTTTTTTTCTTTTGGAGGACAAAAAGGCAGAAATCAACGTTTTTTGAGTTTTCGGGAGATTTCGGGAGTTTTTAAGAGAAAAAAAGAGGTTTTCCAAAGCTTTACGCAAAAAGCTACGGTTTTTTCGCAAAAAAATGCGAAAAAGCTTGGATTTTTTTCAAAAAATGTATTGCATTTTTCGCAAGATTTTGCTATAATGCATATCACTATGGGAGCTTTTGTCCATTTGACGCTCCCGACGGTATTTTTTTACTTCAAAGGAGTACCACAAAGAGAATGAACAATATCATTGAGCTTCGCGGCATTTCAAAGTCCTTTGACGGCGAAAAGGTGCTTGACCGCATCGATCTTTGCATCCGAGACAAGGAGTTCGTTACGCTTCTCGGTCCTTCGGGCTGCGGTAAGACCACGACGCTCCGCATCATCGGCGGTTTTGTAACCCCCGACGCGGGCGATCTGATCTTTGACGGCAAGCGCATCAACGATATTCCCCCCTATCAGCGTCCTGTGAACACCGTGTTCCAAAAGTACGCTCTTTTCCCCCATATGAACGTGTACGATAACGTCGCGTTCGGCTTAAAGCAAGCCAAGGTGCCCCGTGCGGAGATCCCCGGGCGCGTCCGCGAGATGCTGGAGCTTGTTTCATTGAGCGGGTTTGAGAAGAAAAACGTCACGTTGCTTTCGGGCGGTCAGCAGCAGCGCGTTGCCATCGCACGCGCCTTGATCAACCGTCCTCGCGTTTTGCTTTTGGACGAGCCCTTGGGTGCTTTGGACTTAAAGCTCCGTAAGGATATGCAAAACGAATTAAAGAAGATCCAAAAGGCGACGGGTATCACCTTTATTTACGTCACCCACGATCAGGAGGAGGCCCTCTCGATGTCCGACGTCATCGTGGTGATGGCAGAGGGTGTCATCCAGCAGATCGGTACGCCTACCGAAATTTACAACGAGCCGACCAACGCCTTCGTTGCGGATTTCATCGGGGAATCCAACATCGTGGACGGCGTGATGCTCTCCGATTGCCGTGTGCAGTTCTCGGGACAAACCTTCACCTGCGTGGACGGCGGCTTTTCCCGAAACGAGCCCGTTGACGTGGTGGTGCGTCCCGAGGACGTGGACGTGGTGCATCCCGAAAACGGTATGCTGCGGGGCACGGTGACCTCCGTCACCTTCAAGGGCGATTATTACGAGATCATCGTCGATATCGGCGGCTTTAAATGGATGGTGGAGACCTCGGACTTCGTGGCGGAGCAAGCACACATCGGTCTTTATATCGAGCCCGATGCCATCCACATTATGAAAAAGTCCAAGTATTCCGGAAAGTTCGGCGATTACTCCACCTTCTCGGATGAGATCGAAACGATGTCCGATCCCGACACCGTGGACCAAAAGAACGAGGAGGGTCCCGCCATTGACTAAAAAGAGTGTTTGGCTTTCGGGGCCGTACCTTGCTTGGATCGTGGGATTCATCGTGCTTCCGCTTTTGACCATTCTTTACTACGGTCTTACCGATACGGAGGGCGGCTTGACGCTTGGTAACGTGATCGGGGCGGTCGCGGATCCGCTCAATATCAAGGCGCTTGGGCTGACGCTGCTTTTGGCGACGCTGGCGACGGTCATTTGCCTGGGGCTTGCTTATCCGCTCGCGCTGTGCCTTACCAAGTTAAAGATGAAGAAAAAGAGCTTTTTCATTTTTCTTTTCATCTTGCCGATGTGGATGAACTTTATGCTCCAAATGGTCGCGATCAATACCATCTTAGAAGACAACGGCGTCATCAACGCCGTGCTTACCTTTATCGGACTACCAAAGCTTCATATCGCTAACACCTTCGGCGCGGTGCTGATCGGTATGGTCTACGATTATTTCCCCTTTATGCTGCTTCCCGTTTACAACGCCGTGTCACGCATTGACGGGGACCTCATCAACGCATCCAAGGATCTGGGTGCCAATTCCTTTAAAACGTTTTTATACGTGAGCTTTCCGCTTTCCCTCCCCGGTGTCATCAGCGGCATTACGATGGTGTTTATCCCCGCCGTCTCCGACTTTGCCATTGCGCAGATGCTTGGTGGCGGCAAGATCCAGCTGATCGGCAACATCGTGGAAATGAACTTCACGAAGGGACAGTATCATACGGGATCGGGACTCGCGCTCATTTTGATGGCATTCGTTATGCTCAGTTCCCTTTTGACAAAGGACGGTGCCGAAAACGAGGGAGGAGGGATGATCGTATCGTGAAAACGCTTTTTTCAGGACTCAGAAAGACGTATATCGGTCTGATCCTCGCGCTTTTGTATTCCCCCGTGGTTTTGATGATCGTGCTCTCCTTCTCCGAGTCCAAAACAAAATGGACCGGATTTTCTCTGGTGAAGTATCAGGCACTGTTTCAAAACGAGCGCGTGATGGACGCCTTTATCACCTCCATTCTCCTAGCGCTGCTTTCCGCCGCCGTGGCTACCGTGCTCGGCACCGTTGCCTGCATCGGTCTTTTGGCGATGAAAAAGCGATTGCGCTCCACAGTCAACGCGGTGGCAAACATTCCGCTGCTCAACGCGGATATCGTGACGGGATTTTCCTTAATGCTGTTTTTTGCCGCGATCGTGGGAAGAATGAGTCACGCGACCCTCTTTATTTCACACGTCACACTGGTGCTTCCTTACGTCGTTTTGAACGTATATCCCAAGCTTTGCCAGTTTGACCGCAGCATTTACGACGCCGCCTTGGATCTGGGTGCTTCCCCCGTGCAAGCGTTTTTCAAGGTGCTTTTGCCCGACGTGTTCCCGGGTCTTTTGACGGGCTTCCTTCTGGCGCTGACCATTTCTATGGACGACTTCACCATCACCTATTTCACCAAGGGACGCGGGCTTGATACGCTGTCAACTTATATTTACAACACCTATCACATTAAGGGGATCTTGCCCGAATACTACGCTCTTGCCACGATCTTGTTCGTTGGCGTGCTTTTGATGATCCTGCTCATACAAGCGATCAACGTGCGCTCCGCCGCGCGAGGTGTTTCTGCAAAAGCACAAGGAACCAAATAAATCTCTTATGAAAGGAGAACTTCGATGAAAAAAATCGCTTCTCTTTTGCTTGCCCTTGCCCTCATCCTGACCGCATCCGTGGTCCTGCTCAGCTCCTGCTCCTCGGGCGAAAAGCTGTATCTTTTCAACTACGGCGATTATATTGATCCCGAGGTGTACGATATGTTCGAGGAGGAATACGGCATCAAGGTCGTGTACGATGAGTACGCTGCACCCGAAAGTATGTATGCAAAATTCGTTTCGGGAACGGCAGAGTACGATCTGATCTGCGCCTCCGACTATATGCTCGAAAAGCTGATTTTTGAAGACCGTCTGCAAAAGATCAATTTCGGGAACGTAGAAAACTTCAAGAACATCAGCGAAGCGCAAAAGAACGCTTCCAAATCCTTCGACCCGAACGGAGAATACACCGTACCGCATTTCTGGGGGACGCTGGGTATTCTTTACAACACCGAAACGGTGGATGCCGAGGACTTGAAGGACTGGTCCATTCTCTTTGACGACAAGTACGCGGGCAGGATCGTGATGCCCGACAGCGAAAGAGACGCCTTCTTCGTCGCACTGACCGTGCTCGGCTATGACGTCAACACCAAGGACGAGGCACAGCTTCGCGAGGCGGCGGCTCTTTTGAAGGCACAAAAGGACAACGTACAGGCTTATCTTTTGGACGAGACCGCAAGAACGAAGGTCGAAACGGGCAACGCAGACATCGCGGTGATCTATAACGGCGAGGCGTATTTGGCGTTTGAGAATAATGAGAATTTGGATTTCATTATCCCCGAGGACAAGACCTATATGTGGCTTGACTCCTTTGCCATCCCCAAGAACGCCGTTCACAGCGACTATGCCGAGCTGTTTCTCAACTTCCTTTGCCGCGAGGATATCGCCGCGATGAATTTTGAGTATATTTACTACTCCACCCCCAACCAAGCGGTCATAGACGGTTTGGACGCCGAGGTGCTGGCGGAGGAAGCCATCTTCCCCAAGCCCGAGGTGCAAAACACCGCCGCCGTTCTCAAATATCTTGGGGCGGAGACGGAAGCGCTTTACTCCACGCTTTGGAAGGATATCAAATCCTGACGCACAGAGGATAAGCTAAAAAACAAAACAATACGCACAAAACCATGAAAGGCTATAAGATGTCACTTACGATAAAAACAGGGCTTACCGCGCCCGTTGGCTTTATTGAAGACGTTTATGCCATCGATAAGACCGTTTACAGTGCCGAGCTTTGCGGCATCATTGAAAATCTTTACAAGCGTTACGATTTTTGTCCCGATTCCTTTCTTCTCGTTTACGACGGCGACACGCTGGCGGGATACCTGAATTTCTTTCCGATCGGGCGTGAGCTTTACGAAGAGCTCAACGCTCCCGACTTTTTCGGGATGCGCGACGACGATATCGAGCCGCGCGAGATGGATCGGTGGAGAGAAGACAAGCCAAACGACCTGTTTATCATCTCCGTTGCGATCCTTCCCGAATACCGCGGGGGCGAGGCGATCCGGCTGATCGGAAACGGTTTTCTTTCCTTCTTGCAGAAAAAGCAGGGCGAGGGATATCCCATCGGCTCGATTGCCGGCTCTGCGGTTTCGGCAGGGGGTGAAAACTTCTTAAAGCGCTTTGGCGCAAGATATATCAAGGAACTCGAGGACGGTTACAAGTATTACCTCGCCGACGGCGAGAAGCTAAGGAGTGTAATCCGAGATGGGCTCATACTGTAAGACTTACGAAAACGATATTTTCTTCTTTCTTCCGATGACCTCCTCGAAGCAGGCGGAAACGATGCACGCACTGTTAAAGGACAAGCAGAACCGCCTGTTCAGCAAAAACGAGGAGCGCGAGGATCCCACCTTTGGCGAGTTTTATTGCGACACGCTGACCAATCACTGCCTTTACGAGTGCAACAATCGCGTGTTCAAGCAATTGAAGAGGATCCACCTCGGGCGCTTCTCTCTCGCCTGCTACGACGACAATTACGAGAACCTTGACGAGCCGCTTGACACGGAGGTCGTGGACCTTTTCGTCACCGCACACTACCACACGGGCATTTACGTCGTTTCGCTCGTGTGCGCGGACAACCATTACATCCCGACTCAGCTGATCGACCAGATGTCAACGGATCATCTGTATATCAAGGATCCCGAGAGCGGCGAATACGTCAACGTGACGACCTATATGCAAAAGCGCTACTTCCTTTCCAAGTGTGGAGAGGCGAAGTGCGTCGTTTGTATGTCGAACCATCCCGAGGACCGCACCGAGCTTGGCTATATGCTGGCAGGCGAGACCTGGGTGAGCGAACATATCGACTATAAGATCCTTCCCCACCGCATCGACGCCTTGCTTGAAAACCACGCGTGCTACGATTATTACGACTCGTACCTTTCGCGCTCGGTCGTGGCGTTCGTGTTCAAGGATTATCCCGAGTCCTTCCTCGAGCGCTTGGAAACGGAGGCGTCCGAGATCTTTATCGTGGAGATCGTGCTGTTTCAGAACACCGCCGTCACGCGAACCAACAACCGCGTGATCGAGGAGCTGAACGAGAACGACGGCATTTCCAACGAGGAGATTGAGGAGCTTTACGTGGAATTCGGTCATACGATGAAGTTCTGGAGCTCCAACGTCTTTAAATACACCTTCGCCCAAAAAGAGGCAGACGAGCTGATCGAGGCGTTTGAGATCAAGAAGACACTCGACGAATATTACCGCAACCAGGACTTTCTTGACCGTATGGTGGAGCTCAAGGGTAACATCGCGGACGAGGAATCGGGCGAGAAAATGAACACGCTGCTCTTCTTCCTTTCGGGCTTTGAGGGCTGTTCGATCACCCTTGCAGGCGTTTTGTGGGTCTTGCAGAGAACGATTCCCGAAACCGCCCCCGGGTACAACATCATCGAAAACATCGTTTCGGTGCTTTGGATCTTCGCCTTCTTCGGCATCTGCTGGCTGTTCTTGACGCTGACCTCGGGCAAGTTCCTTGCACGGAAAAAGCAAAAGAAGCTGATCAAGGAAAAGAAAAAGCAACCCAAATTTAATCAGTAAGCGCATTAAAAGTATACGCGTCCCCACCTTTTCCGGGTGGGGATTTTTCTTGTTTTTTGTTTTTTTGCCCATCACGCCTGCGAAAAAGAAAAATTCAAAGTTTTTTCCAAGTTTTCTTGTTTTTTTGCGAAAAAACTCTTGACAAAATGCTTTTTTTCCTATATAATACAAGATGTCTTTGTGTGAATACGCGCGGAATGTGATACGTCCACGCAAAACGAATGAATTGAACGAAGGAGGTGCCACTCATGAAAAGAACCTACCAGCCTAAGAAGAGAACGAGAAAGATCGAGCACGGCTTCAGAAAGAGAATGGCGACTGCAAACGGCAGAAAAGTTCTTAAGAGAAGACGCGCCAAGGGAAGAGCAAGACTCACCTATTGATGCGATGCGCATTCAAAATGAAATTTCTCCGATAAAGTCCATTTATCGGAGTTTTTTCATAAATCCCCAAAACAGGTGGAAAATATGAAATTCCATGCTATTTGTGAAAATCATCTGTATTCCAAAGCGTATTCCAAAGGAAAGAGGGCTGTCACTCCCACCGTTGCGGTGTACGTGCTACCCGATCTCAAAGCCGAGGCGCTTCGTCGCCAAAATCCCGAAAAGGTGCGGATCAACCGCATCGGACTTACCGTATCCAAAAAGCTCGGCGGCGCCGTCGTGCGCAATCGCGTCAAGCGTATCTTGCGCGAGGGGCTTCGCCAAGTGATGCGGGAGCACGGTATCAAAACGGGATATCTGATCGTGATCGCCGCGCGTGAGCGCGCCGTCACCAAAAAAAGCACCCGTATTGCAAGAGAGCTCACGGAGGCTCTTTCAAAGCTCGGGATGCTTCGCGATGCGTTATGAAATATCTTGCGCTTTCGCTCGTATGGCTTTACCGAAAGCTGATCTCTCCGATCAAACCGACTTGCTGCAGGATGACACCGTCCTGCTCTGCCTACGCCTTCGAGGCGTTTTTACACCGTGGCTTTTTCGTAGGCGGTTTTCTTGCGTTGCGCCGCTTGTTGCGTTGCAACCCCTTTGGGCCCGTGGGGTATGACCCCGTGCCGCGCCCGATCGTATTCAAGAGGATCGACCTCATTCGCAAGAAGATGGGAGAGAGCGTTCCCGACGGGAACGAAGCAGGTGTTCCCTCCACCGTTACGGTGGAACCAAAAAAGAAAAGAAAGGTCGCATCCCTCCTTCCGTGGGACGGGTGCGGTTAAAAACGTTTATGAAAATCATTACTTGGCCCTTTGCCAAGCTTCTCGAGCTGTTTAACTTTACGGGCAGCTACGCTGTGGCGCTTCTCTTTTTTGCCATCGTCGTTAAGCTCGTAACGCTTCCCTTCTCGATCAAGCAGCAGAAAACGCAGATCAAGGCGGCAAAGCTCCGTCCTAAGATGGCGGCGATCGAAAAGAAGTATGCGGGCAGAACCGACAAGAAAACGCTGGATAAAAAGCAGAAGGAGCTGATGGAGCTCCAACAGAACGAGGGCTATTCTCCCCTGTCGGGCTGTCTGCCGATGCTCATCCAGTTCCCCATCATTATCATTCTGTATCAGCTTATCCAAAATCCCTTGACCTACGTTTGCGGTATGGAGGATGCGACGGTCAACGCGATCATCGCGCAGCTGCACACCCTGCTGCCCGAGGTCTCCACCTCGAGCTTTACCCAGTTAAACGTGCTGCAATATGCACACGAGCTGACCGAAGCGGGTCACACCATTCTGCACTGGGATGCGATGCAAAGCATCAACCTCGGCTTCTTCGGTGCGTATCTCGGTACGACGCCGACCATCACCAGCTGGTACGCATTCTTCCCCGTTGCGACTGCCGTCTTCTCGTATCTGTCGATGAAGCTGACGCGCAAGTTTATGGGTAACAACCCCGCACTGCAAGCGCAGACCCCCGAGACCAAGACCTCGGGAATCATTATGGATCTGATGATGCCCTTGATGTCGCTTTGGATCGCGTTCAAGCTTCCCGCGCTGCTCTCTCTGTACTGGGTCTATCAGTCCATCCTGGGCGTTGCACAGCAGGCAATTCTTTCTTACGCTATGCCCCTTCCCAAGTACACCGACGAAGAGATCCGTGCCATCTTGAAGGCGGAAAAAGAGCGCGCCGCTGCGAACCGTGCCGCTATGCGAAGCGGTGAGGTCAGCGCAAAGTCGCTCCACCACATCGACGACGATGACGACGAGGACGTTTACGTTCCTCCCATCCGCTCCAAGTTTGACGAGGATGAGGACGCACCGAGCGCTCCCATCGCTCCCGCGCCCGTAAAGCCGCAGGGTGCCAACCAGACGCACAAGCGCCAGACCAAGAAAAAGAAATAAGGATAAAAAAGGAAAAGACAATGAAAAAAGAAATACTTGCAACCGGCAAGGACGTAGAAACTGCCGTTCAAAATGCCATTCTTGCGCTCGGCGTGACCGAGGAAGATGATATTTCCTATGAGATCGAGGATCTTGGAAGCCGCGGTATCTTCGGCATTGGCGCTCGCCCCACCAAGGTACGCGCTTGGATCGAGCTTCCCGACACCGTAGCGCCCCGCCAGCACGGCACCGTTACCCCTGCTCCCCGCAAGGCGGATGCCCCCGAGAAGCGCGCTGAGGAAAAGAGCGACGCGCCCAAAAAGAACCGCAACCGCCGCCGTCGCGGCAAGAAAAACGGCACCTCCCAGCAGGGCGGCACCTCGCTTCGCGACTTCGTTCCCCCCGCAGAGCCCTCCCGTCCCCGCGAGGCTGTGATTCCCGAGGCAGAACTCAAAATGGAGCCCGTTACGGTAAACGAGGGTGAGGACCTTGCCTTTGATTTCGTCAAGCAACTCGTTGCTAACCTCGGTCTTAACGCAGAGGTTTCGCTGTTCCACTGCGAGGACAACTCCCGCCGCATCGCCATTACGGGTGAGGATGCTTCCGTGCTCATCGGTCATCACGGTGAGGCACTGGATTCGCTTCAGTATCTTGCAAACCTTGCAAGCGCGAAAAAGAACGCCGAGGGCGAGCGCAACCGCCGCCGCGTTACCATTGACATTGAGGGCTATCGCGCAAAGCGCGAGGAAACGCTCCGCGCCCTCGCACGCAAGATGGCGGCAAAGGCACTGCGCCAGGGTCGCAACGTGATGCTCGAGCCGATGAGCGCTTACGAGCGCCGCATCATTCACTCGGAGATCCAGGGAATCGAGGGCGTTGCCACCAATTCCATCGGCTCCGACTCCAACCGTAAGATCGTGATCTACCTGACGGGCGAGAAGCCCGTCGCAAAGGACGAGCCCCAGGATGCGCTTGCCGTGACGCCCACCGAGGCGCCCGTGAGCGAAGAAGGCTCCGCCGATGCAGATCTTTGATCATACCATCGCCGCACTCTCAACCCCGCCCGGTAAGGGCGGGGTTGCCCTTATCCGCATCTCGGGACGGGATGCGCGTGCCGTTGCCGAGCGCGTTTTTCACGCCAAAAGCGGAAAAAGCGTGTTTGCTCTTGCGCCGCGCTGTGCCGTTTACGGGGACGTACTGTTTGAGGGTGAGGCGATCGATGACGTACTGCTGACGGTCTTTCCCGCGCCAAACTCCTATACGGGGGAGGACACGGTGGAAATCACTTGCCACGGTGCTTCCCCTATCGTGGAGGCGATCTTATCCGCGCTCTTCGCCGCGGGGGCAATGCCCGCCGCACCCGGAGAGTTTACCCGTCGCGCCTTCGTTGCGGGCAAGCTTTCGCTTTCCGAGGCTGAGGCGATCGGAGAGCTTCTTGACGCCAAGAGCCTTTCGGGTGTCAAGCTCTTCGGCAGAGATTCAAGACACCGTCTTTCGGTGGCGCTCTCCTCCCTCTACGAGGACGTTTGCCATCTTCTTTCCTCGCTTCTTGCGGTCATTGATTATCCCGACGAGGACCTTGCGGAGCTTTCCGAGGACGAGATTCTCGTGCGCCTTGCCGAAATTGAGGCAAGGGGGCGCCGCCTGCTTGCCACCTATCGCACGGGAAGCGCCGTCAAGGACGGTATTCCCACCGTATTGCTCGGCAAGCCTAACACGGGCAAAAGCACGCTTTACAATCTGCTTTGCGGCAGAGAGGCGGCGATCGTAACCGAGATCGCGGGAACGACGCGCGACATCTTGGAAGCTACCGTGCCGCTCGGGCGCGTTTTGCTCCGTCTTTCGGACACCGCAGGCGTGCGTGAGAGCGAGGATGCGGTAGAGCGCATTGGCGTGCTTCGCTCCAAGGAGGCAGCAGAGCGCGCGTCGCTCGTGTTCGTGCTCTTTGACGGTGCGCGCGCGTGCGACGCAGAGGACGAGGCGCTTCTTTCCTTCCTTGATACCCTTTCGGGCGTGAAGGTCGCGCTTCTCAACAAAAGCGACCTTGCGTCGGCGTTTGACGCAAGCGTTTTGGAGGGTCACGTTTCGCACGTGCTTCCCTTCAGCGCGAAGACGGGGGACACGACGGCACTTTCTGCACTTGTCGACCGTCTTTTTACGGATGACAGTCTGACGATCGGCGAGGATGCGATCCTCTTTTCCCCGCGCGCGTACGCCGCACTTTTGCGCGGGTGCGAGGCGCTGTCCCGTGCTGCCGAGGCGCTCCGTGCAACGGGAGCGGTGGATGCGGCGCTGATGGAGGCAGAGAGCGCGCTCGCGGCGTTTGCCGAGTGTGACGGCAAAGAGGTCAGCGAGGACGTCGTATCGGATATTTTCAAGCATTTCTGCGTGGGCAAGTAAAGGAGGGGTAAGGATGGAAGCACCGCTTTTTACCAAAAACGACAACGGCTTCGTTTGTGCGCATTGCGGCAAGGAGGTTTTGCCACTTGGCTATACGTCGAGAAACCACTGCCCGTTCTGCTTATACTCCTTGCACGTGGATATTAACCCCGGGGACCGCGCAAACCCGTGCGGCGGCGCCCTGCGTCCCGTGCGTGTGACGCCCGACCCCAAGCGTGGCTACGTGATCGAGCACGTGTGCGAAAAGTGCGGCGGCAAGTCGCGCTGCCGTGCGGCGCACGAGGCAAAGGTCCAGCCCGACGATATTTCGCTTTTGATCGCCTTAACGGCGGGTGAATATCCCCGCTGACGCGAGCGCATTTGGTTTTTGCAAAAATATGGGAGAGAATGCTTAGCGTGTTATCCTGAACGGAGAACACGCTAAAACTAAGTTTGCCCTTACGGGCAAGTGAAGTTATCTAAGATAGTGAAGTTCACTTCGTGAGTAAAGTTTCGCCTTGTGGCGAAGTTAAGGGCAAACTTAACTTCACTTGTGCGTAGCACAAACTTCACTGCCTAGCAACTTCACTTTCGCGATAGCGAAAACTTCACTATCAGAAAAAGAGAGGACGTTTCGGCTAAGAACCGATTTGTTCTCTCTTTTTTGGTTTGTATAAGGATTTGGGCTTAGCCCATTTGCGTTTGACTAGTCAAATTCGATATTTGCACTTTTTTCAAAGTAAAAATTCTCCGCTAAGGACATCACCCATTCGTTATTCTCTCCCTTTTCGTTTTTTTGTGGGGGTGTTTTTCGGAAAGCCTTGACAAAGTGGGGGCTTTGTGGTACAATTAATATGGTTATTTATGTTCTCGAAAGGAGCTTGCGTATGGCGAAGAAAACGGCAGAAAAATCAACGTCGTCCGCTTTAAAAAAGCGCGCACTTTGGACGCTTTTGTTCGTCGCCATCGCCGCCTTGACCGTCTGGGCGGTCACCGCACAAAGCAAAAGCTTCTCGTTCAAGAGCTTTCTCGCGTTTTTGGGAGAATTAGATCCGTTATGGCTGTGCGCGGCGCTCCTTGCGATGCTCTTTTACATATTTTTCGAGGGTGCGGCGATCAAGGTCATTCTCCACGCGGTCGGTTATCCCCGCAGCACGGCAAAGAACCTCAGCTACTCGGCGGCGGATATCTACTTCTCCGCCATTACCCCCTCGGCAACGGGCGGACAGCCTGCCTCGGCGTTCTTTATGGTGAAGGATGGCATTCCGCTTGCGACGACGACGGTGGTGCTGTTATTCAATCTGATCCTTTACGCCTTTGCTATCGTAACGCTCGGCGTTTTCTGCTTTATCCTCAAGCCCTCGGTATTTTATTTCTTCTCCGTCCCCGGGCGGGTGCTTATCATCGTGGGCTTTGCGGCACAGCTTCTTCTTGCCGCGCTATTCTTCCTTTTGCTCCGTTATCCCGCTATTTTACAACGGGCGGGCGAGGGGATCATCAACCTCTTGGGACGGATGCGCATTCTTCGCAAGACCGAACAGAAGAAGGAAAAGCTCGCGAAGTCCATCGGCTCCTACGGTTCTTGCGTCACGCTGATCGGCAAACGGTGGGGAGCCATTCTCGGGGCGTTTGCCTTAAACGTGCTCCAACGAGCCTGCTTCATTGCGGCGACCGTGTTCACCTGCTGTGCAATATCGGGCGGTGTCGCACATTTTGCAGAGCTGTGGGCAGGCGAGAGCATGGTCATTCTTGCCTCCAATTACGTTCCTATCCCCGGGGCGATGGGCATCACGGATACGCTGCTGCTTGACGTGCTCGGCGGTTTGTTTGACGAGGTCACAGCGACCAACCTTGAGTTATTTAGCCGTACCGTTTCCTTCTATCTTTGCATTCTTCTTTGCGGCGGGGCGACGCTTTTCCGCTCCATCGCGCTGACGGTGCGCGGACGCAAGAGTGCACCCGCGGTACAGGACGACCAAGGAGAAAACGATGCTCCCGACAATAGTGGAATTGACAAAAATGAAACGATCTGACCGAAAGGAACTATTCTTATGATTGGATTTTACGACTACACCACGTTTTTAACCTACCTTTCCCTTCTCTCGGCAGGCTTTGGTATCGTGACCTCGCTCAGCGGAAGCGGACATCCGTATTACGGTATGTTTTTCTTGCTCTTCTGCGGTCTTTGCGACGCCTTTGACGGCAAGGTCGCACGCACCAAGGCCAACCGCACGGATAAGGAGATGCGCTTCGGCATTCAGATCGACTCGTTATCCGACCTCGTGGCGTTCGGTGTGCTTCCTCTTTGCATCGGTGTGGGACTCTTGCAGGGCAATATGCTTTCCTTCTGGGGTCAGGTTCCCTTTGGCAGAACCTTTACGGTGCTTCTTGCGACGGTAATGGCGTTTTATCTCTTGGCGGGT
Organism: Clostridia bacterium; assembly: GCA_017456985.1. GTDB lineage: Bacteria > Bacillota > Clostridia > Oscillospirales > CAG-272 > UBA1740. The sequence continues at coordinate 3,007 of JAFTIH010000036.1, read as the reverse complement.
ATGATCCGTCTTGCATATTTTAACGTCACCGAGGAGGACCGCCAAAAGGATGAGGGTGGTGCGCGCCGCGTATATCTCGGACTTCCCATCACCTCGGCGTCCATCATTTTCCCCACTATCCTTTTGGTGCAGTATCTCTTAAAAACTGTATTTCAGATCGACGCGACCTTCTTATATTTCCTGACGATGAGCCTTTGCGCCGTCGCTTTCCTTGTAAAGATCGAGTTAAAGAAGCCCGGGCTTCGCGGTATTCTGATTATGGTGGGCATCGGCGTGGTCGAGATCATCCTCTTTATCGTGCTTCGCTTCGTTCTGTGACGATGAAGGAAACGAAAACGCAAAAAGAGAGCGCGTCGCTCCGCTTCCTTTATGGGACGGCGCTTGGCAGACTGCTTTTAAAGCCGCTTTGCGCGCGCTGGGTTTCCCGCCTTGCGGGTGCCTTTATGGATAGCGCTCTTTCCCGTCCCTTGATCCGCCGCTTCGTGAAGAAGAACGCGATCGACCTTGCGGATTTTGAGGACGAGAAATATACCTGCTTCAACGATTGCTTTACCCGTAAGATCCGCCCCCATCTTCGCCCTATCGATGGGGATCCCGACGCCCTCGTTTCCCCCTGCGACGCGCTTCTTTCGGCGTACGAGATCGGGGAGGACAGCGTTTTTCATATCAAGGGAAGCGATTATACGGTGCGGGGATTGCTTGGCGGCAACGACGCACTCGGCGAAGCCTATGCGGGGGGGCTGTGTCTGGTCTTTCGCCTTTGCGTGCATCACTATCACCGCTATATGTACCTTGATGACGGCGAGAAGGGCGAAAACGTCTTCATCCCCGGGTGCTTGCACACGGTGCGCCCCATCGCGCTTGAAAAGTTCCCCGTATTCGTACAGAATTGCCGTGAATATACCGTGATGGAAACCGAGCATCTCGGGACGATCACGCAGATCGAGGTGGGCGCGCTTTTGGTGGGCAAGATCAAGAACCACCACGGTGCGCACCGCTTTGTGCGCGGCGAGGAAAAGGGAACGTTTTTGTACGGCGGCTCCACCATCGTCTTGCTGCTTCCCCGCGGCGCGGGCATCCTGCTTGACGGTGACGTGCTTCAAAAAACGGCGCTCGGCGAGGAAACGGAGGTCAGGATGGGCGAGCGGCTCGGAAAGCGGAACAAGTCCTAACGCACGCAAAATTTCCGTCTTTTTTCCGAAAAGCCCTTGACTTTTCTCTTTTAGTTGTGTATAATGATATGGCAGGCTGAAATTCGGGGCCTGCCTATGCGTAAAATGCAGAAGTACTCAAGTGGCCGAAGAGGCGTCCCTGCTAAGGATGTAGGCCGGATTATCCGGCGCGAGAGTTCAAATCTCTCCTTCTGCGCCATCAAAGGGCGACAAAAAAGATATCGCCCCGAAAAGCCTTGATTTTTCAAGGCTTTTTCGCTTTTTTAGGGCGAAATTTTTATGTTCGATTTCGTAGATGAAAAAGGGATATTTTCCGATACTGAATAGATTTGAACTCCCGTGAGAACGAAAATCGCCCAAAACACACAGTACAGAGAAAGAAAAGCTCTGTGCTTTTTTTATGCCAAAAACTAAAAATCGAATAACACATAATCGAGCCGAGTGATAGAAATATCCTCGGCTTTTTTCATTTCAAGGAAAAGGAGAAATTTATGATTTTTGCAGATAACCCTCACGATAGAGAGATAGAAAAGATGATGCAGAAAACGCCGCACTTCCGTCCGAGAGGACACGGCATTTTTGTGAACGAAAAAACCGAGTACAACGCCGAAAGGTGCGGATGCAGAGAGTGTGTCGACAGAAAGAAGAAACGGCGCGTGTCGGGCGAAAAAACGCCCTGTGTGGAGCAACGAATCCACGAGGGGCAAATCCCACAGCCGAGGGTACTGATGGAAACCTTCACGGCAGTAACCAACCCCGAATTTATTATCCGAATCAACGAATACATCAAGGAGAGTGAGAAACAGCCTATGCAATTCAAAAACGAAAAACACAGGTCGGTGTTTGAGAACGCCATTAAGGGCATGAACACGAACAACAAAATCAAGATGTGCGCCCTTTACCTTTTAACCGCAGACGGATGCCTGTGGAGTGCAGCCAAGCGACATATCGGTAAAGATGAAATCCACTTCTTCCGCATCAGGCTCGGCAAAAGCACCCCGACAGCTTATACCCTTTTCTGCTGTGCAAAGGATCTCGCGCTTGGCTCGAAGCACATGACGATTAGCGATCTCGCAGACGGTGACGTTGTGCATCCCAAGGATTTCGCAATCATCTGCAACGCAATGGCAATCCGTCGATACGGACTCGGCGCAATTCAATATAAAGGAGAGAAAAACGCATGACCAACTTCTATGAAAAACAACTAAAGCGGATGTTTAGCGACATCGTCTCACAATCAACAGATACGGTTTTTGCAGGCAAGGCAATGCTATCAAAAATCAGCGATGACCTTCGTGCAAAGGTCGAATTCGTCACAGGAAGAATGGCAAGTCAATACGAGGGCTTGAAACTTTCCATTATTCATAAAAATGAAGGAATTATCGACTCGCAGAGCTTTATGTTTCACGAAATCATAGGACTAAAAGGTGCTGCGAGAGATCGCAGACCTCACGTATGGGATGACAACGGCAAGGCGGAGTGGTTTGGATACGAGCCAACAACCACCGAACTCGAAACGATTGGCTCAAAGGTCGAGGATTATATCTCTATGTATGCCGATCTCGAACTTACCGAGAGCAACGGCATGAGGATGGGAGGTATGTAGCGATGGCTTTAGTATTCTCCAAGGTGACCATCGACACCGATGGCGAAAGTATAGAATTCCTTGTAAGCGGAAGCCCCCGAAACGAAAACGGACTCAAGGGATGGGTGGCATACGAGGATTTTATAAAAATGCACGAAGGCATGACAACGGCTAAAATTCAACCGTACTCATACGGCAACGCACAGCCCTATAAGGCAACCCCCGAAGAAGTGGCGTATATGGATATGAG
>JAFTIH010000035.1 GCA_017456985.1 Clostridia bacterium | reverse complement strand
GAAACGAGATCCGAGAGCGTACCCGCGTGAACGAGCGGCATATCGTAAAAGGAGCCGATCCCCGCGACCGCGCGTGAGGCGATCTTATCGGGATAGACGTGACAGTGGGCATCGACGCGCATCGCGAGCCGTCCTTTCCGGTTGTTAAAACCTTGATTTTGTAAAGAATTGTTTGCTTTTTTCGGTTTATGCGGTTACGATCTTACCTGCTTTTTGCAAACCAAGCTTTTCAATCGCATCCTCGCGCATTTTGTATTTGAGGATCTTGCCCGCCGCATTCATCGGGAAGGCGGTCACGAACTCAATATAGCGCGGCACCTTGTGCTTTGCCATATGGGCAAGAATATAATCCTTCATTTCCTTTTCGGTCATGCTCTCACCCTCTTTGAGAATGATGCACGCCATGATCTCCTCGCCATACTGCTCGTCGGGTACGCCGATGACCTGTACGTCGCCCACCTTGGGATGGGTGTAGATAAACTCCTCGATCTCCTTGGGGTAGATGTTTTCACCGCCGCGGATGATCATATCCTTTAAGCGTCCCGTGATACGGTAGTTGCCCTCGGGCGTGCGGCAAGCCAGGTCGCCCGTATGGAGCCAGCCGTCCTTATCGATCGCCTTGGCAGTCGCCTCGGGCATCTTGTAGTAGCCCTTCATAATGTTGTAGCCGCGTGCCACGAACTCGCCCGTCACGTTGTCGGGAAGCTCCTCGCCCGTTTCGGGATCCACGATGCGGCACTCGATCTCGGGCAGAGCGCGTCCGACCGTGCCGACACGCACCTCAAGCGGGTCGTCGGTGGAGCTCATCGTGCAGCCGGGGGATGCCTCGGTCTGTCCGTAAACGATGGTGATCTCGCTCATATGCATTTTATCAACGACGTCACGCATAACCGAGATGGGGCAGGGCGAGCCCGCCATAATGCCCGTACGCATATACGAGAAATCCGACTTTTTGAAGTTGGGATGCTCTAAAAGAGCAATAAACATCGTCGGCACGCCGTGGAACACGGTAATATGCTCGTTGTGGATGCAGGCAAGCGCCGATTTGGGGGAGAAGTAGGGCAAGGGCTGAACGGTGACGCCGTGCGTCATGGACGCGGTCATCGACAGCACCATACCGAAGCAGTGGAACATAGGCACTTGGATCATCATACGGTCCGCCGTCGAAAGATCCATACGGTCGCCGATGCACTTACCGTTATTGACGACGTTGTAGTGCGTCAGCATAACGCCCTTGGGGAAGCCCGTGGTACCCGAGGTATATTGCATATTGCAAACGTCGTGAACGTCCACCTGCGCCGCAAGTCTTGCGACCTCCTCGCGGGGAACGCGCGACGCGCGGGCGGTTGCCGCCTCGAAATCAAGGCAACCCTTCTGCTTGTAGCCAACGGTGATGACGTTGCGAAGGAAGGGCAGGCGCTTTGCGTGCAAGGGCTCACCCGGCTTTAATTCGGCAAGCTCGGGGCAAAGCTCGGCAATGATCTCGTCGTAGTGCGAGTCGCGGCTTCCCTTCTCCATAATCAGCGTATGGGTATCCGACTGGCGCAAAAGGTACTCTGCCTCGTGGATCTTGTAGGCGGTGTTGACGGTGACGAGCACCGCACCGATCTTGGTGGTCGCCCAGAAAGCGATATACCACTCGGGGACGTTGGACGCCCACACCGCAACGTGCGAGCCTGCCTTGACACCCATCGAAATGAGCGCGCGGGCGAAGGTGTCCACGTCCTCGCGGAACTCGGCGTAGGTGCGCGTATAGTCAAGCGTGGTATATTTGAAGGCGTACTGATCGGGGAAATGCTCCACCATCGTGTCGAGCACCTCGCCGAAGGTCTTTTCGATCAGCGCCTCCTTCTTCCAGACGAACTTACCCGTCTTGGCTTTGTTGTCGTAGAGCGTGGCGCGGTTCTTGGAGGGGTCGCGGAAGCGGGACATATAGGTCACGTAGTGCGGGAAGATGATATCCGCATCGCCAAGACCCTCCATCCAATCGGGGTCCCACTCGGCGGAGAGAAAGCCGTCGTAGTTGACGGAGCGGAGCGCGTTCATAAAATCGGCGATGGGGAGCTTCCCCTCACCCACGGGGCGATATTCGCCCACACCGTCCGCGTCCTTGACGTGGACGTGGCAAACGTAGGCACCGAGGTTGCGAATGGTGTCCTCTGCGCTCTCCCCTGCTACCGTGTAGGGATAATAGAAGTCCCAGAGCGCCGCAAGGTTATCGTCGGCGAACGCGTTGAGCGTTTCGCGCAGCGTAGCGGTGTTGGCGTAAACGCCCACCGTTTCGATCAGAAGGATCACGTCTGCCTTGTGCGCGATGGGAAGGGCTTTTTTAAGGAACGCCTCAGCGTTTTCCTTGGCGCCCTCCTCGTCTGCCGCGCGCAAGCGGACGTAAGGAGCGTGCAGACGCACGGCGGCGGCAACGGCTTCGTCAAGCTCTGCCATCGCGGCGGTGGGATCGGCGGCACCGATCGACTCCCCTACGTCAATACAGCAAATGGAAAGGTTGCCCGACACCGCCGCGTGATAGAGGGCGGTGCGCTTTTCCTCGGGGCATTCGCGGACGCTGTGGATCTCGACGCCCGCAAAGCGATATTCCTTCGCCAGACGGAAAAACTCCTCCATCGAGGTACCGTTCCAGCGGTTGGTTGAAAATGAAAGCTTCATACTCGTTTACTCCTTGTAAGAGGGTTACGCCTCTTCAAAACAGATCTTGTTGAGGGCGCTGATGTAGGCACGGATGCTCGCGCCGATAATATCGGTGGAAACACCTCTGCCCGAATAGACCTTGCCGCCCGTGCGCAGACGAACGACCGTCTCACTCATCGCGTCCTTGCCCTCGGTCAGCGCACGGATGCGGAACTCGTCAAGCTCGTAGTGCGTACCCACGACCTCTTCGATAGCGCGGAAGGCGGCATCCACGGGACCGTCACCCAGCGTGACGCCGCGAAGGATCTCACCATCCTTTTCCAGCTCGATCTGTGCGGCGGCGGCGATCACGTTACTGCTCGTGATCACGTAATTGCGCAAAATATAGGTGGGCGCGACCTGAAGCGCGACGGATGCGACGATCACGTCAAGCTCACGCGCGTTAATATCCTTTTTCGCGGAAAGATGGCGGAAGCTCTCATACACGCGCGCCATATCCTCCTCGGAAAGCTCGTAGCCCAGCGTTGCAACGGCGGCGGCGACGGTTGCCTCATCGTCCGTATTACGCAGGCAAATATCGCCTGCACTCTCTTCCTCGGGGGCAGTACCCTTTTCCGTCTTACCGCCGCCCATCGCGTAGATCTTCTCTGCCGTCTTGCCCAAAGACGCCGCATTGAGCGACGAGGTGATGCCAAGCGAATCGCCGCGCATTTTCAGCACTGCCGCAAAAGCGGGCAGAGGGGTGGCACCCGATGCACCGACTGCCGTTTTCACGACGGTCGCACCCACGCCGATGGCGGCAACGGCAAGCGCGCATCCCATATGCATCGCATCCGAGGACTCTACGGAAAGCTCCTTGCCCGCCAGCGCGGGAACCTCCGCGCGAAGCGTGGAAAGGAAGGATACGAACTCGTCGGGGAGCATACTGCCCTCGCTGTCACAAACGGTCAAGATACCCGCACCTGCCGTCGCAGCGGCGGACAGTGCCTCGGTGAGGAAATCCGCCTCGGCACGCGTGGCGTCAAGTGCGGAAAATTCCACCTCATCCACGAGCGAGCAGGCGAGCGATACGAGAGTGCGGATCAGTGCAAGCGCCGCATCGGGCTTTTTGTGCAGATGATATTCCATCTGTACCGTCGATACGGGGAGCGCGATATGGATGCGGGCGTTTTTCGCACCGCCAAGTGCCTCGGCTGCCGCGCGGACGGCTTCCTCGGTAAGCTCTGCGAGCGTCAGCGAGATCGTCGCATTTTTTACGATGGGAAGAACGGTATGTAGCAACAGCACGTCCGCACGGGTGGCGCGGAAAAGAGGAAGCTCGATCACGTCAACGCCGATGCGGTCAAGCGTCTTGACGATCTCGATCTTCTCGCGGAAGCTGTAAGCGACCTCCGCCGTTTCGTCTGCCTTGCGAAGTGTGGTGTCTGTGATACGAATCTTTTGCATACGTTCCTCCTAAATAACGGCATTTGCCGATGATTTCAATAGCAATGCTTCATAAAGCGGATAAGAAAATAAAAAATCCCACGGTGCAGCGAAGCATCGTGGAAATCGAGAGCTACAACCGAAAAAAGACCTTTTCGGCTTCCTTTACGCACCCATTTCGGCACAACGAACAACACTGTCACCCACACGGCTTTTCCCCGTTAGAATGGCAGCGTTTAGCCCGTATGCAAAACGGATTGCTTTCATGGCGGACGCTCCTTGTTTTTGTATGGAATAAGTATAGCACTCTCAAAAAAAATTGTCAAGCGCCCCTTTATAGTTTTAACATTTTGTTCACTTTTTGGGGAAAACGGCGTATTTTTTGCCGTATTTTATAAAATGAAGAAAAAAAATTGATTTTCTACTTTACTTTTTCTGTTTTTTTTGCTATACTATATCCGTTGATTTATTTTTGTTTGCTTGTATGCAAAAAGGAGTGACCTGATTATGAGCCGTTTGATCGGTACTGTATCCCGCGGTGTACGCGCACCCATCATCCGTAAGGGTGACGACATCGTGTCCGTTGTGACCGAGTCCGTCCTTGCCGCCGCAAAGAGTGAAGACATTGCCTTTCGCGACCACGACGTCGTGGCAATGACCGAAGCCATCGTTGCACGCGCACAGGGCAACTACGCCACGGTAGATGATATTGCCAAGGACGTCAAGGCAAAGCTTGGCGAGGACACTATCGGTGTGATCTTCCCTATTCTCAGCAGAAACCGCTTCTCCATCTGCCTGCGTGGCATTGCCAAGGCGGTGAAGAAGATCGTTTTGATGCTCTCCTATCCCTCCGACGAGGTCGGAAATCACCTCATCTCGCTTGACGCGGTGGATGAGGCGGGCGTCAACCCCTATTCGGACGTGCTGACGCTTGAAAAATACCGTGAGCTGTTCGGCTACGTTCTGCATCCCTTTACGGGCGTGGATTACGTGGCGTATTACGAGGAGCTTATCCGCGGCTGCGGTGCTGACGTTGAGATCATCTTCGCCAACGACGCCCGCGCGATCCTTCCTTATACGAAAAACGTTCTTTGCTGTGACATCCACACCCGCTTCCGCACCAAGCGCATCCTCAAGGCGGCAGGCGGCGAGCGCATTTTCGGTCTTGACGAGATCTTAAACGCCCCCGTGGACGGTAGCGGCTACAACGCCGATTACGGACTTCTCGGTTCCAACAAGGCGACCGAGGACGAGATCAAGCTCTTCCCCCGCGATTGCCAGCCCGTCGTAGATGCCATTCAGAAGAAGCTCTACGAGGCAACGGGTAAAACGATCGAGGTTATGGTATATGGCGACGGCGCCTTCAAGGACCCCGTCGGCAAGATCTGGGAGCTCGCTGACCCCATCGTTTCTCCCGCATATACCGCAGGTCTTGACGGTACGCCCAACGAGCTGAAGCTCAAGTATCTGGCAGATAACGAGTTTGCCGCACTGTCGGGCGACGCGCTGAAAGACGCGATCAAGAAAAAGATCGAGGAAAAGGACGGCAATCTCGTCGGCAAGATGGCATCCGAGGGTACGACCCCCCGCCGCCTGACCGACCTGATCGGCTCGCTGTGCGACCTCACCTCGGGCTCGGGCGATAAGGGAACCCCCATCGTCTGGATCCAGGGCTATTTCGATAACTATACCAACGAGTAATCTCCGCACGTGCGCAGTGCTCCCGCAAAGAGCGTTGCACACGCCCATTACGTTACCGTGAGGTGTCAAATGCATAAGCATAGAAGAAGCAAAAGACGAACCAAAAAAATTCAACTGATCACGCTCTCCCTTGTTGCGCTCGTTTGCCTTGCCGTGCTGATTCTTTGCATTTGCGGCGTCTTTAACGGCGACGCGGGTAATACCGGCGGTAACGGTGGTAACGGTGGCAATACCGGCGGTAACGGCGGCAACGGCGACAATGGCGGTAACGGCGGCAGCAGCGGTTCCGTGTACGACCCGCTTGACCCCGATCCCGTTATTGGCGACTTAAACTGGGATTTTATCAATTAAAGAAAACGACCCGTTTGCTCTCACATCGGCAAACGGGTCGTTTATATTTATGAATGATAGAAATTATTCCGCAAGAACGCCGAACTCACGAAGCGTAGCAAGGAAGGCGTCCACGTCGCGCTCTGCGATCGTGCGGTCGATCTCATATTCCGCCGCGAGAGCATCTACGAGCGCATCGCGGGTGGTTTCCTCCGTCAAAAACGTCCACAAAAACTTGCCCGTTTCGTTGAGCTTGATCATATTGCGGAAGGTATTGGAGTGACCCAGCGGCACGACGACAGCGCGCCCTGCCACGGTGCTTTGCATATAACCGTCTTTGATCTTCATATTCTTATTCTCCTTCTTTTTTCGGGGGGACGGGCTCGCCCGTCATCATAGCGTACGCAATTTCCGCCGCCTCCTCGGATACGTTGCACCCAAGCAGGTAAACGGGAACGGTGGAAAGCAAGCGGTCGGCAAGGCTTAACGTCGTCGCAAGGCTGGCGGCATCCGCAGGCTTAAGAAGCTGGCGGAAGATGGGCTCGATCGCCGCGTCGGGGGATAGGCGCCGAATGGTGTTTTCTGCCGCGCGCGTTATGATGCAAATTCCCGCAAGCGGGGCGCTTGCGTTGCGGTTCCATCCCTCTTTGCCGCACCAGGGCGTGCCGTACACGGTAAAGACGCCCTCCTTTTCGCGAAGCAGGGGCTTATCGCCGTTGATGATCTGCACGCGCTTGCCGAAGCGACGGCGCCAAAGCGAGATATGCGTGCTTTTACCCGTGCCGCTGGGGGCGCAAAAGGCGTACGCCTTGCCATCCACCTCGATCACTGCCGCGTGGAGCATCAGCGCGCCGTGCTCCGTCGCATATTTACAAACGGCGCGGCAAGCCGAAAGGCTTTCTCCGTAATCCTCGGCAAACCCTTCGGGAAGCGCGGTAACGGCGGCGATTTCCTCGTCCGTCACGCGCACCGTACAGTCGGGGGAAGCGTCCGTTTCGACGCGATATTTCTCACAAACCGAGGTAAGCAGCGAATAACGCGGCGCCATCTCAAACAGAAAATCAGCTATACGGTAACGTGGCATAGCCCCTCCTTACCACCGAACGGTCGGTGTCCCTTCCCCGCTCGGCGCATTCCTCCGTGCGGTTTTCAAAAAAGGCTTTCGCAAATTGCGAAAGCCTTTTGCTTTTTCTTAGTGAACGATGCAGCGCTCGGTATCCTTGTCGAAGATGTGGATTCTCTCTGCGTCGAAGCCGACCTTGATGTGGTCGCCTGCGCGAGACTGCGAGCGAGAGGAAACGCGGGCAATAATGGTCTTGCCGTTGGTTGCATCCTCCTGACCCTCAAAGCCGAGGTACAGGTAGATCTCAGCACCCATAAGCTCGGTAACCTCGACGTCGGACTCCATCAGCGTGTCGGGGGAGTTGGAGATAAAGTTAGGATCGTCGTGAACGTGCTCGGGGCGGATACCCATAACGACTTCCTGATCGATATACTCAAGAAGCGCGGGGTTTGCAGCCTTCTCTGCAGGAAGCTTGATGGAGGTGGAGCCGAACTCGAGGTAGAGATCGTCGCCCTTCTTCACGAGCTTGGAGGTGATGAAGTTCATCTGAGGGCTGCCGATAAAGCCTGCTACGAAGAGGTTGCAGGGATAATCGTAAAGGTTCTGAGGCGTATCTACCTGCTGGATCAGACCGTCCTTCATAACGACGATACGGGTTGCCATCGTCATTGCCTCGGTCTGGTCGTGCGTAACGTAGATAAACGTGGTACCGACCTTCTTGTGAAGCTTGGTCAGCTCGGTTCTCATCGAAGCACGGAGCTTTGCGTCCAGGTTGGAAAGCGGCTCGTCGAGAAGGAAGACCTTAGGCGAGCGCACGATTGCACGACCCAGCGCAACACGCTGCTTCTGACCGCCCGACAGAGCCTTAGGCTTACGGTCGAGCAGGTGGTTGATGTCAAGGATCTTAGCAGCCTCTTCTACGCGGCGCTTGATCTCCTCCTTGGAAACCTTACGCAGCTTTAAACCGAACGCCATGTTCTCGAACACGGTCATGTGAGGATACAGAGCGTAGTTCTGGAACACCATCGCGATATCACGGTCCTTAGGAGCGACGTCGTTGACGAGCGTGTCGCCGATAAAGAGCTCACCCTCGGTGATCTCCTCAAGACCTGCGATCATACGGAGCGTGGTAGATTTACCGCATCCCGAAGGACCGACGAAGATCAGGAATTCCTTGTCCTTGATCTCAAGGTTGAAGTCCGATACAGCGGTAACGCCACCGGGATACTTTTTGTAAATGTGCTTTAAAGAAAGACCTGCCATTTGTATTCTCCTTTTTGTCTATCAAGACTATTTTTTTACCTTATATATTATAACAAAAGAGGGGCATTTTGAAAAGTGGTTTTTTCTCCAAAATTTCGCCCCTCTATTTAGTGAAGATGCACAAAACCGTACCCACAACCGTGAAAATCGGGTGAACAGTCGGTTAAAAGCACGCCGAGATATTCTAATAAATTAGAATTTATGCTTTATTTTGCGGAAGAAAGCCCCTTGCGCGTGAGCGAAATGCGCTTTCTTTGCATATCCACCGATTTGACCTTGACCTCGATGACGTCACCCACCGAAAACAGCTCGCGCGGGTGCTTGACGAAACGGCGGTCGGACATTTCGGAGACGTGCAGAAGTCCGTCCTCGTGAACGCCGATGTCCACGAAGCAGCCGAAATCCACCACGTTGCGCACGGTACCCTTAAGCACCATATCGGGGGTAAGGTCCTTCATTTCCAGCACGTCGGTGCGAAGCACGGGAGCAGGCGCATCGTCGCGAATATCTCTGCCCGGCTTCTCAAGCTCCCCGATGATATCGAGAAGCGTGGGCTCACCGCATCCGAGCTCTGCCGCAAGGCGGGTGATGCCCGTCTTTTCCGCCTTGAAGCGAAGAAGCTTCATCCCCTCGCCGCGCACGTCGTCCTCGGTGTAGTCAAAGCGCGCAAGAAGCGCCTTGGCAACGGCATACGACTCGGGATGCACGCCCGTGTTATCAAGGATCTCGTCCGAGCCGACCACGCGAAGGAAGCCCGCACACTGCTCGAACGCCTTGGCGCCCAGCTTGGGTACTTTAAGAAGCATCGCACGCGAGGTGAACTCGCCGTTTTCTTCACGGTACGCGATGATGTTTTTCGCGATGGTCTTATTGATGCCCGATACGTAGGAAAGGAGCGACGCAGAGGCGGTGTTCAGATCCACGCCCACCGAGTTGACGCAGTCCTCGACCACGGCACCCAGCGTTTCGGCAAGGCGCTTGGGGTTCATATCGTGCTGATACTGTCCCACGCCGATCGCCATAGGATCCACCTTGACCAGCTCGGCAAGCGGGTCCTGCAAGCGGCGCGCGATGGAAACGGCACTGCGCTCGTTGACGTCGAGGTCGGGGAACTCCTCCTGCGCCAGCTTGGTTGCGGAGTACACCGACGCGCCCGACTCGGACACGATGGTGTAGGCAACGGGAAGGCTATGCTCGCGAATGAGGTCGGCAACGAAGCGCTCGCTCTCGCGGGACGCCGTGCCGTTACCGATGGCGATGATCTCCACCCCGTATTTCTTAATAAGGTCGAGAAGCACGCGGGATGCACGCGCCGTGTCCTCGCGGGGCTTGGTGGGATAGATCACGGTCGAGGTCAGGTATTTGCCCGTCTTATCGACGACCGCAAGCTTGCATCCGTGGGCATAACCGGGGTCGAAGCCCAGCACCGTCTTGCCCTTGACGGGGGCGATGAGAAGCAGATTTTTGAGGTTCTCGCCAAAGACCTTGAGTGCGCCCTCTGCCGCCGCATCGAACAGATCACTGCGGATCTCACGCTCAAGCGAGGGAAAGATCAGACGGGAGTAGCTGTCGGTTGCCGCCGCCTGCAAGAAGGGCTTGACGGGGGACTCTTCCTTCTTAATAAACGCCGCGCAAAGCTTACCCACGGCGACGTCGTTGTCCGCCTCGAGGGCAACCTTCAAGAAGCCCTCCTTCTCGCCGCGATTGAGCGCGAGAATGCGGTGCGGGCGCATCTTGGTGATGGGCTCGCTGTACTCGTAATAGTCGGCATAAACGGAGTCCTCCTCCTTCGCCGCCTTGGAGCTGATGGCGCCGTCCGTCGAAAGATAGGTGCGCAGCATCTTGCGGTAGTCCGCGGTGTTGGAAATATCCTCTGCGATGATGTCCGAGGCGCCGAGAAGCACGGCGTTGACGTCGGCAAGTCCGTTTTCTTCATTAAGATATTCCGCGGCAATCTCCTCAAGCGATTTTTCCAGCGCATCGGGCTCCGTGCAAATGAAGGTGGAAAGCGGTTCCAGTCCGCGCTCACGTGCCACGGAGGCACGCGTTTTTCTTTTAGGACGGTAAGGCAGGTACAAATCCTCCAGCTCGACAAGCGTTACCGCGCGCTCGATCGCAGCGGCAAGCTCGGGGGTCATCTTCTCCTGGGCTTCAATAGAGGATGTGATCTCCGCACGGCGCTCGTCAAGGTTGCGCAGATAGCGCAAGCGGTCCTCAAGCTTGCGGAGCGTTTCGTCGTCCATACTGCCCGTGACCTCCTTGCGGTAACGCGCGATAAAGGGAACGGTGTTTCCCTCGTCGAGCATTTCTACCGCGCGGCTGACGTGCTCCTCGGCAAACGAAAGCTCCTCGGCTAACTTCTTAATAATATCCATAGTATTTCCTTTCCTGCGGAGAAAATCCGCTCACATTGTAAACAATTCTTTACTTTTTGGGGGCTTTTTCGAGGGTGGCGATCTCCTCGTCCGTGAAATACCGCCATTCTCCCGGGGCAAGACCCTCGTCAAGCGGGATCCCTGCAAAGGCGGTACGCTTCAAGGCGGTGACGGTACACCCCTCGCTTTGCATCATTCGCTTGATCTGGTGGTACTTCCCTTCCGTGATCACGATCGTGCCGCCCTTGCGGTCATCGGTGGGCGAAAGAAGTGCGCTTTTACAAAGCTCCTCTCCAAGGCGCACGCCCGCCGCAAAGCGCTCCTCCGCTCCCGCGGGAAGCGGCGCGTCCAAGGAAAACGCATAGCACTTGGACACGTGGCGCTTGGGAGAAAGCAAAAGATGTGCGAGTGTGCCGTCGTCCGTCAGCAGCAAAAAGCCCGTGGTGTCCTTATCCAATCGACCGCAGGGAAAAAGCGCTCTTTTTTGCAGCGTGTCGGGCAAAAGCTCGGTCACGACGGGCGCGTTGCCGTCCTCCGTCGCACTGATGTAGCCTTGCGGCTTGTGCAGCATCACGTAAACGAAGCGTGAAAACGCGACCCTCTCGCCGCGATAAAAGACCTCGTCCTTTTCCTCGTTGATCTTGGCATCAGCACGGGTGACGGGCGCACCGTTCACGGTGATCTCGCCGCGCGCGGCGGCGCGGGCGCAGTCGCGGCGGGAAAGCAGTCCCATATCCGAAAAAAACTTGTCAAGCCGCATTCTTTTCCCACCTTTCCCGTTTTTCACTCGCATCGCGAATACCACTGCGAAGCAATACCACTGCCGCCCTGCGGCAATACCACTGCGAAGCAATACCACTGTCGCTCTGCGGCAATATCACTGCGAAGCAATACCACTGCCGCCCTGCGGAATACCACTGCAAAGCAATACCACTTTCGCTCTGCGGCAATACCACTGCGAAGCAATACCACTGCCGCCCTGCGGCAATACCGTCCTCCGTCGTAGGGAGAACGCTTTACCCATCTATTTTACCATTTTTCGCATCAAAAGTAAAGTTTTTTTCAAAAAAACCTTGAAAAAAGAAAGGATATGTGCTATGCTATACGTACAGAACAGAGTAGACGTTGCCGCGTCAAGTGTCCTTGGGACGGGGAGTTGCCCAAGGGACGAAGGTTTTTCCGCGGTGGCGGCGTCGCATCCCGCTGCAAAAAAACGAAGCATATCTTCCTTGCATCGGTAACTACCCTTGATTCTGATGAAAAGGAGGACTTTTTTTATGCAAAACAAAGCAAAGATCTCAAGCCACGTTCACCGTTTAGCCCTGAACGCGATGCTCGCAGCGCTCTTCTTCGCGCTCTCCCTCTTCTCGGTGGACCTCGGCTTTATCAAGTTCACCGTCGCCCCTCTCGCCATCTTGGTCGCGGGCTTTCTCTTCGGTCCCGCAGACGGCGCCATCGTGGGGCTGATCGGCTCCTTCCTCGAGCAATTCGTCAAATACGGCTTCAGCGTAACGATGCCCCTTTGGATGCTTCCCGCCATCGTGCGCGGCGCGCTGATCGGTCTATTTGCTCTCTTCATCCGTCGGTTTCTGTGGCGCCGCGCAAAGGCAGACGAGCGCTTCACCCCCGCAAAGCCGAGCGCACAGACCCCACTCTTTATCCTTTTGACTGTGGCGGCTGCCGTCCTCTCCGCCGTCGTCGTGACGCTTTGCAATACCCTTCCCCTTTACGTGGATTATAAGATCTTCGGCTGGTCGGACGAAAACCCCTTGCTTTGGGGCGTGCTCTCCGCCCGTTTCGTGTCGGGTATGCTTACCTCCGCCGTGCTTGGCGTCATCACCCCGCTGATCGTCATGCCCGCCGCCGCCGCGCTTGAAAGAATGCGCAAGGGCTATCTTTGGAAAAAGTAATCGGGAGGGCTTCCGTATGAGCCACAAAAAAGAGATCTACACCGCCGTTTTTAAGATTTTACCCTATTCGGGGCTATTTCTTGAAAAGGGGACGAAGCTAGAAGACTTCAACGCCCTTTGCGCGGCGTTCTATTATCTCTTCAACAGCGCGATCTTGACGAAAAAGGACTATATCCACATCACGGACGTTCTGTGCGAGAAATTCCCCATCTATGAACTCGGCGGCGATATTGACGCCTATAAGCACGCCGCCGTGACCTACGCGACGTTTGGCTATCCCCCCTGTGACGACCTTGCGCGCGTGATCGGGGACTTTATCGACCACGTCCCCGCCGTTCCCACCTTTATGCTGGGCAACGCCCTGCGCACGATGCGCCTTAAGCTCGCCGACGCGAGTGAGTTCGTGGGCGTCGAGATGCACGGCAAGGGCTTTACCCTCACCCCGCTCACGGCAGAGGAGCTTGCCAGCATCAAAAAGATCACTTTGGTTTGATAATTTATTTTTAAAAAACACGGCAACCCACTCGGAGTTGCCGTGTTTTTTTCGTGCGAGAATGCTCAGGAGAGCATTCTCGCTTTTTTCTTATTTCACCATAACGAAGGTGGAGGAGACCTCAAGGCTCTTTCCCTCTACCGTCGTGAAGAGTACGCTGATGTAGTAATACTTCACGTCAGCGGGAATGGTGCCCGTGATCATACCCGGTTCGCTATCGAACGAAAGCGCCGTCGTATTCGTCTTGAAATCCTCAACGAGCGACGAAGGGCAGCCTGCCTTGTCGTAGGCAATGGGCTCCGTCAGGTAGTGGATACGAACGCCCACGTTCGTCACGCCCGCGGGGACGTTCAACTTGCAGGAAACGTTTTGTCCCACAGGCTGGCTCTCAAAGGTTACGAAGGGCGTCGCACCAAAGCAGATCGCATCCGCAAAGGCGTAAGCGTGTTCCTTGGAATAGGTCTGCACGTGCGAGTGCGCCCAATCCTTTAACACCACCAGGTTGCTGCTTTGGTTGTTCGGGAGCTGGTGCAGGTAGGACTTGGTATAGCCGTTCATAATGAACCAGGTGTCGTCTGCCCAAGCAAACCACATAACGGGCATCGTGGCGTTCGAGAGATTTCTCTCAGGCGCCCACAGATCGTCTACGTAAGCGTTGCCATAGGAGGAGAATGCCTTTTCCTCTTCGCCGAGGTATGCGGAGCCGTAGGTGGGTACCGCGAAGGCGAAGCGGTTATCGTAGCCGATGACGTGAGCGGTCAGAACACCGCCCCAGGACACGCCGTGCACGCCGATCCTCGTGTTATCCACCGCCTCGTTCTGACGCAGAACGTTGTGAGCGAGAATAACCGCGCTGATGCCGTGATAATGCCACATCGTGTCAACCTCGGCGTATTCGGTCGCGCTGAAGCGATCGGGTGCGAGAGTGTAGTTTTCCGCATTCTCGCCAAGCGTTTCGAGAATGTAGTCGGGGAATGCGTGTGCCGCGTTGCTGTAAGCGCCCTCGGTGATATTTGCGCCCGGGGTAACGGGGAAATAGCCCGTCGTTTCCATCGCGATCGCCGCGTAGCCTCGCGCGTTCCAGCGGCGCACCCATTCCATATAAGCGTTACCGCCGCCGCCGTGGATCAGCACCACTGCGGGAACGGGCGTTTCGGCAGATGCGCCCTCGGGAAGTCCGAGATACGCAAAGATGCGCGTCTTCTTGCCGTTATAATCCAAGCCGTCAAAGCTGATCGCCTGAATGTGGGCGTACTTCGCATCCACCTCGCCCTCGGCGAAGGGATGCACGGTGTAGTTCACCTGCTGACTCTTGGCGATCTGCATTGCCACGAGAATTTCTTGTCTTTGCTCGGCAACCGTCTTATCACCCTCGTTGCCGTAGGTGCGGTTTTCATAGTACGCAAGGAATGCGTCCAGCCACTCGCTTTCTTTATCGGTCAGGGTGTCGCGGTAGAGATAATCTACCGTCTCCATAACCTCCTTGGCGGTGCGGCAAGCCCCTGCGTAGAAATCGCCGTAAACCGTCTGATCCACGGTACCGTCGCCGTCTTTATCGATGTTGATATAAGCGGTTGCGGCGAAGGAGATATTTTTCTCGATCGTAACGCTTGAGAAGTTGCAAAGCGAGCCTGCCAGTGTCAGAACATCGCCCTCCATCTTCCAAACGCCCGCAAGAGGAATGTCAACGTAGGGCGTTTCGCTCGAGCCAAGACCCTCTGCCCACGCCTTGAGTCCTTCCTTGGTAAAGACGCCTGCACGCTCCACGTACTGTCTGGGCGTGATCATCAATCCAAGCGAAACGTTCTCACTGCCGTACGCATCCAAAAGCTCCAAATATTCGCCCTTGGAAAGAGTAGCCGTAAAGCGCATACCAAGACCGTCCTCGTCCATCATCTTAACGCTCGACGTGCTCATCGTCTGGGGCTTGGTCAGTGCAAAGGCGCGAACGACGTCGCCCTCCTTGACGGGGATAGACGCACCCGCCTCGTAAGTCGTATAGGTATCGTTCTCACCGAGCAGCTTCCAACCGAAGAGGATCTTGCCCTCGATGCCCTCGGGCGAGAGCCATTTGTCGCCAAGCACCGTCGTCTCGGTTTCTTTTTCTCCGATCACGACCGTAATATTGGTGTAAACGCTCTTGATTGCCGCCTGTACGGACGCCTTGGTCGCCGCATAACGGGAAGCATCCGTCTCAAAACCGATGGAGGCTAACTGCTCCTTGGTGTATGCCACCTGTGCTTCGTCGTTCATATAGCCGTCGGGAAGAACCACACCGTAGTAGTTAAGAATATCTGCAAAGCGGTTCTCTGCGCGCTCTGCATCCGTCAGCACGCGATCATACACACGAACCGCATAGAAATCGGTAGGACGCGAGCAGGACAGGTGGAACATATACGAGCCATCTTCAATTTCCTTGTCGAAGTAGCCCGCTCCCGCCGTACCATCCGTAGAGTTGAGGCGAGTGGAGTTATCCTTATACAGCGTAAGGTCGCGACGCAAAGCAAAGAGTGCCGTCACGGTGCGCGTGCCGTCCCCTGCTACCGTCAGCGTCTCGTCCACGGAATACTCGTAGGTGCGGATGCTACCGTTCTGATGGAAGGGGTTGCCTGCCACGTTCATACCGCTGCTTGCACCGTAGTTACCGCCAGGACCAACGAAGTTGCCGAGGTTACCCGAGCTCCAATATACGTTATTGAATATAAAGTAGATAGTGCCTCTGCCGCCGTTGCCCCAGCCCGACTCATAGCCGTCGAGGTTGGTGGTGAAGGCGGAGAACCAGCCGAGCGCGTCGACGGGCCACTTATGGTGGCTATTGACATAGCTCGTGGTCTTACCGTTGCTGCCTGCGGCAACGTAGGTTTCAATGGGATTGCCCTCTGCGTCGGTGGCGATATTGCCGTTTGCGTCCGCCACGTAAATGGGCTGATACATTGCAAGGTACTCGACCGTGAAGTCCTCCTCGGGAAGGAGAGCGGTGCCAAGGTCAAGGCGAGGACCGCCCTCCTTGGTGTTGTTATACGCAGACGTTGCGGTATAAACGCCGTCCGCGCCGATCATACCGTGAAGGCCGCTAAAGCCAACACCGCCAAGCGCGCCCTTCGACCAACGGGATGCCGTCGTGAGGGTCGCCGCTCTTCCCGTGATACGGTCCGTCCAGACACCCGTTGAGGTGTTGACGCTGTCCGCCGAGCCGAACGCCGTCCAAAGAGCGATCAGACCGTCCTGTGCGTACAGTCCCACCTCGGTGCCCTCTCGGTCGATGAGCTGTTGGAGAGTGGTCTTCATTGCCGCACGGGCGGAGGCATCCGTCTCAAAGGGATACTTCGTGAAGTCCATTGCCCCTGCAAGGCGCTTAAGGCTCGCGACGTCCGTCGCGTTCAGGTCATAATAGAAGATGAGGTCGGCAAGGCGATTGGACTTTCTCTCGGCATCCGTCAGAAGGCGATCGTAAATACGCACGGCGTAATAGTCAACCGAAACGCGCTCACCGAGATAGAAATAATCGTTGCCGCCCGTGTGCTCGTCGGCACAGGAAACGTTGGTGGTGGTTGCGGATACCCAAAGCGCAAGATCTTTATACTGCGTCAAGACGTTGGTGGTATCGTTTTCCGAGTCACGCGACAGCTCGAGGGTATGGATCGCGCCGCGCTCGTGGAAGACGTTGCCCACACCCGTTTTCCGCAGGATACCTTGGTTGTTCGGGACGGTGGATTCAATGTTCCAGTTATTGGTACGGCGAGCAATGGTGTACTGATATCCAAGACCGCCAAGACCGCCGTAATAGCCGCCCTCGTCGCTGCCCGTAAAGTAGGAATCTCGCTTGAGCGAATAGCCGAACAGGTTGCCGAACTGCTCTACCGAGCCGTAGGCGATACCGCCATTCAAGGAGGAGGTGTTTGCGGGCCAAGTCGCATCCGCGATCTCAACGATGGGCTTGACGGGGTTGCCGCTCGCGTCGGTCGCCATAATATTCTTGTACTCGGCAACGTATTCCACGGTATAGTCCGTCGCGGGGAGCTGGTCAATGCCGAAATTAAGTCGCGTGCCATAAACGTCCGCGTTGTTGGTCACGGCGCTCTCAGTAAAGGTGCCGCCAACGTACTGACCCCACAGCATCAGCGAGCCAACGCCGCCGTCTTCGCCCACATGCCAATACTGCTTGTTGCCAAGCGTTGCCGTCTTGCCGCCGATGCGATCCGTCCAGGTGCCTGCCGCAAGGTCCACGTAGGTGTCGTCAAACGCCGTATAAAGCGCCTGCAAGCCCTCTTGCGCGTACAGCGCCTGAATAATTGCCTCATCCTTAAGCGCAGCGAGGATCTGGGCTTTGACGGCTGCCTTTTCGGTCGCGTCCGTTGCAAAGCCGAAATTGCCGCCCTTCAAAACAGCCTTCAGCGCGGGGAGGGTCTCCTCGGTCACGCCCGTCAGGCCGTAGTAATGGATGACGTCCGCCGCATAGTTCTGCAAACGGTCTTCATCGCTTAACGTACGCTCGTAAATACGGATGGAGTAAAAATCCGTGGGGCGGTCTGCGGACAGATGGAACATCTGATTGGAGTCCGCATCTTCCTTATACCAGGCACCGCCCTGAGCGTTTGCCGTGGAGTTGATATTGTTCGAGTTGTCGTTATACAGCACAAGATCGCGGCGCATCGAGAAGAGCGCGGTCACGGTGCGCGTGCCGTCTCCCGCCACCGTCAGTGTTTCGTCGATGGAATACTCATAGGTACGGATAGTACCGTTCTGATGGAAGGGATCACCCGTTTTGCTCATACCGCCGTACGAGGTCCACGCGTCACCCGAGCCAACCCACCAGCCGTTTTTGGAGCCCGTCCAATAAGGCATATCAAAAATGAAAAACAGCGTGCCACGGTCAGCGGCAGTGCTCGCCCATCCCGACTGATAGCCGTCGATATGCGTTGAAAAGGAGCCGAACCAGCCGATCGAGTCAATACGCCAGGAGGCGAAGTCCGAGGGACCGTTGCCCATCGCGTCAAAGGTCTCAATGGGCTGCTTGTATTCGTCAAGCGCGATATTGCCGCTTGTATCCGCCACGTAAACGGGCAGATACTTCGCAAGGTACTCGATCGTCATATCCTCCTGGGGAAAGAGGGACAGACCGAAGTCCACGCGCACCGCGTTCACGCTTGCGTTGTTATAAGCGGACTCCGTTTGGAAGACGCCGTACTGGTCGATCATACCGTAGAAGGTATCAAAGCCGACACCGCCGCCCTCGCGGAGCTTCCACTGCTTTTTGCTGACGGAGGACAGCGTTGCCTTCTTACCGTTTACACGGTCCGTCCAGGTGGAGCCGCTGATGTAAGAGCCGTCAAACGCCGTAAAGAGGGCAACCAGCCCGTCCTTGACGTAAAAATCTGCCAGCTCGGTTTTCGTTTCTTCTGCCGCAGGCGTTACCGCTTCTTCTGCCTGTGCCGCAAAGGGCAGGGCGCAAAGAAGTGTCACGAGTGCAAGAAAAAGACTGAGTATGCGTGTTTTCACTTTCGTTTTCTCCATTCTTTTCATTTTTGCTTAGGTCGATTGCGGTGCATTAGCTAAAAAAGTCAAATAAGCTCCAAGAGTTGTCGCCGGCGCTGCCTTCGACGTTCGTCTTGATCTGAGACTCGCTTAAAATATCGGTTTCTTCGATCTTGATCTCGTCGGCGCTCGGCGCTTCGTAAGGTTTCTTTTCCATCGCGATAACCTCCTTTTACAGCATTTCAACTTTACTATACCACAAAAAAATAAAAAATCAACATCTTTCTTCGTCAGTTTTTTAAATCAGCCGAAAATTCCGTTGATTTCAAAAAGTTTTTTAAAAAAGAAAATGGCACTCGCGGCGCCTTTTGAACGAAAATCCCCTCGCGTTGATTTCGTTTCACAAACAAAAAGCGGATACAGCCAAGGCTGTATCCGCTTTGCGGGAATCTGTTTTGACTACTGCGCTGCAAACGCATCGCAGTACGTCCGTTCTTGCTTAATTGTAATTCGCAAGGAAGCTGTTGAGCCAACCCTGCTGGGTTTCGCCAAGATCATCATAGAACGAATCCTTCACGTATTCCATAACGTCCTTTGCAGTACGGCAGGTTTCCGCAGCGAAATCGCCGTAAACCGTCTGGTCGATCACGCCGTCGCCGTCAACGTCGATATTAACGTAAGCGACAGCAGCAAAAGAGATGTTGTTCTCAATCGTCGTCCGGGAGAAGTTGTAAAGCGAGCCTGCCAGCGTCAGAACGTCGCCCTCCATCTTCCAAACACCGCCAAGAGGGATGTCAACGTAGGGTGTTTCGTCGGAGTTAAGACTCTCTGCCCACGCCTTGAGTCCTTCCTTGGTGAAGACGCCTGCGCGCTCAACGTACCGCTCAGGCGTGATGAGCATACCGAGAGAAACGTTATCTTCGCCATAGGCTTCCAGAAGCAGCAGATACTCGGTCTTGGAAAGCGTTGCCGTGAAGCGCATACCGAGACCGTCCTCGCCCATCAGCTTAACACTGTAATCGTTCGTCGTTGCGGGCTTGGTCAGAGCGATCGCGCGAAGGACGTCGCCCTCAGCTACGGGAATCGATGCGCCTGCGTCGTAAAGAACAGGCGTCTCGCCCATCAACTGCCAGCCGAGAAGCACCTTGCCGTCAACGGTAGCGGGAGCATTCCATACGCCGCCGTTCACTGCGGTTGCAGTTTCCTCACCGTCAACGATAACAGTGATCGTGACGAATGCGGTGTCGATAGCGTTCTGCAAGGTCGTCTTGGTTGCACTGTAAACGCTTGCATCCGTCTCAAATGCGGTGCCGTCCACCAGAGCTGCAATGCTATCCATTGCCGCCGCATCGTTGAGGCACGCCTCGGGAATTTCCAGACCGTAGTACAGCAGGATATCGACGAAGTGGTTCTGCGTTCTCTCTTCAGCCGTCAGAAGACGGTCGTAGATACGAACTGCATAGTAGTCCACGGAAAGACGCTCACCAAGGTAGAAGTAGTCGTTGTCATACGAACGCTCTACCGCCGTGCTACGAGCCTTATCCGTCGTCGTAGAATAGGTCGCGCCGTTTTTGGTCAGCGTAAAGGTGTTGTAGGTAGGCGTGGTAGTATCACGGCTGATCTCAAAGGTGTTGACGGAGCCGCGCGTCTGCCAGAGCTCAGACGCCTTAAAGAGGCACTCATAACCGTTACCGTGGTTCCATCCATTGACATCACGGTCGTCGTTATGCTTCCATGCCACGGAGCCTACGCCGCCGTAATGAGACACGGCACCTGCGGCGAATGCCTTATCGCGTCCGCCGGCAGACCAGGACGTAAGGTTACCGAGCGCATCTACCGCGCTGTTTGCAATCGTCTGGTTGCCGCCGAGAGCCGCGTTAGAGGGCCAGGTTGCGTCCGCGATATTGATGATCGCCTCAACGGGGTTACCGCTTGCGTCCACAGCCATAACGTTGTTATACTGTGCCACGTACTCAACGGTATAATCGTCGTAAGGAAGCTGATCGATACCGAAGTCAAGGCGCGTGCCGAGAACGTCGAAGGTGTTGGTAGCCGCAGTTGCATTAAAGACACCGCCGTCGTAAGAGCCCCACAGCTGGGTCACACCGACACCGCCGTTTGCGCCCGTTGCCCAGTAAGCCTTGTTGCCAAGGGTTGCCGTCGCACCCGAAACGCGGTCGGTCCAGGTACCGTTTGCAAGGTCAACGTAAGCGTCACCTGCAAATGCAGTATAGAGCGCGGTCAAGCCGCCCTGAACGTACATATCTGCAAGGCCGTCAAGCTTTTCTACGGGAGCGATCGCATCGATCGTCGCCTGCAGCTCAAGTGCCTTTGCTGCCTTTGCGTCTGCGTTAAGCTCAAAGGATGCGCCCTCAAGCGCCTTCACAAGCTTCGCCTTCAGCTCGTCATCCTGAACGAGATCCAGCGTCAGATTCAAGCCGTAGTACAGCGCGATATCTGCCGCACGGTTTTGCATCAGCTCACCGACGGTCAGCACGCGATCGTATACGCGAACCGCGAAGAAGTCCGCAGGACGCTGAGCAGACATCCAAAAGGCTTTGTTGCCTGCCGTATAGCTTGCCGCGCTCACGGAGCCTTTGCTATACAAACCTGCATTCCTGTAAATGCTGAAGATGGTGTCGAAGCCGTCCTTCGTGACCTCGGTTTCAACTTCGTCAACCGTTTCGGTCACCGTATATGTCGTAGCAGTTTCGTCACGCGTATAGGAGAAGGACTGCAGCACACCATTCTGCTGGAGAGGATCGGAGGGACCATTATGGAGCGCACCGCTGGCGGAACTCATACCGCTAAACCAGGTGGGGTTGCTATATCTGCCCGTTGCCAAGCCGTAGCCCCAACGAACCGCCCAGGCGCCGCCACCCCAAGCCTCGGAGATACCGAGCTTCTGGTGGATACCGAGGAAGTTACCGAGAACCTCGCTACCCAGACGGCTGCCGAAGTCCCAGGTAGCGATGTCGCTGCTCGCGGCGATATCGGGGTAGTTCACGGGGTTGAGATATGCGCCGTTTGCGTCCTTTGCGGGCACGCCAACGCCGGCCGCAGCAGAAGCCTCAGCGTCTGCTACGTAAAGATGACGGTACAGAGCGAGGTAATCGATCGTGTAGTCGCCTGCGGGAAGGAGATTTACGTCAAACTCAAGGCGCGTGGTCTGATCCTTGTGCGTGCTGTACGCGCTGGTTGCGCCAACCGTGCCGTCGTCGGCGATCTGACCAAGGAAGATATCGAAGCCGATACCGCCGAAGTCACCCTGCTTCCAAGAGCCGTGTACTGCCTTGAGCGAAGCGTTGTAGGAGCTACCCGCGACACGGTTTGCCCAAGTCTTCGCCGCAAGATTGACCGTCTCGTCATCAGCGCCGTCAAACGCAGTGAACAGACCAACGATGCCGTCCGTAACGTAAAGCTGATATGCGACCGTTGCCTTTGCGTCATCTATGAGAGCCTGCACGGCAGTCTTGTTTGCCGAATAGGTGCTGTCATCCTTTGCAAAGCCGATCTCGGCAAAGCTTGCGGCGTTAGCCTTCAGCCCCTCGATGGTCGCATCGTAATCAGGAACCTTCACGTCGTAGTACGCAAGCACGTCAACCATATGGTTCTGTGCCTTCTCACCTGCTGTGAGCAGATCGGAGTAAACACGAATGACGTAGAAATCGGTCGGAGCACCCGCAGAAAGGAAGAAGCTGTTACCGTTGCCCTTATCAGCGAGATTGTAATAACCGTTGCCTGCAACACCGTTTGCGGAGCTGCTGAGCTTGCTTGCGTTGGACTTGTACAGCGCACCGTCACGATACAGCTCAAAGAGAGCCGTGGTGGTGGTCCCACCCTCCGTGGTGGTGACGGTCTCATCGATCACGTAAGCGTAGGAGTAGATGCTACCCAGCTTGTGGAAGGGATTGGATTGAATATTCAAGCCGCTGTTACCATTCCAAGCATCGCCACTGCCGACCCATCTACCATTGCCGCCGCTCGTCCACGTATTGTTGTCAAAAACGAAGTGGATGGCGTTTCTGCCGCCACTCCAGGTCGATGCGTCCATATTGGCAGTATAAGCCTGGAACCAGCCAAGCGAGTCAACGGGCCAGTTATCATAACCGGGGATACCGCTATAATACTGCGTGCCGTCTGCCTTGGTCGCACCGTAGGTCTCGATACGATTGCCGTCAGCATCGGTCGCGAAGGTCATACCCGTTTCGTCAGCCGCAACGTAAACGGGCTTATATTCCGCCACGTACTCAACCGTTACGTCCTCGTCGGGCATGGCTGCAATACCATTTTGGTCGTTAATACCGTTAAAGATGAGCGCCTGGTTGCCCGAATCCTGACAGGAGAATTTCTGAGCAACGAAGTTGCCCTCTGCATCCAGGTAGCCGTACTTGTAGTCAAAGCCGACGCCGCCGTACTTGCCCACCGTCCAAGCGACACCCTTGTTGATGCCATCGTTCTTGAGCCAAGCTCTCGCACCGCCCTCGACCTTGTTCGCCCAGGAGCTATCATTTCTGCCACTGCCAGCAGTCTCCAGGGAAAGAGACGAGGTGTCGCCAACGAATGCCATATATAAGCTCTCAAGATGATCCTGCACGTACAGGTCCTCGTAGCTTGCATATGCATTTGCGTTATCTGCCGCTCCAGCCGCGGTCGTCATTACGGGAATTGCCGTAACGATCATTGCCACGAGAAGAAGCATGCTGAGAATTTTCTTTTTCATACCGTTTTTCTCCATTCTTTTTGCTTTGGTTAGTTAAAATTGAAAAGACTCCAAGGGTTGTCACTTGCGCTGCCCTCGACGTTCGTCTTGATCTGCGATTCGCTTAGAATGTCAGACTCTTCGACCTGGATCTCGTCGGCGATCGGCGCTTCGTAAGACTTCTTTTCCATTTTTTCTCCTCCTCTTTGATAAGCGTTGATAGTTTTCTATATTATAAATATAATACTATTGTTTTCATCATACCATAAAAAACCAAAAAATGCAAGCATTTTCCCAAAAAATGTAATATTTTTTTGAACAAAGCGCAAAAGTCCCCGTTTTCTTTTCCGAAAACGGGGACTCGGGGGTTATGAAATTACTTGTAGAATTCGCCCAGCTTCACAAGACGCTCGTACTTCGCCTTTGCGTTTGCCTCTGCCTTCTCGAAGAGCTCTGCCGCTCTTTCGGGGAAGGACTGTGCCAGACGCGCATAGCGAGCCTCGCTCATAATGAATTCCTGATAGGAAGCGGTAGGAGCCTTGGAATCCAAGGAGAAGGGATTCTCGCCTGCCGCCTTCTTTGCGGGGTTGAAGCGGAACATCTGCCAATAGCCTGCCTCAACGGCTCTCTTCATCTCAGCCTGGCAGTTTGCCATACCGCCCTTGATGGAGTGCATCTCACAAGGAGCGTATGCGATCACGATGGAAGGACCGTGATAAGCCTCAGCCTCGGTCAGAGCCTTGAGGGTCTGGTTCATATCGGCGCCCATTGCGATCTGTGCCACGTAAACGTAGCCGTAGGACATAGCGATCTGCGCAAGATCCTTCTTGCCGATTGCCTTACCTGCTGCTGCGAACTGTGCAACCTGACCGATGTTGGAAGCCTTGGAAGCCTGTCCGCCCGTGTTGGAGTACACCTCGGTATCGAATACCATGATGTTGACGTCCTCACCCGATGCGATGACGTGGTCAAGACCGCCGAAGCCGATATCGTATGCCCAACCGTCACCACCGAAGATCCATACGCTCTTCTTGGAGAGGTACTGCTTTTCAGCAAGGATCTTGGGCGCTACGGGGCAGCCTTCCTTAGCAGCCTTTTCAAGCTCGACAACGAGAGCCTTGGTAGCCTTCTCGTTTGCGGCACCGTCGTTCTTGGTTGCGAGGTATTCCTCAGCAGCAGCCTTGAACTCTGCGGATGCCTTATCGGAAGCAGCCATCTCGGCAACCATGCCCATCAGACGATCGCGGATGGTCTTTTGACCGATCGCCATACCAAGACCGTGCTCAGCATTGTCCTCGAACAGAGAGTTTGCCCAAGCGGGACCTCGGCCGGTGCCGACGTTCACGGTGTAGGGCGTTGCGGGAGCGGAGCCGCCCCAGATAGAAGAACAGCCCGTTGCGTTGGAGATGTACATTCTCTCACCGAACAGCTGGGTGATCAGACGGGCGTAAGAGGTCTCTGCACAGCCTGCGCAAGAGCCGGAGAATTCAAGCAGAGGCTGCTTGAACTGGCTGCCCTTGATGGTCGCGCTGATGAGCTCGGGCTTCTCGGTGACCTTTGCAACGGCGTAATCGAACGCTGCCTGCTGATCGATCTCCTGTGCCTGAGGAACCATCTTGAGCGCGAGCTTGGGAGCGGCAAGCTTTGCAGCTTCCTTCGCTGCGGTCTTTGCGTCGTACTCGGGATGCTCTGCGGCAACCGTCTTCTTTGCGTTTTCAAGCGCCTTGTTGGAAACAGGGCAAGCCTTGACGCAAAGCGTACAACCCATACAATCCATAGGCGAGATCGCCATGGAGAACTTGTAGTTGGTCTTAAGAACGGGCTTCTCGCAGAACTTGGTGGATGCGGGAGCCGCTGCTGCCTCCTCCTCGGTCATTGCGAAGGGACGGATGGTAGCGTGAGGACATACGAATGCACAGTTGTTACACTGGATACAGTTCTCGGGGATCCAAGTAGGAACGGTAACGGCAACGCCGCGCTTTTCGTAAGCGGCAGCACCCTGCGGGAAGGTACCGTCAACGTACTTCTCGAATGCGGATACGGGCAGAGAGTCACCCTTCATGCCAACGACGGGCATCACCACGCCGTTTACGAAGTCAACGAGATCTGCGCGCTCACCCGTCTGTGCTGCGGCTGCGGGCGTTACGCCTGCATCCGCCCAGGATGCGGGAACGACGACCTCGTGCAGAGCGTCCTTGCCTGCGTCGATTGCCTTATGGTTGAGGTCAACGATAGCCTGACCCTTCTTGAGGTAGGACTTGGTTGCCATCTTCTTCATATAGTCGATCGCCTCGTCGATGGGCAGGATCTTAGCAAGAGCGAAGAAAGCAGACTGAAGCACGGTGTTCTTAACCTTTGCGTTACCGAGGTCGATTGCGAGCTTGGTTGCGTTGATGGTGTAGAACTTGATGCCGTTCTTTGCGATATGGCTCTTGACGGATGCGGGAAGGTGTGCGTCAAGCTCCTCGTCCGTCCAAGCGCAGTCAAGCAAGAAGGTGCCGCCGGGCTTAACGTCGGAGATCATATCGTACTTCGTCAGATATGCGTGGTTGTGGCACGCAACGAAGTCGGCCTTGTTAATATAATAGGAAGACTTGATGGGAGAGTCACCGAAGCGCAGGTGCGAGATGGTGATACCGCCCGTCTTCTTGGAGTCATACTGGAAGTATGCCTGAATGTACTTGTCGGTGTGGTCACCGATGATCTTGATGGAGTTCTTGTTTGCGCCAACCGTACCGTCGCCGCCCAGACCCCAGAACTTGCACTGGATCATATCGGAGGGAGCGGTGTCGGGAGCGGGCTTCTCCTCGAGGGACAGACCCGTTACGTCGTCAACGATACCGATGGTAAAGTGGTTCTTGGGAGCTGCCTCTGCCAGGTTTGCGTAAACGGCAAAGATGGAGGAAGGAGGCGTGTCCTTGGAGCCAAGACCGTATCTGCCGCCGACCACGTTGATGTCAGCTCTGCCAACCTCACCAAGACCTGCAACGACGTCGAGGTAAAGGGGCTCGCCAAGGGCGCCGGGCTCCTTGGTTCTGTCAAGAACGGCGATCTGCTTTACGGTTGCGGGAATTGCCTCGGAAAGCTTTGCGGGAACGAAGGGTCTGTACAGGCGGACCTTAACGAGACCGACCTTCTCACCCTGTGCCATCAGGTAGTCAACGACCTCCTCAGCCACGTCGCAAACGGAGCCCATCGCGATGATCACGCGCTCAGCGTCAGGTGCGCCATAGTAGTTGAAGAGCTTATAATCGGTACCGATCTTCTCGTTGACCTTAGCCATGTACTCCTCAACGATGGCGGGAAGCGCCTCGTAGTAGGGGTTGCAAGCCTCTCTGTGCTGGAAGAAGATGTCACCGTTCTCAGCCGAGCCGCGAAGTACGGGAAACTCGGGGTTGAGCGAGCGGTTACGGAATGCGGCGATCGCATCCTTGTCCACCATCTCCTCAAGATCCTTGTAGTCCCAAGCGGCAACCTTCTGCACCTCGTGAGAGGTACGGAAGCCGTCGAAGAAGTTGAGGAAGGGAACGCGGCCCTTGATGGTTGCAAGATGAGCAACGGCACCGAGGTCCATGATCTCCTGGGGGTTGGACTCAGCAAGCATAGCAAAGCCCGTCTGACGGCAAGCGTACACGTCGGAGTGGTCACCGAAGATGTTCAGCGCGTGCGAAGCAACGCAACGTGCGGAAACGTGGATGACGCAGGGAAGAAGCTCACCTGCGATCTTGTACATATTGGGGATCATCAGAAGCAGACCCTGCGATGCGGTGTAGGTGGTGGTCAGGGCGCCCGATGCGAGCGAGCCGTGAACGGCACCTGCGGCACCTGCCTCAGACTGCATCTCAACGACCTTGACGTTGTCGCCGAAAATGTTCTTGGCGGGATCGCCGGCAACGTTCTTACCGGTGGCGGACCAGGTGTCGGTCACCTCTGCCATAGGGCTGGAAGGGGTGATGGGGTAGATGGCGGCAACTTCGGTAAAGGCGTACGACACGTGCGCCGCAGAAGTGTTACCATCCATGGAAATCTTTTTTCTTTCCATTTTTTGTTCCTCCGTTTTATATATTTTTTAATAAAAACCGTCTCTTTGGGTGCAGCGCGGCACAAACCGCCCACACCTTTTTATATTGTAGCACTTCTAAATAAAAAAGTAAATACTTTTTTTCGATTTTTTTCATTCTGTTTTGTTTTTTTCATTGACAAATCCTTCCCCGTCGGGTATAATGGAAGCAAACGTACGAAAAGCGCCGCGCGGAGCGTATAGTTTTTCCCGTGGCGGAGAGAATAGAAAGGAATTGTTATGTTAGACGGAAAAAAAGTGGTCTTCTCGGGCGTCCAGCCCTCGGGAAACCTCACCATCGGCAATTATCTCGGTGCCATCAAGAATTTCAGCGCCTTTTCGGAGGAGTACCGTTGCTTCTATTGCGTGGTCGATCTGCACGCCATCACCGTGCGCCAGGTCCCCGCAGAGCTGCGCCGCCGCACCTACGAAACGCTCGCGCTTTATATGGCGTGCGGTCTTGACCCCGAAAAGAACACGCTGTTCGTGCAGTCGCACGTGCCTGCACACGCAGAGCTTTCGTGGATCCTCAACTGCTACACGATGTTCGGTGAGCTGTCGCGTATGACGCAGTTCAAGGATAAAAGCGCCAAGCACGCGGACAACATCAACGCGGGACTCTTTACCTACCCCGTTCTGATGGCGGCGGATATTCTCTTGTATCAAACCGACCTCGTTCCCGTGGGCGTGGACCAGCGCCAGCATCTTGAGCTTGCGCGGGATATCGCGGGCCGCTTCAACCAAGCGTACTCCCCCACCTTCGTGGTGCCCGAGGGGTATATGAACCCCACGGCGATGAAGATCGCGTCGCTCTCCAACCCCACCGCCAAAATGTCCAAATCCGACCCCAACCCCAACGCCTGCGTGTATATCCTTGACCCGCGCGACGCGATTTTGAAGAAGTTCAAGAGCGCCGTCACCGACTCGGATACCGTCGTGCGCTACGCGCCCGAGGAAAAGCCGGGCGTGTCCAACCTGATGACCATCTACCGCGCCTTCACGGGTAAGTCGCACGAACAGATCGAGCGCGAGTTTGAGGGCAAGGGCTACGGCGATTTCAAGCTCGCCTGCGGCGAGGCGTGCGCGGATGCGCTGGCGCCCGTGCAAAGCGAGTTTGCCAAGCTGATGGCGGACAAGGCATATCTTGAGGACGTGATGAAGAAGGGCGCGGAAGCGGCGTCCTACGCCGCCCGCAAGACCCTCTCCAAGGTCAAGAAAAAGGTCGGCTTCGTCATCTGATCTTCCTGTTCACTCTTCACTCTTTGGGCTTTCTCTGCGAGCAAGCCCAAAGCAAAACCGAATACCGAAAATGCAAACTTTTCTTTACATATTGCAGGAAAGGAAGGCATATGCGGTATTCGGTTTTTTTGCTTTGCTTGGGAGCGCTTCTCTGCGTATTGCTGACGCCGCTTTCGATGCGCACGGCGGTAAAAATGGGCGCTGTCGATCTGCCCGACGGCGGCAGGCGGCGTCACGCCCACCCCACGCCCCGCCTTGGCGGTCTGGCGCTCTTCGCCGCCGTTTTCCTTTCTACCGCCTTCTTTTTGCCCGAAACGCGGCTTTACGCCGCGTGGCTGTCGGGCGGTGCACTTCTTTGTGCGCTTGGGGTGACGGACGATTTGTTTTCCCTCTCCCCCTTCGTTAAGCTCGCCGCGCAGGGTGCGATCGCGACGTTGCCCATCGCCTTCGGCTTTGCGCCCACCGCGCTTTCGCTTGGCGCGTGGGGTTGGGTGCTTCCCTTCCCGCTCGGCAATCTTTTTGCCTTTTTCTTTACCTTGACCCTCTTAAACGCCTTCAACCTCATCGACGGTGCCGACGCCCTCGCCGTGCTTCTTTCGGCAGTCGCGGCACTCACGCTTTGGCTCCATACGGGCGAGGGGGGCGCACTGCTCCTTTTCGGATGCGCGCTCGGCTTTCTCCCCTACAACCGCCCCGCAAGCGCGCTGGCACGAGCGTCGCATCCCCGCACGCGGAGCTTTCTCGGAGATACGGGCTCCACCTTCCTCGGCTATTCGCTCGCGCTCTTTTCGCTCGGCGCCTCGCCCCGCTTCTCGCTTTTTCTGCCGCTCTGCTTTGCCGTGCCGCTCTACGACCTCGTTTTCGTCTTTTGTAAGCGCCTTTGGCACAAGAAAAACCCCTTTGCCGCCGACCGCTCGCACATCCACCACCGCCTTGCCGACCGCGGGCTTTCGACGGGCGAAAGCCTTCTTTTGCTCGGACTTTTGGGCGCGCTTTTTTCTACGATATTCTTGTT
Organism: Clostridia bacterium; assembly: GCA_017456985.1. Taxonomy (GTDB): domain Bacteria; phylum Bacillota; class Clostridia; order Oscillospirales; family CAG-272; genus UBA1740. The sequence goes on along the minus strand of JAFTIH010000035.1, from coordinate 16,068 downwards.
TTTGGAGGTGCTTTTTCAAAAAAGAGTACGATAAATACAAAAACCACCTCGACCCCCTTGGTTTTTGGTGGAGCTGCTACTCAGAGGCCGCTTCGCGGGACTGCGAACCGGATTTCCGCGCCCGCGCCGCGGGTGCGGCAGAAAAACAAGGTGAACGCCTGTTCAACGTGAAAAAAACACTGCTTTGTGCGCGGAAAGCCCAGTTCGAATCGGGTAACGCTCCAAAATACAAAAACCACCTCGATTGAGGTGGTTTTTGGTGGAGCTGCTACCCAGATTCGAACTGGGGACCTCATCCTTACCAAGGATGTGCTCTACCAACTGAGCCATAGCAGCGTCAACGGAAAAGATTATAGCAAAGTTTTTTTGTTTTGTCAAGCCCTAAAAGCAAAAAAATCCGATTTTTTTCAAAAAAACATCGGCTATTGAAAAACGCCGCTTTTTATGCTATAATGAAAAAAAGCGCCTTTGGCGCAAACGGTAAAAGGATGACGCGCTATGGTCTTCACAAATTCTTCTGTCTTTCTCGTTCCCGTTTGGTTTGACGATTACGAAAGGTTTCTCCACGCGCTGGGTAAGGACGGCGTTTTTCTCCCCTTGCGGGAAGAGGACACCGAAAGCGGATATCTTCTGCGCTATGCGGACGGTCTTGTGGAAAACGGGGAGCTTTGCGCGCGCTTCGCGCACAGGGACCCCGCGAGCATTCCCCTCTTTTTGTTCGAGGGATCAGGGGAGTTTCACGGCACGCCCACGCTCTCTGACGTGCGCCTTTGTTGCTTTGCGACGGGCGTCGGCTTTTTAGAATACCACATCCGTTACAGCGATGATATGCGTGCCGAGGACGTGATGTCCTTTGCCTTCCGCTTCAAGAAATCCATTTACCGTGAGGCGTCGAGAAACCCGAATATCCCGCCCATTCCCACGGACAAGCGCTGCCTTTACGACGTCTCGGCAGAGCTCCTCTCCTTCTTCCCCTCGGCAGAGATCTTCTTCACCGACTGCGCCGATTTCAAGAAGGAAGCCATCTCCTACCATACGCTGTGCTACGACGAAGCGCTTCACACCGAGGAAGAGTGGATGCAAGCGGCGCACAACCTTTCGCGCAGCTACAACCCGAGCTTCCCGAATGCGACGGAGCAGGACGAGGACTATAATATGCTTTACCGTCCCTCGCACGAGGACGTTTGGTGCGGCACGCAAGAAGGACTTTGCAGTCTGACGCTTTGCTCGGCGGCGGTGGAAGACAACTATTTTCTCAGCCATTACAAGTACACGCACCTAAAAAAGGGCTACTTCTTTATGTTCTTGCTTCTGCTCAATCAGCGCTTCGCCGCGCTGCGCTACATCGACGAGATCGCGCAGATCAAGATCAGCGACCGCGTGCGGCTTGAGCACCTCAACCACCGCATCGTTAAGTTAAAGACCACCTTCTCTTTCAAGGTCATCTCCAAGGAGCGGATCTATCAAAGCCTGTATCATAAGATGTACGGGGTCTTAGATATTGACGTTCTGCTTTCCGACCTGCGCGACAACGAGGACCAGATGGGCATTTTGCAAAGCAGTGAAAACACCAAGGCAGAGGCACGACTCGGCAAGATCCTTTCCGTGATCTCCCTTTTGACCGTCGCCTCCTTCTTGATCGATTTTTCCGACTACCTCGACCGCTTTGGGACGCTTTCCACCTGGATCAGCTTGGGCGTTTTGGCAGGCATCGCCGCCTTTGCCGCCTTTCTGCTCTTAAAGCCCCGTTTCCCATCCCGCAAAAAGAAATAAACGCAAAACGAGCCAACGGCTGATCCGTTGGCTCGTTTTTTTAAAGAGTTTCCAAATAAATGCGGGAAAAATAGGTCTTTTTCCCTCTCGGCGGGATAACGTCAAAGCCCGCCTCCTCGCGTGCAAAGGGCGCGTTCTGGCAGTTTGCCATACAGGTTTGCGGTTCAAGGCAGATATACACGTCCGCCTGCCCGTTGTAGAAAAGACGGTAGGAAAGGTTTTCGCTGTTCTCATACACCACGCGCACGCCGCGTGCGGTATCCGTCAAGCGAATGCGCCCCTCGTGTGCGGCGCGGTAGTGACGGCTGATGGGCTTCTCGTGAGGGGGAAATTCGCCCGTTTGCATCCGCCGCGTCACGTCGTCGGGCGGCAGGATGCGCCCCGTCGGCAGGTAATTTGCCATATTGCGCTCAATTTCGTCCCCGAGGTCGGCAAAAACGCGGCAGTCGCCTGCGTCGCCGTCAGGGAGAAAGGGCACGGCGAAGGTGGTGTGGTAGCCGAGAAAGACGGGCATATTCTCATCCGAGCGATTCTCTACCTCACACATGACCGAAAGCCCCCGCTCCGAGAGTGTATAAGCAAGCGAAAGGCAAAAGCGGTGCGGAAAATCAAGATAGGGCGCGTCAAAAACGAGGCGCACGGCGTCCGCCGATTGCTGTGTGACGGTGAAGGGCGTTTCGTGAAGCGTGCCGTGCAGATGGCACCCCGTGCTCGGCTCGTTGATGGGAAAGCGGTATTCCCGCCCCTCAAAGAGAAAGCGCCCGCCCGCAATGCGGTTGACGGGAAAGAGGATGGGCATCCCGTAAAGATAGGGGTTATCCAGCGGATAGGAAACGGGCTCGCGCAGAATGCGCGCGCCCGTCGGCGCGTGGCGGAGCGAAATGCAGTTACCGCCGCGCGCGGGGTCTATTTTTGCGGTGTAACCACCGCCCGCAAGCGTGATCATTTGCCCTCAAACTGACGGTCGGCAAGTGCCGCAAAACGCTTGATGATCTCGATCTCCTTGGGGTTGTAGGGACGCAGGCTGGGGCGGTACAGGTCGTGGAACCACTTGGTGAAGTCCCATTTCAGGTTGGGATCCTTCTCGTATCTGTCCCAGATCGAGTTCCAAGGCTCGTACGTCTGGTATTTACCCGCAACGAAGCCCCAACAATAGTTTCCGATGCCCTCAAGGAAGAACAGCGGGAACATCTCTTCCACGTTGTTTTCGAGGCATCTTGCCAGCCACTCGGTGTTGACGATGGGGCGTCCAAGCTTTTTGAGCTGCTTGATGATCATCACGTTGCGCTCAAGGGAGCCGTAGCAGTGGAAGGACACGATGTCCGAGTTCTCCATCGCGAACTGCTGGACCTCGCCGTACTTCGGGTAGGACGCCATATCTCTTTCGATGTCGAAGTGCTCAAGATCCTCGCCCTCGGGGAAGGCGTAAATGCCCATCGTTAAGGGCTGAACGGGGTCGATCTCGCGGATGATCTCAAAGAATTTCTTGATATGAGGGAGCGAGCGGGAGGCGCGGTTAGAGTTGCCCGGCTCGTTAAAGACGTCCCACATCACGATACGCTCGTCGTTTTTATATTTTTCTACGATCTCGCGCACCCACTCGTAGTGGCGCTCCGCCTCCTCGGGCTCGTCGAGCAGGTGGTAGCCCACCGTCGAAAAGCTGCCGTGCTGAGAATTCTTTCTGCCGCCGTGGTAGCCCCAATCGTAGTGCTGCTCGCCCAGCGCAAGCGGACGCCAGCCCTCGCCCTTGGGGGGCATACAGTCGTTGCCGAACACCACCATACAGGAGATGCCATGCTTTGCGGCGACGGTGAGGAATTTTTCAAAATTCTCCATGCACGCGTCGTGCTCGTCCCGCCAGACGATATATTCGGGGATGATGCGGATGGTATTAAAGCCCGTTTCTGCAACAAGAGCCAGCTCCTCGTCCGCAACCGCCAAACGCTCCTCAAAATGAAGGGACTGCCACATATCGATGCGGTTGGCGCAATCGCTTCCCATAAAGTTACAGCCGCGCAGCCAGGGGTGAGCGTTGTACCACTCCCACGCGCGCTCACGGGTCCATACGTTTGCCATAAAAACACCTCCAAGTGTTATTTTCTACGTCAAGTATAGCACGAATCGGTGATCTTGTCAATGAACAAAACCACCGATTTTTTATCTTATCCTACTCAGATCACCGTGCTTTTGATCTGATCAAATGCATAGACGCGGAAGTCGTGGCGGAAGATCGCCTTTGCCTTCTCAATATACGATTCTGCCTCGTTGCGTTTGCCAAGTCCGAGAAGCGCGTACGCGCCAAGCGTGTAGCCGCTCATCAAATTATTCTTGACGATATCGTCCTCGAAGGGCATCGGAGAGGGCGAGCCAACGCCGTAGTAGGTGCGGCGGTCGCAGTTCTCGATAAAGCTCTCGGCGCCCTCAAGCATTTCCTCAAGCACCGCTCTTGCCTCGTCGAAGCGGGCAAGCTTGCGAAGAGCAAGGGCGCGGAAGAGCGAAAGCTCGCTGACTGCCGCCTTGTAAACGGCGGCTTCTTCATACGCGCCCATCGCATCCCTACCCGTCTTTTCAAAGAGCTGACCGAGGTAATAGTAGATATGCGCCTCCTGATTAAAGAAGGTCTTGGCTTCGCCGTAGGACTTCGGCATATTGATGCCGTCGAGGTACATTTTTTCCGCTTTCTCTGCGTCGCCCTTCGCGGCAAGCTCGTTGGCGTAAAGCACGTGCATCCAAGCGTGCTGCTTGGTGAGCATACCCTCGCCGCCCTCGTAAATGTGGAAGCGGCGGCGCTTTGCCATCGCGATCGCCTCGGCGTAATCGCCAACGAGGCAACGGAGCGTGATCTGATCGAGGTAGCAGTCGTCGCGCAGGTCGGCAAGCGCGGCGTGCTTTTCATAGACCGCAAGGCGCTCCTCGGGAGAAACGTCCATATTCTTAAGAAGCTGTACGTACTCCTTCAAGACGCGAGGCTCGTTCGGCAGGTAACGCAGTGCGGCTTCAAGACAAGCCTTGGCGCCCAGCGCATCGCCCTTCTTATCGAAGTACGCGAGTGCGAGGTTGCGATACGCCTTGCCGTAGGTTGCATCCTTCTTGATCGCCGTTTCCCACAGGGTGATCGCACGGTCGTAGCCGAAGCGGTCGTAATACAAGCATCCAAGGTAGTAGTACGCCTTGGCGCCCTCGGGATTCTTCTCGATCGCGTAGGTGAGAACGGAAACATCGTCAAGACGTGCGGGGAAGCAATAGCCCTCCGCCATTGCCTCAACGCGGGCAAGACACTCCGCAGCGCGGGCGTCGTCCCCCAGCTTGCCGTAGGCGTAGGCTCTGTAATAGTCGTAAAGGGGATAGTCATTCTTCGAGAGCGAGAGGGCAAAGATCGCCTCCTCGCAAAGTCCCGCAGAAAGCGCGGCGGCGGCAAGATCGATGAAGTTTTCGCTCTTGGCGTCAAACATCGCGTGGATCTCGCCTGCTCTGTCCTCGAAGCGGGCAAGCATCACGCGCGCACCCATATCGAGTGCATCGAGCGCGAGAATGCTCTTTGCAAGCGCCTTTGCTTCGTCCTCTCTTCCGAGGCGATAAAGGATCTGCGCCTTCAAGTTCATCGCACGGGTGTGACCTGCGTTGAGAGAAATGGACTCGTCAAGGTTGCGAAGCGCGTCCGCGTAGCGGCACTTGGCAGTGTCGATCTCGGCAAGCGAGAAATAAGCGGCGGAGCGGTAGCTATAATCCCAAGCGGCGCGATAGAGCGTGTCGTATGCCTCGTCGAGCTTGCCCTCTGCTTTGAGCGCAAGACCCTTCAAGTAAAACGCCTCCACGTCGGCGGGGTGCTGGTTGCGCGAGGTTAAGCGCGCGATCGCCACGTCGGCAAAGCGAACAGCCTCAGCGAAGTTGCCGTTCTTATAGTGGTATCTCGCCATCGAGGTGTTGCAGCGGATGTCGCCGGGATCTCTTCTAAGCCCCTCGGTGTAGTAATCCACGGCGCTGTAATTGTGCTGCTTGTACTGCTCAAGGTGCAAGCCGTTGATGTAAAGCTCCTCCACCGTCTCGATCTCGGCGGGGCGAAGCACGGGAAGACGGGGCTCGATGGGCTCCTTCTGACCGCGTACGTAGGGGGTATATTCCACGAGGACCTTGCCGTCTGCCGCGACGAGCGAAACGGTCACGTCCTCAAAGGTCATCTCGCCTAAGGGAATCGTCTTTAAGTAGCTTTCCTTGGGGTCAAAATCGCGCGTTTCGGTATAAACGACCTTGCCGCCGTGCGTCACGCGCACGGTCGCGCCCTCGAAGACGCCCGTCACGTTGAAGCCGAAGAAGAGCTCCTTCTCGCGCTGCTCCATATTCATCGCCGCGTCGATGGTGGCGCACTTGACGTCGCCAATATCGCGGATGGGGTACCAATACTGCTCAAACTCCTTGGTCTCGTAGGGCGCGATCCAGGTAAAGTCGGGCTGGTTGTCCGTAAAGACGCCCGTCATTAGCTCAATATAAGGACCGTTCTCGTCCGTCAGGTTGGCGCACCACATATCGCCGAAGTCGCCCTTGCCCCAGTGCCACATCTTCTTACCAGGGGAGATATGGTGGTTGGCAACGGTCGCGATGCCCTTGCCCTTGCCGCCGTCGTAGCCTGCTACGAAGTCCATATCCGACTGTCCCTGCGAAACGAGGAAGGAGGAGGGGACCTTGATCGCGTCGTACATCGAAATATCCGTGCCCTCGCCAAAGTCGAAGGGACGCGCGGAGCGGTTGATGCCCTTCGCAATGGGCCAGCTCATCACGCAGCGGCGGTCGTGGTCGTTGACCCACTCCACATCGGGCGGGAAAATGGTGCGGTAGCTCTCGTTGACGGGAACGGCAAGGTTTGCCCACCACATAAAGATCTGCTTTTCGGGGGTGCGGTTATATACCTTGATCTTCGCCTTGATGTAGGAGCGATGAGGGTCAAGCGTGATGCCCGCCATACCCTTCATACGGTAGAAGGGGTCCACCTCACCCGTCCAAACGGTCTTCGAGCCGTCGGGATTTTCCTCCACCGTCACCTCAAGGGGCATAAAGGTGGTGGGGCGATGGTGCTGGGGCCAGTTAAACTCAATACCGCCCGAGATCCAAGGACCTGCAAGACCCACGAGAGCGGGCTTGACGACCTCGTTGTAGTAAATGAAGTCGTACGCACCGACCTTGTCGTAGCCACGCAGAATCTTACCGCCAAGCTCGGGAGCGACCTCGGTGTGGACGTACTCGTTTTCGAGTGTGAGGATGTCGTACGAAACGTCCGTTTTGTCGTCGCTGATGCTGTCGGAATACGGCAGGGGGTACAACCGTCCGCTTGCGCCCTGATAGGGCTTGTGCTCAAAGAACATCGGAAGCTCGATCGCCGCACGCGGTACGTAGGTGGGGATCTTCACCTGTTCTCTTTTGACCTTGATTTCCATAAGAAAACCTCTCCTTTTTGTTTTTTCACCCTCATTATACCAAAATGGGCGGCTTTGACAAGTCCGAAAATCGCGTAAAATTTTCCCGATTTTCTGTCTGTGCGCGTACGCGCGCACGAAAACGGGATTTCGCGCAAAGTCCTCTTTTGATATTGACTTTTGCTTTTTGAGCTCGTATAATAAAGGTGTAAACGGGCGCACTTGCGCCAAAAAAGGAGCGTATTATGACCTTTTATTGTCTGGGAGAGCCGAGCTTCACCGCAAGCAGCTGGCACAAACGGATCCTCGACGGACTGTTGGAGGAGATCAAACGCAAGCGCTACGACGCCGTATTTTTAGAAAACGGGGACGCGCTTGATGCCCTGATCCCCGAGAGCGACGGCGTGATGCTCCTCATCGGAACGGACGCCGCGTGGGTAAGCGACACCGTTTCGCGCTGTGCTGAGCGCTTCGGGCATCGCATCGTTCTTTTAGGCAACGCCGAGCGGGACACCGTAAGCGGGCGCTTCAGCGTCGTTTCGGCGGACGTTTCCCGCAACGTGCAGGCTCTTTACAGTTATCTTCTTGCCGCAGGCGGACACACCGTCGCGCTCTACGGCATCAATCCCCGCTCCGCCTCCGACCGCTTCCGTAAAAACGCCTTTCTCGCGGCGGGCGGCAAGGAGGAGAACGTTTTTTACAACGAAACGGGACTTGCCGATTGCTTTACCGCCTTCGCGCGCGAAGGGCACCGCTTTGACGCCGTCCTTTGCGCCAACGATCTTTGCGCCGTATCGCTTTTGCGCGCGCTTGACGGGGCGTCGATGGACGCTCCCCTCGTCGCAAGCTGTGACGAAACGCTTCTTGCAAGACGCGTTCGTCCCTCCGTAACCAATTTACAAACGCGCTACGGCGACTTTGGTCGCGCGGCGATCCATTTGGCACGGCTGCTCGTCAAAAACCCCACCGTCAGCACCGCCGAGGCACTCATCGAGAGCGCGATCGCCCCGGGCGACAGCACGAGACACTTCCCCGCCCCCACGCAGGATAACGCCGAGCCCGCCGCCCCCGCCGTGGTACGCGACGGCTTTTACGAGGACCCTGAGGTCAGCGAAATGATCAAGCTCGAGGCGCTCTTACGCACCGCAGACGAAAACGACCTTCTCATTCTTTCCCGCCTGATACGGGGCGAGAGCTACGAAAAGGTGGCAGAGGCAGTCTTTCTCTCGGTTGGCGGCATCAAATACAAGCTCTCGCGCCTTTGTACGGCGTGCGGCTTCGCCTCCAAAAGCGAAATGCTTGCTCTTTTCGGCAAATACAGCCTGACCGAACCCAGTGAAATGTAAAGAAAGGTTTACAAAATGAAGAAATACAGCATTGGCATTGATTTTGGCACGTTGTCAGGACGCGCGCTGCTCGTGGACGTCACGACGGGCAAAGAATGCGCCACGGCGGTGTACGATTACCCCCACGGGGTGATGTCGGACACCTTTCTCGACGGGCGCCGCCTGCCCCCCGATTACGCGCTCCAACACCCGCGCGACTATATCGAGGTATTAGAGCATACCATCCCCGCGGTCTTGCGCGAGGGCGGTGCCACGGCGGACGAGATCGTAGGCATCGGCATTGACTTTACTTCTTGCACGGTGCTTCCGACAGCAAAGGACGGCACGCCGCTTTGCTTTGACGCGCGCTTTCAAAACGAGCCGCACGCCTACGTGAAGCTCTGGAAGCACCACGCGGCGCAGGAATACGCCGACAAGCTGACCGCGCTTTGCGCGGGAACGCCCCTACTTGCGCGCTACGGCGGCAAGGTATCGAGCGAATACATCTTCCCCAAGATCGCACAAACCGCCGAGGAGGCGCCCGCCGTCTTTGACGCCGCCGCGCACTTCGTCGAGGCGGGAGAATATCTCGTCACCTATATGACGGGCGCCTCCTGCCGCTCGGCAGGTATGGCGGGCTTCAAGGGAATGTGGAGCGACGCGGACGGGTACCCAAGCGACGCCATCCTCACCGCCCTCTCGCCAAGGCTCCACGGCATCGTCGGCACCAAGATCAGCGGCGAGATCGGCTATGCGGGCGAGTGCGCGGGCGTGCTCACCGAGGCGTTTGCCAAGACGGTCGGGCTGTGCGCGGGCATCCCCGTTTCCGTTCCCTGCATCGACGCCCACGCGGCACTCCCCGCCACGGGCATCACGGACACGGGAAGAATGCTTCTCATCCTCGGCACCTCCGCCTGTCACATCTTTATGAGCGAGAAGGAAGCCCCCGTACCCGGCATCTGCGGCATCGTAAAGGGCGGGCTTTTGAAGGAATACTATTGCTACGAGGCGGGGCAGGCTTGCTTCGGGGACCACTTTGACTGGTTTATCGGGAACTGCGTCCCCGCAAGCTACACCGAGGAAGCAAAGGCGCGCGGTGTAGGCATCCACAAGCTTTTGCGCGAAAAGGCAAGCGCCCTGCGCATCGGAGAGGGCGGGCTTGTCGCGCTCGACTTCTTCAACGGCAACCGCTCCGTTTTAATGGACTCGGATCTTTCGGGCGTGATCGTAGGGCTCACTCTCAACACCAAGTGCGAGGAGATCTACCGCGCGCTCCTCGAAGCGGTCGCCTTCGGCACGCGCACCATCCTTGATAATTTCGTAAAACACGGCATCCCCGTCGGCAAGCTGCTTGCGGCGGGCGGTATTGCGGAAAAGGATCCGCTTTTAATGCAGATCCTCGCCGACGTCACGGACCGCGAGATCGGCATCTCGGGCTCCGCACAGGCGGGCGCGCTGGGCAGCGCGATGTTCGGTGCCGTCGCGGGCGGCGCGTTCCCCACGATGCAGGACGCCGCGCGCGTGATGGCAAAGGTGTCGGACGTCGTTTATCGCCCCATCCCCGAGAACGTCGCGGCGTACGACGCGCTCTACGCGGAATATATAGCGCTCCACGACTACTTCGGTCGCGGTGGGAACGACGTGATGAAGCGTCTCAAAGCGATCAAGGCAAACGCATAAAAGGAAAATCGCTCTCTCGACACCGAGAGAGCGATTTTTTAATCAGGCTTACGCCGCCTTTTTCTTGCCGAAGCGGTCATAAGGAAGTGCCACGAGGATGCCGAGGGCCATCAGTGCCGTCCAGACGAGCACCAGCGTCCACCAGCTGACACCGATGTCCACCGCCTTACCGAACACGGAGCTGGCTGCCGCCGCCGCCATATAACTGATAAAATCGAGGAAGCCCGTCGCGCTCGACACGCGTCCCGTATCGTACAGGCTGGGGCAATACACGCTCCAAAGGATGGTGGAGGAGCAGTTGCAGAACATCACCGCCAGCGTCAGAAACGCCACATTAAGAAGCGGCACCCGCACAAAGAAGGTGAGGAGCAAGCACAGCGTAGAGAGCGCGAACATCACGAACAGCGAGAGGTTCATCCGTCTGCCCATCCGCTCATACATAAAGATCGCCACGAACGCGGCGGCGGAAATGATGAAGGTCGCCACGGTATAGACCAAGGAGGAGTCCTCGGGAGAATAGCCGAGTGCGCCCGAGAAATACATCGTAAAGAAGGCTACCACGGTGGTACGGACAACGCCCGTCAGCGCGGCAACGAGGGTAAACTTGATGATGCTTCTCTTAAGGAGCACCTTGACCGTGCCGCCCTTTTCCGTCTGCACCGTCTTTTCAAACTGACCGTACTTGACGTATCCGCGACGCTCAAACATCAAAAAGACCGTGAAGCAGACCACCGCCATCACGATGAGCGCGCCCGAGCTGACGAAGAAGGTCGTCTGCCAGGCAAAGGCGGCGGCGAGAACGCCCGCGATCGGAGAGCCGAGGAAGGAGGAGAAGGTGTAGCCGAGCGAGCAACGCACCGCGTGATGCGGCTCGGTGTTCTCGGAGACCACCTTGGTCATAGGGGCGTAGATCATCGCGAGGAAGAAGCCCGTCACGCCGTAGGCGACGAGGGCCATCGGGCGGGAGATCTCGGTCGCAAAGACGAAAAAGGCGTTGATGATACCCGCGAGCAAAAGCCCTAAGCTGATCATATTCCGCGCCTTGATCCTGTCACCCAGAACGCCGTTGAGCAACTGGCCGATCGCGTAGAACATATAATACACGGAGCCGAGGTTGCCGATAAAGGCCGCGCCGAACGCTCCCTCCATCTGTGCGGAAACGGCACCCAAAACGTTTCTTGCGATATAAACGGCAAGGTAGGATACCGCGCACAGAACACCAAGGGATATGGCCTTTTTCACGCTTTCGTTTTGGAAAACACTCTGTCCTTTCATCTGACACCTCTATGTATAAAACAGTATTTTATATAATAACAGTGAGAACGCTACATAGCATAGCACACTTTTTCTTTTCTGTCAAGTGCAAAACGCTTTTTTACTGTTTTTTATTTTTCGGGGCATACTATACGCGGGAAGCCTTCCCACACGAAAGGACGAAAAATGGCAAAGAACCAAAAGAATGCAAAAAACGAAAAGAACAGCCGCACGAGCGGCGGCGTCTGCAAGATGCCCGCAGGCACGCCGAGCACGAATGCGAAGAATGGCAAAGCCGACTCCCCCGCCGCGAATACGCCCACGCCGAGCGACCGCACCGCGGCGCCCGAAAACCTTGGCGACGACGCGCCCGACGGCTCGGGCGGCAGGGTGCAGAACCCGCCCGTTCCCAACCGCGCCCGCACCGAGATGTAAAAAAGCGGCGTGAGATGAAAACAAAAAAACGGAGGGGACGATGTCCCCTCCGTTTTTCAAAGATGGAGCGAGCGCCACTCAAAGGTACAAGACTCGCTCGGTAAAGAAGCGCGCTTCCGCCTCGTCGTGGGTGATGAGAAGGACGGTTTTGCCCGCAAGGGCGCGCTTGACGACGTCCATCACCTGCGCCTTCGTTTCGTCGTCAAGCCCCGAAAAGGGCTCGTCGAGCAGATAAAAGTCCGCATCCGCGAGAAGCGCGCGCGCGATCGCGACGCGGCGGCGCATCCCGCCCGAGAGGGCGGACGCGGGCTTCTCGGCGTCCTTTTCCAGTCCCAGCGCCGACAAAAGTCTTTGCGCCGCGGCGCGCGTAGCGCCGCGCTTACCAAGGCGCACGTTTTGCACCGCCGAAAGCGACGGGATCAGCCGATCCTCTTGGAAGACGGCGGCGCGGCGTTCGGGAACGCCCGTCACACTGCCCCCGTCGGGTTCTTCCAGTCCTAAAAGGAGGCGCGAGAGCGTGGTCTTGCCGACGCCCGAGGCGCCCATCAGAGCGGTAAACTCGCCGCTTGGGATTTCCAGGCAAAGATTGCTCAAAATCACCTTATTTTCATACCGTTTGTTTACATTTTGAAGTATTATCATACGTTTCTGATCCCCCGAAATGCCAAGCGAAACAGAAGGACGGCAAGCTTCTCAAAGAGGATGCTGACAAGCACCAGCACCACCGTCCAGGCGTAAAGATCCACGCTTTGCAGCCAAAGGCTTGCGTAATAAAGCATCTCGCCCACCGAGCCCGCGGGAAGAGAAAGAATTTCTGCCGCGATGCCCGACTTGAAGGCAAGTCCCGTGCCGAGGCTGACAGCGGAGATCACGTAGGGCTCAAGCTGCGGCAGGCGCACCGAAAGAAAGCGACGAACGGGAGAAAGGCAAAAAACGTCTGCCATCTCTTTTAACGCCTTGTCCTCAGCGCGGATGCCCGAAAGCACGCCCGTATAGACGGTAGGCAGCACGATCAAAAAGGCGATAAAGCTCGCGATGCTCCGCGAGGAGAGCCACACGTAAAGAAGCACGATAAAGCAAGCCACAGGGACCGCCTTGACGACCGCCATATACGGAAACAACAGCGTTTCCACCACGCGCGAGCGCCCTGCCGCAAGGGCAAGGAGAACGCCAAGCACGAATGCGGCGAGAAAGCCGAGCGCGATGCGAAGCACGGTTAAGCCCACCGCACCCCAAAAGCCGCTCTCCGTCCAAATGGTAAACAGGCGCGCAAGGACGGCGAGAGGGGTGGGGAGGATCAAAACCTCCCCGATCGCGAGTGCCACTCCCTGCCAAACGAGGAGCGCCAGCAAAACGGCGCCTCCCTTTTGCACCCATTTTTGATGAAAAAAGCCTTTCACTGCGTCCATCAATCTGCGATATAGTAGATCCCCTCGTCAGGCGTCGTACCGCCAAAGGCGGTGGGAAGCACGGGAACGAGAAGTTCGTAATACTTCGAGAGCGCCGCCTTCATCTCTTCTCCGTCAAGGAAAGCGATGTTGCAAGCGGGGATCGCCGCTTCGATCAAAGCCGCGCCCTGCGAGAGAATGCCGAATTCGGTCACGAGCGCCGCCGTATCGGCAGGCTTTTCGCCCACAAACTTGATGGATGCTTCGTAATCCGCAAGGAACAGCTTGACGGCATCGGGATGCGCCTCGGCAAACTCGGTGCGCACCACCGTCACGCCCGTGATATACTCGGAGCCGTTATCCAGCGTCTTCCAGACGTCGTTAAAGCTGACCGCGCGGCGCGCGCCCTCAACGGCAGAAAGCAACGCCGTTGCCGCAGGCTCGGGAGAAAGCACGACCTCACCCGTTTTGAGCTTAGGCGCAAGCGGGTTGCCCGTCTGTCCTGCGACGGTCGCTACCCACTCGATCTGCACGTCCGCACCGACCGTAAGACCCGCCTCCTTCAAAAGGTAGGTGAAAACGATCTCGGGAATGGAGCCCTTTGCGCTCGCGGGCGCATAGACCGTCTTGCCGCGAAGATCGGCAAGCGAATTGACCGTGTTTCCCTTTTCCAGCAAGCTGACCACGCCAAGCGTATTGACGGCGATGATCTTGATCTTGCCCTCGGTCGCCTTGTAAAGCGCGGCGGCAAGGTTGGCGGGGATCGCGGCAATATCCACCTCGCCCGTCAAGAGCTTGGTCTTCATCTGTGCGCCGTCACCCACCAGCGTGAAATCGTAATCGTTTTCCGTTTCGCCCGCCTTGTCATCGGCAAGGAGCTTTGCCATACCGATCGAGGTGGGACCCGTCATACCGCCAATGCGTACGGCGGCACCCTCAAGATCAGGCGCGCACGCCGCAAGCGGAAGAACGAGCAAAACGAAGGAGAGAAGTAAAGCAAGTATTTTTTTCATAATAAAAGGTTTCCTTTCTTTGTTTTCGCTTCTATTGTACTGCATGATAAAGAAAAACTTCGTTGCAATTGCAACGAAGTTGAGAATATTTTTTGCCAAACGAAAGCCACCAGAAGCCCCTCGCCTCCCCGAGGGAGGTGGAATTGCCGAAGGCAAAGACGGAAAGAGGGGTCGAGGTTTCGCCGCTGTATTTTATATTGCAAGGAGCAGACAGCGAAGCATATCACGAAATCCACCCTTTGCCAAAAGCCGCCTACGGGTGCGGATTTTGCGATAGGCGAGCTTTCGCGCCGCCACTGTATTTTATACTGCAGGAGAGAAAGTGAAGCATATCACGAAATCCGCCCTCTGTCAAAAGCCGCCTAAGGGTGCGGATTTTGCGATAGGCGAGCTTTCGCGCCGCCGCTGTATTTTATACTGCAAGGAGGGAAAGTGAAGCATATCACGGAATCCGCCCCTTACAACAAGCGGAAGGTGGAGCGGAAATAGTCGATTGCTCCCTCTCGCTTCATGTTTGAAAGCTCGCGCGAGAGCGCCGCGCGGTTGACGCCGAGATACACGGCAAGCCCCTCGCGGTCGAAGGGGACGGTAAAGGTGCGGCTCCCATAGCGGTGCTCGCACTGGGTGAAAAAGGCAAGCAGGCGCTCGCGGATGGTGGCGCGGCTCAAAATCTGAATACGGTCGTTTTGCGAAAGCGCACGCACGGCAAGCACGCGGGTCAATCGCTCGTAAAGATCAAACGCAAGCGCATCTCCCGCGCCACTCGCCCGACGGAGCGCGTGGGCATCTAACCAGAGGATTTCACTGGGGGCAACGGCAAAAATGGAAACGGGGCTCTCGGCGGTATCGAGATACGCAAGCGACTCACCGAAGGAGTCCCCCACGTCAACGCTCGCCATCATCAGCCGCTCGCCGTCGATGTCCTCCATATAGACCTGCACACCGCCCGAGCACACGATGCCGAAGGAAGAAAAGGGCTCGCCCGCCGTCAAAAGGTATTCGTTTTTCGCGTATTTTTTCACGCGCGCGTCGAGAACGGTAAGCGCACGAATGCACGCCTCGTCCGAAAGTCCCGCAAAGAGCGCGTGGCGTTTGGCGCCCTCGGGAAGCTCCGTTACCTTCATCGTTTTTCCCCCGTCGTTTTTCCTTATTATATCAGATTTTCTCTTTCGCGTCAAGGGCTTGACAAACGAAAAGGATTTTGATACAATATTTCTTGGATTTCCTATGACTTTGATAAGGAGAAGATTATGAAAACGGATATTGAAATTGCACAAAGCGCCAAAATGCAGCCCATCACCGAAATTGCCAAGACCGCAGGCATCCCCGAGGAGTATCTTGAGCAATACGGCAAGCATATGGCAAAGATCGATACTGCGCTTCTGCGCGAAACGGCGGGCAAGGACGGCAAGCTCATCCTCGTGACCGCCATCACCCCCACCCCTGCGGGCGAGGGTAAGACCACTACCACCATCGGTCTTGCGGACGGCATGCGCCGCATCGGCAAGCGCGTCGCGGTTGCCCTGCGCGAGCCCTCGCTCGGTCCCGTGTTCGGCGTCAAGGGCGGTGCCGCAGGCGGCGGTTACGCCCAGGTCGTCCCGATGGAGGACATCAATCTGCACTTTACGGGCGACTTTCACGCCATCGGCGCGGCAAACAACCTGCTCGCCGCTATGCTTGACAACCACATCCACCAGGGCAACGCGCTGGGCATCGACCCCCGCCGCATCACCTGGAAGAGATGCGTGGATATGAACGACCGCCAGCTCCGCTTCGTCGTGGACGGTCTTGG
>JAFTIH010000034.1 GCA_017456985.1 Clostridia bacterium | reverse complement strand
TTACCAGCAGGGCGACTTCGAGCAGCTCTACGTAGCACTCGAGGGCACTCCCGTTTGCATCCGCTTCCTTGACCCCCCTCTGCACGAGTTCGTTCCTACCACCGATGAGGACATCGCTCTTCTCGCGAAGGCACAGAACAAGAGCGTTGAGGATATCAAGGCTATCATCGCATCGCTGCACGAGTTCAACCCCATGATGGGTCACCGTGGATGCCGTCTGGCAGTCACCTACCCCGAGATCGCAAAGATGCAGACCAAGGCTGTTATCCGCGCGGCAATCAACGTTCAGAAGGCTCATCCCGAATGGAACATCGTTCCCGAGATCATGATCCCTCTGGTTGGCGACGTGAAGGAGCTGAAGTACGTGAAGGCTGTTGTCGTTGCAACGGCTGACGCTGAGATCGCAGCAGCAGGTGTCGCCCTCAAGTACGAGGTCGGTACCATGATCGAGATCCCCAGAGCATGCCTTACCGCAGATGAGATCGCAGCAAACGCTGACTTCTTCTGCTTCGGTA
This sequence comes from Clostridia bacterium, assembly GCA_017456985.1. Taxonomy (GTDB): domain Bacteria; phylum Bacillota; class Clostridia; order Oscillospirales; family CAG-272; genus UBA1740. The sequence goes on along the minus strand of JAFTIH010000034.1, from coordinate 36,147 downwards.
CCAACGACCTTACCCAGATGACCTACGGCTTCAGCCGTGACGACGCAGGTAAGTTCCTCGAGGCATACTACGATGCTAAGATCTTCGAGAACGATCCCTTCGCTAAGCTCGACACCACCGGTGTTGGCAAGCTGATGAACATGGCGATCACCCTCGGCAGACCCGTGAACCCCAAGCTTCACGTCGGTATCTGCGGTGAGCATGGCGGTGACCCCACGTCCGTTGAGTTCTGCCATACCCTCGGTCTTGACTACGTTTCCTGCTCGCCCTTCCGCGTGCCGATCGCACGCCTTGCGGCAGCTCAGGCAGCGCTCAAGGATTGAGTGATCCACAAATAAAAAATGCGGCTCCGAAAGGAGTCGCATTTTTTTGTGGATCGCGCAATCGTGATATTCGCCTTGCAAGGCGAGCGATATGCGCGCGATGCGCGCGCGATATTCCTGGCTTTGCAAGGAGCGATATTGCGGCGTAGCCGCAGTGAGAGGATGTCTTTGCAGAATGGTGAGAAGATGGATGCAAACTGTAACAATAATAGAAATGCGCACTCCGTGTGGGTGCGCATTTCTCGCGTTTTGTAAACTGTTGTTTACAAAATAAATTATTTTTTCGTTAAGGTCAGGCTGCGGCTGGTGTTGATGTAGTAATCAAGGGGGTGACCGTAGCAGAGCGTGCGGTCAACAAAGGCGGTGGTGATGCCTGCCTTCGTGCCGTCAAAGAACAAAATGCCGCAAAGCCCTTTCTCCGTATAGATCACGCCGCAGCACTCTCCGTCGCGGACGACGAGGTTTTTACCTTCCATGGCAAGCTCCTCGCCGCTTTCATCCCGATCGTCGGGGCTGACGCCGTCCGAGGAATAGACGTCGTAGGTTCTGACGGTTTTCATGGTGAGCTCGTAGCCCTTCGCCTTGGCGAGGTATGCTTCCGCATCTGCCTTGGGGTAGCGCGTGACGGTCAGGGTGAGGCTTTTTTCATAAAGTGCCACGCAGTCGTCGGGATAGGTTGGCGTGACGGTGTAAAGACCGACGGTGCCGTCTTCGTATTCCTTGCCCGCGTCCTCGCCTATCCGTGTGGGCTTCTCGCTTTTGGGGAGCGTGACGTCCGCGAGCACCTCGGGGGAAAGCGGGTTTTTCTTCGGGCAGGTGATGAGGCTAATACCGTTATAGGAAGACAGCGCATTGCTGTCAAACTCTTCCAGCGTCGAGGGCAGATGAATGTGTTCGAGCTTTGAGCAATACCAAAAGGCGAACATACCAATATAAGTGACGCCCTCGGGAATGATGATCGTTTTGACGTTTCGGCAAGTCTTGCAGGCACTATAGGCGAGTGCTGTGACGCGAAGCCCGTCGATTTCTGAGGGGAAAACGATGACCTCCTCGGTGTCAGTGCTTGCCATAAAGATCTCGCACTCTCCCTCCCTCGTGGGGGTATAGGAAAAACGGTTCTTGCTTGCGCCGCTTTGTTCGCTCATAGTGTATCTCCTTGCCGTTTTGTTTCATTGTATCTTATTATATCATAAATCTGCCACAAAATCAGAGATTTTGAAGCGGAAGCGTGGCTTCCGCAAAAGGCGCGAAGCGCCATTTGGCAGAGCTACGATGTAGTAAAACGGTCTTTGCCCTTGGGGCAAAGGAGCACGCCCTGCGTGCTACGGCAAGCATCTGCTTGCCGTTTTGTTTTATTACATCCATCTTATTATATCACAAAGCAAGGCGTTTTGCAAGAGGTGCGGGGGGCTTTCGGCAGTTTTTTAGGGACGGGGGCGCGCGTCCCTTTGTGCGTAAAATCTTGACAAAGCGCCTTACGGGTGGTATAATAAAGGTGATAAAAATCGCCGAAGGGCGCACTTTGGGAGGAACGTATGCGCAACGAAAAAGACAGGGTGCTTTGTACGCATCAGCAGCCCTCGTATGCCGAGGGGGCGGGAATTCTGCTCGTTTCGGGCGAGCTGGTTGAAAGTGCAGGGGGTGGACAGCAAGCCCTTTATCTGACGTTAAGAAGCCTATACGATGCGTCGCCCGTGGGCGTGACGGTCTTTTTGCGCTTTTTTGACGGCGAGGGTGCGGCGCTTGGGGAATACCAATACCGCTATACGGCACCCGCGCTCTTGCAGGACGGCTCCTTTGGTATGGGAACGCCCATTCTCGTACCCGTGCGCGGTGCGGCATCCTTCGACGCCTACGTGCGCGCGGTCGAGTGGCAGGGAAGCACGGCAAAGTTCTTCGACGAGGAGGACGCGACACCCCTTCCCGTGCGTCACGTGATCGACGAGGCGCTTTCCGCCGAGGAGGCGGAGGCGTACCGCAAGGTGTACGGCAAGCGCGCGCACTACGTGCCCGTCCGTCGGGGCGAGCTTGATTTTTGCGTGTGCGGTGCCGTTTTCCACCGCTCGCGCCGCCGCGTTTGTCCCGTTTGCGGGGCAAAGTTCGTTGCGTATGACGAGATGTCGCCCCTTGATTTTGAGCGCGAGCGGTCGTATCGCGAGGCGGCGGCGATGCCGTGCGACACCGTGCGCGCGTGCGAGGACGCTGCGGAACGCTTTGATGCGCTTGCGGGATATAGGGACGCGGCGACGCGTGCTGCGGACTGCCGCGAAATGGCGGAACAAATCCTGCAAAAGAACAAGAAAAGAAAAAAATATACGATCATTGGCATTTCGTGTGCGGTGTTTGCGCTGCTTTGCGTGATCGCGGGCGTGATCGCGTTTGCCCTGGTGGATAAAGCCGCGCGCGGAAACTGCGTGCTTGAACTGCAAGAGATCGGCGTGTATCATGTGGTTGGCGTCGAGGACGGCGTCCGTGAGATCGAGATCCCCGCGGAGTACAGGGGCGTGACGGTCACCGCTATTGCGGACGAGGCGTTTCGCGGTACCGACATTGAGAGCGTGGTGATTCCCGCTACGATCAAGAAGATCGGTGAAAAGGCGTTTGCCGACTGCCTTGACCTTGAGCGCATCACCTTCCTTGCCCAGCCGACGACGATCGGCAAGGATGCGTTTATGAGCTGCACCTCGCTAGAGGGTGTCTATATTGAGGATCTTTCTGCCTTCCTTGCTGTTTCCTTCCGCTCTGCGCAGGAAAACCCCCTGTATTATGCGGGCAACCTTTACGTCAAGGGAGAAAAGGTGACCGCCCTCGTGATCCCCGAGGGGGAAGCAGCCATCGGAAGCTTTGCCTTTTACGGATGCACGAGCATCAAAAGCGTGACGGTGCCGTCGAGCGTGAAGACCGTCGGGCAGTCTGCCTTCGGGAAGTGCTCCTCGCTGAAGGAGGTCACCTTTGCCGAGGGAAGAGTCACGATCGGCTTATTTGCCTTCTCGGATTGCGCGGCGCTTGAGCGCGTAACGCTTCCCGCCGCGGCGTACGTTGGCGTCGACGTGTTTGCGGGCTGTAAAAGCATTTGCGAGGCAACGGTTCCCACGACGGGCATCGCGTCGCTCCCCAAGAATGCTTTAAAGACGCTCGTGATCGCGGGTGACGGAACGATCCCCTCCCGTGCGCTTTATTCCTGTCCGCTTTTGGAGAGTGTGCGGATCGTGGGAGCCGTAACGACCATTGAAGAATACGCCTTTGCGGACTGCCCGTCGCTTCGCTCCGTTTTTATGACGGACACGGTGAGAAGCATTGGAAGCGAGGCGTTTGCAGACTGCACGGCGCTTTCGTCCGTTACGATCTCGAAGAACGTAAGCTCCATTGGCACGAATGTGTTTGAAAACTGTGGGAATATCATGGAAGCGGTGCTTCCCGTGGCGATGCTTGAGCATCTTCCTATGGCAAGCCTCAAAACCGTCGTTTTAAACGGCGGCACGAGCGTTCCCGGTCACGCGTTTGAGGGCACTCCCAAGCTGAGGGTGGTTGCCTTTACGGTGGATTGCGGGATCGCCACGATCGGCGACTACGCCTTTGCGGACTGCGCGGCACTAGAAAGCGTGACCATCCCGTCGAGCGTGAAGACGATCGGCGCGTACGCCTTTGCGCGTTGCGGAAAGCTCACACAGTTGACCTTTGATCCCGACAGCCAATTAACCGCCCTTCGCGCGAGCGCGTTTGCGGATTGTACTTCCTTGGTGGCGATCGCGCTTCCCGGCAACGTGACGTCCATTGGCGCGAAGGCGTTCTCGGGATGCACGAGCTTAAAGAGCGTGTCCTTTGATAACACCCGTGGTCGCTGGAACACGTGGGTATATAAGGGCGCCGGCTGGTGCTCGGGCGCACCCTTCACCAAGGTGAAATGCACGGACGGCGAAGTGCAGGCGGAATAAAAAGATAAAATTCAGGGGAGAGGAAAGCGATGGAACTGAAACATTTACCCACGCCCGCGCTCGTCGTGGACGAGGAGATCTTTTTGAAAAACGAGGCGGCGATGGCGGCGCTCCTTAAAGGGGGCTCCTTGCGTCTGCGTCCGCATTTTAAGTCGCATAAGTGTGCGGCGATCGCGCACAGACAAATCCAAAGCGGTGCCATCGGTATGACCTGCGCCAAGCTCGACGAGGCGATCGACCTTGCCGAGAGCGGGATAGAGGATATTCTGATCGCCAACCAGATCACCGACAGGGAAAAGATTTCCCGTTTAGCGCACCTTGCCCGCGCCTGCCGCCTGACGGTGTGCGTGGACGACGAGGAAAACGCGCGCGCGCTCGAAGAGGCGGCGGCGTTTGCGGGTGCGACGGTACACTGCCTTGTGGAATACGAGATCGGAATGCAGCGCTGTGGGCTTTCGGATATGGGAGCGGTCGTGGCGCTTGCGAAATACGTTGACGGCTGTGCGCATCTTGTCTTTGACGGCATCCAGGCGTATGCGGGGCACATCTCGCACGTCGTGTCCCAAAAGGAGCGCGAGGACTTGACGGCGGCAAACGAAGAGAAGATCCGCACGCTGCTTTCACTTCTTGCCGCTGAGGGGCTTGCGGTGCGTACGCTTTCGGGCGGCAGCACGGGTACGGCGCGCATCAAAAAGGAAGCGGGACTTTATACCGAGCTGCAAGCGGGCAGCTATCTCTTTATGGACGCGACCTACGGCGAGCTTGCGCTCCCGTTTGAGAGCTCGCTATTCGTGCTGGCTACCGTTGTGAGCGTGCGCGAGGGGCTTGCCGTTGTCGATGCGGGCGTCAAGTCCTGCGGTGTCGATCAGGGAATGCCTCGCCCGCTCGGCTTCTCGGTGTCCGAGGTGGTGGCGAGTGAGGAGCATTTTCAGCTTCATAACCCCTCAAAGCAGCTTTCGGTGGGCGATCGCGTCCTTCTCGTGCCCGCGCATTGCTGTTCTACGGTCAATTTACACGAGAACCTTTATTTCGTGCGCGACGGCAAGGTCACGGATCGCATTCCCGTCACCGCGAGAGGTTGCTTTCGGTAGATCCATATAAAAAGAGCACCTTGTGCCATGCCCGCTTTACAGCAGGTACGTCACAGGGTGCTCTTTTTTTGTATGGATGCGGCGCGTTTTATGCGTCGCAAGGCAAACGGCAAGCCGTCGGGGGCTTAACGATCCGCCACGGCTTGCTTCCTCACGCAAAAGCTTATGCGATAACGCCCTTTTGGAGCATCACGTTGGCGTAAATGGCGCCTTCGCTTGTCGCGATGATGAGGTAGCACTTTTTGGCTTCCTCATAAAAATCAAAGCGGTCGATGTTGCCGATGGCATCCTTGCCGCGCGCGTCGTGCTTGGCGACGATCTCGGCGTAGGTGTCCCAAATGGGGGTTTGTACCTTGCCCACGTCGCGATCCATCAGCTGCATTAAGACGGCGGGCTTTTCAACGTAGGTGTCAAGAGGGAACACGGAGAGAATGGCGTCGAGAATTTCGGGTATGCCGTGTCCGTCCATGCGGATAACGATGGCATTCTTGCCCATCGATTCGGCAGGGAAGTTGCCGTCTGCGATGCAAAGACGGTCGCTGTGACCCATCTCGCAAAGCGCTTTGAGAAGCTCGGGGGAGAGAATTTTCGGAATTCCTTTTAACATAACGCACCTCTTTTGATGTAATAACGGCTCGCCCTTTGGGAGAACGTTTCCATACTTATTATACATAATTTTGGAAAAAACGCAAGAGATTTTGACGATTGCTTTGCATTAAAATGAAAATTTACAAAATTCACTTGAAAAAAAGCGCGCTTTGTGCTACACTGCTTTTTGATGCAACGCGTTTGCAAATATATCAGTTTTAAGGAGGCTTCCTTATTATGCCGGAAAAACTTCGCAACCTTCTTGACAACCTTTGGAATTGGGCGACTCATACGGGCGTCCGTGTCATCGTGGCTCTTCTTATCATTTTCGTTTCCTTTAAGATCGTTAACTGGGTCTGCCGTAAGATCGAAAAGAGCGGAAAAAAGAAAAACGTGGATAAAACGATATTAAAAACCCTGGTTTACGTGTTGAAGATCGTGCTCAAATGCCTGATCGGCGTTTGTATGATCGGCTTCGTTGGCATCGATACGAGCGGCATCACCGCCTTGATCGCTTCTCTTGGCGTTTGCGTAGGTCTTGCCGTAAACGGCGCGCTCTCCAACCTGGCGGGCGGCGTGTTGATCCTTGTGACCCGTCCCTTCAAGGTGGACGATTTTATCGAGGCGCAGGGCGTTTCGGGAACGGTCGCGGATATTCACATTACGGCGACCAAGGTCATCACGGGTGACAATAAGGTCATCTACCTCCCCAACGGCGCGCTTTCGAGCGGCACGATCATCAACTATTCCGAACGGGGCGAGCGCCGTGTGGATATGGAATTTTCCATCGCGTACGACGCCGATTTCGAGAAGGCGCAGGCGATCGTTCGCAAGCTTGCCGAGGACCACGCGCTGGTCTTAAAGGACAAGGACATTTTCGTCCGTATGGGGGCGCACGGTGCGTCTGCCATTCAGATCAAGGCGCGCGTTTGGACCAAATCGGCAGATTATTGGACGGTTTATTTTGATTTGATGGAGGGCGTGAAGCGTGCCTTCGATGAGAACGGCATCGAGATCCCCTTCGATCAGCTGGACGTTCACGTCAAGTCGGACAAATAATTTTATTACTTAAAAACCGATGCAAATGCGTGTTCTCCGTTTAGGAGAACACGCATTTGCATCGGTTTTTTGCATTTGCAAAGCGGGGGTGCGTTACCGTCAGCGATACGCGCGGATCCACGCAAGCAGCGCCTCATAATCCATTTTGCCGCCCGCGGCGGCGAGCCCCACGCGCGCGACCTCGCCCTTCGGGGGATGAATGGGTGCGCCCGAGAGCGCAAGCAGCGTGAGGAGGGCGAGCATTCCGATGCGCTTGTTGCCGTCCGCGAAGGCGTGGTTGGCGATGAGCGAGTAGCCCAGACGCGCTGCCTTTTCCTCGGGGGTGGGGTAAAGCTCTTCTCCGCCGAAGGTCGCGTACGCCGCACCGAGCGCGCTTTCAAGGAGCGCCGCGTCGCGTAATCCGTCCAAGCCGCCCGTTTGCTCGCACAGCATCGCGTGGATCGCGAGAACGGCGTCCTTCGTCAGCCGCGCGCTCATTTGGCAAGCTCCTCGAAGTCCTCGCGGTACGCGTCAAGGATCTCGCTTGCTTTGGCAAAAGCCTCTTCCGTGGTGACGGCTTCGGCTTGGGAAGGGGTTTGGTTTTGGGGGATAAACGGTTCCACGGCGTGCTCCTTTCAAACGAGAGTCTTTTTACTGATATTATACTGCAAAAGCGACGGTTTGTCAAGAGACAGGCGGATGCCATACAACGCCTGCTGAAAAAAGCCTCCAACCTTGAGGGAGGTGGCACGCGTCAGCGTGACGGAGGGAGGCGTTATACACGGCAAAGCCGTGGTTCCATACCGCCGTTCGGCGGATGCCATACACGCGCGCGGCGCGTGGTTCCATACAACGCCTGCGGCGTTGATTAAAAAAGAACGGTTCCCGAAGGAACCGTTCTTTTTTAAAATTAACCCATGTAGAAGATGTTCTTTTCCTTCTGCTCGTCGATGTTGTCCTTGTTGTACCAAACACCTGCGATACCAACGTCGGAAACGTTCTCGCCTGCGAGCTTCTTTGCAGCGAGCTCAACAGCCTTGTAACCGATGTTGTAGGAGTCCTGTGCAACGGAGCCGACGAGGAGCGCGTAGTTTGCGCCGCCGTCCTTCATCCAGTTGTACTGGTTGGTGCCTGCGTCGAAGCCGCAGAACAGGATGTTCTTATAGGTATCCTTGTCGCTGGAAACCTCGGGGAATACTTCGTTAACAACACCCTCGTTGGTCATGAAGATGGAAGCGGCACCCCACTCCTTCAGAGCGGTCAGACCCAGCTTGTAGTCGCCCGTGGTGTTGGTCTTAACCTGAACGTTGATGTCAAGGTCGTAACCGTCAGCCGTAGCGAGAGCCTCGATCTTCTCCTTGAAGCCGCCTGCGCGGTCGATACCCGTAGAGGTGGAGTCGTGCTGGATGATACCGATCTTGTAGCCGTCAGCCAGAACGTTCTGTGCTTTGAGGTATGCGTAGAAGTTCTCAGCAACGACAGCAGCTGCTGCCTTGTTGTCGGTTGCAACGCTACCGACGGTGGGGTCCTTGCCCGCTGCGATGTCGGCGCCGTTGTTGTACAGACCGCTATCGAACTCAACGATCGGAATGTTTCTGTCGAATGCGGAGGTCAGCTCGTCGGTAAAGCCAAGACCGATGGTAGCCAGAACGACTGCCTTAACGTTCTTGTTGTTGAGGGCTGCCTGAAGCATTTCTCTCTGCGTGCCAACGTACTCTTCACTCTCAGCGGTGGGGCCGCGGAAGGTGACTTTGTAGCCGTACTTTTCGCCTGCTGCCTCTGCGCCGGCCTTTACTGCCTGCCAGAATGCGTGGGTCTCACCCTTCGCAACAACGGCGATGGTCTTTTCTTCCGTGCCGCCGCAGGATGCAAGCAAGCCGAGGCAGAACACGAATGCGAGAACAAGTGCGATAACTTTGGTGAATCGTTTCATAATGGTCCTCCAAATTTTTTATTTTATAAAAGCCGTGTTTCACGGTTTTTATACGGTTTTGGTGGGGGCGGGTCCGCCGCCCCGATCTTGAAGATCACTTCTGAGCTTTCAGTGCGGGAAGCTCGGTAGCCAAGCGCGCTTTCAGAGCGGCGATCTCTGCGCCAATCTCCTTTGCGCGGGCTTCCGCCTCTGCGTTGCCCTTTGCGGAGAGCGCGTAGTCCTGCTCGGTGCGCAGCGCTTCGATCTCTTCCTTAATAGACTTCTTAAGCTTTTCGGCGGGCGTTTCGATCTTGACCTTTGCGGCTGCCTTCTTCTTGAAGACGTCAAGCAGTACGGCGCCGACGACGATGACACCCGTGACTGCATACGTAATAAAGGTAGCGGAAAGCGTGCTGCCGAACTCCATCAGGGCAAAGTTCAGACCCTGACGGATGACGACGAGGATGAGCGAGCCGAAGATGGTACCTGCTACGGAAGCAAAGCCACCCGTGGTGCTCGTGCCGCCGATGTAAACGCCTGCGATGGCGTCAAGCTCCATACCGTTGCCCGATGCGAGCGTCAGCGAGGGGTTTGCTGCCGTCCAGAACAGTGCCGCCATACCCGAGAACAGACCGCAGATAGCGTAAGCGATGATCTTGTAGCGGTCCACATTGATACCCGAAAGGCGGGTTGCTTCTTCGTTGGAGCCGATGGCGAGAATGTATCTGCCCGTGCGGGTCTTATACATCACGATCATACAAATGACGGTGAGCACCAGAACCCAGACAAGACCGATAGGGAAGCCGCCGAGACTGGAGAATACGCTCTGGAACCAGCCCGTGGTGGGGTACTTGATCGCAGAGGACTTCTCGGTGATGATCTGCGCGATCACGGCGGTCAGACCGCGGGAGAGCAGCATCGTGCCGAGCGTTGCGATGAAGGGCGGGATTTTGCACTTTGCGATCAGCACGCCGTTGAGCAGACCGAAGGCAAGACCGAAGATGATGATCAGCGGGATGGTCAGCCAAAGACCGCCGGTGACGGTGACCGTCGTGTTGCAGATCGCGCCTGCGAGCACTGCCGAGCCGATACAGACCGTACCGATCGACAGGTCGATGCCGCCCGTTGCGATAACGAAGGTAACGCCCAGTGCCATGATGGCGTAGGGAACGAGCGACTTGCTGAGCACGAGCAGGTTGGCGGGGCCCGCGAAGTTACTGTTGATCAGGGTGAAGAGTGCGAACAGAATGAGCGTCGCCGCGATGATGACGATGTTCTGCTTGCCGTTGGTCTTTACGTAGTTGCCTGCCTTGACCGTCGTCTGACGGAGACGTCCGCGCAGGTTAAGCGGTGCGCCGTACTTGTTCGGATTGTTCATACGTTAATTCTCCTCTCGCATCGTAGCAAGTTGCATAATGTTTTCCTGGTTTGCCTCGGAAATATCAAGCTCTCCCGTCTTTCTGCCCTCGCACATTACCAGCACGCGGTCGGACATACGAAGGACCTCGACCAGCTCCGAGGAGATCATGATGATGGACTTGCCCTGCTTGGAGAGCTCGTTCATCAGCGCGTAGATCTCGCTCTTGGCACCGACGTCGATACCGCGCGTCGGCTCGTCGAAGATCAGAATATCACTGTTTCGGATGAGCCATCTTGCGATGATAACCTTTTGCTGGTTACCGCCCGAGAGGTTTTTGAGCGCCTGATCCATCGAGGGAGTCTTGGTGCGGAGCTTGGCGTTGTAGATCGCCGCCTCCTCCTTCAGCGCTTTATCGCTGATGAGCCCGCCCTTGACGTAGCGCTCCATCGAGGCGATCGCCGTGTTCTCGGCGACCGATTTGAGAAGCATTAAGCCGAATTGCTTTCTGTCCTCGGAGAGATAGCCGATGCCGTGGCGGATCGCGTCCTCGGGGGAGTGGATATCCACCTTCTCACCGTTTACGTAGATCTCACCGCTATCGAAGCGGTCTGCACCGAAGATGGCGCGCGCCACCTCCGTTCTTCCCGCGCCCATCAGACCCGAGAAGCCCAGGATCTCGCCGCGGCGAAGGGTAAAGGATACGTCACGGATCGTTCTGCCGCTCGACAGGTTCTTGACCTCCAGCACCACGGGCGCATCGGGCGCGACCTCGCTGTGCGTCTTGGGGTCCTCATAGACCACGCGACCGATCATCATCTGGATGATCTCATCCTTGGTGACCTCGGCGGTGTTCACCGTGCCGACGTACTCACCGTCGCGCATGACCGTGATGCGGTCGGAGATGCGCTTGATCTCGTCCATACGGTGCGAGATATAGACCATGCCGATGCCCTTTTCCTTCAGCTCGCCCATAATGCGGAAGAGCTCCTCGATCTCCGCCAGCGTAAGTGCCGCCGTCGGCTCGTCGAGGATCAGAAGCTTCGCGTCACGCGAGATGGCTTTCGCGATCTCGACCATCTGCTGCTTACCGACCGTTAAGGATCCGAGCTTCACGCGCGGGTCAATGCGGATGCCGATGTGCGCAAACAGCGCCTCTGCCGCCTTGATCATCTCCCCGTCGCGGATGAAGGCGCCGCCTTGCATCGGCTCTCTGCCGATGTAGATGTTCTGCGCTACCGTCAGGTCGTTCATCATATTTAATTCCTGGTGGATCATACTGATGCCAAGCGCCTGTGCTTCACCGATGTTCTTGACGGCGTAGGGATTGCCGAGATATGTAATCGTTCCCTCGTCAGCCTGGTGAATGCCCGTAAGCACCTTCATCAGGGTGGATTTTCCCGCACCGTTCTCACCGACCAGTGCGTGTACTTCACCGCAATTCAAATCGAAATTGACACCCTTTAACGCGTGTACGCCGTGGAAGCGCTTGTGGATGCCTTGCATTTCGAGCAGCTTTTCTTGCGACATAAAATACCCCCTTTTGGTTCTTCTATTTTTATTTTAGTGAAAACAGACACGCTTTTCAATATCATAAAATACAAAATAAAACGCAAAAAAAGACACACTTTTTTGTTCGGGGTACTTGCATTCTACGCGCGCGCGTGCTATAATTAAGGTAGGTTTTTGAAAATGTTTTTATCAAAACGAACATTTTGAAAATAACCGAAAAAAAGAAAATGGACAAAATGAACAAAGTGGAGCAAAAGCAAGAATTGACATCGTTTTGTCCGAAGGAGAGCGTATGAAGGCAGAGGCATACGAGGGCGGTATTGCCGAGCGGCAGTTGGCTTATTCCAAGGTGGACGTGATCAAACTTGACACAAAGTGTCTGTTTGCGGGCAAGTTAGAGCGCATCCGTGATTGGGAGGAAAAGCCGCACGCTCATCCGTTTTGTGAGATCTTGTTCGTTCTGGCGGGCGAGGGGGACGTGACGATCGAGGGGGTCAACTATCCGATCAGCAAGGGCGACCTTATCATTTACAACCCGAGCACGGTGCATCGTGAGCGTACGACGGCGAACTCGGGGCTCGAGCTTGCTTTCTTTGGCATCACCAATTTTAAGATCGAGAATTTACCCGCCGACCATCTGGTGGACGCGAGCGCGTCGCCCGTCTTACATACCAAGAAGGACGAGGAGAAGTTCCTCTTTTATTTCCGCTCGCTCGTGGAGGAGGTTTCGACCGACCAGCCGTACAGTGAGCTGATGGCGAAGTATTGGGCGCGCCTGATCCTCATTGGTATTTTGCGCCTTGCGAATATTTCCGAGGCGAAGTTCGTGACTAACGCCATTTTTACACGCATCCATCATTATCTATCCAAGCATTTTGCCGAGATCACGGGAATGGACCAGATCTGCGCGACTCTTGGCATCAACAAATACTACCTTTCGCACATCTTTAAAAAATATATGGGAACGCCGCCGATGCAATACGTCACGCAAAAGCGTATCGCGCGCGCCAAGCAGCTTTTGCAGGAGACGGACCTCTCTGCCTCCGCGATCGGTGAGGAGTGCGGCTATCACGACCACGTGCTCTTTTTTAAGGCGTTTCGCCGCGCTGAGGGGATGACCCCGGGCGAATTTCGCCGCCGCGCGCGGGCGAAGCTCCCCTCGAACGCACAAAACAGTCTTGCTTCGGGGGATGGAAAATAAAAAAACACGGTACCTTGGCGTGATACTCTTATCGGAGTATTCACGCTAAACGATGTTTGCCCTTGCGGGCAAGTGAAGTTTACTTCGTAAGTGAAGTTATCCTGCGGATAGTGAAGTTTTGCCTTTGGCAAAGTGGGCAAACTTAACTTCACTTGTGCTTAGCACAAACTTCACTGCGTAGCAACTTCACTTTCGCGACAGCGAAAACTTCACTATCAAAAAAAGAGAGGACATTACGGATTAAACCGTTTTGTTCTCTCTTCTATTTGTAATATGAGTTTGTTTATTCTTTTTTGGCGTGCGTTTCTTTTTTGAGACGAAAGAGGAATACGGCGGAGGATACCATATTGAGCGACTCGCAGATGAGCCCGCCTAAGGAGAAGTTGAAGATGTTGTGGATGATCCACGAGGGGGACATCCAAGCGATCTGGAAGACGCGGATGGGAACGGGCTTGGCGCGCACCATCAGCACGCTCATCGTGACGAGCGCGGTGTAGGGCGCCAGCACGAGCAGGATCTGCGGGAGCGATGGAGAGACGATGATGGAAAACACGAGGCATCCCGTATAGGCAAGCTCGATGAGGACGAGCTTCCACTTGCGCGTGGGATTTTTGAGAAGGAGCAGTCCGCGAAAGAGGTTGGTGAGATTAAAGAGCGCACCGCCGTAGGCGCCGATGAGCAAGAAGTTGGCAAAGAAGAACAAGCTTCCCGTGCCTTGTGCGAGGAAAAAGTTGCGGTTGCTTTTAAACTGGTAGGATAAGACGATGATGACAAGTCCGACGATGCCGAGGGCTTGCGCGACGATCTCAATTTCCGTCATAAAGGACTCCTTTCGGGGGTTCTGTTTTTATATTAGCAAAAAAAGCGACGTTTGTCAAGTCTCCGCTCTTGACAGATGAGGGGCGCTTTGATATAATGAAAAAGAAAAAGAAAAAGCGCGCTTTGGCGCGAGAGGGAAAGGACACATTTATGAAAAATCAGGACATCAACATCCGCGACCCCTTCGTTCTTTGTGAGGGCGGCGTCTATTATATGTACGGCACGCGCGCCGCAAATTTCGGCATCGGCACGGGCGGCTTCGACGTGTACGTTTCTACCGATCTTGAAAACTGGAGCGACCCCATTCCTTGCTGCGATACCGTTGCGGCGGGTCTGAATTTCGCCGCCAACTGGGCGCCCGAGGTCCACAAGGTGGGAGATGCGTATTATATGTTTGCGACCTTCACGCGCGAGGACTGCAAGATGCGTGGCACCTTTGCGCTCAAAGCCGATAACCCGAAGGGACCCTTTTTGCGCCATACGGACGTGCTGACGCCCGCCGAGTGGGAGTGCCTGGACGGCACGCTGTACGTCGCGAAGGACGGCACGCCCTATCTCGTGTTCTGCCACGAGCATACCCAGATCATCGACGGCACCGTTTGCTACGTGCAGCTCTCGGAGGACCTCTCCCGTCCCGTGGGCGAGGCGGTGACCCTCTTCCGCGCCTCCGAGCCCTACTATGCGGACAAGACCGAGCCCGACGTGCACCGTGTGACCGACGCTCCCTTCTTCTATCGCACGAAGACGGGCGAGCTGATCATGACCTGGTCCACCTTCGTGGGCGGTAAATACGCCGTGGTTGCCGTCCGCTTCAAGGGTGGCGAGCTCGGCACCGAGTTTGAGCATATCGATCCCATCTTCCGCGACGACGGCGGACACTGTATGATCTTTAAGGGACTTGACGGCAAAGAATATATGACCTTCCACACGCCCAACACGCCGGGCAGCGAGCGTCCCACCTTCCGCCTCGTGACGGATCTTGGCGACCATATCGAGGTAGAGGGGCGCGCGTAAGCGCGCATTTCATCCACCGCAGATGCAACCCAAAAAAGAGGAACGCACGTTCCTCTTTTTGCTATTTACTAACCGCTGGTTTACATAATTGCGTTTTTTATAAACGCGATCGCCTCGTCCATACACCGAGAAACGACGGCGAGGTCGGGGTTGTAGCCGTAAAGGATGAAGGCGTGACGGGCGTCCTTGACGGGGCGAAGGGCAACGGCGCAGCCCTTTCCCTCCAAGGCGGCAAAAAGCGCCTCGCTGTCGGTGTAGGGGATGACCTCGTCGGCGGTGCCGTGCAAAAGGAGAATTTTCGTTTTCGTCTTTTTTGCCATATGGCGCGGAGAAACGCTTTTTTGCGCTTCCACCGACGGCAATCTGCCGTGCCAACGTGCATTCGTCACGCAGTCGGAAACGGGGTTGCAGGCAACGACGGCGTGCGGGTGCAGGCTCTCGTCCTCGGCGAGTGCCAGGCATAGCGCTAAATGCGCACCCGCAGAGTCCCCGATGACGGCGATCTTCTCAAAGCCGAATTCGGGCATAAGGGCGGCTTTGATATACGCCATCGCCGCGCAGACGTCCGACACGACGTCGGTGAGCGTGACGCCCGTGGGCGGCTCGTCGTCCCTGCCGATGGAGCGGTAGGTGATCTCGAAGGCGTAAAAGCCGAGCGACGCGAGCTGCTTTGCGTTGTGGCGCATCCAGTCCTCGCGCCACGGAGCGTCTTTTTTGAGGGCGCTCACCCAGCTGCCGCCGTGAATGCAAAGGACGGCACAGCGTGCGTTTTCGTTTTTGACGGCGGGGGCGTAAATATTCATAGGAAGGGCGTAGCCGTCCACGCGGGAATAGATATCCTGTCGCAGAGGAAGGACGGTGCTCTCTGCCGCAAGGTAATCGTGAGGGAAAAGGGAATTGCTCATCGTAGCCTCCGAGAATTTTTCGTTTGCCTTATTGTAGCACGGAAGAGCAAAAAGGTCAAGGCTTTGGACAAGGGTTGCGCGCCTTTCTCAATGGAAATCCCCCTTTTTTTGACAAAACTCTTGATTTTGTGTTGATTATATGTTAAACTAACGGCGTAAAACTTTTTAAGGAGAAGGCTATGAAAAAATTTTTCGCAGAATTTAAAAAATTCATCACGCGCGGAAACGTGCTGGATATGGCAGTCGGTGTCATCGTCGGCGGCGCGTTTACGGCAATCGTCAACGGACTCAGCAACTTCATTCTGAAGCCCGTCATCAACTGGCTGCTTGCCTTGGTGTTCGGCGCAAACTCGCTGTCCGAGGTCTTTACCTTCTTGAAGAAGGCAACTGTGGTTGATGCTGCAACGGGCGTCGAAACGGTGGATCTTGCAAACTCCATCTACATCGACTGGGGCGCATTCATCAACGCCGTCATCAACTTCTTTATCATCGCGTTCGTTCTGTTCTGCATCGTTAAGATCATCAACGGTGTCAAGGAGCAGGACAAGAAGTTCAAGGAGGAGCTGGCTGACACCATCTCCAAGGAAGACCGCAAGGCAATGAAGAAGCAGGGCATCAAGATGAAGGATTCCGCTGCCGTTGCCGCATACTTCACCGCAAAGGCAGAGAAGGAAGCCGCAGAGAAGGCAGCTGCCGAGGAAAAGGCGCGTCTTGAGCGCGAGGCAAACCCCACCACCGAGGACCTGCTCAAAAAGATCCTCAAGGTGCTTGAGGAAAAGTAATGATAAAAACAAACGGGCGACCTTGAAGGAGGTCGCCCGTTTTGCAAGAAAAATCAAAGAACCGTGCGCGTGACGTGATAGTACATATTCGTGACGGCTTCGTTCATATTGACGGGAATCAGCTTCGTTTCGGGGTGCGATCTTGCATACACGACGAAAAGCTGATGCGCAAAGCCCTGCCCGATCCAGCTGATGTCGTCGAAATCAAGCGTAACCTCCTTGAATTTGTCAAGTCGGTAGCATACACGCTTGGCTTGAGAACGCGAAACGGGCGCGGCGTCAAACACGTTTTTGAGAGGGATGTGCGTTTTTGTGAAGCCGTCATCCACCGTGGCATAGCCCTCATAGACCTCTTGTACGGTTCGGTGCGTGAAATTGGACAGCGACATGAAAACGCAGGTACCCGAGGGGTATTGCGTGAGCGTAAAGATCTCCTCGGTGTTGTACTTTGACGTGGCGAATATTTTCCCGTCTGATACGATCAAAAAGGTGTCCATCATTTTGGAGGAGAAGAAAATTCCCTCTCCCGAGTGATTGGCTTCGTCGGTGGTCAGCTTTCCTTTGAAGAGCTCGCAGATCGCTTCGTCAAGACTGCCGAGTGAAAAATGGTTTTTGATCTTGTCAAAAATGCCGACGCCGTCGTCCATAATGAGAACGGTGGTGGAAAGATAATTTCGTACCACCAGAACGTGCATATTTTCCGCTTCGGAATGATCGATGACGTTGTTTGCCATTTCGGTGAATGCGTGCTCCCAAAGCTTGTATGCATTTTCGGGAAGATCGGCAATATGCTCCTTCAAGCACTCGTCAAAGGCGTAGGTGTCAGATGCGAGCTCGCCGTGGCTTCGGCGAAGCAAATGCTCGTATTGTCGGGTGACCAACGCGTACTGTCCGCGTCCACTCTTTTCAATCACACCCTCGCCGATGAGCTCGTTTAAGTAGGCGTGAACCGTTGTTTGCCCGATCTCGAAGGTATCTGCCACGCATTTGGAAAGCGCAGGTGTTTTTTTTTCGATCTTATCTAAGAGATAAAGCAGGATGGTGGCTTTTTTGTCTTTTGTAAATTTCATACCGAGACCCTCCTTTGCTTTTTATTATAATGCGAAATTTTGAAAAAGTCAATACTTTATTTCGGAAAAAACATTATTTATTTCGCATAAATACAAAAGTTATTTCGGATAAAACCGAAAAAACGACGAAATTTGTCCTTTAAGCGAAATAACGAAGAAAAAAGGCGTACACCAAGACGCCGTAAGGCTGTGGTGCACACCTTTTTGTGCCAGAAAGGCACGGTCACTTTTTTGCGTAGGGGCGAATGCTTTGTATGCCGCTTTTCATAATCGCCTTGCGGATGAAGGGCGTGCATAAGAGGATGCGCTTGATCGATTTTCTTCGAAGCTTGCGCTTCAAGGCGCGCGTAGCGGCGCGGTAGCGCTTTTGCACGTCCGAAAGAGCGGTGCTTTGGGCGAAGGCATCGGCAAGCATTTTCCCGCTATACATCGCGCTGCTGAGGCCTTCAAAGGAGCTGGCGCTGATAAAGCCTGCCGCCTCGCCGAGGAGAAAGACGCCGTCTTTGCCTGTGCAAAAGTCCTTCATCACGCGCGGGCTTGACACAAGACACGCCTCGGTCTTGACTGTCTCGCCAAAGGTGTTTCCGAGGAAGGCTTCTAACCTTTTCTTTTGCGCATCGAACGCCTCGCGGCATCCTTGCTTTTGAAACGCGCCGCCATAGATCACGTAGCTTCCCTTGTGGATCGTCCACGAGCAGCTGTCGCTCGTTTTTGCGTCGAAGATGCAGGAATAGTAGGGGAGCCTTTGCCCCTTGCTTTCAAACCATTCTTGTATCGCGACGTATTGCACGCGCATCGGGTGGAAGAAGGTGCGTCTGACAAGAGAGCCGCCGCCGTCCGCGCCCACGATCGCTTTTGCGCGAAGCTGCGTTTCTTCCTCTTCGCACTTGACGAAGACGTTGTAAAGCGCGCCCTCCTTTTGGAGCCTTTTGCATCTGCCTCGACGTACCGTGACGTGAGAGGGGACGAGGGAAAGGAGCCATCGGTCAAAGGCGTATCGGTCCATATTGAGGTAATGGCGTTGATAATACCGAACGATTTTTTGCTCGATATCGATGGTTTCCACCGCAAAGATCTGGGGGTCCTCCAAAACACTTTTCGGAAGCACCAAGTCAAACCTTGCGAGAAGCTTTTGCGCATCGGGGGCGAGAAGTCCGCCGCACGGCTTTGCGGACGTTTCCGTCTGCCCGTCGATCAAGACGATGGCAAGATCGGGGCGTGCTGTGGCGAGCTCCTTGACAAACACGGCACCCGCAGGTCCTGCGCCCACAACGGCGATATCGTAGATGCACTTTTTTTGCTCCATTTTGATCTCCTATAAACAGCTTTGTTTTTTCGCCGCTCGCCTTGGACGGGGCAAGCGGTACTTTTTCTGATCCTTCTCGGAGCATAAAAGTTTAGCGCTCGAAGAGGGGACGAAGAGGAAGCTTATCTTCAAAACGGAAGCGGCGCTCAAGAATGCGCGTGAAGGTGCTGATGACGAAGCCGTTGATGAGCGCGCAGACGACGGTGCCGAGCTTGACGCCCTCGAAGTGCCACAGCCCAAAGAAGGCGAAGGAGAGCAGGATGCTTAACGCACAGCAAACACAATCGTAAATCGTTTTGAACTTATGAATGTTGACGCCCATATGGGTGGAGAGCTCCTTGACGAAGAGCTCGTACGCCTCGGGAGAGATGTAGGTGTGGAAAAAGAGGGACACGCCCAGCGAGCAAAGCGGAATGCCCAGTAGGTAAAACACGAGGCGCATCGCGATGGTATCTACGGGAATGAACCCGACGAGGGCGATACAGCCGTCGAGCGCGAGCCCATACAAAACGGCGGTGACGAAGGAAAAGAGATACGATAGCTTAAAGCGCCGCACAACGATGGCAACGATCAGCACGAGGACCGCCTGTAAGCAGTATTCCGCCATCCCAAAGGAGAAAAAGGGGAAAAACTCGGAAAGCTTCAAATGCAGAAGATAGGCGGGTGCTACCACCATTGAAACGCCGAAATCGGACGCCTCCATCAAGGCGGTACCGACGGCGAGCGCGAGGAGCGCAAAAAGGTAGGCAAGCTCGGTAGAAAAGATCTTTTTTTGTTTCGTTGCGTCGCTCACGGCGGGGGGGATCTCCTTGTCTGTCAAACTTGCGCCTATTGTAGCACATTTTGCGCGAAAAGTCAATGAGCGCGTGCCCGCTTCGCGCATTTTCTCGGGATTTAATTTGGGCGAGCCCTTGACTTTTTTTCTTCCTTGTCTTATAATATGGGTGTCAAAAAACGCCATATAAAGGAGAACAACGCTATGCAAATGCTCGAAATGCTTTATGATGAGATCCAAGACGCAGTCGATCGCAAGGTCCCCTTCATCATCCCGATCGGTACGATGGAGTACCACGCCCGTCACGCATCCTGCGGAACGGACACGCTCGTGATCACGGGATGTCTGCGCGAGCTTGAGAAGGAAAAGGAGATCGTCGTTTGCCCCCCCATCTGGTACGGTGTGGCTTCCTACGCGGTCTGCGCGCCCAAGCCCAGCCACTTCCACGTACAGGAGGACGCTTACGTCGATTATCTGTATTGGATTTTAAAGTCGATGATCCGTGCAGGTCATAAGAATATCTACCTCGTAGCGCACCACCAGACGGAGGGCGCGGGATTGATGCCGATGACCATCGCCTGCCACAAGGCGGCAAAGAAGGTCACGATGGAATATATGGAGGAAAAGCTCGGCGAGGGCTGGTGGGGCAGCGACGCTTACGCCACCTATTACGAGGATATGGGCAGCGAGGACGATCCCTTCTCCTACATCAAGGTCCTTCCCCTGATCGGCGCGGACGCACAGATCAAGTGCGGCGGCTTCGACCACGCAGGCAAGTGGGAGACCAGCCTTTTGATGGGTACTTACCCCGAGCTGGTGGACCTCTCCCGCTGCGAGCGCAACACCGAGTGGTTTGCCGAGAGTGCCAAGGAAGCAAGCGTCGAGACGGGCAAGCATATGGTGGCTTGCACGCTTGAATGGCTCCGCAAGGTGATCGTGTAAAAACCTGACCCGAAAAAGAACCGCTCTGCCCGAAAGGACAGAGCGGTTTTGCGTTATGAATTTTGAATGAAATCCACCCATCGCCGCAGCGATTTCATCTGCGCAGCAGATTTATCTCACCCGAGAGGGGGGATTTCATTGTATTTGCCTGTGGCAAATGCCTCATTCCCACTCGCTCCTGAAAAATAAATCTTAAACAGATTTGCTTATGGGATTTCGCTCGGATTATTTTGATTGCTTTCATTATTCAGACAGTATGGGCTATCTGATTTTTTGTTGCCATAGTGTTGCCACGGAAGCTTATATTATATCAGATAATCAAATAATTTCAAAAGCAAGGCAATAGTATTTCGGCTTTTATTTGATCACTCAATTCTTGAAGGAAGCAATATAGTTTCTCCTTTGTCGAAAAATAGTCTATGTTAAATGCTTTGTTCGTTAATCCTTTCAGTGGATCGTCTACAATCAAGTCACTTTCTGACAGAAATTGCCCGAGTCCATAGTGAGCAAGACAATTTCTAAATGATCTGTTCTTTAAAGAGTCATCAAGGTGGAAATTTGTACCGTTAGCTTCATTAAGTTCTTTTATGAAATCGCAAAGATAGTAGTATTGAAGATAAGCAAACTTGAATTTTTGTGGAATCTCCTCAATAAAATATTGGTCTATAAATTTAATGGCATAATTAACACTACAAAGAATGGAAAAGAGTAAAAAACCAAGCTCCGTTTTATTTTTAAGCGGGCAATTCTTGTAAAAATGATAATCCTCGTATTTTACCAAAATATTATTGTCATAATTGTACGGTGGGAAGTTTTTGCAATCAAAAAAGCCTGCAAGTTTTCCCGACACCACGCTAATATCTCGAATCCAAGGACCGATTTCTTTGTCATTCAAAGTATCTACCGGAGTATACAATGCGCACAAAATCGTATTTCCGCAGAAATGGCTATTACACAGATCAGTACCCACATTGTAGTATCCCAATAGTTTTTCACGAAGGCGACGGATCTTATAAAAATAGTCATCGCTTGCCTTGAACTTTTCCATCAACGCAGATAAATAATCTGAGTATGACATTTCATAGAGCTTATGACTTTGCCGCAAGGCGGTGTAGTATGTTTTCTCTGTATCAGTAAATTGAGGAGCACCTAATCCAAGCTTCTGACACCATTGTTCTGCTCCGTCTGTAAACAGCCCAATATAAGGTTGGCTCATCATAATATAGTTGCTGCTGATATTTTTTGCATTTCTTTGAATGACAGTTAGGGTGTAAAGAAACCGAGCGTCGGCTTGTATTAATTCATAAGCCGCCTTTTGAACCGGATTCAACACAATTACACCCCCTTACAAGCAAAGAAGTTTTATGATTCCTCTGCTTTCTTTTCTTCCTCTTTACGCTTCTCAAGGACTTTACTTATAAACTCGTCTTCCTTTAGGTTAACAACCTCATCAAGAAATCTTTCGCCATCTCCATTATAAAATTCTTCCGAAACTCCAGCTGTAACAAAAAATTGTTTAAGCTTCTTTTTCCTCTTTTCTGGGGTGGTGTTTCTAAGACTAAAAACGCCCGTTTTCTTTTCGGATTTAAGCATTTTAAATAGACTGGTTTCAAGAAATCGATATTGGTCTATATCACGCAGAAGAATACTGTCAAGCTCCTCTACAAAATGAATTGTCATACTAATTAATGTTGCCGCTTCTTTAAAAGTAGGACACTCTCCTCTGTTGAAACGATCCAACATTTGCGATACATCCAAATGATACTTATTTGTAACCACATCATTAGCTGGAACATTCTTGAAGTAATTAAGCGAATCATGCATCAACTGGTTTTCAGCATCGAAATGAACAGTATTGTTACGCCAGCAAATGAGCAAGTCCACATAAGCAAATTTATCTAATGTGAGTTTTTTGTGGTTGTTAATCACGCAGCGAAATTTCTTGTATATACTATGCCCTGTATCTGCAATTTCGGTGCTTTCGCTATCAGAATAAAGTCTTGGTTCACGATTGCAGAGTCTTAAGTACATATCAAGATTATCAACAGTCCAAGCCAACGCCGACTTTATGGCATAGTGCTTACTTCTCGCAACAGATGCTGTTTTGCTTTCTGGATTCCATGTTGTATTAAAGGACTCTCGTTTTTCAGCACCATCTTCAACCGCATCTAAGCCAATCATAATTGTAATCAAAAAATGGTTCGCTTGACCTATTTCTGTTTTGAATTTTCTAAAAGCTCGACTATTCATATTCTCTTCTCAAATTAATATTTTGGCCTCAAGACAGGAATCGAACCTGTTCTTCCTACTTTGAGAGTGAGCGAATCACCATAAAGGTAGGCGTTTTACCAATCACCACTTGAGGAAATACAGCAAAGAATTCCATATACGCAAGATATATTTTTACAGTATAACAGTATTTTATTTTTATGGGATATAGAGAACGAGTGGACAAATATTGATGTCAATCGAAATATAATGCCCGGAAGCCCTAATTCCAAGGGATTCCGGGCATTTATAAGCCAGCTGCAATTATTCTCTTAAAAATGTTGCCATTTTGTTGCCACAAGTGGCCTCGAAAGTTCGAAAACCCTTGATATTACAGGCGTTTTACGACCTCTGAAATTATTCCCACTCGATCGTGCCGATGGGTTTAGGCGTTAAGTCATACAGCACGCGGTTGATGCCGTCCACCTCGTGGGTGATGCGGTCGGTGATGCGGTGCAGAAGGGAATATTCCAGCTCCTCGATGGTCGCGCTCATCGCGTCGGTGGTGTTGACGGCGCGGATGATGGCAGGCCAGCCTTCGTAGCGTTTGCCGTCCTTGACGCCGACGCTCTTGACGTCGGGAACGGCGATGAAGTACTGCCATACCTTGTAGGCAAGCCCAGCCTTGTCAAACTCCTCGCGCAGGATGGCGTCAGCCTCGCGCAGGGCGTGCAGACGGTCGCGCGTTATGGCACCCAGGCAACGGACGCCAAGACCGGGGCCGGGGAAGGGCTGGCGGTCAACGAGGTCGCGGGGGAGCCCCAGCGCGCGTCCGACGACGCGGACCTCGTCCTTATACAGCAGCTTGATGGGCTCGATGAGGGAGAACTGCAGGTCCTCGGGCAAGCCGCCGACGTTGTGGTGCGCCTTGACGCCGTCGCTCTCAAGGATGTCGGGGTAAATGGTACCCTGTGCGAGGAACTCGATGCCCTCCTGCTTGCGAGCCTCCTCCTCAAAGACGCGGATGAACTCGCCGCCGATGATCTTGCGCTTTTCCTCGGGGGCGGACACGCCTGCGAGCTTATCGAGGAAACGGTCGGTGGCGTCAACGTAAACGAGGTTTGCGTCAATCTCGTCGCGGAAGATCTTGATGACCTGCTCGCTTTCGCCCTTGCGCATCAGTCCGTGATTGACGTGCACGCAGACGAGCTGCTTGCCGATCGCCTTAACGAGAAGTGCGGCAACGACCGAGCTGTCAACACCGCCCGAAAGCGCGAGCAGTACCTTTTTGTCGCCTACCGTTGCGCGGACCTTTGCAAGCTGATCCGCGATAAAGGCGTCAGCCTGTGCCGCCGTCACGATGCGCGCCATAGTATCCGGTCTTTTGTTTCCATCCATACCCTGTTTCCTCCGTGGTTTTCTTCAATTTTTTTGATACCATTAGCATAGCACAAAAGCGAACGATTTTCAAGATTTTTTGCGAATTTTTTCGATTTTTTTGCGATTTGTGACGATGGAGGCGCTCGGTGCATAGAATAAGAAAAACGAAAGGGAGGGGAATTTATGCTTGCCGTGACGGCGTATAACCGTATGCGCGCCCAAACGTATGCGCGCCGCTGGGCGTTTGCCCGCAATCCGCTCTTTAACGATTACAGTCCCTTTGGCGGGGACTGCACCAACTTTGCATCCCAATGCTTGCTTGCGGGGGCGCTCGTGATGAATTACGACCAGCCCTTCGGCTGGTACTATCGGAGCGACACCGACCGCGCCCCCGCTTGGACGGGGGTGGCGCCCTTTTACCGCTTTCTGACCGAGAACGAGGGGGTGGGTCCCTTCGGGCGCGTGGTGGGAGAGGGCGAGCTCGTGGCGGGGGATTTCGTTCAACTCGGGCGGAACGAGGAGGATTTTTATCACACGCTCTTCGTGATGGAGGCGGGGGAGGAGATCCTCGTCGCCGCTCATACGGACGACGCGTTTTTGCGTCCGCTTTCGAGCTACACCTACAACCTTGCGCGCTTTTTACATATCGACGGCGTTCGGGTAGCACTTCCCGATGAGAGTGCCGTTTTTTACGCCCTTCTCGAGGGGCGCGCTCTGCCGCCCGAGGCGAGTGCGGGGACACCGCTCGCCTGACGGGGCATAAAAACGCCGAAAAAGGGGGGGCACAAGTTTTTTTCGCTTTTCTCTTGCAATTGCCCGCAAAATGTGTTAAAATAATCACAAAGAACGAGGCGCGCGGTATAGCCGTGCGCAAAAAAGGATGCGAAAGCAAATGAAAAATTTTGAAGTAAAGACCAAGGTCTGCTTTGGTGAGAGTGCGCTTGACCGCCTCAAAAGCCTGACGTACCGCCGTGCGCTCGTGGTTGCCGACCCCTTCGTGGTGTCGAGCGGAATGATCCGCGAGGTGACGGGACGGCTTGAGCAGGCGGGCGTGTCGTACGAGGTTTTTTCTGACGTCGTTCCCGATCCCCCCGTGGAGAAGGTCATCGGCGGCGTCAAGGCGGCGCTTTCTTACCGTGCGGAGTGTATGATCGCCATTGGCGGCGGCTCTGCGATCGACCTTGCCAAGGCGGTGCGCAAGTTTGCCACCGAGATGGATGCGACCTACACCCCCTGGCTGATCGCCATTCCCACGACCTCGGGTACGGGCAGCGAGGTGACCTCGTTTGCCGTGATCTCGGATCCCGCGCACGAGGCGAAATATCCGCTTGCCGAGGAGTCGCTCATTCCCGACGAGGCGATCCTTGACGAGGAGCTTGTCAAGTCCGTTCCCGCCACCGTTACGGCAGACACGGGTATGGACGTTATGACGCACGCGATCGAGGCGTACGTTTCCACGAATAACAACGAGTTTTCCGCCGCGCTTGCTGAAAAGGCGGTCGAGATCTGCGGACAGTTCTTGCTCCGCTCCTACAACGACAACCACGACACCCACGCGCGCAGAAAAATGCATATTGCTTCCTGCCTTGCGGGACTTGCGTTTAACTCGGCGTCGCTGGGCTTAAACCACGGTATGGCGCATCAGCTGGGCGCACAGTTCCACATCCCCCACGGCAAGGCGAACGCGATCTTGCTTCCGTTCATTATTGAGTACAACTCCGAGATCGACAAGCACTCCCGCTCCCGCTCGGTCTATGCGCCCTGCGTGCGCAAGTACTGTAATATGGCGAGAACGCTGGGCGTGTTCAACCTCAACGAGATCACGACCGTGCGCGCGCTCGTTTCTTACATCCAGTTTATGAATAAGGAAATGAACATTCCGCTCTCCATCTCCGATATCGGCGGCATCAGCGAGGGCGAGTATATGGAGGCGATCGAGTCGATGGCAGAGGCGGCGCTTGCCGACGCCTGCACCGCGACCAACCCCCGTGTCCCCACGAAACGCGAGGTTATGGAGCTGTATAAGAAAATCTGGTAAATGCAAACCGTTGGTTTGCAAAAAGGCGTTGTGTCAGGCTTGACACAACGCCTTATCTTTTTTTTGAGGGTGCTTGCCGTCCGCGCGCGTGCGCGGACGGCGGGTGCTTAGATCAAATGAAAAGCCTTGGCGATCGCGAGCTTCGTCTTACGCTTGCGATCCTTGTAGGTGCCTGCGGATAAGTAGATCATTTGCGACGTGCGGTGGCCCGTGCAGTTGCCGATGTCCGCACGCATCGCGGCACAGAACGGCTCTTCACAGCAGGAGGCGATGGCGCGGTCGATCTTTGCGTTGAGCACCATATAGTGACCGATCAGCTCGGCGGGTGCCGTTCCCTTGGAAATCTCTCGGGCACGGCGGTCGTAGTCCTCACAAAAGCCGCGCACGGCGCGCTCTACTCCTGCGGGGAGGTTCTCCGTCATTTATGCTTGTCACCCCTTTGCAGCGTGCAGATCTGCATCAAAGCAAGGTACGGTGATGTGCGTTTGGCGGAGAAAGGGAAAGTGAGTTTCATGCGATCGTTCTCCTTTGCCATATCGTTTGGGGGCGTCCGTGGCGCGACCGATCGGGACGGGGCGCCGCAAGACCGTTTGAGGGCGGGGAGAAGCAAAGCCACGGGGAGACCCGTTTCTCTCAGCGCACGACGGAGAAGATCGCGCTTTTCGCTCGTACGGTCAAACACAGTATAACACGAAAAATGTAACTTGTCAAGATACATTTTCGACTTTTTTTGAAAAAATGCTTGATTTTTGTGTCAATATATGTTACAATTGGCACGAGAAAAAGCGCAAACGAGCGCAAAAAGAGGTACATTATGGAGTTAGGACGCAACATTCGCTTTTTGCGCCGACGGGCGAGAATGAGCATGGACGCGCTGGCAGAGCGCCTGGGGGTCAGTCGCCAGACGATATATCGCTACGAGATGGGCGTGATACAGAACGTTCCCGCCGACAAGCTTTGTGAGATGGCGGCGCTCTTCGGGGTTTCCGTGGGGGCGCTGTTTTCAGAGGAAGCGCCCATGCACCCAAGAGAGGAAGCGTGCCGCGCGCCGCGCGGGGTGCCGATGCTTGGCGAGGTCGCCTGCGGTCGCCCTATTTTTGCAGAGGGCGTCGCGGACGGCTACTATATCCCACCCGACGGCGTGCGCGCGGATTTTTGCCTGCGTGCCAAGGGGGACAGTATGACGGGCGCACGCATTTTTGACGGCGACCTTGTGTTCGTGCGTGCGCAAAGCGCGGTGCAAAACGGACAGATCGGTGTGGTAGTCATTGAGGATGAAGCCACGCTGAAACGCGTATATTATTATCCCGAGCGCGATACGCTCGTGCTGTATCCCGAAAACCCCGCCTTTTCCCCCATCGTGCTGGTGGGAGCGGAGCTGGAAGGGGTGCACATATTAGGGCTTGCGGTTGGTGTCTTTGCCCGTTTTGCTTGACCGTTCAAAGCGCAAAAATGGGAATACACCCTTTGAAAACATCAAAAAAGTAAAGAAAGGTTTACAAAAATGGGGATTGCGATCATTACGGGCGCCTCGTCGGGGCTTGGACGGGAGTTCGCCTTACAGCTGCAAAGATCGGGTGAGGTGGACGGCTTTTTGCTTGTGGCACGCCGCCGCGAGCGGTTGCTTGCGCTGGCAGAGGAGCTATCAAACGCCGAGATCCTTTCGGCGGATCTTGCGACGATGGAGGGGGTACGCGCGTTTGCCGCGTATTTGGAGGAAAAGCGTCCGCGCGTGCGCGTTTTCGTGGCAGCGGCGGGGTTTGGCAAGTTTGGCGATTACGCGCACCTGTCCGAGGACACGGTGGCGGGGATGATCGACCTCAACGTGCGCGCGCTCGTTCTGATGACGCATCGCGTCATCCCGTATATGGAAAAGGGCGGGTATCTGATCACGCTGGGCTCGGCGTCGGCGTTCACGCCGCTCCCGCATTTCAACGTCTATGCGGCGGGAAAGTCCTTCGTTTTGCACTATACCAAGGGGCTTCGCGACGAGATCGCACCGCTTGGACTGACGGCGACCTGCTTCTGCCCCGGCTGGGTGGCGACCGAGTTTTTGGCGGTGGCGGAGCCCGAGGCGGGCGTTCTATATCCGCAAAACCCTAAACCGCTTTTGGAAGCAAAGCGCGTAGTGGCGTACGCGTTGCGGCGCGCGCGGCGGGGAAAGACGCTTGCCGTTACCAACTGGTACACCAAGCTCCAGCATCTGCTTTTTAAGCTTTTGCCCGACCGTGTTCTTACGGTGCTTTGGCGCAAGACGGTGCTCAAAGAGAAAAAGCAAAAGCGCGCTTAAAATTTTTGGAAGAAAATTGCAAAAGCTCTTGACTTTTCGGGAAAAGGGAGTATAATTTCAAGGAGAGCGTGCTCGCGTGGGCGCGCGAAGGTAAGCGCGAAGGCGCGATAGAAACACAAGGTTATGGGCGCGTGCAAGCGCGCCCAAACACAAAAAATAAGATGGCGGGCGCCCGCGAGAGCGGACGCAAGCGCAAAAAGCAAAATGGCGGGCGCCCGCGAGAGCGGACGCAGGCGCAAAAAGCAAAATGGCGTTCGCCCGCGCGGGCGGTCGCAAATCGCCTTGATAGAGAAAAAGGGGGGATCGGAATGTCGGCGAAGACCAAGGACTTCACGCACGGTCCTCTTTTTTTTCCGATTTTTTTGTTTGCGGTTCCGATCATACTGACGGGACTGTTGCAAATGTGCTACAATATGGCGGACCAGATCGTCGTGGGGCAGTTTTCGGGGGACCCGAATGCGCTCGCGGCGGTGGGCTCTACCTCCTCGTTCAGCCATCTGATCATCAACCTCGCCATCGGTCTTTCGACGGGCGGCGGCGTCGTGGTGGCGCATCACTTCGGTGCGCACGACGGGGAACGCGTTTGTCGCACCGTCCACACCTCCTTTTTGCTCGCCTTGATCGGCGGACTCTTTCTTTGCGCGTTGGGTCTTATCATTTCCCGCCCCGTGCTCGTGCTGATGAAGACCAACGGCGATATTTTTGAAAGCGCGCTCCTTTACATCCGCATCGTATTTTTGGGCATTCCCGCCTTGGCGCTGTATAACTTCGGCGCGGCGACGCTTCGCTCGGTGGGTGACTCGCGCACCCCGCTGATCCTTCTGGCGCTCTCGGGACTCGTCAACGTGGGGCTCAACCTCTTTTTCGTCATCGCGTGCCACCTGTCCGTGGCGGGCGTGGCGCTTGCGACCATCATTTCGCAATATGTTTCGGCGCTCGCGGTGTGGATCGTTCTTGCCCGCCGCGAGGGGGACACCCGCTTTTCTTTGCGGCGCGTGTGCCTTGACCGCCGCATCGTGCGCGATATTCTGCGCATCGGCATCCCGTCGGGCGTGCAGGGCTCGCTCTTTTCCGTTTCCAATATGCTGCTGCAAAGCGCGGTCAACACCTTCCCCGTGGAGACCATCTCGGGTAACACCATCGGCGGCTCGGTCGAGGGACTGACCTATACTGCGATGAACGGCTTTTATCAGGCGTCGCTCACCGTGACGGGACAGAACGTGGGGGCGGGTGAGCGCCGCCGCGTCACCAAAACGCTGCTCTATTCTCTGGTGCAGGTGGTGCTTGTGGGCGTGCTGGTCGGCGCCCTTTGCCTCGTGTTCTGCGATCAGATCGCGCGGCTGTTTATCGACAGCACCGTGGGCAATCTTCCCGCCGTGCTGGCGGCGACGAGGGAACGCAACACGGTCATCCTTGCAACCTATTTCCTTTGCGGCGCGATGGAGGTGCTGACGGGACACTTGCGCGGCAGAGGATGCTCCATCATTCCGATGATCTCCTCCGTCGTCGGTACCGTCGTGCTTCGCAGTATCTGGGTGATGGTCTTCTTCCCGATGGAGGAGCTGCACTCGCTGAGCGGACTGTTCCTTTGCTATCCCATCTCTTGGGTCGTCGTGTGTATTTTACACGTAGCCACCTCGCTTTTCTTAAACAAAAGGGACAAAAAGCGTCAAAACCGAGAAAAAATCGCATAAAGAGCTTCAAAGCAAGAGCAAAAGTTTCATTTCGCTCTTGCTTTTTTTGCGGTATGATTATATAATATAATAGACAATTATGCGCGGCGGGCATATTCTGCTAGGGAAAGAGAAACGTTCCGAAGGGAGAATGCGATGAAGCCGCTACCAAAGAAACACGATACCGCCTCCGTCTATGGCTTGGGGCGCTCGGGACGGGCGCTCGTTGCACATCTTGTTGCCCTTGGCGTGCGCGTTTGCGCCTTTGACGACAAGCCGCGCGAGGCGCTGGGGGATCTGCCGCGCTGGCTCTCCTCACTGGGTGTTCCGCTCTATGCGGGGGGCGAGGGAGAATCGCGCGGGGATTTCGTGTTCCGCACGCCCGCAATGCGTCCCGACAGCCCCGTTTTATGCCGTGCCGCTCTGCGCGGTGCCACCGTGATGGGAGAAGCGGAGTATTTTGCCCGCCTTTGCCCCGCACCCATTTACGCCGTGTCGGGGAGCGACGGCAAGACCACCACCGCGACGATGCTCGCCCATCTGCTTGCGTCGGGCGGACGGCGGGTATATCTTGGCGGCAACATCGGCAGGAGCCTGCTCCCCTTTTTGAGCGGGATGCGGCAAGAGGACGCGTGCGTTTTAGAGCTTTCGAGCTTCCAGCTTCAGGATATGGACACGCGCTTCGCGGTGGGCGTTCTCACCAACCTGACGCCCAACCATTTAAACTGGCATAAGAGCTTTGAGGAGTACGCCGCCGCCAAGCGGCGCCTTGCTTTGTCGAGCGACCTGCCCGTATTACGGCGGGGGCTCTTCGAGGACCTTGATGCGCGGCGGTTTTCTGTCGAGGGGGACGCTGATTTTACGCTTCGCGACGGGGTGCTTTGGGGGCTTGGCGTCCCGCTTTGCCACGCCGCGCAAATGCGCCTTTCGGGGCGGCACAATATAGAAAACCTGCTTGCCGCGTCTGCGGCGGCGGCAGGTGAGATCACCCCGCGTGCCGTAAGGGAGCTTGCGATGCGCTTTGGCGGTGTCGCACACCGCGCCGAGTGGGTGTGTGACGTGCGCGGCGTGCGCTATATCAATTCCTCCATCGACACCACCCCCTCCCGCACGGCGATAACGCTAGCCGCACTTTCGGGCGAGGGCAGGCTGCATTTGCTGCTCGGCGGCAGAGAAAAGGGGCTCTCCTACGAGGTGCTGACGGACGCCCTGCGCGGCAAGCGCACGCTTTGTTATCTCTTCGGAGAGAGCGCGCCCGTAGCGGCACGCGCCCTTGCGGGGACGGGGATTGCGCACGCGAGCTTTTTAGGGATGCGCGACGCCTTTCTTGCGGCGTCGGGCGCGGCAGAGCGGGGGGACACGGTGCTTTTGTCGCCTGCGGCGACGGCGTTTGACGAATTCGTGGATTATGAAGCCAGAGGCGAATGCTTTCGCCGTCTGTGCGGACAAATAAAAGAACAGGAAAATGAAAACGATGAGCAACACTTTTGATTTGGAACGACTGACCGCCGAGGCGGAGGCGGCGCTCGCGCCTGCCTTTCGGGAGATCGATCTGCAAGCCGAGCGCGCGACCGCGCGCGTGATGGACGCCTTCCGCGCGTGCCGCGTGAGCGCGGCGCTCTTTGCCGCGACGGACGGCTACGGCTACGACGACCGCGGGCGCGAGGTGCTTGACGAGATCTACGCGCGCGTCTTTGGCGCGGAGGCGGCGTTCGTGCGCTCCGCGATCCTTTCGGGGACGCACGCGCTCACCATCGGTCTTTTCGGGCTTCTTCGCCCGGGTGATACCCTGCTTTCCCTGACGGGCAAGCCCTACGACACCCTCGACGAGGTGATCGGCATTTCGGGCGAGGCGGGCGTCGGCTCGTTAAAGGATTTCGGTGTGAAGTACAGCGAGGTCGCCTTGACTGCCGAGGGGCTTCCCGACTACGAGGGCGTGCGCGCGGCACTGCTTGCCGACCCCTCGGTCAAGGTTGCCTTTATTCAGCGCTCCAAGGGCTATCTTGACCGCAAGTCGCTCTCCGTGGATGAGATCGGCGAGCTTTGTAAGATCGTCCACGCGTGCAGTGACGCCTTCGTGATGGTGGATAACTGCTACGGCGAGTTCGTGGAGGACAAGGAGCCCTCGATGGTGGGCGCGGACCTCTCGGTCGGCTCGCTGATCAAGAACCCGGGCGGCGGTATGGCAGAGTGCGGGGGGTATCTCGTGGGCACGCGCCGCGCGGTGGAGCTTTGCGGCTACCGCTTCACAGCCCCGGGCGTGGGACTTGAGATCGGTGCCAGCCTCGGACAGAACAAAAATATGTTCAAGGGTCTTTTTTACGCGCCGCACACCGTGGCACAGGCGCTGAAAACCGCGCATTTTGCGGCGTATCTCTTTGAAAAGCTGGGCTTTGAGACCGAGCCGAGGGCGAAAGAGGTGCGCCACGACATCATTCAACAGGTCAAGTGCGGTGCGCCCGAGCTTCTCGTGGCGTTCTGCCGCGGCATTCAGTACGGCTCCCCCGTGGATGCCTTCGTGACCTGTGAGCCCTGGGACATGCCCGG
The DNA here is from genome assembly GCA_017456985.1 of Clostridia bacterium. Taxonomy (GTDB): domain Bacteria; phylum Bacillota; class Clostridia; order Oscillospirales; family CAG-272; genus UBA1740. The sequence goes on along the minus strand of JAFTIH010000034.1, from coordinate 3,441 downwards.
CTACGGCGACCCCGTGATCATGGCGGCGGGAACCTTTACGCAGGGCGCGTCGCTCGAGCTTTCGGCAGACGGTCCCATCCGTCCGCCCTACATCGCCTATTTCCAAGGCGGTCTGACCTACGAGTCGGGCAAGATCGGCGTTTTGAGCGCCGTGCGCGAGGTTCTTAAAGTGATGGAAAACGACGCACAAGGCGCGTCTTGAAATGCGTGCTTGTCCGCGCGCTTAAAAGGAATCCCTTGCGGGATGTGGAAATGACCACGGGTTGCGTCTTACAATACGCGGCACAGCCGCGCGTGAAAAAATCAAAACCGAAAGGAACGAATATGAAAAAACTGATCGCTTTTTTGCTTGTGCTGTGTGCATCGCTTACGCTCTTTGCCTGCGGCGGAGAGGATCCCGTCACGCCCGAGGGGTATAAGCTTGCCTCGAATGGCGAGATCTGCTCCTACGACCTGTACGTTCCCGAAACCTGGATCGTGCAGTCCGACCGCTCGGACTACACCATCGCCGCCGTTTCCTCGTCGGACGGATGCACCGTCAGCGTCGCAAAGCTTGAGGACGTTTACGCCGAAACGATGGAACAGTATTGGGAAGAATGTAAAGCAAAGTTTACTTTTTTGAGCGATTTCACGGTGACCGAGGAGGGCGCACAGGTGAGCGTTGGCAAGGACGGGCGCCAGGGCTACCGCTATCGCTTCTCGGGCAAGTACAACGGCACCGAATACGCGTATATGCAGGTGTTCTTCTTTGACAGCAACGCCTTTACTCCCGGATTTTTCTGCTATACCTATACCGCGACGGCGGCGCATTTCGACACGCACCTTTCGCTCGCGAACGACATTCTTTCGCATTTCCGTTTCCATTAAGATGAGCACGGAGATCTATTTTGACAACGCCGCCACGACCTGTCCCTCGCCCGATGTGATCGACTTTTACGCCCGCGTGGCGCGCGACTGCTACGGAAACCCCTCCTCCCGCCACGCACGCGGCACCGCCGCGCGCGCCCTGCTTTCCGAGGCGCGCACCAAGCTTTTTGCCGCGCTTGGCACCAAGGAGGGGCGGCTCGTCTTTACGGCGGGCGGCACCGAGGCAAACAACCTTGCGCTTCTCGGGCGCGCCCACGCAAAGGAGCGCTTTGCGCGGGGTGGGCGCATCCTCACGACGGCGGGGGAGCATTCCTCCGTGGCGCTTCCGTTGCGGGCGCTTGCCCGCGAGGGCTTTGAGGTGGTGGAAATTCCCACGAAGGGCGGCGTGATCGATATGGACGCGCTCCGCGCGGCGCTTTCGCCTAGGGTGGTGCTCGTGTCCGTGATGGCGGTCAACAACGAAACGGGCGCCGTCTATCCCACCGCCGAGATCGGGCGGCTTTTACATCGCGTTTGTCCCGACGGCGTGCTTCACGTGGATGCAACGCAGGCGTTTATGAAGATCCCCTTCACCCCCAAAACGCTAGGAGCGGATATGGTGACCGTCAGCTCGCACAAGATCGAGGGTCCCAAGGGCGTGGGTGCGCTTTGGGTTTCGGACGCGCTCATCAAAAATAAGGGGCTGTCCCCCATTCTTTTAGGCGGCGGGCAGGAGGAGGGGCTTCGCTCGGGCACCGAGAACGTCCCCGGGGCTTGCGCCTTTGCTGAGGCATCCCGTCTTGCCAAGGAGAGCTTTGAGGAGCGCACCGCGCAGATGCGCGCCGTGCGGGAATACCTCGTTCGCGCCATCGCTGCACATCCCGTTTTATCGACGGCGGTGACGCCCAACCTTCCCGATGCGGCGGCACCCCATATTCTTTCGCTCACCGTGTCGGGCTTCAAGAGCGAAACGGTGCTCAACGACCTGTCGGGCAGAGGGATCTACGTGTCCAGCGGCTCGGCGTGCGCATCCAATGCGCGCAATCTCTCCGAGGCACTTTTAGCCTTCGGCAAGACGGAAGCCGAAACGGATGCGACGATCCGCCTCAGCTTCTCCCATCATAATACGACCGCCGAGGCAGACGCGTTTTTGGCGGCGCTTGCCGAGATCGTGCAAACGCGCGCCAAGGCGAGAAAATAAAGCACGCACTTTGTGCGTATGAAGCGGCGGCTTTGCCGCCGTGAAGCATTCGCCGTGGGCGAATGGAAAGCGCACGCTCTGCGTGCAAAAAGAACGGAAAGGATTACGGTTATGAAAGAGCTTTGTTTTTCTGGGGCAGATATTCTTCTGCCCGATTTTGATCAGGTTGACGGCACGCGCTGGTCGTGCATCGCTTGTGACCAGTTCACCTCCGAGGCGGCGTATTGGGCCCAAACCGAGCGCACCGTGGGCGACGCGCCCTCCGCGCTTCGCATCATTCTGCCCGAGCTGTACCTTGGTAAGGAGGACGAAAAGCGCATCGAAGCCATTCACGCGGCGATGGCGGCGTATAAAAAGGACGTGCTGACCCTCCATAAGGACGCGATGATCTATTTGCGCCGCACCTGCCCCTCGGGCGCGGTGCGTGAGGGACTCGTGGGCAAAATCGACCTCGAAGAATACGACTATAACCGTGGCTCGACGTCCGCCGTGCGTGCGACCGAGGGAACGGTGCTTTCCCGCATCCCGCCCCGCGTTGCGGTGCGCCGCGGTGCGTCCATCGAGGCGCCCCACGTGATGCTTCTGATCGACGACGGCGCGGACACCGTCTTTTCCGTCGCAAGAGAGGCAGAGGGCGCCGTCGCGTACGACTTCCCCCTTATGCAGGGCGGCGGTCACGTTAAGGGCGTTTTTCTGCCCGAGGCGGCACAAAAGGATATTTGCGCGGCGCTTTCTGGACTGACGGGCGGTCGTGAGGGCGCGCTTCACTTTGCGGTGGGCGACGGCAACCACTCGCTTGCCAGCGCCAAGGCGTATTACGAGGAGATCAAGGCGACGATCGGTGCCGAGGCGGCGAAGGAGCACCCCGCGCGCTACGCGCTTTGCGAGGTGGTCAACATCCACAGCGAGGCGATCGTGTTCGAGCCCATTTACCGCGTGCTCTTCGGCGCTGACCGTGCCGACCTTCTGCGCGCGATGCGCGCGTTTGCAGATGCGCAGACGGCGGGCGAGGCACAGACGGTGACGGTCGTTTACGAAAAAGGCGGAATTTGTAAAGAAGAGTTTACGTTTGCACACGGATACCATACCTTAACGGTGGGAACGCTGCAAGCCTTCCTTGACGGCTATCTTGCCGCGCATCCCGAAATTGAGATCGATTACATTCACGGCGAGGAGTCGCTTCTTGCGCTCTCTGCGCGCGAGGGTGCGGTCGGCTTCCTCTTTGAAGGTATGAAAAAGAGCGAGCTGTTTTCTGCGGTAGAAAAGGACGGCGCTCTGCCCCGCAAGACCTTCTCGATGGGTACGGCGTACGAAAAGCGCTACTATCTCGAATGCCGCAGTATTTTGTAAGCGCGCAAAGATAAGTGCGCCTTCCCTTCAAAAGGGAAGTACAG